>NZ_JBVOUO010000029.1:0-2884 GCF_055685825.1 Pannonibacter sp. CBAS1226 | reverse complement strand
AGTCTTGCTCTCCTCAGCATATTGCCAGAGCGGGATCAATGCATTGCACTCTGGATAATAGGCGGCAATGGTGCCTTCGGGGATGTCATAGTCGATCACCTGCAAGCCGCCGACACTCCGTGACACGCCATCGTCCGTGGCAGAGGTCAGCCGGACCAGCTCGTTCTTGGCAATCTGGAACCGCATCCGGTCTTTGGGGTTCATCATCACGATCATGCGGGAGTGATGAATGCCACGCAGCCGGTCGGCATCGCCGTAGATTGTGGTGTTGAACTGATCGTTCGAGCGGAGCGTGATCAGGCGCAGGACGCCGGGATCGCTGCCGCTATCAAAACTGGCGTGCAAAGCCGAGGGTGTCTTGAAATTTGCCTTGCCGGTGTCGGTCTCCCAGATGCGTTCGCGAGCGGCCACAGGGCGCGGGAAGCCCCCCGGCAGATCAAGCCGGGCGTTGAAGCCGCGAAAATCATCGGGGAAGACCGCCTCAATCTCGTCGCGGATCAGCGCGTAATCCGCCACCCAGAGATCCCACGGCACCGAAGGGTTTTCCGGCAAGGCGGCCTTGGCAATCCCGGCCACGATCGCCGGTTCGGACAGCAGATGCGGGCTGGCCGGACGGTATTTCCCGCGGGAGGCATGGATGCAGGTGGTGGAATCCTCCATCGTGACAATCTGCGGGCCGGTGGCCTGTTCGTCGAGCTCGGAGCGCACGAGGGTCGGCAGCAGATAGGTGGTGCGGGCGGTGATGAGATGCGTGCGGTTGAGCTTGGTGGCGATCTGCACCGAAAGATCGAGATCTCGCCATTTGCGTTCCATCAAGTCGCGCTCGGGGATGGCGCGGATGAAATTGCCGCCCAGCCCGACAAAGGCGCTGACCTTGCCGGCGGCGATGGCCTCGCAAGCCTCGACGGTGTTCATGCCGTCTTCGCGCGGCGGGGCGAAACCATAGCGTTCCGCCATCTTGTCCAGCGGCACGAGTTCGGTTTTTTCGGCAATACCCACCGTGCGCTGGCCCTGAACATTCGAATGCCCGCGCACCGGACAGATACCTGCTCCCGGCCGCCCCATATTGCCGCGCATCAGCAGCAGGTTGATCAGCATCTGCACGGTGCCGACGCCGAGCTTGTGCTGTGTCAGGCCCATGCCGTAGATCGCGATGACCGACTTCGCCTCGGCATAGGTCCTTGCGGCCGCCTGCAACGCGTCCCGCGGCAACCCGCAGGCGGCTTCGATATCGGACCAAGCGGTGCCGCGCACCATCGCCTCAAATGCCTCAAACCCATGCGTATGGGCGGCGATGAATTTGTCGTCGAGAACGCGCGCTTCGCCCGCGGCCTGTGCAGCATCATCCCAGGCGAACAGCGCCTTGGCCATGCCGGTCATCACCGCAATGTCGCTGCCGGCGCGCGGCTGGTAATATTGTGTTGCGATCGGGGTGGCCTTGTTGGTCAGCATCTGGCCGGGCCGCTGCGGATTGACAAAGGCTTCCCAGCCGCGTTCGCGCAATGGATTGAACACGACGACGGGCACATCGCGTTCGCGCACCTCCTGCAGCGTGTGAAGCAGGCGCGGCGAATTGGTGCCTACATTCTGACCGAAGGACAGGAGGCAGTCCGTTTCCTGAAAATCCTCGAGCAGGACCGTGCCAACCGGGGTGCCGATGCTTTGCGGCAGCGCCACCGAGGTGGTTTCATGGCACATGTTGGAACTGTCGGGCAGGTTGTTGTTGCCGTAAAGCCGGGCCAGCAACTGATACATATAGGATGTCTCGAGGGCGGCACGGCCCGAGGTGTAGAACACCACATCCTTGGGCGAATAGCGTTTCAAATGCGCGCCGATATCGTCGAAAGCTTCTGCCCAGGACACCGCGACATAGGTGTCGCTGCCGGGGTCATACCGCATCGGATGGGTCAGGCGTCCCTCGTTTTCGAGGTCATGGTCCGTCCAGTTAAGCAGGCCGGAGACTTTATGCTTCGCGAAAAACTCCGGCGTTGTGCGCTTTGAGGTCAGATCCCAGAACGTCGCTTTCGCCCCGTTCTCGCAAAATTCGGCCAGATGGGGTTTTCCGGGCTTAGCCCATGCGCAACTTGTACACATATAGCCGCCGGTCTTGTTGTGAGAGCGCATCAGCCCGACCCCGCTCGACACTGCGCCCTGCTGGACCGAATGTTTGAGCAATGACTTGAGCGACCCCCATCCGCCGGTTGGCTGGTCATAGGGTTTGTGGCTGGCTCGATCTGTCATGGCTCTCTCCGGCTTGAGTTCTCTGTGTAAAGTCCCGGCTATCCCGGATGTTCCCGCCATGTGGCAGCACCGGGCGAGGGACGTTGACCGGGCTGCTGCGCGTCGCCGGACGGCTCTTAGCGGCTCAGATAGTAGCCGGCGACTGCGGCGAGGATGATCGCAGCGACAAGAAGGAGCTTGATCCTTCCCCGTCGCGGCCGGCCGTCAAGTTCATGCCGGCGTACCGGCCCCTCTTTCAGCTCTTGCTTGCGTGCCATGGCGACCTGCTCTGCCGTTGGCGGGTTTCCGGCTGCTTCATCATCGGTTCCAAGCGGCGCCGCTGCGGGGTCAGGGAAAGACACTTTATCCGCAGTCTGACCGTGGTCGATCTCATCGCGGAGTTTTGCGGATGTCACAGGTTCTTTCATGGCTCCCTTCCTTCGTTTCCGGGATCAAACCTTTGATGCACGAACATGTTCCTGGCCGGCGGGTTATCTGGAGCGATCTATCCCCTCACCGGTCATGCCGGGAGCGAGGGACGCAGTGTTTACAAGGGACTGCCAGTCAGGCACCAACTCCTCTCCCCCCTTGAGGCAGGGGAATCGCATATGTCGAATAAGGGGTTGTTTTACTGAGACAAATCGATTCATGAGTTCTCCGTCCT
>NZ_JBVOUO010000028.1:0-3450 GCF_055685825.1 Pannonibacter sp. CBAS1226 | reverse complement strand
CCTGAATACCATCTCTGTACACCCTGAAGATACCGTTCAGCCCGCGACGGTCGTCGACACGCGGCACGCCTCGCGGCTTGGTGGGTAGCAGTAGCTCAATCGCGCGCCATTCAAAGTCGGTCAAGTCATATCGGGTCATGCTAACGCTGAATCAGCTTTTGCCGTGCAGCGGAAGCCCTCAGTCACCGTTCGCAAATGCGCGCCGCAACTCCGTATCGCCCCCGGTCCACGTCGTGGCAGGGTCAAGCCTTAGGTCAATCCCCTGTTCGCGAGCAGCATCCCTTATCTGCCTGAACCAAGCAGTGTAAGGCCACTCGCGCGGCTTCGGAGTGTAAAGGCACCCACGCTCGGCGTCCCAATGAATATGTATGGGAAAGTCACTGTCTCTGGCTTCACCCAGAGCGCTCCGCTGTCGTCAATTCCCACCGATGCGACCAGGTCCGTCCGCATCACGCGTCTCCCAATGCATCATGCAACATGCCTCAAAATCTGGAAGATTTTAGGAGTTCACGACCTAGTTCCCGACACTTGACGATGCCCGCTCGAAAATGGATGAATAACATCAGAACTATAATCCCCCCACAGGGTAATCGGCAACAAATCACAGACATCCCTCATGAATGGCTCGTCGCGACTTCACGCTCTGAGCCAGATACGCCAGAAGCTCCTGCTCGGGCTGGTCCGGCGCATCACTTGTGTTTCGCGGCAATTCGGGTTTTGCAGGTGGAGAAGTAGCAGTTGGAGATGCAAGTGAATTTGTTGTCCCAAATGACTCAGTTCCTGTCGATGCTATTATCAGGATGGCTCAATGAGCATTCATGCAAATGAAGCTTCCTTGGTTGGTAAGTGGGTTTTCATTTGCGGACGCATGGCTCCAGACGAAACTTGCCTGCGTATTGAGAGCTTAACTAAAATTTATCTATATAAACTAGGGCATGATGAAAGCGGCTGGGATAGTCTTTTCATAGATCCACATGACGGACGCCTTTGGGAACTAATTTATCCAGAGAGTAGTTTGCATGGAGGCGGACCACCTGAACTTCGACATTTACCGGAGACACATGCAAGAGCAAAGTATGGGGCTATAGTGCCAGACGCAGTTTAATCAGATCATGTGCATTTACTGCTCACACTGATAGCTCTTTCTGAAGAATGCTAGCTCGTGGGCCATCTCCACGCTGGCGCACCGTCGGCGGCACATCCGTTGCAGAGCATTGCGCACGCATTATGCTGAACCTCGTCCTTGAAGATTTACGGCAGATTGGCGAGATCTCTGCGCCTCACGGGCCAACGGTCACAAACTCAACTGTCTCGCCCTACCAGCAATGCTGTTTGATGACGCATTTGCAGCGAATATCAAGATTGTTGCCACTGGACGCATATTGTCTGCGGGGAGATTCGGTGGAATTTTTGTCAGGGCACGCAGACGCACAAAGAACTTATTGAACGAGTTACGCAGAAACCTGGCTGGCAATCCGAGCCTCGGCTCGCAGGGAATGATGGCAAGGCTTATAAGCCTTATCACGTGACACCATGAAGCTGCACCCTTAAATCGAAGAAAAACACACCAGAAGAACGAGCAACATACACACGCGAACTCAAAAATAACGAAGATCAATTCGGCATATTTAATCTATCACTTATCATAGGCTCAAACCATGAATGCATCACACCTCATTAATTTGTTCGATCGCAAGTTAAAGCCCAAAGGTTTCCGACGAAAGAAGGCTACGTGGAATCGCGGGCGGGATGCGTTCGTGGAGGTGATCGATGTCCAGACCAGTAAAGATGGAGATTCCGTTACTCTAAACGCTGGAGTGCTGTCTCTATCGATTTACTCCTTATGCTGGGGGCGCGATGCGGAGCCGTTCATCGAAGAGCCTTTTTGCACGGTTCGCGCTCGTATCGGTCAACTGTTGGATAATAAGGATTTATGGTGGGAAGTAGGCGACACTCGCGCAATCGACGATATGACGGATCGTCTGGAGAGACAGATCTTTCCATTTCTTGAGCGCATGCGGTCATTGGGCGGAATGCGCGATTGGCTTGCGTCTACGGGTGTGCCTTCACCAAAAAGCCCACTACCGTCGCTCTGCTTTGCAGTGCTGCAATCGCAGTTAGGCGACATGGATAACGCATGTGCAGTTTTATCCGATTTGGAGCACAGGGCGCTGGGGGCATGGGGAGCCAAGGCGCAAGAAATTGCTGCGCGAATCGGCTGCAGGAGCAGGACAACAAGTGTTTGACCGCTGAGCGTTATCTGTCAGCGGGATATGCTCATGTTTCCGAGATGCTAAGCGAAAATGGTACCATATCGCTACTTATTAGGTGAGAGTTTCATACCCGCATTCGATTTCGGAGCCGAAACCTGCTCACGCAAATAAATCACAGCATACTCGAAATATAACTCGCGGAAATTTGCCATTATATATAAATTATGAAAATAATTTAAAATATGATTTAAGTAATAAATTAGATATCCAAACGAACGACAGACGCGCCGACCAGCAACGAGGCCTCATGTGATGTAAAGTTATGCAAGGGAATCAAAAGCACGCTATCAAGTTGCTTTAGATCTGAGTTTTTGAAGGATCTACATGTATAAGTTCGATGAAAATCTCCTTCTCGAGCAAATAACGCCGTTATCGTCGCAGGCTAGAGTTGCGTTTGCGGCCGCAGCGGCAACAAGACAGCTTGGAAATTATGAACGCTTTTCCCGTAACTTGAATCCTCAGAACGAGCTCATTCCCCGCAAAATTGTTACTCAATTGTGGGAAGATCTTCAGCTTATCCAAATTAGGCGCGCCAAGTGGCAAACAAAACTTGATGAAGTGATGGACTTGCTTCCCGAGGAAAATGACGATTGGATGATCGCTCATACTCTAGCCGACGACGCACTCTCATCTTTGGCCTATGCAATTCGTTGTTTGCTTATACCGGAACCACAAGAGGCCGTTTGGGCTGCACGGCGCGCTTATGAGGCTGCCGATCAAGCAGCAATACGAATCTTGGGTGTTCACCCCGGATCGCCAGACACAGAGCTTACAATCAGCATGCATGTCTTCGTGCAACGTGAACTTTCACGTCAGCAGCACGACTTATCCCTCCTGCGCAGGGAAGATATTAAGGCGGTGCATAACATTGCATTGACCAGCGATCTATTGAATGATTCTGAATTTTTTATTTGAAAATTTACCACCCAAGAACACGGAGAGTATTATTATGATCTCAGAAATATTCTCTATGACAAACTGTAACCTTGCCGTTCTACAAGCATTTGCTGGAAGTGTTGCAGCGGCTGAGGATGGTCCGCTTGTCACAACCTACACCTATGATGAAACGCGCAGAGGCGCCTTCAATACCGAGTGTAGTGAACTAGGAGTGTACAGAGATGGTATTCACCTGACAGTGCCGCGTTTTGAAGCGGTTTCAGGCGGCTCGGGTTTCTGA
>NZ_JBVOUO010000027.1:0-3713 GCF_055685825.1 Pannonibacter sp. CBAS1226 | reverse complement strand
GGTTTTCTGGCCACCTTCCTCCGCATTATTTCAGAGCGTGTCGAGCCAGGCGAGCACGCTCGTATCGCGTTTCCACGAGGGCTGGCGGCCGTGTGTTTCGGGAACGCCGACCTGCTCCAGTGCCTTGCGTTTTGTTTCGAGATTCGCTCTGGCATAGTGGTTCGTCGTATCGAGGCTCACGTGACCGAGCCAGCTACGGATAACCGTGACGTCGACGCCCGCCGATATGAGGTGCACGGCGGTTGCGTGCCGGAAGGCGTGGGGCGTCACATGCTTGTCGCGTAGCGTTGGCGTGGTCTCGGCCGCCGCCCTCACATAGGCGGCAAGCTTGAACCGGACCCCCGACGCGCTGAGCGGCTCGCCATAGCGGTTGACGAACAGCCGCTGGTCTGGCGCCCGCGGCTGCCGTTCGAGCAGCTTCTTCAACAACATCACGGTTTCCGGCCAGAGTGGGCAGATACGTTCTTTTCGACCCTTGCCGGTCAGGCGCACGCAGCTGGGACTTTCGAACCGTATCGCATCGGGGCACAGGTCGAGCGCTTCCTGTATTCGCGCACCGCTGTTGTAGAGGAACGAGAGCAACGCGTGATCGCGCATCCCTTCGAGTGTCGAACGATCAGGCTGAGCCAGGATCGCCGTCACTTCCTTCGGGTCCAGATAACAGGGTTCCGACACCGGACCACGCTTAATCGGGATGTTGAGGATTTCAACGCATTGCGCGATCGAACCGGGATCCCTGGTCGCAACGAAGTTGAAGAAGCTGCGGATCGCTGCAAGTCGGCAATTGCGCGTGCCGATCGTGCCGCCGCGTTCGTGTTCGGCGTGACCGAGGAACGCAATGACCTCGCGGGCGGTCAGATCAGCCAGCGTGATCATCGCTACCTTTTTCCCTGCGCGCTGTGCGACGAACCGGAGGAACAGCCGCCAGGCATCGCGATACGACCGAACCGTATGGATGGATGCATTGCGCTGCTCGACCAGCCATTCGTAGAAGAACGCGCGCATCAGGTCTGGGAACCGATTGTTCCTGGTCATGCCGGCACCTCCGGCCCGATGTTGAGGCATGGCGCTCCCAGCACGCGGAACCGCTCATTGGCGTGATGCAGAAGGTCCTGTGTGACGGTGATGTAGACCAGCGTCGAGTTGATGTCCCGATGGCCAAGATAGGTAGCGAGGAACGGCAGACGATCCTGTGGGTTGATGCCCGCCTTGTACCATTCGAGGATCCGGTTCACGACCATCGAGTGCCGCAGGTCATGCAGGCGAGGTCCTGTTCGCCCCTGCGGCGGCTTCAGCCCGGCACGGCGTATGACGTCAACAAGCAGCCATGCTACGGCGTGTTTCGTATAGCGGTCGCCACGCTGCTCGTGCCAGAACAGGCCGGAACGCGGATCATGGGATCCACCGGTGCGGCGTCGCGCGTCGATATATGCTCGAAGCTCGACCATCACGCTGTCGGGAAGCGGCAGGATCCTGGTCTTGTAGAACTTGGTTTGTCGGATCGTGATTGTGCCGCCCTGGAAGTCAACGTCACCCAGATCGAGGCGGGCCAGTTCGCTTCGCCGAAGCCCCGCGCAATAGGCGAGCAGCAGCATGGTGTAGAGACTCAACGGGCGAAGCGGCGCCCGTGGCGAGGGGTAGGAACGGGCGATGTCGAGCATACGGCGCACGTCGGCGGGTGTGTAAATATGCGGTTTTCGCCAATGCTTGGCCACTTCCTTTCCCGGACGTGGGTCGGGCCGGCGCGGCGGGATTGATGGATCCTGATGCCGGAGGATTTTCGCAAGGGTGCGCTTCAGCTTTTCGCACTCGTTCGGATGATTGCGCGTTGTTTTCGCCACCGACCAGTGTTCGAGCATCACCCCGATCGGCTGACCCTGAAGCGCCGGATTCAACTGCAGGAACCGGTCGAACCGCGAGAGCCAGACCGTTTGCGCGGTGTATTTGTAACCCCGGTTGCGCATCAGCGTGACGTGCTCGGCCATCATTTCGCCCAGCACGCTGCCGAACTGCCTGGGCTGGTGTAGTTCGGCGAGCGCGCTTTCCGGATCGCGGGAGGCCAGCGCCCGCCACACCGGCATGCAGTGTTTGATATTGCAAGCGTCGCGCAGGGCGGCGACGGGATTGCGTTCGATCGCTCCGGTTTCCTCAAGATGATCGAGGAACCGATCGATAATCCGGGTTCGGTGCAGCCGTGTCGTCGAGGCCCACCGTCCCGGCGATGCATGCAGCCATGCCACCAGCATGTCCTTGTCGAGCTTGACGTGGCGTTCGGCGACATCCTGGAAGATGTTGAGCGCCTGCCTGTAGTAGATGGGGCTGTTCGTGGTGCGCAGGTTGAGGCCTGCAATGTAGCGCGCGATCAACTGGCGCTCGGGGTCGGGCCAGATCGTCATGACCGCACCTCTTGTCCCGGCACATCGAGCGCGATGGCCCGGAGATCCTCGGTGGCGAGTTTCAGGTAGGGAGCCGTGGATTCTGTAGAACGATGCCCGAGCAGATCGCCGATCACCTTCTGCGGCACGGCGGCGCGCAGCATTTCGACTGCGCGTGCATGGCGGAAGATATGGGAGCCGTTCTTACCAGCCGGCGTGACCCCGGCATCGTCAAGTCGCCGTCGCACCATGCTGGCCAGCATACCGAGCTTGCGATAGGGCGCTCGTGTGCGGACGAAGATCTCGCGGGCATCTGTCACAGGCCGCCCCGTCTGCAGATAGGCGAGCACCGCTTCACCCACCGGCGCCATCAATGGCAGGAATGAGCATGCTTGGGTCTTGGTATGCTTGATGCGGATCGATTCCGCCCGCCAGTCGATATCCTCGATCCGCAGGTTGCAGATTTCGCCCGATCTCAAGCCATAGGTCGCGAGCAATTGCAGGATGGCATGATCTCGCAACCCCACCGGCGTCTTGTCCTTCGCCGCAGCCTGCAAAACGGCAGCGATCTGGTCCCGCTCAAGGATTGAGGGCACCCCTTCATAGGCATAGAGCAAGGGCGCGATGACGTGCGGCGACAAGTCGATCGCGGTGCGCCCCGTCCGGTGCAGATAGCGCAGCATCGAGCGAAGCCGCTCCGCCACATCCTTCACCGATTTGCGCGTCTGGTGAGGGCTGCGCGCGTCCATGTAACGGTCGATGTCGCCCACGGTCATCGTCATCAGACTGTCGGGGCCGCGTCGATCAAGCTGCCAGGCCAGAAAGTTCCGCCCCTCCCACATCAATGCGTCGATGCTGGCCGCGGCAAGGCCTCGCTCCTCGCGCAGCCAGGTCTCATATTCCTCACAGACGGCAAAGCGCAGTTCGTCGGCAGCGCAGGTCGCTTTCGGTGCGGCTGGCCATTGACCCTGTGCGAGCCGCAGCAACGCGTGGATTCCAGAACGCGGAATGGAGTGCCAATCTCGCGCCGGCGCCCGCCCATGGCGTTTGCGGAACATCGCAATCGCATGGTGGAGGTACTGAGCCACCTCCGCCTCGGTCACCTCTGTGATCAGGATGTCCCGCTGGGCAAGATAGTCGACAAACCCACGCGCGTAGGCGCAGTAGTTCCCGATCACCACGGGGCTGTATCGTTGCTCGGTCAGTGAAATCCTGAGTTTGGAGATGGGCTCGTAATCGGCATTCGACATTATTGATTCCTTTGCTGGTCAAAACGACAGCAAAGGTTCCATCGAAAATAATGCTGAGCAAAGAGTGGACGCAAACGGCCAGATCCTG
>NZ_JBVOUO010000026.1:0-2500 GCF_055685825.1 Pannonibacter sp. CBAS1226 | reverse complement strand
ATGAGTTGTGGCTAGGGGTGAAAGGCCAATCAAACTCGGAAATAGCTGGTTCTCCGCGAAATCTATTTAGGTAGAGCGTCAGACGAATACTCCTGGGGGTAGAGCACTGGATGGGCTATGGGGACTTACCGTCTTACTGATCCTAACCAAACTCCGAATACCAGGAAGTACTATCTGGCAGACACACAGTGGGTGCTAACGTCCATTGTGGAGAGGGCAACAACCCTGACCGCCAGTTAAGGCCCCCAAATCATGGCTAAGTGGGAAAGGATGTAGAACTCCCAAAACAACCAGGATGTTGGCTTAGAAGCAGCCATCATTTAAAGAAAGCGTAACAGCTCACTGGTCTAAACAAGGGGTTCCGCGCCGAAAATGTAACGGGGCTCAAGCCATGTGCCGAAACTGCGGGTGCACGCAAGTGCGCGGTAGCGGAGCGTTCCGTAGGCTGATGAAGGCAGACCCGTGAGGGCTGCTGGAGGTATCGGAAGTGCGAATGCTGACATGAGTAACGACAAAGCGGGTGAGAGACCCGCTCGCCGAAAGTCCAAGGGTTCCTGCTCAACGTTAATCGGAGCAGGGTTAGCCGGCCCCTAAGGCGAGGCCGAAAGGCGTAGTCGATGGGAATGCAGTTAATATTCTGCAGCCTGCGGGTGGTGACGGATGCCGTGTATCGTATCCCCTTACTGGATTGGGGATGCGGTGAAGGTGTCCCAGGAAATAGCCCCCGCATTATAGACCGTACCCTAAACCGACACAGGTGGACAGGTAGAGCATACCAAGGCGCTTGAGAGAACTATGCTGAAGGAACTCGGCAAATTGCTCCCGTAAGTTCGCGAGAAGGGAGCCTTCTGATCGGGCAACCGGTCAGGAGGGGCACAGACTAGGGGGTGGCGACTGTTTATCAAAAACACAGGGCTCTGCGAAGCCGTAAGGCGACGTATAGGGTCTGACGCCTGCCCGGTGCCGGAAGGTTAAGAGGAGGTGTGCAAGCTCCGAATTGAAGCCCCGGTAAACGGCGGCCGTAACTATAACGGTCCTAAGGTAGCGAAATTCCTTGTCGGGTAAGTTCCGACCTGCACGAATGGCGTAACGACTTCCCCGCTGTCTCCAGCATAGGCTCAGTGAAATTGAATTCCCCGTGAAGATGCGGGGTTCCTGCGGTCAGACGGAAAGACCCCGTGCACCTTTACTACAGCTTCACACTGGTATTCGTGTCGACATGTGTAGGATAGGTGGTAGACGTCGAAGCGAGGGCGCCAGCTCTCGTGGAGTCATCCTTGAAATACCACCCTTGTCGTCATGGATATCTAACCGCGATGTAACAGCATCCGGGACCGTGTGTGGCGGGTAGTTTGACTGGGGCGGTCGCCTCCCAAATGGTAACGGAGGCGCGCGAAGGTGGGCTCAGAGCGGTCGGAAATCGCTCGTCGAGTGCAATGGCATAAGCCTGCCTGACTGCGAGACTGACAAGTCGAGCAGAGACGAAAGTCGGCCATAGTGATCCGGTGGTCCCTCGTGGAAGGGCCATCGCTCAACGGATAAAAGGTACGCCGGGGATAACAGGCTGATGACCCCCAAGAGTCCATATCGACGGGGTTGTTTGGCACCTCGATGTCGACTCATCGCATCCTGGGGCTGGAGCAGGTCCCAAGGGTATGGCTGTTCGCCATTTAAAGCGGTACGTGAGTTGGGTTCAGAACGTCGCGAGACAGTTCGGTCCCTATCTGCCGTGGGTGTAGGAGAATTGAGAGGATCTGTCCCTAGTACGAGAGGACCGGGATGGACGAACCTCTGGTGGACCTGTTGTGGCGCCAGCCGCAGTGCAGGGTAGCTATGTTCGGAATAGATAACCGCTGAAGGCATCTAAGCGGGAAACTAACCTCAAAACAAGTTCTCCCTGAAGAGCCGTGGTAGACCACCACGTCGATAGGAGGCATGTGGAAGCACGGCAACGTGTGAAGCTGAGCCTTACTAATAGCTCGTTCGGCTTGATCACTCTCATTAATCAATGTCCATTCCATATAAATGTTCTCACGGACGGTCGCGCTAGCGCGCTGTCCTGCGAACCACGCGCGGCATAAGCCGCGGCGGCACTCGGCCTTGCGGACCTCCGGCCCGTAACTCCTTGCCGCTCACGGGCGCTGCCCTCCGCGAGGGCGGCCTGACCGGCCGGCGCGCGTCGCGCTTGCGGACCTCAGGTCCGTCACGTCCCTCGATACTCAGGGAGACGCACAAAAAACATCGATCAGCATCCGCTGAAAAGACCAGTTCCTCATATCTGCGTTTCGCCGGCCTGGTGGCCCCAGCGGGGGGCCAACACCCGATCCCATCCCGAACTCGGCCGTGAAACCCCCCAGCGCCAATGGTACTTTGTCTCAAGACACGGGAGAGTAGGTCGCTGCCAGGCCTGCAAAACGCAGATAAAAACACCTCTTCAACAACCACCCAACTAACGCGGGGTGGAGCAGCCCGGTAGCTCGTCAGGCTCATAACCTGAAGG
>NZ_JBVOUO010000025.1:0-8370 GCF_055685825.1 Pannonibacter sp. CBAS1226 | reverse complement strand
ACGGACATACGGACATGCGCTGTGGCTTTCCCTCCTTGGCGCTTCGGGTGCAGGAGGTTCTGCAGCATGATCCGTTGTCAGGGCATCTCTTCGTCTTCAGGGGCCGCAGATCGGATATTTTGAAGATCATCTGGCATGATGGTCTGGGCGCCTGCCTTTTTACCCGGCGGCTGGAGAAGGGCCGGTTTATCTGGCCGAATATGGGATAGCATCCGTCAAGGTGGTGTAGAATTGGGACCGGGCCGTCATGATCAGGCGGCTCTGGGTGAAATTTCTCCATCGCAGCTACGCGAGGAGGTAGAGCTGAGTTTAAGTGCTGTCATTGAAGTTTCACGAGCCTGATAAACGGACGTCATATGTCGCCCATAGTGATGCAAATATTCAATCGATGCACCACTAACGATCAGGATTATTGTGATGCTGGCTCTGAACGGAGTTGCCGTGACCTATGCCAACGGCACCCAAGCTTTGAAGACAACGACATTGACGTTCAACCAGGGTCAGTTCGTCGTGCTCCTCGGTAGATCCGGCGCAGGCAAATCTACCCTCATCCGGACACTCAACGGCTTGGTTGCGCCGACGTCTGGTTCGATCACTTCTAACGATATTGGTGCTCTGGATGCGGAAACTAAGCTTCGCATTCACCGAAGGCGAACTGGGATGATATTCCAGCAGCACCAACTCATAGGGCGCTTGAGCGCGCTCGACAACGTCATGACGGGCCGCCTGGGCTACCACTCTGGCTGGCGTACGTTGTTCCCTATGCCGCGTTCGGATCGAAGGCTGGGGTTGGAATGCCTTGAACGCGTAGGCCTTCTTGATAAGGCTCTCGTCAGGGCGGATCAACTATCCGGCGGTCAGCAGCAACGGGTGGGCATTGCGCGCGCGCTGGTCCAGAAGCCCCAACTGGTCCTTGCAGATGAGCCCGTTGCAAGTCTGGACCCTGAAACGGCTGTCGAGGTCCTGTCGCAGCTTCGCGAAATATGCACAGCCGACGGCATCACTGCTGTGATCAGCCTTCATCAGATCGATCTAGCTCGCCGGTTCGGCGACCGGGTCATTGCTATGCGCGACGGGGAAGTGGTTGCGGACGCCGCTGTCGACGAACTGACCGATCAAATGTGTGCGTCGATCTACCGCAGCGCCCCAAGAAATCCGACCACAACACAAGATTTGTCCAACTACGAGTATGATCAACCTTTAGCTGCCATGGAGGCCGCATTATGAAGAAGCTTCTGTCCCTCGCATTCCTCGCCGTTCTTGGCTGGAGTTCGTTGGCGCATGCTGGCTCAAATCCAGAGACATTGCGCGTCGCGTTGCTACCGGACGAGAACGCCGCCACTGTCATCAAAAACAATCGTCCTCTCGAGGAGTATCTTGAGAAGACACTCGGTCGGGAGATTGAACTGATCGTAACGACCGACTACTCGTCAATGATCGAAGCGATGCGTTTCGGCCGGCTTGAGTTGGCTTATTTCGGGCCGCTCTCTTACACGCTCGCGAAAACCAAGGCTGATATCGAGCCTTTCGCAGCACTTATGAAGGATGGCGAAACTACCTATCGCGCTGTAGTTGTCGCCAATGCAGAGGCTGGCATCGAAAGCCTTGAAGATGCAAAAGGGAAAAAGGTCGCGTTTGGGGACGTGGCTTCCACCTCAAGCCACCTTATCCCGAAATCTATGCTGCTTAAGGCCGGAGTTGAGGCTGGAAAAGACTATAGCGAGAACTTCGTAGGGTCGCATGATGCCGTGGCTATTGCAGTGCAGAATGGCAATGCTCAGATTGGCGGACTTTCGTTGCCCATCTACAATTCAATGGTCGCTCGTGGCACCATTGATCCTAAGAAAGTTATCGCCCTCGCCGAGTCCGATCCGTTCCCGCAGTACCCCTGGACCATGCGGTCGGATCTTGACACTTCGTTGAAAGAGGCGATCACCAAAGCCTTCATCGACCTTAAAGACGAAAAGGTATTGGCATCCTTCAAAGCCGATGGGTTCGCTCCGATCGATGACAAAGCCTACGACGTCGTCCGTGAGCTCGGTAAAGTGCTGAACTTGGACCTGAGTCAGTAAGGCGCGTTCGAGACAGTTTCTCACCTTTCGACGCAGGCGCTGGCCTGCGTCCTTTCTTCCAGGATATGTGATGACACAGCCGTCGGCCGACTACGACTCTATCCTTCAACATCAAAACAAAGCTTGGACCAGAGCTGGCGTGATCGCGTTGGCAATTGCGTGTGTGATCATTGTTAGCAGTTATCACTCCGGTCTTCTTGATCTGGAGCGTCTGGGATCTGGGTTTCCTGCGCTCTGGCAGCTCGGTACGGAAATGTTTCCCCCGGATTTCAACCGAGGCTTGGAGTGGATCAGCCCTCTCATCGACACTCTGGCGATGAGTATAGCTGGGACTGCGATCGCGGTACTGATATCACTTCCAGTTGGCTTTTTCGCCTCAGGGAAAACAGCACCCAACGCTGTCATCTATATGATCTCGCGTGGATTGTTGAATGGTCTACGGTCGATCCCGGAGCTGATTATGGGCATCGTCTTCGTGGCGGCAGTGGGATTTGGAGCGCTCCCAGGCGTGCTGGCTCTTGGTCTTCACTCGGTTGGCATGGTGGGCAAGTTCTTTGCGGAGGCGATCGAGCATTGCGATAATGCGCCTATAGAAGCCGCACGCGCAGCTGGTGCGTCGCCGTTCCAGATCGTGACGCGGGCGATCTTGCCACAAGTTCTACCGCAATTGGCCGATGTGACCATCTATCGGTGGGAGTACAACTTCCGCGCCTCGACAATCCTGGGCACTGTGGGAGCTGGTGGTATCGGTTTCGAGTTGATGACATCCCTCCGGATCATGAATTATCAGGAGGTTCTTGCGATCATGCTCGTTGTCCTTCTGATGGTCACCATCGTTGACCAGGTCGGCGCTCTCCTCCGCCGCCAGCTGCAATAGAAGGATAAATTAAATGCTCCCAAAGGTAGTAATCACCCATCGCGTCCACGAGGAGATTATCTCAAAGCTATCTCCCCACGCTCGTTTAGTTTGCAACGATACTGATGATACATGGCCCCGCGAGAAACTGCTCGCAGAATTGAGCGACGCCAAGGCGATGATGGCGTTCATGCCGGACATGATCGACGCGTCTGTACTCGCGCACGCTCCCGATCTTCAACTTGTGGCATGTGCGCTGAAAGGCTTCGATAACTTCGACATCGAAGCCTGCACGCAGCGTGGAGTCCACGTCACGATAGTGTCCGATCTTCTCACTGACCCGACAGCCGAACTTACAATCGGTCTGATGATTGCTCTTGGGCGGCACATTCTGCCAGGCGACAAGAGCGTCAGGAGGGATTACAAAGGTTGGCGCCCTCGGTTTTACGGCCTTGGGCTGCAGGGCACAGCAATCGGCATTTTAGGGATGGGAGCGATCGGAAAAGCTATAGCACAGCGCCTAAGTACCTTCGGCGCCATTGTGTCGTACTGGGATCGTCAATCCCTGGACAAAGCCGATGAGATCAGACTGAACGTAAAGCCTCTTGAATTTGACCAGTTGATCTCGTCGTCTACCTTTCTTGTGTGTGCACTCCCGCTTTCGGCCGAAACGAAGCATCTCCTCGGCGCTGAACAACTCGCCAAAATGCCCAAAGGAGCACTTCTTATTAATCCTGCACGCGGAAGCGTGGTTGATGAAGAGGCTGTTGTCGCTGCATTGCAGGCGGGGCGCTTGGGAGGCTACGCCGCTGATGTTTATGAGATGGAGGACTGGGCCAGACCCGACCGGCCTGACAAGGTCCACGGGGGTCTCCTCAATCGCGAACATGATTCGATCTTGACACCCCACATAGGCTCAGCAGTGGCGAAGTCGCGTTTGGCTATCGAGCACGAGGCTGCTGACAACATTATAGATTTTGTCCAAGGCCGAAGACCTCGTGCGGCAATTAACGAGGTTCAACTAATTCCTTGATTAGAGAAAGTAATGTTTAGCCTTTCGCATGTCGCAGCATTCATAGAGGTAATCGAAACTGGCAGCTTTCACGAGGCGTCGCGACGGCTTCAGATATCCCAACCGACTGTCTCACATAATGTGAAACGATTGGAGGATATACTAGGGGTGCGGCTGGTCGAGAGGAGGAAGGACAAGTGTGTGCCGACTCGGCAAGGGCTCGTATTCTTGCCATTCGCACGCAGCCTTTTGACCGTCACGAAGAGATCTCTGGACCGCCTGCACAGCGGCCGGATTACGTTGGGTGCCAGTACTAACATCGGTACCTATATTTTGCCAGTCCACTTGAAGCGTTTACAGGATGCTCAAGGCCGGCCACCTGAGGTGGCCGTTGCCTCAAATCCTGAAATCATCGAAAAGCTCTTGAGGAAGGAGATTGATCTAGCCTTTACCGAATGGTGGGACGATCGAAAAGGATATCAAGCCCGCCTTTGGCGGAAGGAAAAGCTGGTAATAATCGTATCCCCACAGCATAATTGGAGGACGCGAAAAACAATTGAAGCGGCAGAGTTATTTCAAGAGTCCCTCATTGGCGGAGAACGTGGAACCGGTACCGGATCCGTGCTCCGCGAGGCCTTCGGCCAAGCGGCAGAGCAATTCCCAATCTCATTCAATGTCGGGAGCACTGAGGCTGTGAAGCATGCAGTTCGAGCTGGTCTCGGCATTTCGATCGTGATGAGGAGCACTGTCCTCGATGAGCTCGCGTCGGGTAGGCTTTATGAGGTTTCTGTTGAGAATGTGGTTCTCGAAAAGTCTGTGTGGGCTGTACATCCCGTACATATGGAGGATGGTTCACCGGAAGCAATCGCGCTTAAGGTTATACTCGATGCGAGCGCCCCTCTGGGTGACCTAGAGCACGTCCACATTACTCGGGGTCATATCCGCAAGATTTGAAGTAGTTGGCGCATTCCTGCGGCTCGAACATGGTAACGGCCTGGCCGACCGCATCCTTTGGTATCGCCGCCTCAATTCCCGGAGTATCCCATACAAGGGGGACAAGATCGGGGACCGCCCGATTTTCGATGCGTAAGGTTCCCTGCTCCATGTCGCGAATATTCGGCCGTCAGACACATAGTTGGTTTCCATGGATCGTTTGTCATAAACGAGGGTTTTTGAGCATGCCATAGCGCATGCCGTCACGCCCCTTGAATGGCGCGATGGAATCTTCTCAAAACTGTTATAGAAACGGTTGTCGCAAAATGCTATGTGTCCAACGACTTTCAAGAACATTTGGATGGCTATGCGGGTCGGGTACGCCAGGGTCAGCACGATCGATCAAAATCCGGAGCTTCAGCTTGAGGCGCTGAGACGCGCCGGTTGCGAGAAGGTGTTTACCGAGCGCGGGTCAGGCGCTCGCGATGACCGCCCGGAATTGGGCCGAATTCTCTCCGACGTGCTTCGCACTGGTGACACGCTCGTTGTCTGGAAACTCGATCGGTTGGCGCGATCGCTAAAGAAGCTCATCGCGACGGCGGAAGAGTTGGAGCGCGCGAAGATCGGGCTCGTGTCCTTGACCGAGAGCATTGATACGACGACGCCGGGCGGCATGCTGACCTTCCATGTCTTCGGTGCGATCGCCCAGTTCGAACGTGCTCTGATCCGCGAACGCACGACGGCTGGACTGGTCGAGGCGCGGCAACGTGGCCGCAAGGGTGGCCGCCCGCCCGCGATGCGCCCGGGCGATATTGCCGCGGCGCGCGCCCTGATGAAGGAAGGCAGCATACCGGTACGCAATATTGCGCAGCGCATGGGGGTTTCTGTTGCAACCCTCTATCGTCATATCGGCAAGAAGGGTGGCTCTCCCAAAACAGTGGAATCCGAGGACGTCCATGGCTGAGCGGAGAAAGCGGCCGCCCGGAGAGGCTCTTGTCGATCTTCGACGCCGATTGTCGCTGCTTTCTCCCCGTGATCCAGGCCGTACCGAGATTGTTGCTCGTGCCGCCGATGCCTACGGCATCTCGATCTGGACCCTGTATCGGGCGCTGCGGGAGTTGAACCGCCCGAAATCCGTACGGCGCGCCGATCACGGAACCTCCCGGATCGCCCCGCAGCCGGAGATGGAAACCTATGCCGAAATCATCGCGGCCCTGAAGATCAGAACGGCGAACCGGAAGGGGCGGCATATCTCCACGGCGCGCGCCATCAAGCTGCTTGAGGAAGACGGCGTGGTGACGCCCGATGGCCTGGTCCGTGCACCGCCCGGCATCTTGAAACGCGCAACGGTCGATCGGCTGCTGCGTGTTTCCGGCCTGGATTATGCGCGCGTCACCCGCCCGGTGGCTGCCGTCCGATTCCAGGCGCGGCGTTCCAACGAACTCTGGCACTTCGACATGAGCCCGTCCGACCTGAAGCAGGTGGAAGCGCCGCTTTGGGTCGAGGAAGGGCGCGGCCGGCCGACGCTGATGCTGTTCTCCGTGGTCGATGATCGCTCCGGCGCGAGCTATCAGGAATACCGCTCCGTCTACGGCGAGGACGCGGAGTCCGCCTTGCGCTTTCTCTACAATGCCTTCGCCGCCAAGCCTGAACCGGAACTGCCGCTTCAGGGGATTCCAACGACCATCCATATGGATAACGGGCCGGTGAGCCGCTCGCGCGTTTTCCAGTCCGTCATGGGTAGCCTTGGTGTCCGGGTTCTCACGCATATGCCCCCGTCGGACAGCGAGCGGCGCACGCCGGCGCGAGCGAAAGGCAAGGTCGAGCGGCCGTTTCGCACGATCAAGGAAGTGCACGAGACCCTCTATCATTTCCACAAGCCGAAGGACGAAGAGGAAGCCAACCTTTGGCTCAGGCGCGCCTTGGTCACCTACAATAACGGCGACCATCGCACAGAGTCTCATGCACGCATCGAGGATTGGCTGCGGCATCTTCCTCCTGACGGGGTGCGGGCGATGTGCTCCTGGGAGCGGTTCTGCGCCTTTGCGCGCGAACCGGAACGACGGACGGTTGCTGGAGACGCGACCGTATCGGTCGAAGGCGCATCCTATGAGGTCGAGCCCGAACTTGCCGGCGAAACGGTGACCTTGCTCTGGGGCCTGTTCGATCAGGAACTGTTCGTCGAGCATGAGGGCAAGCGCTTCGGTCCATTCCAACCTTCGCGCGGGGCGGTTCCCCTCTTTCGCTATCGCAAATACCAGAAGAGCAAGCTCGAAGAGCGGCTCGACAAGGTGGTGCGCCTGGCAGACCAACTTGGGCTCCCCCGCGCCGCGGTCACCGGCGGGGATCGTCCATTGCCTTCGCTGCCCCCGACCACGGCTGGGCTGAGTGTACGGCGGACACCGTTTCCGGAACCCGCAATAGAGACCGCTTATCCAAATGGCCTCGCAGCCCGTGGGGCCATCGCCGACCAGCTCGGCCGGCCGATCGGCGCGATGAATGCCGGTGACCGCGCCTTCATCAATGAACTGCTTGGAGAAACACTCGACAAAAAGATGATCGCGGCCCGTATCCGCGAACGCTTCCAGGCGCGAAGAAAGGAAGAATGATGCTCGCTGACGTTCAATCCAGTTACGGCCTCGACCGGCCTTTCCAAGGGGCCGGCAACTTTGAGACCGAGCATCAGCGCACGATCATCCGCGAGGTGTGTGCGGCCGTCCAGACCGGTCGGCTTGTCGTGGTCTCCGGCCTGGTCGGTTCGGGGAAAACCCACCTTTTGCGCCGCATCGAGGCCGAACTCACCAAAGCCGGCAAGGTCGCACTCGCCAAATCGCTGGCGGTCGACAAGCGGCGCACTTCGCTGCCATCGCTCATTGAAGCCCTGTTCTACGACTTGTCTCCCGGCGATCGTGCGCAGGTCAAGATCCCCAAGCAGGCCGAGCGCCGGGAGCGCGACCTGCGCGACATCATGAAAAAAGGCAAACGGCCGATCGTCCTCGTGGTCGACGAGGCCCATGACCTGCACCACAAGACCTTAACCGGCCTGAAGCGACTGATGGAGGTGGTCGCCGACGCCGGCGTGCTCCTTTCCGTACTTCTTGTCGGGCATCCCCGGTTGCGCAATGATCTGCGCCGGCCGCAAATGGAGGAGATTGGCTACCGCACGACCATTTTTGACTACGAGGGGATCGGCTCCGCGCGCCGCGACTATGTTGCCTGGCTGCTTGGCGCCTGTGCGGCCGAAGGCGTAAAGGTTGGCGAACTCCTCGAGGAAGAAGCCATCGACCTCATCGCCGAACGTTTGCGCACGCCGCTTCAGATCGAGATGCATCTCACCCTCGCATTCGAGCAGGGCTTTCGCCTCGGCGCCAAGCCGGTTACCGCCGAAATCGTCGAGCAGGTCCTGTCCCGCGCCATCGACGATCTCGAACCGACGTTGACCCGAAATGGTTACGATGCGACGGCTCTGGTCACGCACCTCAATGCTCGGCCGTCGG
>NZ_JBVOUO010000024.1:0-9752 GCF_055685825.1 Pannonibacter sp. CBAS1226 | reverse complement strand
TTATGCTCACGTCGTCATAAGGTGAGCCAGCTGTCGATGTAGGCGGCGTGGTCGGGGCGCGGGGTGAGCGTCACGCCCAGGTCGGCGCAGAGGAAGGCCGCGCCCAGCTCGGCCACGAGCTCTTCGACGGCATAGGCGTCATCGCCGAAGCGCTTGCCGAACTGGCGGTCGCAGCGGCGGGTGTCGCCCGTCCAATGGGTGAGCTCGTGCAGGAGCGTGGCGTAGTAGCTCTCGGTCGCCGTGCTGGTTTCGGTGCCGAGGAAGCGTTCGCGCTCGGGCATCTGGATGATGTCGTCGGAAGGACGATAGAAGGCGCGGGTACCGCCGTGGCGGATGATGGCGCCAGTGCCGCCGACGAAGCGCTCGGCTGCGTCGATGACCTGCACGGAGTCCTTGGGTTCAGGGAGCGCGGGCGCCTCGTAACCGTCCACTTGGTCGGCGTTGAAGACCCAGCTCGCGCGGGCCATCAGGCGCTTGCCGTGCTCGGTCTCGCCGGTGTCGTCGTTCCGCTCTTCCACGTCGAACTCCTTGTAGAAGACCACGAGGCTCGACTTCTCGCCCTTGCGGACCTGACAGCCCTTGTTCTGCCATTGGCGATAGGTGCCCCAGGTGCCGGTGGTGAAGCCGCGGGCTTGGGCGGAGGCCCAGAGGCTGACGACGTTGATGCCGCGATAGGCTTTGGCGGTGTCGATGTTGACGGGGCGGTTCAGGCCCTCACCGCTGCGGTGCCAGGGCATTTGCCAGTCGCCCGCTCCCGCCTCGATGGCGGCGATGATGTTGTTGGTGACCTGGGTGTAGACGTCGATGCGTTCGGTAGTCATGGGGTCCTCTCCTTGTCTGGGAGGCCGCGCCCATCGCGGCCGTCCGATGGCGACCGGAGAGGCAGGGGCAAGCCGGGCGGCGCACCCGCATGGGCTGGAGGGAACCGGAAGACGGCGGGGGGGCTGTTTGTTGGAGCGCAGCGCCCGCGAGGAATGCGGCTTCAGCCGCAGGGGAAGAAACTGACCGACCGCCGTTGCGCCGCACGGCGTCCCTGCCAGGTCAGCCACACCTGAGGACGGCCCGTGGAGCGCGGAATCGGAAAAGGACGAGAGGAGCCCAACCGGACGCCTTCGACGTGCCCAAGGGCACTGCGTCATGCCGCTGTCGGGCGCGGGCATTTCGACTGGCGGCCCCCAAGGTCACCGTACCGGACGGGCAACGCCCGTCCCGCGTCATCCGCCAGAAGCCACACCGCGTAGAACCAAGCTCAAAGCCACGTCCGGCTAAGCATTTCCGTCGGATTCATTGGCAATTTGGTGGTAGCGTGACGTCAGGCAGGATGACTGTTCAGGGGAGCATTCGGCGAGGGCGCGACGATGGTGTGGAAGAAGCTGTTCGGGGGTGGAGGGGAGAAGACGCCATCCCGGCGCGAGATTGAGCGCAACCGCCGGATTGATCGCTGGCTGGATGCGATGGGGCCGGAATGGGCCGAGGCGTACCTGATCATCGGAACCGACCCCGCCATTGACAAGGTGTTCTTTGAGAGCCTGCATTACAAGTTGAGAGAAGGTGAAATCGAGGAAGCGCGAAAGCACTTACGCGTCTGCATGCGCTTCCTTACTGACGAATCCCGCCAGAAGCTGCGCAACGTCGGCCAGGCGCAACGCTGGGCCACCTTCGATCAGATGGCGGAAGCGGGCATCGTGATTTCGAACAACGCGACCTTCCCCATGGACGCGCTGCAACTCGCGAAGCAGCCAGTGCCGGATCGCCCGGACCTTGAGTTTCCGCTCTATTTCCGGGGCGAAGGGCATCTGCTGACGGTAGCCCCCACGGGCGCGGGCAAGGGCCAGCGGCTGATCCTTCCGGTGTTGCTGGATTTCGAGGGGCCGACGGTGGTCCTCGACCCCAAGGGCGAGAACTACGAGCACACGGCCTGGCGGCGCAGCCTCTATGGACAGGTGTTCAAATGGGCGCCGGGCGAGGCCGATTCCGACTGCTACAATCCGCTCGACCGGGTGACGGGCTGGGACGAGGCACGGCTTCTGGCCGAACTGCTGGTCATTCCCCAGGGCAAGGAGCCTTTCTGGGACGAGGCCGCGCGCGACCTGCTGACCGGATTGATCTTCTACGTCATCCGCACGCGGCCTGAGGGCCAGCGCAACATGCGCGCGGTCTGCCGCCTGCTCACGCCGAGCAAGGCGGATTTCGAGGCGATGGTCGAAGACCTGCAAGGCTCTGACGACGAGCGTCTCAAGGAACTGGGCAACATCCTAGAGACGCAGTCGGAGGCGTTGCGCGCCTCGATCTCGACGACGCTGCGCACACAGCTTGCCATCTGGCGCTCGGACGACGTGGCCAATGTTACCTCCTCGACCACGCCGGGCTGGACGGTCGAGGACATCCTGGTGCGCGACAACATCAGCGTCACCTTCGCAGCCAAGACCGGCCGCGCGCCGGGCTGGCATCAGCGAGAGGATGGCGGGGTGACGCGCGGCAGCGCGGCCACGGTCTACCTGATCGTGCCGCCCGAGAAGATGGCCGCCATGCGCAGCGTGCTGCGGGTGATGCTGGGCCAGCACCTGAGCGAAGCGATCCGGGTGCGCAAGATGATTGACGCGGCCAATGCCGAGGATGACAGCTTGCCCGCGGAGTATCTCGACTGGCCGATGATGTTCGTCTTCGACGAGATGCCGCAGCTGGGCTACATGCGGATCATCGAGGACGCGGTGGCGATCACGCGCAGCTACCGCATCCGGCTCTGGCTGTTCGCGCAGGACCTGGCGCAGCTGGAAGAGGTGTACCCCAAATGGCGCAGCCTCGTCGCCAACTGCCGCGGCCAGATCTTCTTCCGCCCGAATGACACCAGGACTGCCGAACACGTGGCCGAGCGGCTGGGTCGGCGCAAGGACATCTGGGGCGGCGAGGATTGGGTGGCCTCGCCCCAGCAGCTGATGGGGCCTGAGTTTCGCGACGACTGCGTGATCTTTCAGGACGGCCTGTCGATCCGGGCCAACCTGTATCCGCCCTACTACGCCAACGAGAAGCTGAAGGAATGGGTGGCGCAGAAGAAGCGCGAGCTTGGCGACACCGTCTACCGCGCGCCGCGCCCAGAGAAAACACCCGTTTTCGAGTCGGACGACGACCAGGCGACCGACGCCGATCTGGCGGATGATCCCGAGTATCAGGCGGAACTCGCTGCGCTTCAGGCGCGGATGCGGGGGCGCAAGAATGGCTCGCCGCCCGATCCCAAAGCCGCGCCCGAGGACAATGGCTCCAGACCGCCTGAGCGGCCTTCTGGTTCATCCGAGACGCCGCGCCGCCCACCGGCCCCTCCCAGCTTCGACAAATGAACTGAAAGGGCCGCCAGCGCGCCACAAGCCCCCTTCAAAACCCTACTGCCTAAAGAGAGGAGCGCCGCCAATGAGATGGATAATGGATAACCTGACGACGATCATTGCGCTCGTTGTCATCGCATTCGGCCTGTTTGTCTGGGTAATGCGCAAACGGTACGCCGAATCGTTCAAGAGTGAGATGGCGCGCACTCAGGCAGAAATACGCGCTCGCCGCGAGGAGGCTGCACGCCTCCGTGACGACGACCTTTGATTCGCCGGAACGGCACCTGCCGATAGTTGATGGGAATGCAGAGCGGGTTTCTCAACTCGAACCCATTCAAGAGCCCCTTTGCCGCGGTCACAGCAACGCCGAAGCGTCCAGTAGAAGGCCACGGAAAGCAGCGGTGCCGAACTGTCCACAGCACTCTGGCCTCAACTACAGGATTTTAATAATACAGGACCATATAGGTATATAGCGGGAGCGTTTATGCGTAATCGCGGGAGCGTTTATGCGTGCGTAATTTTCGCATTCAAGAGATACCGCCACATTCCCCGCGGGAGCGTTTATGCGTGGATAAGTCCTGAAACTCACAGAGCTATCAACAGGACTTCTGGCGATCGATCGATTATTTGCAGACGTGTGTGCGGCTGGGCAGAAGAACGAGGCTGTCGGTTGTGGTGTCAAGACGAGCAGCCGGATAGACGACGGCGACTTTGCCGAGCGCTCGGAGGAACGCCTTCTTGAAGTCCCTACGGCCCTGATCGGATGTCGGATAGTCGGCGCCAAATTGGAGTTGCAAAGCGCCCCACGGCACTGCCGTGCGTGCTCGCACATAGGACATTCGGTATGTCAGCCAGAGATAGACATCGAGCGCCATAGGCGAACGCTTAAGCGCTCGTAAGGCGCGCAAGTCGATCGGCACGGGGTTTTCCGTGATCTCGGAGAAGAAGCGTTCGGACAGAACGACGGTGCTTTCCCAGAGCGTGCCCTGATCGGGCTGGCGCGGGGTCCACCAAAGCGTGGCCTTGTCGGCGATATTGACGTTTTCAAGCCCGAAGGTGCTTCCTGATGAGTAGGTGCAGGAGATCGAGCACGCGAACAGCTTGGTCATCTGATCCCGCAAGCGCGGGATAGTGCCCCAACGGCCGCCAGTCGGAACGAGGTCGAGCTCCGCCATAAAGCGGCTGAGACTGCTGCCGAGAATGATGTGACGGCTCTTGGTGCGGACAGCTTCTGTCGTCAGGTAACCGGTCACCAGACGCGGGATGCTGCCATAAGGAAGTCCGATCTTCGAGGGGGCCAGCATCGTCAGCGAGAAGGCGCCATTGGTGCGGGTGAACTCGTTGCCGGCGACGCGGCGATGCGGCATCGTCGCCTGCACCATGGCGCGCGCCATGAACCCGAGTGCCCCGGCTTCCTTGGCTGCTTCGAGCTCGATGGCCAATGCCGTCCCGAACAGCTTGTCGAGCGTGCGGGAGATCGGCTGGTTGTCATTGGCGAACCCCGGCAGGCGTTCAGGAGCCATGGGGGCGAAGCCATCGAGTGGCTCCATAGCGTCGAGGTCTAGTAAGTGACGCGCTTTCATCCTCGTTGGCAGCCTTAGTTCTGTTTTTGTTCTAGTCACACTAACACAAGGGGATGATGTCGTGGTCAAGAATCGACGCGGACGACGACGAGCGGCGTTGCTGGGAACTGTTGTCGGCTCTTGGCACAGCTTGGTGTGACCTTGATTGATAAATGGCGGCGTTTTTTGATCGCTATTTGTCGTAGTAGCCCCGTCAAGAGAACCCTCGGAGAAGTGCCTCACGCACCATGGTCCTTTGCCAAGTTCACCATGAAGTCTCCTGCCTCGCGAATGACGGTGCTCGCTACCAGGTAACGACCAGCGACATTCGCACCTAAGTCGATCAGTAGATAAGGGGCGTCAAAGGGGCCGACGCCGTAAGGACCTTGGCCAAAACCAGCAACCTTTGAGCCGTTAACAGGATATGCATGCTTCGACCCGTTAGCGAGTTCCTGGAGCAGTGTGAAATGAGGACAGTTATCGTCCAACCAGGAGAGGAATTCGTCTTGGGACCTGATGATCGAGGTCCCCAGTGTCACTGGCTTTTTCGGCTTTAGAACGTGGCCCCACAGCCATTCGTGGAGGTGGTATGTCGAAATTGCTGCATTCATCGCGCGGCTTGAATTTGCGATGTCCTTCGCAAGCTCGTCGAGATCCTCCTCGACCTTTTCCCGAAATTCTCTCGCATTGGTGATCGCGAAGACCATGCATTTATCCTCAACAGTTATTAGGGCCGCTATCGGGTCTACCACGAAATCCAGTTATTTATCGGCAGACAAAGTGTGTCGCGGCGCGGGATTAGATTACGTTTCTTCTGCGAAGATCATTTAAAACTACGAGGTATTGGTTTGCCATAAGTTCAATTGCATATCTTATATTGAGTACGGGGAAATGACATTTTTTTCCGAACACAGATTCGAAGATAGTTCCTAGGCTTCGTCCGTGCGTATCAAAGCTTGTGATTCGATAAAGCGGGTATAGAAAATCGAGGCTGTTATTGTAATTGTTTTGCAGTCTTCCCAGCATGGTTTTTACGTCGGGAAGTTGGTTCGTTCGTTTCCATGTGGGGTCAGCAGCTTCTAGTTTCCCTCCGTATGACTGCATGAATACCTGCCATTCCGGTGTGCTCAGGTCATTCATCAACTTTCGGTACTGGTCTTTGAATGTGTTTTTCAATTCATCATATCTTGCAACCGTCTGCGACGGGTCATCAAAAATATATAGAATGAGAAAGAATGGCTCTAGCAACGAACGCGACAGAATATGCGTTAAGTATCGCTCGTTAACGCTAGAGCTTGCGTCAAGCGCGAACTCGTTCTTCGACAAGGTTCCTGCAATTGAATAAAAGCGAATTACTTCTTGAATGAAAAATCCTACCGCATCCGCGTTTTGTGGCAATCTTTCAATGGAGGGAATTTCAGATTCCAACTGTTCGAAATATGTTGACATGGGTTTCCTTCGTAGTTTTTTTAATACGCCATTTATAGCGCGAAAAATTTGATGTTTTAGTTCTTCAAAGTATTTCGTCATGGTTGTATTTATCGAGTCCGTGCGCTTCCGGTTATGGGTTCCTCGTTCTCGGCATGATGACGCCCTCCTCTCACAACGCGGATTGTGTCATCAAACCGGGAGAAATCCAGTTTTTCAGATTGCATATCCTAGTCGGCCGAAGTCGAGCCTTTTCGGTTGAGCGTCCGATACACTGTCGGGCGGGACACGGTGAACAACTCAGCCAAGTCGCTGATGCTGTAGTCGCCGGTATCGTACATCCGTCGCAGCTCGGATTGCTGCCGTTCGGAGAGCTTGGGCTTCTTACCGCGTAGTTTGCCCTTGGCACGCGCTACCGCCATCCCCTCACGCGTCCGTGACCGGATGAGGTCGGATTCAAACTCCGCGAAGGTGGCGAGGATGTTGAAGAACATCTTCCCCATCGGATCGGCGGGGTCATAGATCGACGTGCCCAAGGCCAGCCGCACCTGGCGCACAGTCAGGGTGTCAGCGATTTCCCGTGCATCGAGGACCGAGCGTGCGAGGCGGTCGAGCTTCGTGACGACCAGCGTGTCACCTGCCCTCACGGCCGCAAGCGCTTGGTCGAGGCCAGGACGTGCGCGCGTGCGTCCTGTCAGCCCCTGATCCGTATAGATGCGATCCGGAGCGACGCCAAGTTCGAGGAGGGCATGACGCTGTGCAGCAAGGTCTTGCTTATCAGTAGAGCAGCGCGCGTATCCAATAGAAATATTCGTCATGAAATAAAATGTACGTTAGACGTACCGTTACTGCAATTTTTATCGTACTATTCAATTGATAAAGCAAAAGACAATTATTTACTGATATTTGTACAGAGTAGATTTTTGATGACGAAGCGTCCGTACAACGATCCTCTTCCGGACAATTTAGTCGAGCTGACAGACGAGCAGCGGAACGAGGCAATGGAAAAGTTCACCATCCTGCGGCCGCACCTTCAGGATGGTGTTGCACAGGCCGAAGTGGCGCGCGCCTCGAATTTGCCACTGCGTACCATTCAGAGGTGGGTCGCCCAGTACAAGGCAGATGGCCTGATGGGCTTGGCGCGCCAAGCCCGAGCAGATGCAGGAAGCCGTCGGTTTCCCCCAGAATTGATCCGAGCGATCGAAAGCCTTGCACTCGGAAAACCACGCCTCTCGGCGGCGGCTATCCACCGGCGGGCTCAAACGCTGAGCAAGGCACAGGGTTGGCCTGCGCCATCCTACGCGGCCGTGTACGAGATCATTCAAAAGATGGAGCCAGCGCTTCTAACGATGGCCCATGAAGGGACGGCCGCCTACCGAGACCGTTTCGAGTTGATCATCCGTCACCGAGCCGAGCGGCCGAACGTCCTATGGCAGGCCGACCATACGGCGCTTGACCTGCTCATCCTAGACAAGAACGGGAAGCCCGCACGCCCCTGGCTGACGGTCGTCATTGACGATCACTCACGGGCGATCGCCGGGTACACGGTCTTTGTCGGTGTGCCGACAACCCTGCAAACCGCCCTTGCGCTACGACAGGCAATTTGGCGCAAAGGCATCTCCGACTGGCCTGTCTGCGGCATTCCCGACAATCTTTATGTTGACCATGGCAGTGACTTCACCAGTCGGCACCTGGAGCAAGTCGGGGCCGACCTTCGGATAGATCTGACGTTTTCTACGGTTGGACGTCCTCAAGGGCGCGGGAAAATCGAGCGATTCTTCGGCACCATAAATAGCGAACTTTTGCCGGAGCTCCCCGGTTTTCTGGTGAAGGGGAAGCCTGTAAATGCGCCACGACTGTCGCTGTCCGATCTGGACAAGGCTCTCGGCTCCTTCATTGTAGGGACATATAATTCGCGCGCGCACAGCGAGATTGGTGTCTCGCCGCACGAAGCATGGGTAGCCGAGGGGTGGCTCCCGCGCCTGCCGGACACACTCGAAGCGCTCGACCTGCTGCTCATCTCCGTTGCGAAGCAGCGTCTTGTTCGTCGTGATGGCATCTACTTTCAGGGCCTGCGGTACTTGGACCCCACTCTCGCAGCCTATGTTGGAGAGCATGTCACCATCCGATATGACCCACGCGACATCACTGAGGTACGTGTCTTTTTCCGCGACAGGTTTCTCTGCCGCGCCGTGAGCCCGGAACACGCAAGTCGGACGATTTCCCTCAAAGATATTGAGCAAGCCCGCTCGGCGCGCCGACGGGCGCTGCGCGGCGAAATCGTCGTCCGCGCCCAAGCGACAACGGATTTTCTGCCCAAGGCAGAGGATACAAGCACCGCCAAGACTACATCCAGGTCACGCCCCAAGAAGAAGCTGTCTCTCTACAAGGAAGATCTGGACGCATGAGCCGTGGAAACGGCCGTACCAGTCGTTTCATCGCTACGCGGGAACATCGGCGGTTCGTTGAGTTCGCCGATGCTGTGCGCCGCCACAAGACAATCGGACTTTGCCACGGACCAGCCGGCGTTGGGAAAACCCAGTCAGCCCGCCGGTATGCTCGCTGGCATCTGATCGAACCGCATATTGATCTGCACTTCTCATCGTTCAACGACACAAAAGACCCAAAGCTGTGTGCGGCAATCACGCGCAAGAGAGCCGTGTTTTACACACCCACCGTCTCTGAGACGGTCGCAACGGTCGGGAGGAATCTGAATCGCCTGATATTCGGGGCGCAACTATGCATTACTCGAAAACTCGATCCGAAACGTTTTAACGAAGATGAAGAGGACGCTCTGTACAACGTCGACTTGATCATCATCGATGAGGCAGAGCGGCTTTCAACCGCCGGTCTTGAGCATCTACGCGACCACATAGATAGGAACAGCACGGGGCTGATACTCATCGGCATGCCCGGCATTGAGAAGCGCTTGGCGCGCTTTCCCCAGCTTTACAGCCGGATTGGCTTTTCTCACCGATACGCATCCCTGTCCAAGGACGAGCTTACCTTGGTGCTGGCCGGCTATTGGAAGCGACTTGGCAAGAGACGACGCATCAACACCGAGGCCGATGCGCTGGCTATCGCGGCAATTGCCCGCCTCACCGGCGGAAACTTCCGCCTGATACAGCGCCTATTCATGCAAATCGAACGTGTCCTGCGCATCAATAACCTTGATGAGATCACCGAAGAGGTGGTTGAGGCGGCAGCGTCCGCTCTTGTCATCGGTTACGCCCTTTAGCAGGCCACCCTCTGCTCCCGCTATTACGCCAAATAGCGATCAAAAAACACCGCCATTTATCAATCAAAGTCACAGCTTGGCTCTGAGTGTGCCAAATCTGTGCCAAAACGCGAGAAAGCCCCGTCCGCGAGGATCGGGGCTTTCGTCTGAAGCGTTGATATTGCTTGGTAATTTTGGTTGCGGGGGTAGGATTTGAACCTACGA
>NZ_JBVOUO010000023.1:0-10582 GCF_055685825.1 Pannonibacter sp. CBAS1226 | reverse complement strand
CCCACGCGCCATCGGCATCGGAGCCGCCAAAGGCGCGCTCCATCTCAAGCCGCAGGCGCAGCACGTCGATCTGGAAGCCCTGAGCCAAATCGGGCTGCAGCGCTTCGGCGACGGCGAGGATCGAGAGCGCGGGATCGCGAGATGGAACAGGCACGGGAGGCGCAACAGGCGCGAGATAGGTCATCGGGAAGCTCCGGAATGAGGGAGAGGATCAGGCCCGGACACCCTCTCTCGGGCACCCTCAGGCCTGGTCTTCCCCGGCCCATCTCTCCCTCTCGAACCGACGCGTCCCAGAGGCTCGGCTTGATTTTGTTCCTGTTTTGTTCTATATTGAAAGCCAAGCCAGCAAGGGAGTTTCACGATGGACAGCACCACGCGCGCCCTGCCCGCGACACCGAAGCAGATCGCCTATGCGCGGTCGCTCGCCCTGCGCAACCAGACCCTCCTGCCCTGGGAGGTTCAGAAGGACCGCCGGTCGCTCAGCGCCTGGATCGAGGCGCAGACCCAGCTGAAGCCGGTATCGGACATGGACCGGCTGCCCACGTCCAAGCAGGTGGCATTCGCGGAGAAACTCGCCCGCATCAAGCGCCGCGCCGTCCCGGACGAATGCTTCCGCGACAAGGGGCTGATGTCCAAGTGGATCGACGGGAACAAGTGAGGACGGCACCGGCTGTCTCCGGCCTTCCGGAGCTTCTGCCATACCGCAGCTTGGCAAACCGAGCGTAATTGCCAACCTGTAGGTTGGCATACTGGCCCTTCGGGACATCAGTCTCGGTCAAACTCCTGTCCGAAGGACCAAGGCCTGGTCCCGGCGGCACGTCAGGAAATACACCGCTGCGACCTTCGGCAACCCCCGCAAGTCGTAGTCGTCTCTCGGCCCAGCGTCTTCAGATCTTCCTCCACTTGGGGCTAGTCCCTCAGTTCTTTGAAAATGGTGATATTGGAGCGTCCATAACGCTGGAAAAGCATCCTGATCAAAGAGAACTATAGTGGTCTCTTGGGGCAGAGGCGTCGCCGTACTCAGCGCGTATATGGGAAGCCCAGAAGACCGGCGGACTCGGTTCATCTTTGGAAGCCATGTGTTTTGCCGGAGTGACCTCTCTTTCATCCGGCGAAATGCTGCCCGTAACGCTTCCGTCGGTGAGGGCGGAGAGTCCAAAACCTCGAAGAATGCCTGATGGTCGCATGGCTTCAAGGTTGTGACGTCCGCGCTGTTGTCGTTTGCAGGCTTCATTTCTTCGGGCCTCCAAGGGCGCTTGCGCTGTAACTCGTCAGCCGACAGCCGTAACCGAGTAGTGCGGCGTCCCATCCCAAACAAGATCCCAGGATGCACCCGGCCGGACGTTCTGGATGGCGTGGGGCTCGAAGCAGACGAGGCAATTCCCGCCCGGCGCAGGAGCACGGACCGAAGGGTAGATCAGACCGCGGGATCCCACTCGACGCAGATGTTGGGCGAGGCTCTGGCCCTCGGGATAGCCGACAGCCGGATCGGGATGCAGCGCTGGGTGTTCCGGCTCATCGGTCAGATCATCGAAGACGCCGATGAAATCCGCCAGCAGTTCAACATAGCGAGCGCTGTCATGGAAGCTGCCGGTAAAGCCGAGTTCGCGTGTGCGGTGCCAGGCCACTTCGCTGACGGACACCATCACGTCCCAAGCGCAATACCACGCGCCGCGCTCCTCGGTGTTGAAGCGGTTTCCGCCGACGCGGGTATAGGTGAACGCGGCGTTGACATGACTGTCGCCATAGATGCGCAAATCGTGGCTCCGGCGCTGCCAGGCGAGCTCGCGCGGGTCCAGATGCGGGTTGCGACCACGTTCCGCCAGAAGACGGCCGCTGGTCAGTCCCTCGATCTCGGCCAAGATCTCCATCTCGTCATCGGTATCGACGAGACCCCGCAAGGACGGTGGCTTATGGTAGGTGGCGGGCAGTAGGCGAACGAGACCACGATCGGAAATCTCGGTCTGCTTCATGCCCCACCACGCAACGCATCAAGATAGGTCCGCACCGCCAGGATCTGCGGTAAACCCCCGTCGATGGCTGTGTCTACGGGACGGTTGCCCCCGAACAGCGGGCCGGTGTTCGGTCGGGTGAACCAGCTTCGCGCGAGCGGTTCGGAGAAGTAGAGTTCGAGCGACTTGTAGATGCCGATCACCGCACTGAGCCGCAGCAGTTGATCCTTGGTCAGTTCCCCCGCGAAATCCGGCTTCTTGGCGCGCTTCCATGTGCTCTCTGACATGTCGGCCAGGCCAGCCGCTTCCTTGAGGCTGAGACCCCAGGCGTCGGCCACGCGCGCGTAGGCCTTCAACGCGACGGCGTTAACCTGTGCAGGTTCCCGGATTTTCTCAGCAACGTACATGGCGTCCTCCATTGGCATCAACATAGATCATATGGCCTCATTGTAAAGATCAAATGAACCGTGCTGTCTCACCCGAAGCGGCGCCCTCCTTCGGTGAATGTGTACTCGTTGACAATGATCCCCTCCTCGATGGCCTCGTCCGAGGTCAGGTGGTCGTATTCAACCTGAAGCTGGCGGTAAAGCCAGCGGGCCAGATCACGCAGCGCCTCGGTCACAGTCTCCTCGGCATCCTCGGTCGGCGGCTGCCAGGTCGGGCTATCGCGGGTGACGTCCAGGGACATGGTGAATTCGTGGTAGTAGCGACCGCGGTGGCTGATCTCGGCGGCAAGCTGGTAGAAGTTCGGTCGCTGGATGGCCTGCAGCCGATCAGCGATGCCATGCAGCGCCGCGTCGCTCGGGGCGTAGTCCCGGATGCGCGCGGCGGCGCCCTTGGCGTGGGACCAGTAGCCCTCGAAGCACGCCCCGTCGCCCTGGCTCCAGAACCCGGAGAACCAGATGCAGGGTTTGGCCCGTGTCCCGCCGCCCATCAGGCGGACGGGTGTGGTCTTCAGGCGAATGCCGAGGATTTCGCAGACCCGCTCGAAGTCCTCATAGACCGCGTCCCACCAATCGTCATGGGGGCCAAGCTCGCGATACCAACTGCGCGCCTTTTCCTTGGCGGCCTCCGAGAGTTCGGGGAACTGGTAGACGGTGGTGCAGATGACCTCAGGCATGTGCGTCCTCCCCGTTCAGCGCGGCGGCGAGCCATTCCTGACTGCTCGTCCAGCCGATGGATTTGCGGGCACCGAGATCGATGACATGCGCGCCGCCGCCGAAGGCATCGAGGCGGGGCCGAGAACAGGTCAGGGCGTACTGGAACCCCCAGAGGCCGGTCAGGTCGAGCTCTTCGGCGAGGCGCAACACGAAGCGGATGACGGCTGCGACATCGCCGTGCTCGTCGTCATGGATCCAGAGGGTGCTGCCCTCGGGCGCGTCCTGGCGCACGAGGTCAAGGCCTGCGACTTCCGGTTCATCGGCGTCCTGATCCGCAGCACGCAAGCTCTGGAACAGGGCGAGCGCGCGGGCAGCTTTGTCGGGGGTGCAAACGTCGAGCAGGCACGAGAAATGGGAGAAGTGATCCGCCATGGGGACCTCCTGAATGGGAAAGACCCGGCCGAGAGGCCGGGCACTCGATTGAGATGAAGGGGTAGTCGGGGGCGATTAGCCTGTGGAACTGTCGCCCGCCGCCTGTCGCGCGGCATGCGCGCAGAGCATCTGCCGATAGAAGCGCTTGCGCGCGGCCCGGAAGCCGCGAACCACGCGCGTGTCGGGGTGAAGTGCCCGGACCGCCGCCCGCAGGACCGCATAGGGCGACGCCGTCATGGGCAAGCCGAGGCGCTGATAGGCCGGATCGGCCATCTCAGGCGACCTCGACCACGGGCGAGGCGAGATGCGGATCGACCAGCGCCTCGATCCGCTCGGCCCGACCCATCCAGGGCTCGGGCCGGATGGCTTTCACCCAGTCGGCAAAACTCGGGATGAAGCCGAGGTCTTCCTTCACATGCTGCTCGCCGACCCAACGGGTCGGGATAATGCGCCCGGTCGAGAGTGTGAGGGTGCTACCGAAGATCGTCTCGGCCATGAAGATGCCCTCGGCATGGTGGCGGAGCGCCCGGTGCCGAAAGTCCGCAGTTATCGATTTCGAGGCGTCGATTATGTGGACAGCATGCCGACGGTGGCGTTTTGCCCTATGCTGACCGTTACGACCCACAAAACCATCGAGGCGCAGATGTTCAAACTGACAGGCGCCGACGGTGGCGCGACCATTCTTGTGACAGATATGGACGGCAACGCAGTCGACCCAATCTGCAGTTTTGTCGGCTATCTGGGGGCGAAGGCGTATTCGCCGAACACCGCCCTTGCCTATGCACGCGACCTCATTCATCTCTGGACCTTTCTCTCAACCCAAGGAATTCACTGGACCTCCTTCTCCCCCGAACTCTCGGCCGCATTCCTCGAGTACCTCCGGTCGGTACACGCCAACCGCAAGCGCCGGGATACTTCGATCAGAATCGTGGTCAGCGAGGGGGCTGCCGTTCGGCAGGGCCTTTCAGCCGCCACGATCAATCGCATCCTCGTGGCGGTCGACGCCTTCTATCGCTGGGCGATTTTCACAGGAGCGTTCAGCGGGCCAAACCCCATAGTCAGAAGGCAGGATCGGACTTCCTGGCGGGTGAGCGACCGACACAAACCTTTTCTGGCAGGTATTTCGCGGCATAAGCCTGAGATCAGAGAATTGCGCCTGAAAACGGTGCAACGGCTCCCCCGACCGATGAGCCAATATCAGGTTGAAAGCTTACTGGCCGCCACCCGCAATCTCCGCGACCGCAGCCTGATCTTGCTCATGTTGAATGGTGGCCTACGCCCAGGGGAGGTCCTTGGATTGCAGATGAAAGACATAAGCTACGGGCGTCGTCGCATCTTCGTCCGCTGCTGCGACGATCATCCAAAGGGCGCGAGATCGAAGTCCCGCGTCGAGCGCATAGTCGATTTGCACGATGGCGAGACCCTAGAAACACTGAACACGTACGTCATGCATGAACGGCCTCACGATGCCGAAGCGCTGTTCGTTTTCCTCGTAGGCGGGGGAGGCGCAAATCGTAAGGATCCGTTGTCCTATTCTGCGCTGGCCCGTCTATTTGCCCGTGCTTGCGACCGCGCCGGGATCCGAGAACAGTGGATGACCCCCCATGCACTCCGCCACACCCACGCGACACGCATGTGGGAGGCGGGGATGCGAGAGCTGACCCTGCAGAAGCGCTTGGGCCATGCATCCCCGGAATCGACGAAGATTTATACTAGGGTCTCCGATGCCGTGGTCGTGACCGAATACCGGCGGGCCCTCGGCCTTGATCGCCCGGCGCGGGGTGAAGGGGGTCGTTTGCGGGAGGGGGCGGAATCCTACGCTAAGGCTTTGGCCAGCGATATTCTCCGGTGAGATTGATGTGTTCCCATCCGAGCGGCGAAACATGGGCCAAGAGATCGGGCGATAGCAGCTTTCCATCGCGTTTCTGGTTTGCAACGACCTCGCCGAGCTTCATGGTGTTCCAGAAGATGATGATGGCGGCGAGCAGATTCATGCCGGCGATGCGGTAATGCTGGCCTTCGGCGGAACGGTCGCGGATTTCACCGCGGCGGTGGAAGCTGATTGCCCGCTTCAGCGCATGATGAGCTTCGCCTTTGTTGAGCCCGATCTGGGCACGCCGTTGGAGTTCGGCATCCAGAATCCAGTCGATCATGAACAGGGTGCGCTCGACGCGACCGACTTCCCGCAGGGCTGTCGCGAGCTCGTTCTGCCGCGGATAGGAGGCGAGTTTCCGCAGAATCTGGCTTGGCGCGACGGTCCCGGCAGCAATGGTGGCGGCGATGCGCAGGATGTCGGGCCAATTGCGCTCGATCATGGCTTGGTTGACCTTTCCGCCGATCAACGCTCGCAGGTGCGCCGGGGCGGCCGACGGATTGAACGCGTAGAGCCGTTTGGATGGCAGGTCGCGGATGCGCGGAGCGAACCGGTAGCCGAGAATGGCACATGCGGCAAAGACGTGATCGGTGAAGCCGCCCGTGTCGGTGAACTGCTCGCGGATATGGCGTCCAGCATCGTTCATCAGCAGGCCATCGAGGATGTAAGGCGCTTCGCTTGCCGTTGCAGGAATCACCTGGGTTGCGAACGGCGCATATTGGTCGGAGACGTGGCTATAGGCTTTCAGGCCCGGGGTATTGCCATATTTCGCGTTGACCAGGTTCATGGCCTCACCTTGCTCTGTAGCGACGAAGAACTGTCCGTCGCTCGAAGCCGACGTGCCCATGCCCCAGAACCGGGCCATGGGTAACGCTGCCTGTGCCTCGACCACCATGGCCAGCGCCCGGTCATAGGCTTCGCCCTCGACATGCCACCGTCCAATGCGGATCAATTCCCAGAAGGTGTGGGTGTTTGTCGCATCCGCCATTTTGCGCAAGCCGAGGTTGATCCCTTCCGCCAAGATAACGTTCATTAGCCCGATCCGGTCAGCGCAGGGTGCTCCTGTGCGCAGATGGGTGAACGCTTCGGTGAAGCCGGTCGCCGCATCCACCTCCAGCAGGAGATCGGTGATGCGCGTGGGCGGGATCTGCTTGTAGAGATCGAGCACCAGATCTTCGGCGCCTGTCGGCGCGGCGGCTTCGAGTTTCTCGATATGCAGAACGCCGTTTTCAATCGACCCGCCCGGGATCGTGCCTGCGCGAGCGGCACGGCCAAGCTCGCGCAACCGCATGTCGAGGCGAGCTTGCCGGTCTGCCAGCCATTCCTCCGGCCGCAATGGCACAGCGAGACGACCGCCTTCCGCGATGGATTGTGCCGGAACGAGTGCGTGTTTCAGATCGCCATAGCGCCGGGACCTAGTAAGCCAGACATCTCCGGAGCGGAACGCATCGCGCAGATGGAACAGCACCGCGATCTCCCATAGGCGAGCGTCGCCAGCCCTCTGGGCCCGAAGGTGGCGATGCCATTTCGAGCTGGGCCGCAAGAAGCTGGTCATCGCGGCATCGTTCAAACCGGTACGAAGGGCCGTCACCGCTTCCAGAAGCGGCAGTGCAACGGGCGCAGCTCGCAGATCGAGCAGGCGCAACATGCGTGGAGCGTATCGGCGGAAGCGGTGATAACCGTCGAGCACATGATTGAGCGGATCGTCGGCCATGGTGGCGGTCAGCCTGGTTGCCATTGCAACAAGGGTTTTTAAGCCGTCCCACCCTGACCCACTCGCGATGACATCGCCCAGCGGCTGGCCATCATCCTGTGCATCGACCAGGGCGCCCCCGATCTCGGCGAAGGATTTCAGGGTGTCACGCACCACCCCCGCTTCGTCTGCGACCTTTGCATGGCAAATACGCTCCGAAGCACGGTAGAGACGGCCGACGATCCGGTCGTGGGTTTCGACCACTGCGTCGGCCAACATCGCCTGCCATTCCGAGACGCAAACAGCCAAGATCGCAAGCCGCCTGTCCTCCGGGAGATCGCGCATGCCGTCGGCATAATACCGTTCACCCTGCCTGCGCAGACGAGTCACCCGATGGGCAGGAACGCCGGCAAGCAGATCCTCGGGGAGATCGATGCGTTGCAGATATTCGAGCCGGTCGAGCAGCCGGTTGGCCGACGAAGAGTTCGAGCCAGGCTCGAACTGGCGCAGCCACACAAAACGGGTCACCCGATCATCAGCCGTCTCCTCGAGCAATGCCAGCAACTGTTCTCGGATCGACATAGGCAGCCGACTGGCGATCCTCGTCTCGATGCGTCGCTCGGCATCGACGAGAGCCGCGGCACAAAGCCGCTCGATCGTGGATGTCGCGGGAAGGACAGTGCGGGTGCGTCGGCACTCGGCTACGAAGCGACGGGCGATATCCTCGTTCGACACCGCCATCTCGGCTTCTCGGAACAACCATTCCTTCAGCTCGCTCGCACCACGTCCGGAGAAGGTGCGGAAGCCGTAGAGCCCCCGTAACTCGGCAAGATGCTCGTGCCGTGTTTCCTCGCGGGCAGCATAGTCTACGAGATCGTCGGCACCCAGGCCAAGCTGCGCTCCGATAAATTCGATGACCTCTGCAGGGATCAGTTCGCCTGGAGCCAGCACCCGGCCGGGATAGCGCAGGACACACAATTGCAGGGCGAAGCCGAACCTGTTGTGAGCGCGCCGACGCAGCCTGATATGCCCAAGGTCTTCATCACTCAGCGTATAGTGCTTGAGCAAATCCGTCTGTGAAGTCGGCAAGCGCAACAGCGCGTCTTTCTGCCGATCGGTTAGAGTGACGCGACGCGGCATACATGTTCCTTTTTCAAAATCTGATAGCGTTCAAGACGCTTTGTTTATGAAGCTGGTTGAGATACATTTCCAGAGGTCAATGCAATCGTGGCCGAAGCGCCGCCTCAAACCAACGTTTGTGAAACATGTTGATCGGCTACGCACGCATCTCCAAGGCTGACGGGTCGCAGTCTCTGGATCTCCAGCGCGACGCCCTGATCGCCGCAGGAGTGCCCGCGGAACGCATTTACGAAGATCAGGCATCCGGCGCACGCGATGATCGCCCAGGACTGGAGGCCTGCCTGCGGTCATTGCGGGAAGGGGATGTTCTCGTGGTCTGGAAGCTGGACAGGCTCGGGCGCACGCTGACCCACTTGGTCAACACCGTGCGCGACCTGTCGGATCGCGGCATCGGCTTGCGCGTGCTGACTGGTCAAGGCGCTGAAATCGACACCACCACCTCGGCCGGTCGCATGATCTTCGGCATCTTCGCGACCCTGGCGGAGTTCGAGCGCGACCTGATCCGGGAACGCACCATGGCAGGTCTCGCAGCCGCCCGGGCGCGCGGTCGAAAAGGCGGGCGAAAGTTCGCACTGACCAAGGCTCAGGTCCGCCTGGCCCAAGCGGCCATGTCAAACAGGGACACCTCAGTCGCCGCCCTCGCGGCCGAGCTGGGCGTCAAACCGGTGACCCTCTATCGCTACGTCGATGCCAACGGAAACCTCAGGGACCACGGAAGGCGCGTTTTATCGGCTTAGCGTAGGATTTAGCACCGTCCGGCAGCAGACCCCACCCCTGCCCCGCACGCCCAGAGCTCCCCTTGCGCGATGCGGATCAGCCTGACAGGCGATGCCGATCCTCTGGCCCGATCTGACATGCCAGATGCTGGCGCAGTGCCTCCTTGCCGTTCGCCCGGAGATCATCGTTGAAATCCCCGAGAAGCGGTTCCAGCACCCGAACGGCAATCCCGACCTCGTTTGCTCTGGCGCTCAACCTCTCTGCCGCGCCCCGCCCCGCCGGATCGCGGTCGATGGCGATGTAGAGGCGTCGCACCCCCTCCGGCAACAGGACCGCCCCGAGGTGACCCGACGAAAGCGCTGCCCAGACGGGAAGGCCGGGCACGGCCTCGACAAGGGACAGCATGGTCTCGATGCCTTCGCCGACCACGAGGATGTCGTCACACGGGGTCAGCCTGACGGCATTGCCGAGGAGGTGACCCATGGCTCGCCGCTGCGTCTCGACCCACGCCTTTCCCTGTCCGTCAGGTGCCAACCAAGTGCGATGCACACCCTGCAAGGCCCCTGCCCCATCGGTGACCGCAGCGATCAGCGCCGGTCTGGGGAGGCTCCGGGTCTGACCCTCATCCCGATGCCAGCACTTCGGGTGGAAGCGCAGCGCGCTCATCACGCCGCCTTGGGTCAAGCCCCGGGAGCGGAGGTAGGTGTCGGCAAGCGTGCCTGCGACCGGCACCGAGGCTGCAAACAAGCGCGTCGCCGCCGCTGGTGTGCCACCAGGGGCTTTGGCCTTCCTTTGCACTGGCACATCCAGGAGGACCGGCTGCGGACGGCCAAGATGCGCCCGGGCCTCGGCCAGAAGATCGGGAAAGCGCGATATCCCGGTCCTATCGCGGATGATATCGAGGAGATCACCATGTTCGCCCGTGGCACCGTCGGTGAACTTGCCGGCGGCACCTGGTCCGGACGCAGGCCCCGTCAGCCGCACGAAGAGCGACCGGCCAGGGTTGTTCTGCAGATCGCCCACGATCCAGTAGGACCCTTCCCGCCGTCCGGCGGGAAGGTAGGCGCGACAGACGCCTTCGGCATTTTCCGCCAGAGCGCGGATCACCTCTTCGGTCTCGGAATACATGGCTCAACACCCTCCGCGTGCATGTAGTCCCGTCACAGGACAACGTGCAAGCAGACGATCCAGCACGGCAATGCCGCTGGCATCGGTGGGGCAGAACAGGCGCAGCTTCCAGCTGATGATCTCCGAGAAGAAGCCATCGGCTTTGAGCCGGTCCTTGGCGGCCTCGGTGAAGCCGGAGAGCTCGATCCGGTTCACGCCCATGACGCGGGAGCGGTGGAGTTCCATCCCTTCTGCCAAGCGCACGACCGTCATGCCCTCGAGAGCGAGGGCATGGACCTGCGCCGCCGTAAGCCTTGGGGCGTCATCTGCCAGCGTGGTCGCGACCCAGGCGGGCGAGACGCGGCGGCCGATGATGCGCTGGCCGTCGTCGGTCTGCAGCCGGTAGACGCGGGTTTCGTCCTGGGGGAGCTGCTTCCAGATCGGCAGGAGCAGGCCCGCCACGATGTGCAGCGTGGATTCCGAGAACTCGGGTACTTCAGCCAGTTCGGAATTCCATGCGGCGGTGAAGGCCGCACGGTCGGCTTCCAGCCAGTGAGTGTCGTCCATG
>NZ_JBVOUO010000022.1:0-23868 GCF_055685825.1 Pannonibacter sp. CBAS1226 | reverse complement strand
ACCAGGGGGAGGGGGGCGGAGGCGCCGTGCCAGAGTAACCAGACTGCTGGCTATCTCCACACCCTTTCCGGCTCAAAGCACGATGTGTGCATGCAGTAGCCCCCTTAAGGGGGAGGGGAAACGAGAGGCCGTGCACTGACGATGAGAGAGGAGAGTCTCCAATGGCCGCAGCGCCCCTCTCCCCCCATGCTGAACCAGCTTCATGGCAGGGCATCTCCGCCCCCCTCCCCCTCGTGGGGAGGGGTAAGGGGTGGGGGGCTCTGAGCCGGAAACGATATGAAAGACAGACAGATACCCGAAAAGGCACCGGAGGAGCAGAGGTATGAAATCAATGAACACTCCGCCAGCCGGAGAGGCCCTTCCCCCCACCCCCCACCCCTCACCTCTCACCCCTCCCCACGAGGGGGAGGGGGAGGGGGCGGAGAGTCAGAGGCCGATGACAAAGCAAGTGCTCTCTTCTTCGTCATGGCCGGGTTTGGCCCGTCCATCTGCAAGCCATTGATTTGGTTAGACCCTCGGCACAAGGCCGAGGATGACGACGGAGAGGCCGAAGGTTTGTCAGCAGTCCGGGGAGCTGAAAGGCAGTGCCGGAGTGAGACGTAACCAATCCTGACCCCCAAACACACGGGACCAAGGTCAACGCACACCCATATTGTTAGTATACAAACAAATATCTGACAGAGAGAGGACAGACCCATGACAGACGCAATTGAAAGGGTGGAAATCGCCGTCATCGGTGCGGGGCTTGGCGGGGCGGCTGCGGCGGCGCTGCTGGCCGGGGCCGGGTTTTCGGTGCACACGTTCGAGCAGGCGCCGGTCTTCACCCGGCTGGGCGCGGGCATTCACATTGGCCCCAACGTGATGAAGATCTTCCGCCGCATCGGCATCGAGAAGAAGCTGGAGTCCATCGGCTCGCACCCGGATTTCTGGTTCTCCCGCGATGGCAACACGGGCGACTATCTCTCCCGCATTCCGCTGGGCGATTATGGCCGCCGCGAATATGGCGCCTCCTACATCACCATCCACCGGGGCGACATGCACGCGGTGCAGATTGATGCCCTGCCGCAGGACCGGGTACATTTCGGCCACAAGCTGATTGCCATCGAGGAGCGCGAGAGCGACGTTCTGCTGACCTTCGAGAACGGCCGCAAGATTGCCGCCGGTCTGGTGGTCGGTGCCGATGGCATCAATTCCATGATCCGCGAAATGCTGCTGGGGCCGGAAAAGCCGCGCTTCTCCGGCTGGGTCGGGCACCGGGCGCTGGTCAACATGGACAAGCTGCGCGCCTCGGGGCTTCAGTTCGAGGCCTGCGTCAAGTGGTGGTGGGAGGCCTCGCGCCACATCATGGCCTATGCGACCAAGGGCGACGGCAGCGAATATTACTATGTCACCGGCGTGCCCGTGGATGGCTGGGAGCATGAGACGAGCTTCGTCGACAGCTCGCGCGAGGAGATGGAAGCCATCTTCGGCGGCTCGCATCCGGTGGTGCAGGCGCTGATCGATGCCACGGAGACCGTGACCAAGTGGCCGTTCTGGAACCGTGATCCGCTGAACCTGTGGAGCCGTGGCCGCCTCGTCATGCTGGGCGATGCCTGCCACCCGATGCGCCCGCACATGGCGCAGGGCGCCTGCATGGCCATCGAGGATGCCGCCGTGCTGACCCGGTGCCTGGAGGAAACCGGCACCGGCGGCTACCGCGAGGCCTTCGCCCTCTACGAAGCCACCCGCCGCGACCGCGCCACGAAAGTGCAGACCATCTCGAACGCCAACACCTGGCTGAAGGAGCCGGAGGACCCGGCCTGGGTCTATGCCTACGACCCGCTGACCGCGCAACTCGGCTGACAAAAAACCCCGCCGCAGGCTCTCAGACCTGCGGCGGGGTTCCTGTTTTCAAGGACTGTGCGGGACGGCAAGACGGCGTTCTGCAGGCTGTTGACAAATCTGCAGCTTCTCCATCGTCATCCTCGGCCTTGTGCCGAGGATCTATACAGATCGATTGTCTGCAGATGGCCGGGACAAGCCCGGCCATGACGAAAGAGAAGAATGCCTACTTTGTCATCAACCTGATACTGTCAGGTGACTGCCGCCATCCTGCCTCAGAAGGCGTGCGAAATGCGGAAGGACAGGTTGTAGCCTTCCGGCCGGTTCCGTGTGCCAAACTCCTTGTAGGCATGGAAGTTGACCGCCGGGAGCCCCGGCTCGAACCAGGCGATGGCAGGCCCTGCGGCGAAGGCGCGGCTGCGGTTGCCCTTGACGATGCCCTGCCCCTTGTCATCGGTCAGCTGCTGATAGGCATAGCCGCCGGCGCCAATCGTCCAGGCGCCCAGCGACTTGCCGACGGCAAACTCCTGCTTGTACTCGATGCCGCTGGTGTAGTTGGTGGCACGGTTGACCGTGTTGAAGGAGATTTCGATGCGCGAGGAGACTTCCCAGCCGCTGTCGGACAGGTAGGTCACACCGGCAGTGGGTGCAAAGGTCCAGTGGTTGACACCGGCCGAGAAGGGGTTGTTCACGTCATAGTGGCCGGTCGGCGCCTGGATCTGGAACGCGGTGTTCACATACCAGTTCTTCGTCAGATCCCACTGCAGGATCAGCGGGATGAACCCGGCATCCCCAATGTTGAAATCCTTGTCCGCAATCTTCTGCCCCACATCGAAGGAGCCGTTCAGGTTCATGAGCGGCACTGCGACACCGAAGCCATAGGCGGCGCCCAGCAGCTTGAATTCGGTCATCTTGATGTAGGACAGCGTAACAGAGGTGACGTCCAGCTGCAGGTCGACACCATTGTCCTTGCCGAAGACATCCTTGCCCTTGTTGGCGGTGTAATGCATCACCTGCAGGCCAAAAGCGCCGTAAGGTGTCGGCGGCGGCGACATGCCCGCGCCGAAGTCGAACAGGCCGAAGGGCGTAATGGTGGCTCCACCTTCCACCGCCGATGCATCCTGAGCCCCGGACAGAACGGCCAGCAGAGCTGCACCCGCCAGAACCGTCTTTCCTGCGATATCTTTAACCTTCATTGTTCCCCACTGTGTTTTTCCGGTTAAGTAGGAAAACCTAGACACAGTGGGCTGAATGCCGTTATCCGAGATCGGCACTCTCCCTGCCGCCCTCGTTAAAAACCGCAGTATTTCCGGAAGTGATGCCGGAATTCCCCAGCGTTTCGGAGGGCAATTCGCCAAACTGTGCCTTGTAGTCCCGGCTGAAGTGGCTCCAGTGCCAGAAGCCCCAGCGGGCGGCGATATCGCCGATGGTCTCACGCCGGACCTCTTTCCGGGCGGCCACCAGCGCCTCGCGCACCCTGGCAAGGCGCACCGACTTCAGCACCTGCACGGCGCTCTTGCCGTAGACCTTCGTGAAGCAAAGCTGCATGTAGCGGCGGCTGACGCCGAGGCGCTGGCACAGTTCCAGCACCGAGCAGGCTTCAAGCCCGCCGTCCAGCACCAGCTCCAGCGCCGCATCGGTGACCTGCACATGCGCCCGGCTGGCCGGTCCGGGCTGAAAACCGGAGAGGGTGACAAGGTCGAGAACGGAGAGGAGAAGATCCTCCCCTGCGCGGATGCAGGCCGCACCGGGCAGCGCGTGGCCCAAGCCCATGACCGCCCCGAACATCGCCCGCACCCCGGTCAGCTTTTCGGGCGCGATGAACAGGGTCTTGTGGCGGGACAGCGCCTCGGCCAGTTCCCCGCCGCCCGCCAGCAGGCAGGCCCGGCCGAACCATTCCTCGTCAAAGGCAAGGCAGGCGAGATCCACATAGCCTGACGTCACCACATCCGGGTGGCCGCTCCCGTCCGCCAGCAGCCCGGCCATGGCCGGAATGTCGCGCCCGCCCGCCTTGGCGATGCCTTCGGCAGCGAGGGGAAAGGCGAAGATCAGCGGCGAACGGCAGGAGGCCAGCCCCCGTTTCAGCAGCGACTTGTCCACGGTTTCGCGCAGAAGCTGGACATGGCTGAGGTTCAGCACCTGAACCGAAGCGGACAGCCGCCCGGGCGAGAGCTGGACATATTCCGCCGGCCACCCCGGCGTAAGCTGAGCGAATTGAACCGGATCATCTGCCGTCAAAACGGCAGGTGGACACGCCGGTGGCGTGGCAGATCGTTCCAGCAGCATGCAGCCCCCCTCCAAGCTGATACCCGCAGATAAAATCCAGGCACTTTCTGTCTGTTTGTTCTGGTGCGCAGTTTCCCTCTGGCTTTATTCACCAAGACAAGACAAAACAGAAAATCCCGGAAACAAGATCCGCCTATTCATTATCTTGTCTCACACATTTTGCAATAGGCCGGAAAAGTATCGCTTGAAACCCTCCGCGGCATCTAGGCTCAAAGAGTTTGGGCTGGCAGAGATAGTGTGCCTGCCGTTACTTGAACCACCGCTTTTTCAGAAGTCTTGTGAGGTTGCCAACAAGGCGGGCCATATGGTCTAGGTGGCAGCCGGTGGGGGAGAGGTGGAGGCCCGCTCCACGAGATGGCAGGCGAGTTCGATCCGCCGGACGGGATTGATCCGGCCTGCGATACTGTCGCTCAGGAGGTCGAGGGCCGCGGCCCCGATTTCGCGCATCGGCAGGTGCATGGTGGTGAGCGGCGGGTTGATGAAGGCCGCCTGTGGCAGGTCGTCCATGCCGACCACCGAGATATCTGCGGGCACCGAGAACCCTGCCTTCTGCATCGCCATGATGGCACCGGCGGCGAGACTGTCGCCAGCCGTCACAACGGCGGTAAAGTCCTGTCCATTCTCAGCCAGCCTCTGCCCGATGGCCTGCGCCGCCAATTCCGGCAGCCAGTCGTCCACCGTCACGACCATGCGTTCCGAATGATCGAGCCCCTTCAGCCGCAGCGCATCCTGCCAGCCTTCCTTGCGGTGCTCGATCGTGCGCCGCCCCGGCCGCATGAGAAACAGGATGCGCCTGTGGCCAAGCTGGATGAGATGATCGGTGGCGAGCCGCGCCGCGGACCGGTTGCAGGGCGTGACGCTGGAGAGCCGCATCAGCGGATCATGGCCATTCAGCAGCACGACGGGTTTCGGGAAATCGCGCGTGGCCGCGAGCATCGCCTCATCATCGACCGTGAGGAACAGCAGGCCGGCGGTCTCCGGATCTTCGCGCGCGTCTTGCAGCAGTTGCTTCTCGTCTGCCCGGTCTGTCACGGCTCGCGTGACGATCTCAAGGCCGAGAGCCGAAGCGCGTTCCTTCAGTCCTTCCAGCACGTAGAGCGTGAACTGGTTGCGGACGTAATCGATCATCGCCGCACTGGAGGCCGCCAGGATGACCTTCCGTCCGGCAAGAGCGGCAGGAACGGCATAGTTCACCTGCTTGGCCGCGGCGAGTACCTTCTCCCGGATATCCGGCCGCACACCCTTCTCCCCGGCCAGCGCACGCGAGGCTGTGCTGAGCGACACGCCGCAGGCGCCCGCCACATCTTCCAGCGTGATGCGCCGGTTCTTTTTGGCCCGTTTTCCCGGCAGAGGCTTGAGGTTCATGGCAATCTCCCTCGCGCAAACTGCAAAAAATTTTCAGCTTGCGCAATCTTTTTTCTCAGTGTTCTGCTTGGGCCTCAAGACATGACCGCCTTGGGAGAGGCGGAAGGCGGGAGGACTTCATGGCTCTGAATGGCGCAACCATTCTCACCAATCTTGACCGGCTGGTGGCCGGCATGACCGGCTTGAAACACGACGGCCGCTTTCACGAGCCCAATCTCGATGGTACCGCCGGGGACTACATTTCCTTCGACAGCTGGGAATGGCCGCAGGGTGTTGGCCTCTACGGTCTGATCCGGCTCTGGCAGTTCACTGGCCGGGACGATCTCAAGGCGCTGATCGAGGGCTGGTACGAGACGCGGCTCGCCGCAGGCCTGCCGCCACTGAACGTCAACACCACCGCGCCGATGCTCGGTCTCTCTGTTCTCTGGCGCGAAACGCAGGACGCCCGCTGGAAAGCGCCGCTCGATGCCTGGGCGGACCGGGTGATCGCGGAGATGGGCCGCACGGAGGAAGGCGCCTTCGAGCACCACGTCTCCGACAAGGTGAATGACGGCGAACTCTGGGACGATACCCTCTACATGGTCGCGCTGTTCCTGGCCTCCTACGGTCAGGCAAGCGGCCGCCAGGAACTGGTGGACGAGGCGGCACGCCAATTCCTCGTCCACACCCGCTACCTGTCCGACGTGGAAACCGGTCTGTGGTTCCACGGCTGGACCTTCCGGGGCCGGCACAATTTCGCCCGCGCCCGCTGGGCCCGCGGCAATGCCTGGATCACCGCCGGCATTCTCGACCTCTTCGACCTTGCGGACCTGCCGCGCCCGGTCAAGGATTTCCTGCTGGGCGTGCTGACGGCGCAGGTCAATGCGCTTCTGCCGCTGCAGACGGAAAGCGGCGCCTGGCGCACGCTGCTCGACGACCCGGCCTCCTATGAAGAAACATCGGCGACCGCCGGCATCGGCTACGGCCTGCTGAAAGGCTATCGTCTCGGCCTCGGCACACCGGCCTGGCGCGAAGCGGGACTGAGAGCCGTCGGGTTCGTGGTGGACAATATCGATGCGAGCGGCACGGTGCAGAACGTCTCCTACGGCACGCGCATGGGCCACGACCTGCAGTTCTACAAGGACATCCCCATCCAGCCGACCGGTTACGGCCAGGCGCTGTCGATCCTCTGCCTGTCGGAGGCGCTGAGCCACGTGGATGCTGAGGAGAAGGCCGCATGAGCATGCGCGTTCTCTACGGGGCCTCCCCCGATGACATCAAGACCTACGATACGGACCGCCTGCGTCAGGCCTTCCTGATCGAGGACCTGTTCCGCGAAGGCCAGGTCAACTTCGTCTACACCCACGTCGACCGCCTGATCTTCGGCGGTGCGGTGCCGGTCACATCGCCGCTCGGCTTCGGGTCCGGCGAGGATATCGGCACACCCTGCCTCTTGTCCGCGCGCGAGATGGGCATTGCCAATCTCGGCGGCGCAGGCTCCGTGACGGTCGATGGTGAGACCTTTGATCTCGGCAATCGCGACGTCCTTTATGTGGGGCGCGGCGCGCAGGCGCTCGAGGTCCGTTCCGCCGATCCGGAACAACCGGCGCGCTTCTACATGAACTCGGTGCCCGCGGGCGCAGATCATCCGCATCGCCTGATCACGCGGGCGGAATCGAAGCTTCTGGAACTCGGCGAGGAGAAACGCTCCAACAAGCGCAAGCTGCGCATGTACATCCACCCGCAGGTGGCGCCCTCATGCCTGCTGCTGATGGGCATTACCGATCTCGCCGAGGGCAGTGTCTGGAACACCATGCCGCCGCATCTGCATGAGCGGCGGATGGAGGCCTATTGCTACTTCGGCATGGGCGCGGAAGACCGTGTCATCCATCTGATGGGACGGCCGGACCAGACACGCAACCTGATCGTTGCCAATGGCGATGCAGTCCTTTCACCGGCCTGGTCGATCCACATGGGGGCCGGCACCGGCCCTTACGCCTTCGTCTGGGGCATGACCGGCGAAAACCAGGAATACAACGATGTAACCCCAGTGGCCGTGGCGGATCTGAAATGACGGCTGAACAGACCTATATGCGAAAGCCCCTCAGCGCCGGCGAGCCGGTGCGCTACTGGCAGCTGGGGCCGGTGATGGAAGAGCGTTTCGACACGCCTGACCAGCCGATGAAGGGTGAGATGGACCCCTTCTTTTTCCTCACCAAGCACAAGAACTTCATTCCGCACGAATATCCTTGCCGGACGATCTTTGCTGAAACCTATCGCGGCAAGCGCCCGGATGTCCGCGGCGCATTTCAGCCCGCCCGCTGGTGGCTGCCCTTCGGTTCGCCGCGCGTCGATCTCTCCGGTTTCTGGTTCCGCCCGACACGGCTCGCCACCTGGGCCCGCACCCGCATCGAGGTGCCCGAAGCGGGCCCCGTCAGGATCCGGCTCGGCACCTGCGGCGGCGCGGTCCTGTTCCTCAACGGCCAGGAAACCGGCTGGATGGCGCCCTATGGCCGCAATCTCGAAACGCGGCAGGAGTTCGAGCTGCCGCTGAAGGCCGGGCTCAACGAGGTGACGCTGTTCTTCGACGATCTGGCAGAGCGCGACGCCCGTTATTTTTTCCAGTTCGACTATCTGGCCGGACCAACCGCGCAGGTTGCAATGCCGGTGCCGGTCGAAGGCTCCGTGGCCGAAAGCATCGAGGCTGCCCTGGAGGGCATGCATCTCGACCGCCCCGCGTATTTCTCCGGCGATATCACGCTGCTCTTCGCCAAGCCGCTGCCGGTGGCCGTAGGCGTCAATGTCACCATCGAGGGCGATTTTATCTCCCGTGAACGCTTCGATCTTGATTTCAAGCTGGAGGCCGGTGCCACCCGCCTCAATCTGGGCCCCGCCGAACAGGTGCCCGCCGATTTCCGCCATTTCCGCATTGCCCTCGATGCCGGCGGCTTCGTGGCCGCACGTCCGCTCGGCGTCGAAATCTGCCATGCGGAGCGTCAGGGTCCGGCGCCCGCCACCCTTGCCGGCCGGATCCGTGAAACGCTGGATACGGTCTCCTGCCATTCCGAGCGTGATACCGTGTGCGCCTTTGCCCGCCTCGCGAGCGGCCGGGCCGGTGCCGATACGGACGCGATGATCGAGGAGATCCTGCCCTCGATCGAGGACTGCCACGACTGCGCCGATTTCTCGCTGGTGCCGCTCATCTGGTCGCGCACCGTGTGGGGCAACGATATCAACAGCAAGACCCGCGACCGCATCGACCGTGCCATCCTCAACTTCCGCTACTGGATGGATGAGCCGGGCAATGACGTGCAGTGGTATTTTTCCGAAAACCACGCCCTGCTGTTCCATACCGCCAGCTATCTCGCCGGCCATCTCCTGCCCGGGGCGACCTTCGTCCGCTCCGGCCGCAAGGGCGCCGAGCAGTCACAGATTGGTGCCGCGCGGGTTCGTGCCTGGCTCGATCACTTCGAGCACTGGGAAATGGCGGAGTTCAACTCCGCCCCCTATTTCCCGATCGATCTGAAGGGCCTGACCGCGCTCGCAGCTCTCGCCCCGGACGAGGATATTGCCGCGCGGGCCAGGGCCGGCATCATCCGGCTCTGCGAGATCATCGCCCGCTCCGCCCATCATGGCATGATGACGGCGGCGCAGGGGCGCTCCTACGAACACACGCTGTGTGCCGGCCGCTCGCTGGAACTCTCGGGAGTGACGCGCCTGCTCTGGGGCAAGGGCTGGTACGGGCGCCGCGTCCATGCCCTGCCGCAGCTCGCCGTCTGCCTGCGCGACCACGGCCTTGAGGTGCCCGGCGAACTGCTGGCGGTTGCCAGCCATCGCGGGCCTTCCCACCAGGAATGGCGCTTTGCCCAGGGCCAGGACGGGTTTGCCGCGCTCTACCACTACAAGGGTGAGCATTATGCCATGGGCTCCGCCGTGCATTACCGCTGGAAGGACTGGGGCTATCAGGAGACGGTCCTGCACCTGCGCATCGGCGAAAAGCCGGAAGCCGCGATCTGGATCAACCATCCGGGCGAGGTCATCCAGCTCGGTTACGGGCGCCCGTCCTACTGGGGCGGTTGTGGCACGGTGCCGAGAGTGCAACAGTATCGCGGGCTGGCGATCGCCGGCTTCGACGTGCACGAGGACCAGCCGGAATTTTCACACGCCTGGTTCCCGCGTGCAGAATTCGAGGAAAGCCGTGTGTCTGCAAACCGGGCCTTGGCCCGCAGCGGCAAGGGCGTCGCGGTTCTGATCGGCAGTGGCGAACTTCTGCCGGTCGGGGAGGGACCGTCAGCCGGCACGGAACTGAGGCTTGCGGGACGCAAGACACGCTGGATCGTGCGGCTGGCGGAAACCGGTGATCTCGCCGCGGCGGAGGCGCGCTATGCTGGCTTGACGGCAGAGATGTCGGAGGATGGAACAATTACCGTCAACGATCCGGACTATGGCCCCGTCAGGTTCCTGGCCGATGGATCGGTGAATGCGGAAGGCCGCACCCTGCGCCGTGAAGACTATACCGTGAAGGGTGAGGCCATCATGCTTTGAGCAACCGGGGTGGATGGAGGATCTGCCCCACAAGGAGGAGGAAAGAGCATGGCATTGAAATCACTTCTTGCTGCATCGGCCATGGCGCTGATGGCAACCACCGCCCATGCCGGCGATGTGCGCATCATGTGGTATTCGGACGGCATCGAAGGGGAAGTGTTCCAGGACCTGATCAACCGGTTCATGAAGGAAAACCCCGGCATCAACGTCATCGTGGACAATGTCGCCTACAGCGTCATCAAGGAACAGCTGCCGGTGCAGCTGGAAGCCGGCAACGGACCCGACATCGCCCGCGTCACCTCGATCAAGGATCTTTCCAAGCACTGGCTCGACCTTCGTCCGCTGGTGGCCGACGCCAAGTACTGGGACGACAACTTCGGTGCCAATGCCGACTGGATGCGCCCGGACGGGTCGGACCAGATCTCCGGCTTCATGACGCAGCTGACGCTGACCGGCGGTTTTGCCAACAAGACGCTGTTCGAGCAGGCGGGCGTTCCGCTGCCGGGTCCGGAAGCCACCTGGGATGACTGGGCGGACGCCGCCAGGAAGGTCGCAGCCAGCCAGCAGATCCCCTACCCGATGGCGATGGACCGTTCCGGCCACCGCATCACCGGGCCGGCCATATCCTATGGTGCCAATTACATCGGCGCCGATGGCAAGCCGCAGCCGCTGGACGAGGGGGCCAAGGCCTATCTCGGCAAGTTCATCGACTGGTCGAAAGACGGCACCATGTCGAAGGACATCTGGGTATCAGCCGCCGGCCAGTCGTACCGCGCCGGCGCCGACGACTTCATCAACGGCCAGGTCGCCTTCTACTATGCCGGCTCCTGGCAGGTGCCGAACTTCGCCAACAAGATCGGCGACAATTTCGACTGGGTGGCGACCGGCAGCCCCTGCGGCCCGGCCGCCTGCACCGGGCTTCCGGGCGGCGCGGCGCTCGTGGCGGTGAAATACACCAAGAATCCGCAAGAAGTCGCCCAGGTGATGGATTACCTGGCCCGCAAGGACATCGTGAAGGAGTTCTCCGAGCGCACGCTGTTCCTGCCGGCGCACCAGGGCGTCATCGCCGAAGGCGTCAACTTCAATTCGGACAGCCAGCTGGTCAAGGACGCATTGAACACCTTCGTCAACGCCACGAAGACCACCTCTGACCTGGCGTTGAAGATGCCCGGCTGGCGCTGGTCGGACACGATGTACGGCGCAGTCGTCACCCGCATCGCGCAGGCGGTGGCCGGTGAAATGCCGGCGGAGGATGCCTTCGCGCGCATCGACAGCGATGTCGCCGAAAAGGTGAAAGCCTCCGGCCTCTGAGTCAAACCCGACCGTGAAGCACCCGCCTGCCCCTGTTCAAAAGGGGTGGGCGGCCCCTGCCCGCGTCTGGCCGCGCCTGGCCACGCGGCGCCTGATGCATGAGGAAATGCCGCCATGGCGCAGCCACCACCCCCATCCAAGCGGCCGGCCCCGCCGCAGAAAACCGACTGGCTTTCGATGATGCTTCAGCCCGTGCATCTGCTGATGGGGCTTGCCGACCGGCCGCTCCGCTATCTGCAGAAAAAGACCGGCACCGGCGGCATGGCGGTCTTCTTCATCGCCCCGAACATGCTGATCTTCGGCCTTTTCGTGCTTTTGCCGCTGGTCATCAACCTTGTCTACTCGCTCACCGGCGGGACGGCGCTGTTTCTTGATGAACGCACCTTCGTCGGCGCCGGCCAGTACAGGCAGATCTTCAACTGCACGAACTATCTCGATCCGATGTCCTGCCAGGAGGACGCCTTCTGGACCGCCGCCGGCAACACGTTCTGGTTCGTCGTGCTGCAGGTCAGCCTGATGATCCTCGCCTCGCTGATCACGGCGCTGATCCTCAACCGCGAGCTGATCGGCCGCTCCTTCTGGCGTGCCGTCTTCTTCTTCCCGGTCCTGCTGTCGCCCGTCGTCGTCGGCCTGATCTGGCGGTGGATCCTGCAGCGGCAAGGCCTGCTGAACTCGATGCTCTACCCCTTCGGCTTCGAGCCCTACACCTGGCTTTCGGACCGCACCTTTGCGTTTGGCGCTGTCGTCGGCGTTTCCATCTGGGCGCATATGGGTTTCTACACGCTGATCCTGCTTGCCGGCCTGCAGGCGATCCCGAAGGATCTCTACGAGGCCGCCGAGATGGACGGCACCAGGCCCGCGCGCGTCTTCCGGCGCATCACCCTGCCGCTGCTGATGCCGAACCTGCTGGTGGTGATCGTGCTCGCTCTCATCAAGGCCGTGCAGGTGTTCGACGAGGTCTTCGTCCTGACCGGCGGCGGCCCCGGCACCAGCACGCTGTTCATCACGCAATACATCTACGAAACCGGCTTCGTCTCGCTGCCCCGCAATGCCGGTCTTGCCGCAGCCGCCTCCATCCTGATGGGCCTGGTGCTGGTGGTGCTCACGCTGATCCAGCTGGGTGCCGCCCGCAAGAACGAGAACAAGGGGAAACGCTGATGAGCACCGCAATCGCCTTCCTCACGCGCCGCAAGGGCGGCAAGGGCTGGCACTGGACGGACATTGCCACCTGGGTCTGGCTGATCGGCGGCCTGCTCGTGATGTTCGGCCCTGCCGTCTGGCTGACCCTCTCCTCCTTCAAGACACCCGCAGCGCTTGCCGAGTTTCCGCCGAGCCTCCTGCCCTATGTCACCCGGCAGGTGCAGGTGGAGGGTTACGAAAAACCGCTGCCGCTGTTCAACGCAAAGCTTCCCGACGGCTCGGCGCGGGTGCTGGCGGAAGTCCGGCGTGTCGGCATCGTCAGCCAGATGGTCGATCCGCAGGCGCCGGGCGAAATCATCAAGGTCAATATCGGCGACCGCGAGCCGGTGCGCGAAGTCTCCTTTGCCACGGAGAACTACACCCAACCCTTCATGCAGTTCGATTTCTTCCGGTATCTGTGGAACTCGGTCTTCGTGACGGTGATGGCAACGCTGATCACGCTGATCGTCAACTCCATGGCAGCCTTCGCCCTGTCGAAATACGAGTTCAAGGGCCGCAATGCGGCGATGCTGGTGATCCTTGCAACGCTGATGGTGCCGCTCTCGGTCATCCTGGTGCCGCTCTATTCGATCATCTCCTCGGTCGGCCTGTTCAACAGCCTGTGGGGCGTGATCCTGCCGACGGTGGCGACACCGACCGGCGTCTTCATCCTGCGTCAGTACATGCTGACGATCCCGGACGAGTTGATCGATGCGGCGCGCATGGACAAGGCGTCCGAATGGCAGATCTACTGGCGCATCATGCTGCCGCTGACGGCGCCGGCGCTCGCCGTGCTTGCCATCTTCTCCGTCGTCTGGCGCTGGAACGATTTTCTCTGGCCTCTCATCGTGCTCTCACGGCGGGAACTCTACACGCTGCAGGTCGGCCTCTCGATCTATTCCGGCGAGCTGAACGTGCAGTGGCACTACATTCTGGCAATGACGGTCGTCACCATGATCCCGGTCGTGCTGGTCTTCATCTTTCTCCAGCGCTTCATCACCAGCGGCATTGCCGGCTCCGGGCTGAAATAGGATAGACCCATGGGTAGCATCACACTTTCCAACATCCAGAAGTCCTACGGCGCGGTGCATGTGCTGCACGACATCAACCTTGCCATAGAAGAAGGCGAATTCGTCGTCTTCGTCGGCCCCTCCGGCTGCGGCAAGTCCACGCTGCTGCGCGTCATCGCGGGCCTGGAAAAGGTGACCGGTGGCGATCTCAAGATCAACGGCACGCGGGTCAACGAGGTGTCGGCCGCCGACCGCGGACTGGCCATGGTCTTCCAGTCCTATGCGCTCTATCCGCACATGACGGTGCGCCAGAACCTTGCCTTCGGGCTGGAGAATTCCGGCATGCCGAAGCCGGAGATCGCGACCCGCATCGCAGAGGCCGCGCGCATGCTGGAAATCGACAATTACATGGACCGCCGCCCTGGCCAGCTCTCCGGCGGCCAGCGCCAGCGCGTGGCGATCGGCCGGGCCATCGTGCGCCGCCCAACCGCCTTCCTGCTCGACGAACCGCTGTCCAACCTCGATGCGGAACTGCGTGTCTCCACCCGTGCGGAAATCGCGGCGCTCCATGCCCGGCTGAAGTCCACGATGATCTACGTCACCCATGACCAGGTGGAGGCGATGACGCTCGCCAACCGCATCGTCGTGATGCGCGCCGGGCGCATCGAACAGGTCGGCACACCGCTCGATCTTTACAATCAGCCGGCGAACCGGTTCGTGGCGGGCTTCATCGGCGCGCCGCATATGAACTTCATCGAGGCGGAGGTGGCGGGCAGCACGCCGGATGGCCTGACGGTCAGGGCCGCAGACGGCACGATGATCGCCATACCGCTGGAAGGGACCGCTCTCAAGGCCGGGGAAACCGTGTCGCTCGGCATCCGGCCGCAGCATATCGAGGTTGCGGCTGGCGGCACGGCATCCGGCCTTGCAGCAAGCGTTCGCATGGTCGAGGCGCTCGGGTCGGAAACCGTCATCCATGCCGAGGCCCTGGGACAGAAGCTTCTGGCGATCGTACCCGGTCAGCACCGTTTCGCGGCAGGAGACGTCATCACGCTCCTCTGGCAAAACGCTCCGCTGCATCTCTTCGGGGCCGATGGCTCCCGGATCGGGACGGCCCAGCCTGCCTGAAAGCCCCGCTTCACAACGCCGCAAGCCATTGATCTGCATGGCCTCCGGCAAGGGCCGGCAGTGTTTGCAATGGACAGCCAGTGAGGCTCCCCGGTTATGGTTTGAGGAAAGCCTGCGTTCTGGTCATTCCGGCACGGCGTTTCAGCCCCCCTCCCCCTCGTGGGGAGGGGTTAGGGGTGGGGGGAAGCCTTTCCGGCTGGCAGAGTATCCATTGACTACAGACAGCTTCTCCTCTCCAGCTTCCTCAGGAAAAGTTCTGCTTTTCAACCCCTTGCAGGCTCAGACCCCCCCACCCCTCTCACCCCTCCCCACCAGGGAGAGGGGGGCGGAGAGGTCCTGCCATCATCCCGGTGCATTCGTCCTCCGTGCGTCCGTTGTAAACACTGCCCTCAAGGGGGGAGAGGGGCGCTGCGGCAAATGGAGAGTGCCCGCCTCCTTATTGCCTCCGGTGTAGACACTGCCGCGCGGGCCGGGAACGGCGATGGAGAAGCCGCAGGGTTGTACCCAGCCCGCGGACGCTGTCAGCGGGCGGCGCGCAGGGCCTCGGTCATCAGGCACAGTTCCAGGAAGAGGATCTGCGCCGCGATCTGTGCGGTGTTCGTGGTCGCGTCATACTGCGGCGCCACTTCCACCACATCCGCCCCCACCACATTGAGGCCCTTCAGCCCGCGCAGCAGTTCCATCACTTCGCGGGGCTGCAAGCCGCCCACTTCCGGCGTGCCGGTGCCCGGCGCAAAGCCGGGGTCGATGCTGTCGATGTCGAAGGACACATAGACCGGGCCGTCCCCCACCACCGCCCGCGCCTGCGCGATGATGGCCTCCATGCCCAGCCGGGGCACGTCTTCGGCGTGGATCACGGTCATGCCGCTTTCCTGCGAGAACTCCCAGAGATATTCCGCGCCGCCGCGGATGCCGATCTGGATCGTGCGGGCCGGATCGAGCACGCCGTCCAGCACCGCCAGACGGAACGGCCCGCCATGCTGGAACTTGGCGCCCTCATAGGGTCCGGCCGTGTCGCAATGGGCATCGATATGGATCATGCCCACCGGCTGGTCCGCGCCAACGGCCTTGAGGATCGAGGCCGAAATCGAATGATCGCCGCCGACGCTGAGCGGGCGCACACCGGCCTGAACCAGCTTGCGGTAAAAGGCCTCGATGTCGGCATGGCAGGCGGCCAGATCATAGCGGCTGCGCATCGGCACGTCGCCAATGTCGGCAATGCGCGCATTCGAGAAGGGCGTCACATCCATCACATGGTCGTAAGGGCCGATGCGCTCGATCGTCCGCAGCGCCCTCGGGCCGAAGCGGCTGCCGTTGCGGTTGGTGACGCCCAGATCCATCGGCACGCCGATGAGGGCCACATCCAGGAGAGCCTGCCCCGCCGCATCCAGCGCTTCTTCCACATAGGGCGCATCCAGAAAGGTCGGCACGCCGGCGAAGGGCCACTTGCGCGTGTCGGAGCCGGTGAACTGCGCCTGCGCGACTTCGCGGAAGCGCGGATTGAAGATGTCGCCACCGGCGGCATTTGCGTATTTGGACCTGAGCGCTGCGAGCTTATCCTGATCGACCATTCCAGCCTGCTCCTTGAAAACACTGGCCAGAAGGCTAGGCAGGAAAGCAGATTTAGTACTTCGGGATTATCCGAAGTGATGCCCGTTCTTTTCTGATGTTCCCGCGCCACCGCTTCCGCCAGCGTGACAGGACAAACGTGTAAAAGCACGGCGGGAACAGACAGATGACCAGCAGACCAGACGCCCTTGCGGCGCATTTCGCCCGTTGCGGCCTCCCCGGCCTCCTGCGCGCAGGCCAGTTGATTGGCCAGTTGATTGGCCGCCTGCCCGGCTGAGCCCTGCGCTTCCCCGCCCCGCCCGTCCCAGCGATGACATGTCCGGTGCACCTGATCCGGGCATGAACAGGAGAATGTACATGCCGGGTTTAATGATCCGAAACATCAGCAAGACCTACGGCTCCGCCTACGCCCTGCGGGACGTCAGCCTCGATGTGGACCAGGGGCAGTTTGTCTGCCTGCTGGGGCCATCGGGCTGCGGCAAGTCCACGCTCTTGCGCATTCTCGCCGGGCTGGAAACGCCGGACAGCGGCACGATCGGACTGGGCGGCCAGAACATCACCGCCATGCCCGCCCACAAGCGCGACTTCGGCATGGTGTTCCAGTCCCTCGCCCTGTTCCCGCATCTCTCGGTCGGCGAAAACATCGCCTATCCGCTGAAGCTGCGGGGCGCCTCCCGCGCCCAGTGTGATGCCGAGGTCGAGCGGCTGCTGGATCTGGTGCATCTTCCGGGCGTTGCCGGGCGCGCCATTTCGCAGCTCTCCGGCGGCCAGCGCCAGCGCATCGCCATCGCCCGCGCGCTTGCCCTCAAGCCCCGGCTCTTCCTGCTGGACGAGCCCATGTCCGCCCTCGATGCCAAGCTGCGCGAGGCCATGCAGGTGGAGCTGAAGCGCCTGCAGCGGGAGCTGGGCATCACCACATTCCTCGTCACCCATGACCAGCGCGAGGCACTGACCACGGCCGATCAGGTGGTGCTCATGTCCGGCGGCGTTATTCAGCAGGTTGCCCCGCCGGTGGAGATCTACAAGGCGCCGGTCAATGCCTTCGTCGCCGACTTCATCGGCGTCACCAATCTCCTTCAGGGCGAGGCGCAAGGGGCAGGTCAGGCTGTGGTGGCGGGCACGCCCCTCCACATCAGCGGGGCTCCGGCCAGCGGCACCTTCACCTTCTCCATCCGCCCGGAGGAGATCGACCTGCGGGATGCGGGAGCGCCCAACACGCTGTCCGGCACGGTCAGCTTCGTGCGCCATCTGGGCGCTTCGGTGGAGATCAGCGTCAGCGTGCCGGGCCTTGCCTCCGACCTCACGGTCAGCCCGCCGCTGAAGCACATGCCGCAGCTTTCCGTCGGGGATCCGCTGCACCTGCATATCCCGCCTTCGGCCTGCGTGATCCTGGGGTAAGATGATGAGCACCGCCAAACCCGCAAGTCCCCTGGGCTATCTTCCCGCCGCCGCACCGGGCCTCGTGCTCGTGCTGCTGTTCGTGCTGCCCTTCGGCTCCATGGTTCTGATCTCCTTCTACAAGAACCTCGGCGGCGGCACCTATGAGGCGGTCTTCACACTCGCCAATTACGAGCGGCTGCTCAGCGCCTTCTTTGCCCGGCTGCTGATATCCTCCTTCAGCCTCGCCGCCATTGTGGCGGCCATCGCGCTGGTGATCGCCTTTCCCTTCGCCTGGCTTCTGGCAAATGCGCCGCGCAAGACGCAGGTTCTGTGGCTGATCTTCCTGCTGTCGGTCCTGTCCCTGTCGGAATCGATCATCGGCTTTGCCTGGTCCACCCTGCTGTCGCGCACGGCCGGCATTTCCAACCTCTTCGTGGCGCTGGGGCTTCTGGCCAAGCCGGAATCCTACACGCCGGGGCTCGGCGCCCTGATCGCGGGCGTCGTCTACATCGCCTTTCCCTATGCGGTGCTGCTGCTCTACCCGATCCTTGCCCGGGTGGACCCGCATATCGAGGAAGCGGCGCGCACGCTCGGCACCTCACCGCTGCGCACCTTCTTCACGGTGATCGTGCCGATGCAGCGCAACCTGCTGCTGACCACGTTCCTGATGATCTTCGTCTTCACGCTCGGCTCCTACCTGATGCCGCAGATCCTCGGCCGCCCGGCCAACTGGACACTGTCCGTGGCCATCTCCGATCAGGCGCTGCTGCAGTCGAACATTCCCTTTGCCGCAGCGCTCGCCATCTTCCTCGTGCTCGTCACGCTGCTGATTGCCGGTGCTGTCGCACTCTTCGGACGCAAGGAGAACAGCTGATGAGCCAGGTCCTGTTCCGCCGCCTCTTCTTCTGCCTTCTGGGCCTCGTCATGGTGGCGCCGCTCGCCGTGGTGCTCGGGGTCTCGGTCAACGAAAAGAGGTCGCTGACCTTCCCGCCTCAGGGCTTCAACATGGGCTGGTACAGCGAACTTTTCCTCGACCCGGCCTGGTTCGGCGCCTTGCTCAACAGCCTCACCATCGCGCTGATCTCGGCAGCGGTTTCGGTTGCCATTGCTCTGCCGCTAGCCTGGTTCAGCTGGCGCTACCGGCTGTGGTGGGTGAAGGTGTTCGTCGCTCTGGGCCTGCTGCCCTTCCTGCTGCCGCCGGTCATCTCTGCCCTCGGCTTCCTGTCCTTCTGGACCCAGACCGGCCTCTACGGGCAGAGCTGGACGGTGGTGGTCAGCCACGGCGTCTTCCTGGTGTCGCTGCCGCTTGTGTCGATTTCCCTCGGCTTTGCCTCGCTGGACAGCGCCCTGCCGGAAGCCGCCGCCACCATGGGCGCGGATGACTGGAAGATCCTCAGGACCGTGCTGCTGCCGCTGGTCCGGCCCTACATCATCTCGGGCTTTGCCTTTGCCTTCGTTGTCTCGCTCAACGAATACATCATCTCCTACATGACCATCGGCGCGGTTCTGGAAACACTGCCGATGAAAATTTTCAACTCCCTGCGTTACGGCTATACGCCGGTGATCGCTGCGGCATCCGTGTTCTTCGTTGTGGTGACGGTCGGGATCCTGTCCCTCGTTGCCCGGTTCTCGGACCTGCCAAAACTTCTCGGGGCTCCCGCAAGATGACAAGAAACCGCAAGGCCCTGGCCGATGCCACGATTTACCCCTTCTGGCTCGACAATCCCGCCGCGCCCGGAACCTGCGGCCACCTGATCGGCGCAACGGATGCGGATCTGGCCATTGTCGGCGGCGGCTTCACCGGCCTGTGGACCGCCATTCTGGCCAAGCAGCGCAATCCCGGGCGGGATGTGGTGCTGATCGAAGCGGGCAAGATTGCCCATGGCGCGTCGGGCCGTCCCGGCGGCATCGTCTCCACCTCGGTCATGCACGGGCTGATCAACGCCGCCCGCGTATTCCCGAAGGACCTTGCCGCGCTGGAGCGCATGGGCAAGGACAATCTCGACGGCTGGCGCAAGACCATCGAGGACTACGGCATCGATGCGGATCTGGAATGGACCGGCGAGATGACGGTGGCCGTCGACAAGCGCCATCTGGCCGAGATCGACGAGGAATATGCCCTTGCCAGCGCGCATGGCCACACGGTGGTCAAGCTGAACCGGGAAGAGACGCAGGCCGAGGTGAATTCCCCGCTCTATCAGGGGGCCATGTGGTCGCGCGAGCGCAGCGGCACGGTGCATCCGGCCAAGCTGGCCTGGGGTCTGCGCCGTGTGGCGCTGGAGCTGGGCGTGCGCATCCACGAGCACACGCCCATGACCGGGGTGGAGGACAACGGCGGCACGCTGACCATCCTCACCCATGACGGGCGCATCAAGGCGCCGCGCGTTCTGTTTGCCACCAATGCCTGGGCCGCCGGCCATCCGCATATCCGCCGCCGCATCGTCGCGGTCCGCGACCGGGTTCTGGCGACGGAGCCTCTGACGGACGAGCAGCTGTCACGCCTCGGCTGGAAGCACCGGCAGGGTGTCTATGACACCCGCACCCAGCTCAACTACACGCGCCTGACCCGTGACAACCGCATCATCTTCGGCGGCCGTGTCGGCTATTACTTCAATGACCAGACCGACCCGGAGGCCGACCGGCGGATCGGCACCTATGACCAGCTTGCGGGCTATTTCTTCAAGACATTCCCGCAGCTGGAAGACGTGCGCTTCACCCATGCCTGGTCCGGCCCGATCGACCTGTCCATGCGCCTTGCCGTGCATTTCCAGCGCTATTACGGCGGCAAGGGCGTCTGGGCGGGCGGCTACTCGGGCTTCGGCGTCACCACCACCCGTTTCGGCGCGGGCATCGGCCTCGACATTCTGGACGGCCACGAAGGGCCGGACCTCGATCTCGACTTCGCCCGCACCCTGCCCCGGCCCATTCCGCCGGAGCCGCTGCGCTGGATCGGCGCAAAGCTGACCATGTATGCTCTGGACGAAGTGGACGAAAAGGGCGGCTGGCGGAAGGCATGGGTCAATCTGGTTCACAAGATGGGTTTCCCGCTATGAGCAGCAGCACGTTCACCGGTCCCGCGCCGGCCTATTTCACCCGCTCCCGCACCGTTTTCCTCAACGGCGCCTGGCACAGCGGAACGGCGGGGGCAACGCTGACCGCCGTCAGCCCGTCCACGGCGGAAATCTTCGCCGAATTCGTGCCCGCCTCCCCGGCGCAGGCACAGGCGGCGGCAGAGGCGGCGAGCCTTGCCTTCCCCCACTGGCGGCGCACCAGCGGCGCGGAGCGGGCGGCGTATCTCGCCGCCTTCGCCGAAGGCCTGCGCGCCCGCAAGCCGGACCTCGTGGCGCTTCAGATGCTGAACAGCGGCAAGCCCCGCTTCGAGGCCGAGATCGATGTGGAGGATGCCGCCGCCACCTTCGACTATTACGCAGGCCTTGCCCGCGAGATGGATGCCGGACAAGGCAAGCCGCTGGCGCTGGCCGATCCCGCGCTCGGCGGACGCAGCTTCCTGGAGCCGCTGGGGCCGGTGGCGCTGATCGTGCCCTGGAACTTCCCGATGGTCACCACCGCGTGGAAGCTCGCCCCTGCGCTGGCCGCAGGCTGCACCGCCGTGCTCAAGCCGTCTGAATTCACCACCCTCGCCGAACTCGTCTATGGCGACATCGCGCTCGCCTGCGGCCTTCCGGCAGGTGTGCTGAACATCGTGCCCGGCGGCGCGGCCATCGGCGGGGCGCTCTGCACCAATCCGGTGTTCCGCAAGATTTCCTTCACCGGCTCCAATGCCACGGGCGCCCGCGTCATGGCCGCTGCCGCAGAACGCACCGTGCCCGTTTCGCTGGAGCTGGGCGGCAAGTCGCCGCTGGTGGTGCTTGAGGGCAGCGATCCGGCAACGGCGGCGGACATCATCGCTGCGGGCATCTTCTTCAATGCCGGCCAGATGTGTTCGGCCACCTCCCGCGTCATCCTCCCCGCCGCCTCAAGCGCCAGCATCGAGGAGGCCCTGCTGGCCAAGGTCAGCTCCCTGCGGCTCGGCGGGCCGGGTCTGGCGGAGGCGGACATGGGGCCGCTGACCACGCGGCCGCAGTTCGGCAAGGTGCAGGCCTATCTGCGGCAGGCCGCAGCCGGCGGGCTCACCTGCCTGCATGGCGGCAAGGCGGCCGACATCGACGGCGGTTTCTTCATCGAGCCGACCGTGTTCCGCGATGTGCCCGCGAGCCACCCCGTCTGGCGCGAGGAGATCTTCGGACCGGTCGTGGCCCTCACCACCGCCTCCTCCCCCGATGAGGCGATGGCCCTGGCCAATGACACGGACTACGGCCTTGCGGCCACTGTCGTCGGCCCGGACGCGGACGAGGCGCAGGCCTTTGCCGCGCGCATCGATGCCGGCCACGTCTGGATCAACACGCCGCAGATCATCTTCCCCAACACCGCATGGGGCGGGTTCAAGGGCAGCGGCATTGGCCGCGAGCTGGGGCCATGGGGCCTTTCCGCCTATTGCGCCGTCAAGTTCATCACCCGGCCGTCCTGACCGCTCATGCCAGTGCCCGGCGAACCTGACTCATCGGGCAGTGGTGAAGCCCTTGCGGCGCCTGAGCCTTTCCAGGGCGCGATGCGTCAGCATCGAAAGCCCTGGCATCAGGGGCAGCCGCGCAGCAACTCTCCGGGGAAGTTCCAATGACCAAACTCACCGCGATGACTGCAGATGGCCCGGCGGGCCTCGAACCTTGCCAGGTGGTGCCTGCAGAAAGCCTGCTCAGCGCCGCTCCCGCCGAACAGGGCGCCGTCGTCTTTGATCAGGACGGCAAGACCTGCGGGCTCTGGGAGGCAACGCCCTATGCGGAGCGCATGGAAGACTATCCCTTTTTCGAGCTGGCCCACATCCTGTCCGGCGCTGTCGTGATCACGCCGGAGGGCGGCACTCCGCAGCGGTTCTCGGCGGGGCAGAGCTACTTCATGGAAAAGGGCTTCACCGGCCGCTTCGAGGTCGTCGAGACCTGCCGCAAGGCCTATTTCGTCACCGGCTGACGCAACCGGAACCTGATCCCGGCGCCGCACCTGCCCGGTGTGCGGCGTTGGCTTCGCGCTGAAGGAGGATTAAGCTGCATGCATGTGCCACGGGCAGATGGAGCTAGCGTGAACCGGGAGCTTATCCCCCACGGTCAGATCAGTCTCGACACGGCGGATATCCGCCTCATCCGCATCTTCATCCGCGTGGTGGAGGCCGGTGGCCTCAGTGCTGCGCAGCCGGAGCTGAATCTCTCCCTCTCCAGCATCTCGGAAAAGATCTCCGCCCTGGAGCAGCGCCTCGGGGTGAAGCTGTGCAACCGCGGGCGCTCGGGCTTCTCGCTGACGGAGCATGGCCGTCAGGTCTTTGACGAGGCCACCCGGATGCTTGTGTCGCTGGAGCAGTTCAGCAAGCGCGTCTCGGGGCTGAAGTCACGGCTCACCGGCACCCTGTCCATCGGCATCGTCGACAATACGATCACCGATCCCAACTCCCCTTTCGCCGCCGCCGTGGCGGCGATGGTGGAGACGGCGCCCAATATCAGCTTTTCCGTGGAAACCCGCCCGCCGGGCGAGCTGCTGCGCGATGTGGTGGGGCAGAAGCTGGATCTGGCCATCAGCAGCTTCCCGCGCGTGTCGCTGGGCCTTGCCTATATCGACCTTTATGACGAGACCCAGAATTTCTACTGCGGCAAGAACCATCCGCTGTTCGCCGTGCCGGACAGCGAGATCGAGATCGAGACCGTGCGCAGGCACCGGATCATCGGCCGCAGCTACTGGGCCGCGCGGGACATCAAGATTTTCGCCATCACGGCCCCGCATGCCACCGTTTCCAACATGGAAGCCGAGGCCCATCTGATCCTGTCCGGCGCCTATCTGGGCTACCTGCCGGATCATTTCGCCGCCCAGTTCGTCAGTCAGGGCCTGATGCGGTCCATCCGCCCCGACCTCTTCTCCTACCGCGCCCGCTTCCAGGTGGCCACCCACGAGGACTGGAAGAAAAAGCCGCGCGTGCGCGCCTTCATCGAGATCCTCGAGCAGATCTGCCAGAAAGGCTGACCCGCCCGTTTGTTCTGGGCGGGTCAGGTTTTGCTTATCGGAATGGCCAGGGCAGGTCCATTGCGTCCTGCAGCATGCCAGACGGGAAGTTGAGGGACAGGGCCCATGCGAGGAGGAGGATGATGCCGGCGGCCCCTGCGGTCATCAGGACGGTTGCGAGCAGTCCTGCCCTTGCCCTGACGATGAGGAAGAAGGGGAAGAACAGCAGCAGCGCGGCATAGAAGCCGATGAA
>NZ_JBVOUO010000021.1:0-26132 GCF_055685825.1 Pannonibacter sp. CBAS1226 | reverse complement strand
ACGCGGCATGGCCACACCCCGGAGGGTGAGCCAACTGTCAGGTAATTACCGTCTCAGGACAAGCTGTACCCGACTAACTGGCTATCTAGGCGCCAATGGTCTTAACACGCACAAACTGCCCGCTAGATGGCGGCGGGGAGACTTTATGCTTAATTTGATTGCGAGCGCAGGCTTTGCATCTGCGACCTTCAAGCTAATCGCCTGACGAGCTACCGGGCTGCTCCACTCCACATAAGTTGAGTGGTTCTTGAAGAGATTGTTTTATATCTTCGTTTTGCAGGCCGGGTAGAGACCTGCTCTCCCGTGTCTTGAGACAAAGCACCATTGACGCTGGGGGGCATGGCCGCAGGGCCGGGATGTCTTCTGCATCGAGCCGGTCAGCCACGCGCCGGACATCCTGAACCGGCCGGAACTGGGCGCAGATGGACAGCCCATACTTACCATGACCACCCTCGCCCCCGGTGAGACGCTTTCCGCCACACTTGGCCTCAGCGCCATGCCTGACGTCATGCAACCGTAAAGCCGCCCGCAAAGGGGTCCCGGCTGTCGATGAAGATAGTATTGAGACCGGTGACCCTGGCCCATCCGGCAATCGACGGAATGATGGCCGGCCTGCCGGCAACCTCCGTCACGTCCTCGACGCGGCCCTTGAACAGGGAGCCGATGATCGATTCATGCACGAAGCTGCCGCCCTTGCCGAGCAAGCCCTTGGCGTGCCACTGGGCCATGCGCGCAGATGTGCCCGTGCCGCAGGGGGAACGGTCGATCGCCTTGTCCCCATAGAACACGGCATTGCGCGCCGTGGCCTCGGGATGCTGCGGCTTGCCGGTCCACAGAACATGCGACAGCCCCTTGATGGCAGGGTTTTCGGGATGGACGAAGCTGTATTTGCTGTTGAGCGCCGCCCGCAGCAGCGGGCTCCAGCGCAGCAGATCGGAGGCGGTCACATCAGCGATATCGCGGAACGCCTCCTGCGGATCGACAATGGCGTAGAAGTTGCCGCCATAGGCAACATCCACCGTCACCTCGCCGAGCCCTTCCACAGGCGCCGTCAGCCCCTCGGAATGAAGGAAGGCCGGAACATTGGTCAGCCGCACTTCCTCGACATACTGGCCTTCCTGCCTGTATTCGGCAACCACCAGCCCCGCCGGCGTGTCCAGCCGCACCACACCGGGTGTTTTCGGCGTCACCAGACCATGCTCGATCATGAAGGTGACCGTGCCGATCGTGCCGTGCCCGCACATGGGCAGGCAGCCGGAGGTTTCGATGAAAAGGATCGCGGTATCACAATTCGCGCGCGTTGGCGGATAGAGGATCGAACCGGACATCATGTCATGGCCGCGCGGCTCGAACATCAGTCCGCGGCGGATCCAGTCATATTCGGCGAGGAAATGGGCGCGTTTCTCGATCATCGTCGCCCCCTCCAGACGCGGCCCGCCCCCCGCAACGAGCCGGACCGGATTGCCGCAGGTGTGACCGTCAATGCAAAAGAACGAATGGCGTGCCATGTCAGGAGAACCTCTGGGGACGATAGGGGGAAAGGTCGATGGCTGGGGCGGCACCCAGAACAAGGTCACGCACCAGCCGTGCAGTTGCCGCGGACTGGGTCAGGCCCAGGTGGCCGTGGCCAAAAGCGTAGATGACACGGTGAGCGCGCGGGGAGCGGCCGATCACCGGCAGACTGTCCGGCAAAGAGGGGCGGAAACCCATCCATTGCCTGCCGTTGTCCGTCTTGAGGCCCGGCACGATGCGCCTTGCCTTTTCGACCATGATTTCGGAACGCCGGAAATCCGGAGCGCGTTCAAGCCCGCCCAGTTCCACGGCCCCGCCGATCCGCACCCCGGTGTCCAGCCGGGTGAGGACGAAGCCCTCCTCCGGAATGACAAGCTGGCGCTTGAGATCAAACGCACCGGCGGGAAGCGTCGTATTGTAGCCGCGCTCGGTTTCGAGCGGAATGCTGTCGCCAAGGGTGGCCGCCAGCCGGTGCGACCAGGCCCCGGAGGCAATGACCGCCTCACCGGAGCGCACAGCAGTCCCGTCCGACAGCATCAGGACGACACCGTATTCATCCTGCTCGATATCCGTCACCTCGGCGGTCTGGAAGACGGCGCCACGGTCAATTGCCGCTTTTCCGATACATGTGGTCACATCCAAAGGATCGGACACCGTGAGCCATTGCGGGACGAAGGTTGCATGCGTGACCGTGGGGCCAAGGCCGGGCTGCAGGGCTGCCAGCCTGCTGCCCGTCACATGCTCGAATTCTATGCCGTGCGCGCCGCGCGTTTCCCACATGGCAAGGGAGGCTTTCCAGGCCCGTTCGCCCTCATAGAGAAACAGGGCGCCATCACGCCGCAACAGGCCCGCCACGCCCGCAGCCTCGAAGAGGCTTTCGGTCTCAACCCTCGCAAGGTCCATGAGGGCGGTCTGTGCCCGTGTGCTTCCGGCAACCCTGTCCGGCATCGAGGCCCGGAAGAAGCGGAGGAGCCAGGGCAGAATCCTCGGCAAATAGCCCAAGGGCAGCGACAGCGGCCCCAGCGGGTCGAACAGCCATTTCGGCGCCTTGAGAATGATGCCCGGCGAGGCCAGCGGCTCGATATCGGCAAAGGCCAATGCACCGGCATTGCCGGCACTGGCCTCCGCCGCCATCCCCTTGCGATCGAGGATGAGCACCCTCTTGCCCGCCTCGGCCAGGCGGAAGGCAATGGACAGGCCGATGATACCGGCACCGGCGATGCAGACGTCGTATTGGGAATGGCGCACCATGTAACTCCTCGACGAGCGGAAAAGGACGGGGAAGGCTCCCCGTCCTGAAACGGCCATCAGGCTGCACACCGGGACAGATCCGGCAGGGCCGGACGTGTCGCAATGGCCGTCTTGATGATCTGCTCGGCCTCGGCCCGCCAGGCACCGGACAGGGGCTTGCGCGGCAGCCGGACCCGTTCGTTCGATCCGATGGCCAGAGCCTCGGCCAGCTTGATGTTCTGGACCAGATAGGTGGAGACATCGAGATCCAGCAGCGGCCGGAACCACTGGTAGATCTGCAGGGCCTCTTCGTGCCGCCCGGCCTTCACCAGCCGGTAGATCGCCACCGTCTCTGCGGGGAAGGCCACAACGAGACCGGCAACCCAGCCCGCCGCACCGACGCACAGGGCCTCGTAGCCCAGATTGTCGACGCCGGTGAAGACATCCATCTTGCCCGCCAGCAGCCTGACGGCATCGGTGGTGCGGCGGATGTCGTCCGAGCTTTCCTTGACCGCAACGAAGCCCTTGCCGGTTTCGGCAAGTTCCAGCAGCATGTCGTTGCTGACATCGACACGGTAGGCGACGCGGTTGGAATAGACCATCACCGGCAGCCCTGCGGCTTCCGCAATGGCCTTGAGGTTGGACACCGTTTCATCGCGGTTGGTGTGATAGATCGTCGAAGGCACGACCATCAGACCCGACGCACCCTCACGGGCCGCGCGCTCGGCCAGACGGCAGGCATCGCGGGTCGCCGCCTCGGCAATGGTCAGCAGCGCCGGCTTGCCCTTGACGGACTGCTGGACGGCCTTCAGCACATCGATGCGCTCATCATGCGACAGGAAGGGGCCTTCGCCCAGCGAGCCGCAGGCAATGAGCCCATCGCATCCGGCGTCCATCTGAATGGCGAAGCAGCGCTCCATTTCCTTGAAATCGAGCTTGTCATCTTCGGTGAACTTGGTTGTAACGGCCGGAATGATGCCCTGCCACATTGGTTTTCTCCTGCTTGGTCAGATTAGAGCACGGATTTGAGGAACGCCGCAGTTTCCGGGCGTTCCGGCGATTCAAAGATCTGTTTCGGGCTGCCCATTTCGTGGATCAGCCCATCCTTGAAGAAGGCGACGCGATTGGATACTTCGCGCGCAAACGACATTTCGTGAGTGACCACGATCATGGTCATGCCCTCGGCGGCCAGCAGGCGCATGGTGTCGAGCACCTCTCCCACCAGCTGGGGATCAAGCGCCGAAGTCACCTCGTCGAACAGCATGTATCTGGGCTCCATCGCCAGTGCCCGGGCAATCGCCATGCGCTGCTGCTGGCCGCCGGAAAGCCGGGACGGATAGACATCGAGCTTGCCGCCGAGGCCCACATGCTCAAGCTGCCTGACGGCAATCGCCTCGGCTTCCTTGCGGGGCTTTCCCAGCACCTTGCGCAGGGCAATCGTCGTATTTTCCAGCACGGTCAGATGCGGAAAGGCATTCCACTGCTGGAAGACGATGCCAATGTTGCGCCGGAGCCTGTTGAGGTCGGTGTCCTTGCTGTGAACCTCCACGCCATCGACGAGAATCCGGCCGGATGCAATCGTCTCCAGCCCGTTGATACACATGAGCATGGTGGACTTGCCGGAGCCGGATCCGCCGATCACCGACACCACCTCGCCCCGGTCCACCGTCATTGAAATGCCCTTGAGCACTTCAAGATCGCCGAAGGATTTCCTGACGTTTTCGATCTCAATCATGTTCGCGCCACTTCTTTTCAAGGCGAGCGCCCAGGCGTGAAACGGGCAGGCTCACAAGGAAGTAGATGAGACCCGCAATGGCCAGAACGGCCAGTGCCTCATGAGGTTTGCGGGTGATGATGATCTGCGATGAGCGCAGGAGCTCGATGACCCCGATCGCATAGACGAGCGCGGTATCCTTCATGACGCCCAGTGACAGCCCGATCCAGGAGGGCAGCATCACCCGCGTGCCGAGCGGCAGCACGATGTGGCGCATGTCCTGCCAGTAGGTCATGCCAAGCGACCGCGCCGCCCTGCGGACCGTGACCGGCACGGCCTCGATGCCGCCGCGCACGATCTCCGTACAGAAGGCCGCGGTGTAGGCCGCCAGCACCAGGCATCCGGTCACGAAAGGGTTCATTCCCCAGCCCAGGATCGACTGAAAGGAGTTGAACAGGATGAACTGGATGAGCAGCGGCACCGAGCGCAGGACATCGAGCAGAGCGCCCAGGGGATAGTTGACGTACCAGGGCGATTGCGTGCGGATGAGCCCGAAGACCAGCCCCGCCAGCGTGCCCCCGAGCATCGCCCAGAAGGTGATCGCCAGTGTGAGGCCCGCACCGCTCGCCATGAAGGAGACATCGCCCCAGGTGACAGAGGTTCCGAACATGTTCCGTTCCCCCTAGTATCTGAACAGCCGCCAGGCGATCAGCCTCGCGCCGCCGGTCACGATCTTGGCGAGGACGTAGTAGAGAACCGCAGCCAGGGCGAAGAACTCGAACGTCCTGAAGGTGCGGGCATTGAGCTGCTGCGTCACGCCGGTGAGATCGGTGTTGAGCCCGACAAAGATGCCGACAGACGTCATCAGGATTGCCCAGACCATCTGGTTGGTCATCGGATGGAACACGGCACGGAACATCTGCGGCAGCACGATCAGCCGGAAGGCACCGGCCGCGTTGAAGCCCAGGGACCGGGCCGCCCGCATCTGCGTGCCCGGCACCGCCCTCAGCCCGCCCCGGAAGGTTTCGGCCAGATAGCCCGCATTGTTGAAGGCAATGCCTGTCAGGACCGCCCAATAGGAGTCGAGATAGAACACATTGATCCCCATGGCGCGGAAATCGATCCCGAACTGACGGCCCGCCAGCTGCAGAACGGCCGGAATGCCGAAATAGATCATGTAGACCTGAAACAGCGCCGGCGTGTTGCGTGCAGCCTCGATCCAGCAGACCGCGAACCAGCGCAGCGGCGCCGTGCGGGCCTCCTTGGCAAGCGCAAGCAGCACCCCCGCCACAGTCCCGATGATCATCGACAGAACGGCGATCTGCAGCGTGACCAGCGCCCCGTCCAGCATCTGCGGCAGGGCCCGGAAGGCCTGGTTCCAGTGAAAGGTGTAATTGACGTTGAACATTGCGCATGTCCCGGTTTTCGAACCGCGGCAGGCGGATTGCGCCTGCCGCTGCTGGCGAACTGCGGGGGCCCGCAAGACGAGCCTCGCCCCCGCAAACCGGACGGTCAGTAGTAGATGCTACCCAGCGCAAGCGCAGGCGGCTCGGCCCCGGCGCCAACCCACTTTTCGAACAGTTCCTGATACCGGCCCGTGCGGTACTGCTGGTGCACGAAGAGGTTGAGGTAGTTCAGCAGGCCAAACTCCTGGCGCGGCGCGATCAGCGACACATAATCAACCAGATAGGGCGCTTCGCCCGCGATCTTGAACCCGTTGAAATTGCCGGATGCAATGGTGGCCGCAGCAACGGTGCCGGTCACGACCGTTGCGTCGATCTGGCCCTGGTTGAGCGCCAGAAACACATCGGCCTGGCTCTGGAACGTGCGGAAGGAGCCGCCCGCCTTCCATGTGTTGAAATCTTCCTCAAGCGCGATGGCCTCAAAGACACCCGCGACCGAGCCGAGGTTCTTGCCGGCAAGGTCCTGGTAGCTTTCGATCCCTGTATCGGCGCGGGTCAGCACGACATTGTTGAAGGCAAAATAGGGGATCGAGAAGCCGATGGTCTTGGCGCGCTCAAGCGTGTCGGAGGTCGAGGCGACGCCAACATCGGCACGGCCCGAGACGAGGGCAGGAATGCGGTCGGGAAACGGCGTCTCGACAATCTCGTATTTGACGCCAAGGGCCGCGGCAAGATCAGCGCAGGTGTCTACATCAAAGCCTGCAGGCTTGTTGTCCTCATCGCGCAATCCCATGGGCGGGAAGTCGAGCGTGACCGCGCAGCGCAGCACGCCGGAGGCGATGATATCGTCGAGCTTGTCAGCAAGCACCGGTGTGACGAACAGGCATGCCGCGAGTGCCGCAACGCCGGTCATGACGGGCAGTTTCATGATGATCCCCTTCTGAATTATTGGCTCCAGTCATTCCACCGGCCCTCTCCAAAGCCGGAACCCAGTCAGATTTGCACAATTGGATCCAATCTACAATATCCCATCTGCACTTCGGGGCGATGGCTGTTTTCCTGGCTTCGGATTAGGGCTATCAGTGACGTCAATTCATGGGTTGAGAGGATTCGGTCGTGACCAGCGGCTTGAAATTACGGGCGTCAGACCTCAGCAAGCAGGCCTCGTCTGCCGATGTGATTTATGACGCCCTGCGTGATGCGATCATCCGGGGCGAGGTCGGAGAGGGCGAGGCGCTGCGCCAGGACACGATTGCGCAGATGTTCCGGGTGTCACGCATTCCCGTGCGCGAAGCCATGCAGCGGCTGGAAGCCCAGGGTCTGGTTGTTTCGGAAAGGCACAAGGGCGCCGTGGTCGCGTCGCTGTCTGTCGAACAGATCACCGAGATCTTCCAGTTCCGCGCCCTGATCGAACCCATCGTCATCGAACTGGCGGTGCCCCTGATGACCGACGAAACCCTCGCCGAAGCACAGCGCCATTGCGATGCCTTTGCCGCCGAAACCGACCCCTTGCGCTGGGGCGACCTGAACCGCGCCTTTCACCGCGCGCTCTACAAGGATTCCGACAAGCCCTATTTTCTGTCGGTCATCGACAAGACCAATGATCTGGTTGAGCGCTACGTCCGTCTCGTTCTGTATTTCGTGCAAGGCATGCGCCACGCGATTGACGAGCATCAGGCCATTCTGGACGCCTGCAAGGCCCGCGACGCCGCAACCGCAGGCCAGCTCACCCGCAAGCACATCGAAATCGCGGGCGAAAAGCTGGTGGCCTATCTGAAGAGCCAGAAGCCGTAAGACCAAGGCTTTCGATGCTGACGCATCACGCCTTGAAAATGCTCAAGCCCGTTACCCGATGACTTGCCGTGCCGGGGATTGAGCAAATCCCTGCGGCGTCCGGACGGGCTCACCCTGCGATCCGGGGCGCCGCGGGCTGATCCGGTCCGGGGCTTCAACGCAAGGGACCACCCACGGCCTTTCCCATGACTGGCCCGCAACCGCCCTCTCTGGCAAGGCGGAAAGCCGCTTGCAGTCGGCTCTGTCCAATAATATAAAACGTTTGTCCGTTTTATATGAGTGAGCCATGCCCCGCATCAGCCCGGAAAAACTTGAGGAGCGCCGTCAGCAGATCCGTGCGGCGGCGGCGCGGTGTTTTGCGCGCAAGGGCATTCAGGCCACCACCATGCGCGAGATTTTTGCCGAAGCGGGCCTCAGCGCCGGGGCGGTCTACAATTACTACAGGACCAAGGACGACCTGATCGCCGACGGCATCACCGCCAGCACGGCGGAAAGCGCGGATGCGATCACGGCGGCCGCAGAAGTGTTGAGCTTTGATGAGGTCATCGGCCAGTTCCTTGCCGATCTGAAGGCTGCCGCCAGCGATGGCCGCGCCCGGGCGACACCGATGATCCATGCCGAAGTGGCCGTGCGGCCGGATCTGCTGAAGGTGTTTCAGGAGGGGCGCAGCCGGATCCGCGATGCGCTGCGCGCGCAGCTCGCCCGCACAAGGCCGGACCTTTCGCCGCAAGAGACCGCAACGCTCGCCGGTTTTGTCCTCGCCTTCTATCAGGGCCTCGTGTCGGAAGCCGCCCTCGGCAGCCTGCCGGATCTGGAGGCCATGCACGGCATCATCCGGCTGGTGCTGGCCCAATACGGCAGGGCCCCTGAAACATCCCCTGCCCCTCGCCTCTCACCGGAAGGATGAAGACCATGAACCCCGTTCACATCACCAAGCACACGGAGGCCGGGCCGGACCGGCACACCCGCATTCCCGGCCGCCTTGCCCTGCTGGCCACGCGCCTAATGCCCGGCCCGGCGGTGCGCGCGCTCACGCAGAAGGGCCTGAACCTGCCCGCGCTCAGCGCCGCCTTGCGCCAGAACACCGCCTTCGATTGCGTTCTGGAAGTCCACGAGCACAAGGTGCCCACCACCGTGCGGATCAGCACCGGCGGGTGACGCCCGGGCAGCCACCCCGCCGGGCAGCACCATGCCGGCAGCGCAGCCCGGCGCTGGTGCCTGCCGGACGGCCAGCACCAGCGGGCCGCCCGCTTCTCAGTCTTCCGCCTGGATCATGTTGGCCAGCGTGCCGATGCCGGTGATCTCGACTTCGATCCGGTCGCCGGGCTTCATGAAGAGCTTCGGCTCCCGGAACAGGCCAACTCCGCTCGGCGTGCCCGTCGCGATCACGTCTCCCGGCAGAAGTTCCGTGACGGTGGACAGATATTCGATCAGCGCCGGTATGCTGAAAGCCAGATCGGAGATGGGCGTCGACTGGACAACCTCGCCATTGAGGCGTGTCGTCATATGCTGCGCTTCAGGGTCGGCAAGCTCGTCAGCGGTCACAAGCCACGGCCCCATGGAGCCGCTGCGGTCGAAGTTCTTCCCGGCCCAGAACTGGGTCGTATGACGCTGGAAGTCGCGGATCGACCCGTCGTTGAAGCAGGTGTATCCGGCGATGTGACCGGCCGCATCCGCGGCGCTGATCGCCCGCCCCGCTTTGCCGATCACCACGGCAAGCTCGCCCTCGAAGTCGAACCAGTCGGAAACCCTGGGGCGGATCAGCGGCACCCCGTGCCCGACGAGCGAGGAAGGATAGCGCGTGAAGATCGAAGGCTTGGCCGGGCGCTCGCGGCCCGTTTCCTGAATATGCGTCATGTAGTTCAGGCCGATGCAGAGGATCTTGTCCGGCCGCGGAACCGGCGGCAGCAAGGTCACGCTGGCCGGATCGAGCGGTGAAGACGCCCCGGCCGCTGTTTCAAGGGACTGAAGCGCACCAGCCTCCAGAACGGACCGCAGATCGGGATAGCGTGCCCGGAAGGAGGCGCCGGCGTCAAAGATCCGGCCGTCCTTGATCAGGCCGTATGACGCCTGCCCGTCAGCGGTCTCATAGGAACAAACTCGCATGTGTCATTCTCTCCAGTCGGTAGATTATGGGTGACGAAACGGCTCATGCCCGATCTTGCGATGCGGGCGCATTCAGCCCCGTACCGGCTCAGCCGCCGCAGGGGTTTGGCCAGTATTTGAGGAGGCCGGCCGGGCGCTGGCATCATTCCTGGCGGATGATGCTGTCCAGCCAGGCGCAGTTGCTGCCGGGATTGGGCGCGCGCAGGCCCTTTTCCGCCGCGGCGAAGCGCATCTCGCGCAGGCGTATACGGTCTGCGGATCCTTCGGGCATGTACAGGCGCTCATGGCCCCAGAAACTCGGCCCGTCGAAGGTCTCGTGCGGTGTCCAGCTTTCCGGTTCGATGACCGTGGCGCCCCAGCCGTATTCCACGAAGAAGCCGGAGGGCGAGTGAGCATAAAAGCTCAGCATATGGTCGTTGGAATGGCGCCCGAGCGTATAGGCAAGGCGGTCCTGCTCCGCCTGCGCCAGATCATAGCCCTGCCCCACATCGTCGAGCGAAAGCAGCTCGACCATGAAATGATGCAGGCCCTGACGTCCGGAGCCCACCATGGCAAAGCTGTGATGGCGCCCGTTCACATGAAAGAAATAGAGCTTGTAGGGCGTGACGCCGTAGTCGGTGACGCTGAACCCCAGCAGGTCGCGATAAAAGGGCAGAAGAATATCGGTATTCTGCGCATGCAGCACCGCATGCCCCATGCCGAGGGCGCCGGTCTTGAACCCGGAGACGGGCCGGCCGGGCCGGAAAGGATCGGTGGCACTCTCCGGGCCGCAGAAGACTTCGATCCTGTTGCCTTCCGGATCGTGAAACGAGATCAGCGCGTGCACGTGGCGCTGAGCGGCCAGGGCGGCAGGTTCGCGCTTGACTGCAACGCCTGCATTGTCGAGACGGCCGGCGAGCGCATCCAGGTCTTCAAGCGTAGCTGTTTCCCAGCCAAGGAAATCCAGCCCTTCCGGCGCTTCGCCCGAAACGATGAGCCGCTGCTTGCGGTCGTCCATGCGATAGGCCCGGACCGAGGCTGCCGCGTCGATCTTCTGCATGCCCAGAAGCTGTGTCGAAAAGTGATCCCAGGCTTCGGTCTGGCGCGAGCCGATACCGATATAGCCCAACCCTATGAGCGTCATGCCGATTGCCTTCCGGGGTGGGGCCGTCCGGCAGGGCGCCGGCCGGCCCGGTTGCGGTTCAGTTGGTGCCTGCGGCCTTCAGGGCGGCGGTGAAGGCGTCATAGATCTTCTGTCCGTCCGGGGTCCTGGCGAGCCAGTCGGTGGTTGCGATCTCGACCGTCTGCTGCCAGACGGCTGCCTGCGCCTCGTCCGGCGTAAAGATCTCGGGCTTGTTCTTTGCGGCGATGCGGTCCCTCGCCTCAGTCATGTAGGCGTCAAAAGACGTGCCGAACCTTTCCGAAAAGGCCTCGCCTGCAAACTGGTCGATCGCAGCTTTGGCCTTTGGCGGCAGGCTTTCGTATTTCTGCTTGTTCATGATGACCAGCATCGGCGTGGCCCCCAGCGGCACCTCGTTGTAGAAGGGCAGCACCTCGCCAAGCCGGAAGCTTTCGACCACGCCCCATTGCAGGAACGTGCCCTGGATCAGGTCGCGGCTCAGCGACTCGGCAAGCGCGGGCGCCGTAATCCCGCCCACGGGCACAGCGCCAAGCGCACTGATGGCCGACAGCATGGTCGGTCCGGGCGCCCGCATCTTCAGGCCCTTCATGTCGCCCGGCTCCCGGACCGGCCGCGTCGCGCCGATGAAGTTTGCCGGCGAAGAGCAGATGCAGAGCATCTTGAACTTGTCGTAATCGCCCTTGAACAGCCCCTCCTCATACATCTTCCACATGGCGGCGGAACCGGCCCTGGAGCTTCTGACGAGGAAAGGCAGCTCACCGACGGTGCCCTCGGCGAAACGGCCGGGGGTGTAGCCGGGGATGACCCAGGCAATATCGGCAACGCCCTGCTCGACCATCTGGATCTGCTGAGCCGGATCACGGCCCATCGTCCCGCCGGGGAACATCTGAATGGTCACTTCACCGCCGGACGCCTCGCTCACGTCCTTTGCCCAGGGCGTCAGCACTTCCGCGGTGATGAAGGCGTTGGGCGGCTCGAAGCTGGAAAACCGGAGCGTCTCCGCCTGCGCCGGGGCGAGGGTGAGTATTGCCGCGCATCCGGCGGCGAGAATGACATTGAGTTTCATGATTCCTCCCTCTGTGTTTGTTTGCCTTGAGTTTCGATTTTAGGAGCGCCTGCGCGCCCGGGCCCGCAGCCTGTTGCAACTGTCCGCGCTGCGGACAGCCATCCCCTATTGCAGGACGGACGGAAGCCAGAGGCTGAGCTGGGGAAAGGCGATGAGAATGACGAGCATGAAGATGCCGGCGCAGATGAAGGGCACGACACCCCGTATGATCACGCCCATCGGGATCTCCCGGTACATCGTGTTCAGGAGCATCACGTTGATGCCGATCGGCGGCGTCAGCATGCCAAGGCCGATCAGGATGATGTTGATGACGCCCCACCAGATCAGGTCGTATCCGAGATGCTGCATCAGCGGGATCACGAACGGCAGGGTGATCACCAGCGCGGCGACCTCGTCGAAGAATGCCCCGAGGAAGATGTAGACGCCGACCAGGCCGAAGATGATCACGACCGGGGGCACGGGCAGCACGGCGATGGCGTTGATGATGAAAGCGGCGGCGCCCGTGATCGAGATGAAATAGGAGAAGATGTTCGCGCCGAACACCATGATGTAGATCATCGCCGAAGCAGAGCTGGCATCGGCCAGAATGCGCACAAACGTCTTGCGCGTGAGTTTGCCGCGCATCACGAGGAAGAGGAAGGCGATGAAGACGCCGACCGAAGCGGCCTCGTTCACTGTGAAGATGCCCGAATAGATGCCGCCCAGCACCGCGGTTGCGAGCACGATGACGCTCCAGGCCTTTCTTGCTGCCCGCAGTCTTGCAGGCAGCGGCAGCATCTCGCCGGGAGGTGCGGCGTCCGGATCGCGCCTCACGGAGATCTGGATCGCGATGAGATAGGAGAGGACCGCAAGCATCGCAGGGATGACGCAGGCGGCAAAGAGCTGCAGGATCGACTGCTCGCTGAGAACGGAATAGAGGATCGCGATCCCCGAAGGCGGCACGATGATCCCGAGGGTCCCCCCCGCAGCGACCGCACCGGCCGCAAGCCCCGGCTTGTATCCGCGCGCAAGCATTTCAGGCATCGCGACCCGCCCGAAGGTTGCCGTGGTGGCGACCGCCGAGCCGCAGACCGAGCCGAAACCCGCGCTGGCCACGATGGTCGTCGTCGCCAGCCCGCCCCGCCTGTGACCGATCAGGGCTTCCGCCACATCGTAGATGTCGGTTGCAAGCCCGCCCGCCACCGCCAGGCTGCCCATCAGCATGAACAGGGGAATGACCGAGAGATCCAGATTGGACATGGCCGATGCCGGCTCGCTGGCAATGAGGGAGACGGCCGCGCCCCAGCCGGCAATCTGGGCAAATCCGGCGACACCGCAAAGGGCCATGGAGACGCCGATCGGCACCTTGAGCGCTATCAGGGCAAGCATGATGCAGAACCCGGCCAGGGCAAGAATTAGCGGATCCATATGGATGCTCCGTCACAAGTCGCGTGGGTTTTCTTTTGAAAGTCCGGCATGTCCGTTCCACGCTCACTGGCTGGCGGACCGTGGCCGGGCCTTGAAGACGGAAAGCAGGTCGTCAACGGTGACGACGGCCTGAACGAGCGCTGCAAAGCTCAGCATGCCCGTCGCCGCGAGCCACCAGGGCCAGAGCGGCCAGTACAGCACCCACGTGGTATTGCCCGCCTCTTTCAGGCCCCAGGTGTAGGGAATGAACTGCCAGGCGATCAGCCCGATGAAGACGAGCGTCAGAACGCTGGCAAAGGCCTCAAGGATCCGTTCCACGAAAGGGCCGGCCGCCGCCCCGAGCATTTCCACGCGGATATTCTGCTTGAATGCCAGATTGGCCGGGACACAGGAGGAGATGACGACGGCCATGACGACGGCGCTGACGTCATTGACCCCCTGCAGCGGCATCGACAGGACCCAGCGCATCAGGATGTCCAGGGACGTCATGCTGGCCAGAATGAAGAGGCCGAAGAAACCCACCAGCGCCAGCATCCGCGATAGGGTCTCCGAAAAATTGCGCAATCGGATCATCTGCTCCTCCGTGGCGGCGCCTCCTCGCGCTTCGCCATCCGCAGCATTGACATGGGTCAAATCAGGTGCAATTTCTCTGCCGGGAGTGTCCACTGCGTGGACGAACGAGGAGGGGCAGGCCATTTCAACCTTTAGCAGCGTCCGCTCGCTGGAGCGGGGCCTGGCTGTTCTCCAGGCCGTCAATCATCGCAATGGCATGAAGGCGGCAGACGTCGCCAAGGCGGCCGGCATCCCGCGGCCGACAGCTTACCGGCTGCTCGAAACCCTGGAATCGCTTGGCTTCGTCGTCCGGGGCTCTTCTGACGACACATGGCGCCCGACCCTGACAACCCGCACGCTGAGCTCCGGTTTCCGTGATGACTACTGGGTGTCGCAGATTGCCGTTCCGCAGATGATGAAGACGGCGCGGCGCGTGCTTTGGCCGCTCGATCTCGTCGTGTTCCGCGATTTCAAGATGGAGATCCGGGAGTCCACCCATTTCCTGAGCCCGTTCTCGGTGGATCACGGCATGGTGGGGCGGTGTCTTCCCGTGCTGGATACGTCCGGAGGACGCGCCCATATCGCCTTTTGCCCGGACGAAGAGCGCCTGCACATCCTGTCCGGGCTCGAAGCCGAGACCGGCATTTCCAAGCCCTACTACCTGCAGGACGGACCGCTCGACCACATCATCGAGCAGTGCCGCCGTCTGGGACTCGGCTACCGGACCAAGGGCTTCAACGACAAGACGATGAGCATCTCCGCGCCGGTCCTGAAGGACGGGCGGCCGATTGCCTGTCTCACGCTGATCTGGATCGCCTCAGCCATGAGTTTCGATCAGGCGGTGGAGACCTGCCGCGAGGAACTGCTGAGCTGCGCGCAGGCCATTGCGGGGGAACTGTCCTCGTCCGCAGCGGCCATGAGCGAGAGATAGCGCTCCAGTCCCGCCTGCAGCTCCGCGGGCGGGAAGACGGCGGCACAGTAGCGGTCGGGCCGGATCAGCATGACCTGATCGCGATGGGTGAGGAGCGGCCGGGCAATGGCGGCGGCCTCCGGCCCGGCCTGCCACGCCCCGGCCGAAGCGTTCAGGAACCCCGAAGAAAGGATGACCTTCGACAGGGGCAGGCCGAGCAGTTCCGTCCGGTCCAGCTGCTGCATGGCTCCGGCGCCCGCATCGCTTTGGGCCAGAAGCGCAAAACCGGCGCCCAGGAGCCTGTCGAGCCTGACGGACCGCCCGTCACGGTGAACGGTGGGCTGCGGGATCATTTCCCCCACCAGAGAGGCTTCGAGCATCTGTGCGCCAAGGTCGAGATAAAGCCCCGCCTCATGCCGCGGCTTCGGCTTGAACCGCATCGTCATGAGGTAATCCTTGACCGCCGGAAATGGCCCCAGTGCCTTCAGGAGATGATCCCGGAAGCGGATATCCTCTTCACCCAGCGGCATGACGAAATTGCCCATGGAAACCGCGAGCAGGATCATGTCCCAGGCGGGTTTGCGGCGTTCTGAATCGTAGGTGTCGAGGATCGACGGGCTGGCGCCGCCAAGAAGGCTGGCGGCCAGCTTCCACGCAACGTTGTGAGCATCGCGCAGGCCCGCATTCATGCCTTGCCCCGCAAAGGGCGGGGTCAGATGGGCAGCGTCTCCCATCAGCAGGATCCGCTTGTCGCGGAACCTGTCCGCAATGCGGGCGTGGAACGTATAGACGGTCTTGCGCAGGACATGCGCCTCGTCATAGCTGCGGAAGGGCTTCAACAGGCCAGTCAGGAAGCCGGTTTCCAGGACCTCCTCCCGCGTTTCGCCCGGAAGAAGCATGAATTCGTAGCGGCGCCCTCCGTTGGGTGCGGGCACGCTGACGGCCGGGCGCACGTTGCTGCAGAAGAATTTGGACAAGAGGGAGCGGTCGGGATCATCCGTCATGTCGAGAACGATCCAGTCCTGCTTGTAGGTGTTGCCGGACATGGCGATGCCCAGCCTTTCCCGCATCGGGCTGCGGCCGCCGTCACAGGCCGCAACCCAGCTGGCGGAAATCGTATGCAGGCTGCCGTCGGGTGCCTTGACCATAACGGCCGCCTGCCCGTCCCCGCAGGCGATGTCCACCACATCCGAGGAATAGAACAGGGCACCCGGCCGCTGCTGCTCCAGCCTTTCGCGCAGCGCCGCCTCAAGTTCGGGCTGGTAGATATATTGCCGCTTGGCGAAGCCGTATGTCATCGGACCCGGCCCCGTTTCCGCAAAACACTCCCCCTTGTCGGTGAAGTAGCGCGAGCCGGCGGCTGCGACAGTTGACTGGAGGTAGCTGTCATCAAGGCCGAAAACCTGCATCGTTCTCGCGCCCTCGTCGTCGAGAACGATGGCGCGCGGCAGGTCGAGGGGGCCGGGCTCCCTGTCCACGATGATGAAATCGACACCATATGCCGCAAGAAGATTGGCGAGCGTCAAACCGGTCGGGCCAGCGCCGATGATGACCACCGGGACCATGTGAGGATATTGTGTCATTTCAAACCTCGGCAACTGTCAAAGCGATTGGATAAACCCTTGGTATGCGCGGCCTCACCCTGGGGCCAGCCGAAGAGCAGCTGCGTTCGCAGTATGGACAAATGCGCGCTCAGGACGTTGCGGGCCATCCGCTCAGCCCTCCTTCGCGATGGTCTGGGCAAGCCCCTTCAGGTCAAAGTCCCGCTCTTCCAGGTCCTTGCGCGACAGGGAGACCGGCGCCTGCAGGATCTTCCGTGCGGCCATGTGCTCCGAAGGCCCGTTCACGGTCTCAAGCGCCACGAACCTGCCGGACCTGAAGCGGAAAACAGAGAGCGGCCGGCCGTCCCGTTCGATCAGAACCTCATCGTCACCGGGCAGCGAAAGGCCTGCAATTTGCAGTTTCCATCCGCCCTGGTCGCTCCAGAACCAGGGCAGCGCGCCATAGACCGACGCCTCCTGCTTCGCGATGTTTTTCGCGACCAGCCGCGCATGATCGACCGCCGCCTGAACGGACTCCAGCCGGACACGCCGCCCGGTGAAGGGATCTGGAAACGAAGCGCAGTCGCCAAGCGCAAAAATCTGCGGATCAGAGGTTTGCAGCGTCCCACCGGCGCTGACACCGTTTTCAATCACCAGTCCAGCCGAAGCGGCCAGTGAAACATTGGGGCGCACCCCGGTCGCCATCAGCACCAGGTCGCATTCGATCTGATCGCTGCCGAGCGCAACGCAGTAACCGCCTTGCGCTCCGGCCGTGATCTCCCTGACGCTCTCCGACAACTTCAGCGTCAGACCGGAAGCCTGATGGAAGCGTGCAAATGCGCTGGACAGGCTGGCGGATACCGCGCGCGCCATCAGCCGCGGCAGCGCTTCAACCAGGGTGACCGCGTGCCCGGCCTGCAGCGCCACCGACGCAAATTCGAGGCCGATGAAACCGCCGCCGATCACCACGATGCGTCTGGCTGTCTTCAGCGCCTCGCGCAGTCTGTCCGCGTCCTTCAGCGAACGCAATTCGCAGATGCCGGGCAGTCCGGCGCCCGGAACCGCTGGCCGGAAGCAGGCGCTGCCTGTCGCCAGAACAAGGCTGTCATATGGATGACGCGCGCCATCTGCCGTGTGCAGGATCTGGTTTTGCCGGTCGATCTCCAGCGCCGCATTCGGCATGCCAAGTTCAATGCCAAGCCGCTCGTAGAAGGCGCGGGGGCGCAATTCCAGCCGGGCCGCATCCCCTTCCTTGAGATAGGCCTTGGAAAGGGGCGGCCGCTGATAGGGCAGGCCGGGCTCGTCTCCGATCATCAGGATAGATCCTGCGAACCCTTCCTGCCTCAGACAGGCTGCGGTCTGGAAGCCTCCCTGCCCCGCTCCAACAATGACCACCCGCCGGCCGGCGCTCATAGCTGGGCCTCGGGCAGGTGAATGACGAGGCCCTCCAGCTCCGGTCCCACGGTGATCTGGCAGGAGAGCCTGCTTGTTGCCCTGACCGCGCTTGCGGCAGAGGCCAGCATGCCGGCCTCCGGCTCCGATGGCGGCGTGACCCTGTCCTGCCAGGCCGGATCGACATAGCAGTGACAGGTTGCGCACATCATCGAACCGCCGCACTCGGCCAGGATTCCCTCCACATCGTTGAGGATCGCAGCATGCATGACGCTGTCCCCGTCGCGGGCGTCGATGACGGTTTCAATGCCAGTTGCGGATATGAAATGGATCTTTGTCATTGGGTCCATCTTTGGCTGTTCGGCTTGAAGGAGGTTGCCGGCCTGCGGGCGGCGCAGGGCGCTGTCCGGCCCTGATCAAGCCCTGATATAATTCTTCAGGACTGCGCCCATCCTCATTCAGCGATGCGTCCACCCAGTGGACAATTGCGCCGCGCGGAGTGTCCACTCCTTGGACACAGCCGGAATGGCCGTTGTTCCTGACCGGGTTTAGGCCCTAGCTGAAGAGGGCACCTTGAGCGAAACCGGGAGAAAACGCGTGAGAGCTGAAGACGTTAGACCCGAGTATGACGTGGACCTCTATGACGGAGACGTCTTGCGCGATCCCTATCCGCATTACGCGCGCATCCGCGATCTGGGCGCGGCGGTCTGGTTGCCCCGCAATGATCTCTGGGCGGTCGGGCGGCACGCCGATGTCCGCAAATGCCTGGCTGACCATGAGGTGTTTCAGTCCGGCAAGGGCGTTGCCGCCAACCGCCGGGCAAATGAGATGGCACCCGGCAACCTGCTTGCCTCCGATCCGCCCTTGCATGACAAGCTGCGCAAGATCGTCGGCGCTCCCCTGACGGCGCAGGCCTTGCAGGAGGTGAAGGACAGGATAGCGTCCTCTGCCGGGGACCTGATCGACAGGCTGATCGCACGGGACACGTTCGACGGCATGCTCGATCTTGCGCAATATCTCCCGCTGTCGATCGTCACCGAGCTGGTGGGGATGCCCGACTTCGGCCGCGAAAATCAGTTGAAATGGGCCGCTGCGGTTTTCGACATGCTTGGGGGCGACAACGAGCGTGCGGAAAAGGCACTGCCGATTGTCCACGAAATGCGCGCATATACGAACGCAGGCGCCACGCAGGACAAGGTCCGGCCGGGCAGCTGGGTCGCAAAGCTGTATGATGCCGCCCGGGACGGGCTGATCGAAAGCAGCCGCGTGCAGGTGCTGATGCGCGACTATCTCGGCCCGAGTCTGGACACGACGATCTTCGCAACCGGCCATCTGATGTATCAGCTGGGCAAGAACCCGGAGCAATGGGCTCTTCTGCGGGAAACGCCGTCCCTGATTTCAAACGCCATCAACGAGGCCGTCCGGCTGGAATCGCCAATCCGGGGCTTCACCCGCATCGTGTCACGGGATACCGAACTGGACGGCATCCCTTTGCAGAAGGACGCGCGCGTTCTCATTCTCTATGCATCGGCCAACCGCGACGAAAGGCGCTGGACCAATCCGCAGGTCTTCGATGTGAAACGGCCCCTGCCGGATCATGTCGGCTTTGGACACGGCATTCACGCCTGCGCCGGAATGCAGCTAGCACGCCTCGAAATGAAATCGATCCTGGCGGCGATACTGAAGAAAGTTGCACGTATCGAGACCGGCGAGCCCACGCTCGCGATGAACAACGTTCTACGGGGCTTCTCGCGGCTGCCGATGCGGTTTGTGCCGGTCTGAAACGGGAGGAAGATCTTGGAATTGCATCCAATCGAGGACAAGGACTGGCCGGCATCGCTGGAAGAGGTGAGAGACACCTTCGCCGGGCGGCTCAACGTTTACCGCGTCATGGCCCATCATCCTGCGCTGCTTGCGGCCTGGGCGCCGCTGCGGAAGCATGTCGTCCTGAATGGAGCCCTCGGCAAGCAGCGCAGTGAGATCGTCATCCTGCGCACAGGCGTCAGGACCGGCTCCTCCTATGAATGGGCGCATCACGTCAGCCGCGGCCGGGCCTGCGGCATTGCGGATGCGCGCCTTGCGTCCATCGCGGGCCCATTGGACGCAATGGAGCCTGGCGACCGGATCCTTTGCGCCGCAGTCGACGAGCTTTTCGCCCGCCACCGCCTCCCGCCCGCCCTTCAGGAAGAGGTTGTCCAGCTGGCCGGAACAGATGGCCTCCTGGACCTGATGGCGACAGTGGGTTTCTACACGGTGCTTGGCTTCATTCTGGGCAGCTTCAATGTCCCGCTTGAACCCGAAATCACCGAGGAACTTGCCAAAAACCCGCTCCCGGCCGGTGTCTCCCGAACGCCGTGAGGCTGGCGCCTTCCGCCCGTGAAAGGGCCGGGCTTCAGGCCCCCCCGAAATCATCGGGCATGGAGACAGCGCACGCGCCGCAGACGGGATCAGTCTGCCTTGCGCAATCCGGCGGGCACCTGTTGCAGTGCGCTGTCCAGCGCCTGCAGGCACATCGCGGCATCGGCAGCGCTGAACACCAGCGGCGGCCTGATCTTGATGATGTTGCCGAGCGGCCCCGTCGAGGACACCAGAACGCCGGATGCCTTCATGTGCTCGCGCACCCAGCGTGCCGCCAGCTTTGCGGGCGCCTTCGTCTCCCGGCTGGTGACCAGTTCCACGCCGAGGAAAAGGCCGCGCCCCTGGATGTGGCCGATCAGTTCATGGCGCGCCTGCATCTCTTCAAGCCCCGCCTTGAGGATCTCCCCGCTCCGCCTTGCGTTGCCTTGCAGGTCCTCGCCCCACAGCACGTCGAGGCAGGCATTGGCCACCACGGAGGAAACGGTGTTGCCGCCGAAGGTGTTGAAGTAGCCCCCTGCCGTCTGCAGCCTTGCGGCAATCTCCCGCCGGGTGACAAGGGCTGCGACCGGGTGGCCGTTGCCCATGGGCTTGCCCATGGTGACGATGTCCGGCTCCACATCAAAGGCCTGGAAGCCCCACATGTGGGTGCCGGAGCGGGCAAAGCCCATCTGCACCTCGTCGGCAATCGTCAGCGCGCCATGACGGCGGGCGGCGGCATAGACCTGCTGCATGTAGCCATCCGGCGGCACGAGGGCCCCGTTCGCATCGAAGATCGAGTCGATCATCAGCCCGGCCAGCCCCTTGCCATTCTGCGCCAGCCTGTCCGCTGCATCATCGAGATGACCGGCATATTTCGCCCCGGCATCGTTGCCGCCCTGGCGGTGGAGGCCCCCGTAGAGGCCCCTGTAAAGGTTTGGCGGCGGCACGGCTTCCACCCACGCCGGGCGGCTGTCCGCGTCATAGTCGATCAGCGACAGCGGCGCGCTGACAGAGGTGTTGCCGTGATAGCTGTTTTCGGTGACGGCGATGCCTTCCTTGCCCGTCACCGCCCGTGCCATGCGCACGGCAAGGTCATTCGCCTCCGATCCGGTGCAGACGAAGATCCACGTGTCCAGATGCGGCGGCAGGGTCTGCGACAGGCGTTCGCCCAGCCGCACGACTTCCTTGTGCAGGTAGCGCGAGTTGGTGTTGAGCGTCGCCGCCTGCCGCGCCAGAGCCTCCACCACATAGGGGTGGCAGTGCCCGAGATTGGCGACATTGTTGTAGCAGTCGAGATATTCCTTGCCCGCCGCATCATAGACCCGGGAGCCCCGGCCCCGCACCAGTTCCAGCGGCTCGTTGTAGAAGGTGTAGGTCTTGCCGAGCACGGCCTCACGCTGTTGCAGCAGGGCGGGCGCCGGGCTTGCGCCGGTCGCGGCGGCAGGCAGGCTGACCGGCACGACGGAGGGCAGGATGCCGGCGGCAAAATCCGCCGCACTTACCTTGGACAGGCGCTCGATTGCGCTCATGTAGAGCGGCTGCAGATCATCCAGCGGCACGCCGGAGCCACTGGCGGCGGACTGATAGGAGACGATGCCCACCTGCAGCAGCAGCCGGGCCAGCACCAGATCGCGCAGCAGGGCCAGGTCTTCGGCGGCCAGCGGCATGTGGCGCTGATAGCCGCGCGCAAGGCAGCTTGCGGCGAACACCGGGTCCGCGCTCCAGTGGATCAGCGAGGCAATGGTCACCGCCAGATCCTGGGCCACAGGCCCGTAGACCATGTCTCCGAAGTCGATGATGCCCGCGATACGGAACGCCGGTTCAAACGCGGCCAGAATGTTGGACTCGTGAAAGTCGTTGTAGATCACCTGCCCGCGCAGCCGTGGCAGGGCCCCGCTCAGGCTGGCCTCCAGCTCCGGCAGAAGCGCCGCCGCCGTGGGGCGGATGCGGGCGGGCATGTGGTCCAGCAGGCCGGCGGCGAGAACCGGCGCGCTTCTGAGGTCCCAGGGCATGCGGTCCGGCGCGCCCCGGCCATGGAAGCCCTGCAACGCGCGGGCCAGACGCCCGCTCATGGCGCCGAGGGCGATCAGCTCCGGCGCGCCAAGCGTCCGCTGCTCCGCCGCGATGGCGTCGAGCAGGATCTGCCCCGGCAGGAAGGTGAGGACGCGCAGCACATGGTCTTTTCCGCCCGCCCCGGCAATCGTGGCCATGGGCGCGCCCGCAAGGGTCCGCACCACGCGCGGCACGGGCAGGTCCGGGTCCATCCGGGCAATATGGTCCAGCGCCTCGATCTGGAACGCAAGGCTCCCGGCCGGCTCCTCCAGAGAGGCAATCTTGACCACGAACTGTGCCCCGTCCGCGGTGGTCAGGCGGAAATTCTGCTCCCGCTCGCCGCCCAGCCGGCGCCATTCGCCGGTGAGGCCATAGACCGCCGCCACCCGCGCGCTGGCAAGGTCAAGGGGAAGCTCCGGTGCGCCGATGCTGGCGAGCAGAGCATCAAGGGAGGTCTGCGTGGGCTGTGTCTGCATATGCACCGGACTACCTCGAAATTTGCGCGGACTTGCCCGGGCGCCACGGCCGGACACCCTGCCCTAAGGACGAGGACGGGGATGGGCAAGACCTTAACTGAGCCCCCCGGCGGTGGAAGTTCGGGAATTGCCGAAGTGACCCTCCCCATATTCTTGTGTAATGACCCGGTCCGATCCGCCAGCATCCCCTTTAATCAAGCCTTAAAAAAGAGGGGAACTTCATGACAAACGACAGCAATTCAGGCCTTTCCTTTCGCCGGCGCACCCTGCTGAAAGGCCTTTCGGGCCTTGCTCTGGCGCCCATGATCACCGGCTTCCCCAACATCGTGCGCGCCCAGGAAAAGAAGCTGCGCATCGGTGTCTACGGGGGCTATTTCAAGGACACGTTCGACGCCGAGATCTTCCCGGACTTTACGGCAGACACGGGTATCGCGGTCGAAAGCGTCGGCGAGCCGACCGGAGAAGTGTGGCTCATCCAGCTTGAGCAGGCCGCACGGGCCGGGCGCTCGCCGGTGGACATCTCGATGATGGCGGGCGTGCCCGTCATCCGCGGCGCCAACAGCGGCCTGTGGGCGCCGCTCGACCCGGCCAGGATGCCCAACCTCAAACACATCAAGCCGGAGCTGGTGCAGCGCGACGCAAAGGAGCAGATCGCCGCCATCGGCGCCGTGGGCTGGTACATCACGCTGGTGACCAACACGGATGTCTATCCGGAAGAGCCCAAGTCCTGGGCGGACATGTGGGACCCCAAATACAAGGACAGCCTCGGCCTCCTTGCCAATGTCGGCAACTCCTATCTGCTGGAAGTGGCGGCCAAGGTCTATTTCGGCGGCATCAGCCATCTGGACACGGACGAAGGCATCCGCGAGGCCTGCGCCAAGGTGGCCGAGCTGAAGCCCAACGTGCGGCTGTGGTACCGCGACGAAGCCCAGTTCGAGCAGGCGCTGAAGTCGGGCGAAATTCCGATGGGCCAGTATTTCCATGACGTCACGCGCCTTGCCGTGCAGGACGGTTTCCCCGTGCGCTCGACCATGCCGGTCGAAGGCGGCATCTATGACTACGGCAGCTGGGCCGTGACCAAGGCGGCGGCTTCGTCGCTCGACCTTGCCTATGTCTACATGGATTACATGTCCCAGCCCTCGATCCAGTCCAAGCTCGCCCGCAAACTCGGCAGCGCGCCGGTCGTGGACCGGGACGTGACGGATCTCACCGACGAGGAGTTCGACTCCGTCTCCTCGACCATCGACCCGGTGCGGCCGCATTACGAGATGCAGGCTCTCAAGACCGACTTCATCAACCAGATCTGGACCGAGATGCAGCAGAGCTGACGGCCCTGACGGGCAAGGCAAAGCACCAGCCGGAGGGGGGGAGTGTTTACAACGGACTGCCGGTGAGGCTCCAACTCCTCTCCCCTTGAGCTACCAGATTCACACATCAGGTCTGGAAACTGCCCGCAATGAGACGTTTGCTTTTCGGGGGAACGCCTGCCGCTCCCCTCCCCCTGGTGGGGAGGGGTGAGGGGTGGGGGGGCTCTGAGCCGAAAAATATATGAAAGACAGATAGATACCTGAAAGGGCCTCACGAGGAGCTGTTGTCTGAAATCAATGGACACCCTGCCAGCCGGAAAGGCTTACCCCCCCACCCCTAACCCCTCCCCACGAGGGGGAGGGGAGCTGAAACGCCGCGCCAGAGTAACCAGACTGCTGGCTGTACCCAAGCCGTCTTTGGCTTCAAACACGATGTGTGCATGCTGTAGCCCTTTGAGGGGGGTATGCAGCCTGTCCGCCTATACGGGAGATCCTGCCATCTTGAGGCGCTGCCACCCCCCTCTGTCTGCTCACGCAGACATCTCCCCCTCAAGGGGGGAGAGGGCGCTGCGGCCAACCGAAGGGCCGGTCCTCCTGCCTGCGTCCAATGCAAACACTACCCCGGAACGGGGTCTGGCCCACTCTCTGGCCCACTCTCTGGCCCCATCTCTGTACCAGTCTCTCGACGGCACTTTTCATCATCCTTTCAGAGGACCAGCATGACCGCTTCTGCAGAAATGATCGTCACCAACGGGCGTATCCTGTCGATGAACCCGGACCAGCCCGAGGCTGAGGCGGTTGCCATTGCCGGCGGGCGCGTGCTGGCCATCGGCAGCGCCAGCGGGATCGCCGCCTACAGAACCCCGGCCACGCAGGTGATCGACGCGGGCGGCGCTTCCGTGACGCCCGGCATGAACGAAAGCCACATCCACATTTTCGGCGGATCGGGCGAGCTGGACCAGCTCTCGCTGTTCGCCATCAAGGGCTTTGACGCGGTGAAGGAGGCCATTCAGGCCTATGCCGCCGCACGGCCGGACGATCCGCTGCTGCTTGCCAATGGCTGCGACTACACCATTCTGGGGGAAGACCGGAACGTTGACCGGCATGCGCTGGACGCGATGATTGCTGACCGGCCGCTGGCCGTGATGGCGCCCGATCACCACACGGTCTGGGCCAACACCCTCGCCCTCACCAGGGCCGGGCTTCTGCAAGGGCGGGCGCTGCCCCCCGGCAACGAGATCGTGATGGGCAGCGATGGTCTGGCCACCGGCGAGCTGCGCGAGCATTATGCCTTTGATGACGTGATTGCCCTTGGCGCCATCGGCGGGCGCGACATGCTGGGCCTCAGCACCGGGGACGAACCCCATCCGGCGCCGGGCCCGGCCGAACGGGCCTATGATCGCGAACTTCTCAAGCGCGGGCTGCAGCATCTGGCCGCCCATGGCATCACCAGCTTCCAGAACATGGATGGCAACCGCTATCAGCTGGAGCTTCTCGCAGAGATCGAGGCCGAGGGCGGCCTCATCTGCCGCGGGCGCATCCCGCTGCACTACACCGGCGGGGACATTGCCGCGCAGATGGACAAGGCCGCGCAGATGAATGCGGATTTCCAGGGCGAGTGGCTGAACTCGGGCACCGTCAAGATGTTCATGGACGGCGTGCTGGATTCCCACACGGCGCTGATGTGGGATGATTACGCCGACCGTCCGGGCTGGAAGGGCGAGCCCCGCTTCGATCAGGAGACCTTCGACCGCGTCTGCGTGGAAGCGGACAAGCGGGGGCTTCAGATCGCCGTTCACGCCATCGGCGACGGCGCCGTCGCCAGGACCATCGATGGCTATGCCGCCGCCGTGTCCAGCAACGGCCGCCGCGACAGCCGCCACAGGATCGAGCATCTGGAAGTCATCCGCGCCTCCGATCTGAAGCGGATGGCCGACATGAAGCTCATTGCCTCCATGCAGCCGACCGTGCCGCCCGGACAGATGGGCCTGCCGCTGGAGCCGACCCTGTCGCGCATCGGCCGCGGCAACTGGGCCCGGTCCTTTGCCTGGCGGGCGGTGCGCGATGCGGGCATCGACCTGATCCTCTCCACGGACTGGCCGGTTTCGCCCGTGTCTCCCATGCTGTCGATGCATTCGGCCATGACGCGCAAGGGGCCTGTCGCAAACATTTTCGGAGCGCGCGATTATCCCCTGAGCGTCCTCATTTTCATG
>NZ_JBVOUO010000020.1:0-34257 GCF_055685825.1 Pannonibacter sp. CBAS1226 | reverse complement strand
TTATGACGACGTGAGCATAACTTCAGCCAGGAGCCGATATAGTCGGCGTGGCGCACCGTCGGCACGATCCCGAGCGAGGCGCAGCAGAAGGCCGCGTTCATCTCGGCGATCAGCTCCTCGAAGGCGTATTTTTTCGTACCGAAGCTGCCCAAGAAGTCCCGCCCGAGCCGGGAGGCATGGCCCGTGGCGTGGCCCATTTCGTGCAGGGCGGTCCGATGCCAATTGATCGGTTCGAAATAGGCCTGCGGCGGCGGCACCTGCACATAGTCATGTGCAGGAACGTAAAAGGCGCGGTTTCCGCCGATCCGGAAATCAATGCCTGTCGCCGTGATCAGCGTCTCCACCTTTGGCTCGATCATGCCGGGCGGCGGTAGCGGTGCCTCCACGGCAATGTCGTGGGGCAGGCCCTCGCATTGCGCGGCGTTGAACACGGTGAAACGCTTCAGGAATGGAATGCTGCCGGCCTCTTCTCCGGCTTCCTGGGCGCGGCGTTTCTCGTCCTCGGGTGTGAAGCGATCGGCATAGACGACGGTGGTGCCGCGCTCGCCCTTCCTGACATTGCCGCCAAGCGACAGTGCCTGACGGAAAGTGAGCCAATGCTGGGTGGGATAGCCATGCTGGATCACGGCCCCCCAGAGGATCAGGACATTGATCCCGGAATATTGCCGGGAGGTCGCCGCGTTCCTCGGCATAGCGAGCGGCGCTTTCGCCGCCGCCGTTCCCCAGGGTTGGACCCAGGGCAGCCGCCCTTCCTCCAGCTCGGCGATAATCTTGTCGGTGATGTCGTCGTAAAGGTTCGTGCCCGTGCCGCCCTTGCGGGTCGCGCGTTGCTCTCTGGCCATCGGGATGTTCTCCGCGACGGGTGCCGGAAGCCTCTCCTCCGGCCCTCAACCCGTCACGGAAAATCCGTCCGCACTCTCACTCTGAGGGGGCGTTGCGGGGGGCTCCCCGCAGAAGGGGGTGCGCCGGCAACGCAGTGCCGGCCAGGGGGAAGGCTTTCCCCCTACCAGACCTCAAGATTTCAATGACCTTTCTCTATGGAAGTCCATTCCCAGACGATAACGTCGTTCTCGTCCTCAGCGAACTGGAGTTGAAATGCTGACGCGCGGTCACCTGATTGGTCAAATTGTAGATGATCTCGCCGGTATTGCCGCCCAGGCCAAGCAGCGCGCGCGTCTGCATCTTTTTGATATCCATACGCATGTCGAGGATTTCGCGAAGGAGGTGCTCAACCGGGCGCTTGGTCTCGGACTCTCGAACCTCAACCAGGAGCATTCGAACAATCCGGGGCTGGATCTCGGCGACGCGAGCAAGGGGTGGGCCTTTCAGGTCACCGCTGACAAGTCGGGTGCCAAGGTCAGGGAGACGCTGGAAAAAATCGACGCCAAGCAGCGCGCGAAATATCCGAACATCCGCATTCTGGTGATCGGCGAAAAGCAGGGGTCTTACACTTTTTCGGGTGAGCCGTATGAAAGCTTCGGCTTCAAACCGGAGATGGTCTGGGACTTCAACGACGTCTGCAGCAGGATCATGTCGCTTTCGATCGACACGCTCGTGGATCTTGCCAGCTATGTCTCGCGGGAGACGCGCCGGGTACGCATCGAGCTGGAGATTCCTGACGAGGAAGGCCGCTTCCCGACCAGCATCGACAATCTGATCGAGGCGCTCCCGAAACCGCAGCTTTCCGACGCGGCAAAGATGTAGGTGCATTTCGAAGCCAAGGATGAGTTGACGATCGATCGTCCCGAGATGGAGAAGGCGATCACCGAGCTGAGTGGTCGGCTAGCGGCGCTGCCACGCCTGACGCGCGAGGTGTTCAAATTCCTGGTTGAGCGTCGAGACGAACGGACGAGCGGCTTTTCGGACGATTTCCGCATAAGCGATCCGAAGCTACGCCGCATCTATCACGGCGATGATCTCGATGGTGATCTGGCGCTGCTTTCGGAGGCTGGACTGCTGAGCATCAACGAGCCGGACAATCATGGTGAAGCCTATTACTGGCGCATCCATTTTCCAGGGTCCGGCTACAGCTTCCACCTGACATTCATTGAGTATGTCACCGATCTGGGGCTCGATCTGCGCAAGCCGCTTGTCACTCTGGATTTCTCGGATTTCTGATACCTTCGGATGCGCTCTGCGGCTGCGCATCGTGGGGAGGCTATCGGAAATCCCGCGCGTTCACCCTGATCCGGGCCGCGTCTGCATCGTTCTCGTATGACGGGCCTGATCCGGCTAGACCGTGAGGATTCACGCTCGGCTGCGCAGGGACAGAGATGTCCCGGCGCCCGACGCTGGCCAGATCCCGCGATAGATCGACTATCCGATGGGCCACCAGATGCACCACCTCGCCCTCGCGCTGGATACGGCCTTTCACGGCAATCATGCTGGACGAGAGAATCACACGCCGATACTGCTCGAACACCTTCTGCCACACGACGAGATTGGCGATGCCGGTCTCGTCTTCCAGCGTGACGAACAGCACGCCTTTGGCCGAGCCAGGCCGCTGGCGCACGAGGATGATCCCGGCCGCCTCCAACCAGCGCCGGTCGCGTGATCTCATCGCCTCGGCGCAGGAGACGATCCGGCGTTTGCTCAGATCCTCACGCAGGAAAGAAACCGGGTGGCGACGCAAGGACAGGCCAGTATGGGCGTAGTCCTCGACCACTTCGCGGCCGGCCACCATCGGCCGCAGGGCGACGGCGGGCTCTGAGACCTCCGAAACCGTCTGCTCCTCACGCGCTGAGGCGGCAGCGAAGAGCGGTAGTTCCTCGTCGCGCAGGCCCCTGATGGCCCAAAGCGCCTCGCGACGGGCGAGGCCGAAGGCGGGACGGAACCCGTCCGCCTCGGCGATGCGCGCGAGCGCAGCGACGGGAACGCCGGCGCGCCGCCAGAGATCATCGACCGAGGCGAAGGGCTGCTCGGCGCGAGCTGCGGTGACGGCGGCGGCATGAGCATTGGCGAGCCCCTTGACCATGCGCAGCCCAAGACGGACAGCGAAGCGGCTCTCGTCACCGGTCGGCTCGAGTGTGCAATCCCATCGCGACGCATTGATGCAGACCGGCCGGACCTCGACGCCATGGTCACGGGCGTCGCGCACGATTTGCGCTGGCGCATAGAAACCCATCGGCTGGCTGTTCAGGAGCGCGGCGCAGAACACATCGGGGTGCCAGCATTTCAGCCAGGCCGAGGCATAGGCGATCAAGGCGAATGACGCGGCATGGCTTTCGGGAAAGCCGTAGGAGCCGAAACCCTCCAACTGCCTGAAGGTGCGTTCGGCGAATTCCACCTCGTAGCCCTTGGCAACCATGCCCGAGATCAGCTTGTCGCGGAACTTCGAGACGCCGCCTGTATGTTTGAAAGTGGCCATGCTCTTCCTGAGCATATCGGCCTCGCCCGGTGTAAAGCCCGCGCATTCGATGGCGACGCGCATGGCCTGTTCCTGAAACAGCGGCACGCCGAGCGTCTTGCCCAGCACCTTCTCCAGCTCGGGTGTCGGATAGTCGACGTCTTCCAGCCCCTCGCGCCGGCGCAGAAAGGGGTGGACCATATCGCCCTGGATCGGGCCGGGCCGGACGATGGCGACCTGAACGACCAGATCGTAGTAGGTCCGGGGTTTCAGGCGCGGCAGCATGGACATCTGCGCCCGGCTTTCGATCTGGAACGTGCCGAGCGTGTCGGCCTTGCGGATCATGGCATAGGTTCGGGGGTCTTCCGCCGGGATCGTCGCCAGATCGAGGTCGATGCCCTTGTGTTCGTCCAGCAGGTCCAGCCCCCGGCTCATGCAGGTCAGCATGCCGAGGGCCAGCACATCGACCTTCATGAAGCGCAAGGCGTCGATGTCGTCCTTGTCCCATTCGATGATCTGGCGGTCTTCCATCGCTGCGGGCTCGATCGGCACCAGGTCGTCGAGCCGATCATGGGTCAGGACAAACCCGCCTGGATGCTGCGACAGATGCCGCGGCGCCCCGCGAAGCTGGGCGGCCAGCTCAAGGGTCAGGCGCAAGCGGCGATCCTTGGGATTGAGATTCATGTCGCGAAGCTGCTGGTCGCTCACCCCTGTCTCGGACCAGCCCCAGAGCTGGCCGGAGAGTGTCTGGATCAGATCCTCCGGCAATCCCATGGCCTTGCCAACATCCCGGAGTGCGCCTTTCGAGCGATAGCGGATGACGGTCGCGGTCAGCGCAGCGCGGTCGCGGCCGTAATGCTCATAGACCCACTGGATCACCTCCTCGCGGCGCTCATGCTCGAAATCCACGTCGATGTCCGGCGGCTCGCGGCGTTCCTCGCTGACGAAGCGCTCGAAGAGGAGATCGTTGCGGCCGGGGTCGATTGCGGTTATGCCCAACACATAGCAGACGGCCGAGTTCGCCGCCGAGCCGCGACCCTGGCAGAGAATGCCCTTCGAGCGGGCAAAGCGGACGATGCTGTGGACCGTTTGGAAATACGGGGCATAGTCGAGCTTGGCGATCAGTGTCAGCTCGTGATTCAGCGCTGCCGTCACTTCATCGGGGATGCCTTCGGGGTAGCGGCTGGCCGCGCCCTCCCAGGTCAGCCTTTCAAGGGTTTCCTGCGGGGTCAGCGCCGGATCGTCGCGCTCTTCGGGATACTGGTAGCGCAGTTCGTCCAACGAGAAGCGGCAGCGCGCTGTGATCTCCAAGGTCCGGGCCAGTGCCTCGGGCCAGCGGGCGAAGAGACGATGCATCTCGGTGGGCGGCTTCAGATAGCGGTCGGCATGACGTTCCCGGCGAAAGCCAAGGTTGTCGATGGTGGCGTTATGGCGGATGGCCGTGACCACATCCTGAAGCATCCTCCGACCAGGCTCGTGGAACAGCACGTCATTGGACACGACCGTTGGCACGCCGATGCGCTGCGCCAGCATCGACAGTTCCCAGAGCCGCATCTGATCGTTGGGCCGGCGCCGCAGGCTCAAGGCCAGATAGGCGCGATCGCCGAAGGCGTCGCGCAACCGGCGCAGGCGCAACCCGCAGTCATCATCGGCCAGATCGGGAACCAGTACCGCAATCAGCCCCTCGCCATAGGCGACCAGATCGGGCCATTCCAGATGGCACTTGCCCTTGCCGGCCCGACCCTTGCCAAGTGACAGGAGGCGGCAAAGCCGGGACCAAGCGTCACGATCGGTCGGATAGACCAGCACGGACATGCCGCAGGCGAGATCGAGGCGGCAGCCGACGATCAGCCTGACCCCAGTTTCCTTGGCAGCCTCATGGGCGCGGACGATCCCGGCCAGCGTATTGCGATCCGTAACCGCCAGCGCCTCTATCCCCATCGCCGCCGCCGTCGCGAACAGCTCCTCGGCCGAGGACGCCCCGCGCAGGAAGGAAAACTGCGACGTCACCTGTAGCTCGGCATAGCGGGGCGCGCTCATCCGAAGACCCCATGGAGGAACCAACGATGCGAGCCGGTGGCGACGTCCTCGCCATCACCGGCGCGGAAGATCCAGAAGCGCTCGCCGGCGTCATCCTCGATGCGGAAATAGTCCCGCACCGCGACCAGCTCGGCGTCGCGTTTCCACCACTCCCCGAACACCCGTTCCGGCCCATCCGCCCGGCGAACACGCCGGCGCACCCCGCGCCAGGAAATCCAGTTCGGCGGGTGATCGGGCAGGAGCGCCATGGTCTCGATCGGTTCGGGACGTGGGAGCAGACGCGAGGGGCGCGGCCAGTGGTTCGGCCAGCCCGCCCCGGTATCCTCGGCAAGGGCGGGGACACGGCAAACGGATCGCTCGGGCACGTCGCTGTCCACCGGCGCGAAGCGATAGATGGCGCGGGTGCCGACGCGGTTGGCAAGCGTGTCGATCAGGGCGGACAGGTCCGGCGCGGGGCGCTCAATCAGGCTGCTTGCCGCCTGTCGCGCGGCGAGCGGCTCGGCCAGGGTGGCCGTGAGCGACATGATCTCGATCCCGAAGCCTGGCGCGATGGTCTCGATCTTGTCGCAGAGCAGCCGGGTCAGGTGCTTCGGGTCGCGCACCGGCTTGGCCAGGCCGATACGGACGCATTCGATCCGATTGTCGACGCGATGACTGAGCAGATCGAGGCGGCGCGCGCCGAGGCCGCGGCTTTCCAGCGCCTCGCAGAGGGCAGCGACCAGTTTGCCGACATAACGGGCAATGGTCTCGGCGGCGGCGATCGGTTCGGCGAAGACGCGACGAGCCTCGACCAGATCCGCCGGGCGGATCGGTTCGATGGGTTCGGACGCTTGGCCGAGCGCCTGATCCAGACGGCGGCAGAGTTCGGGGCCGAAGCGGCGGGTCAGCGGCGCGCGCGGTTGGGCCAGGACATCGCTGATGGAAGAAAAACCGAGGTCGCGCAGACCGGCCGGGATCGCGGGCGGCAACCGCAGGGCTTCCAGCGGTAGCCGCGAGAGGGCGGGGATGATTGCGCCCGGCGGGACGACAGCGACGGGATCGGCGGCATAGCGCGCCAGCGCATGCGCCGCGCCCCAGCTATCGGCGATCGCGGCGCGAGCGGTGACGCCCGACAGGGCAAGCCGCCCGATCAACGCCTCGAGCATCGCGGTCTCGCCACCATGCAGATGGTCGGCGCCCGTCGAGTCGATCACGATCCCGTCCGGGGCATCGACCGCCACGATCGGACTTAAGCGTTGCAGCACCCAGAGCGCGAGGCGTTCGAGGCCGTCCTGATCGGCCCCCGGGTCGGCGGGTTCGATCATCAGCCCCGGCACCAACGCCTGCGCCTTGGTCACGGCCATGCCGGCGCGCAGCCCAAGCGCGCGCGCCGCAGCGTCGGCGGCCGTCACCACGCGGCGATTCTTCTCTCTGCCGACGATGATCAGCGGTGCCTCACCCGGCGGCGCTGCGCTGCCCGCCTGCCGCCGCAGCCGATCCGTCGGCCAATCCGGCAGGAAGACCGAGATGACCCGAGCCATCGCATTCCTCCAGTTCGATATCGAGACACTCACCCGCCCGCGCCCGGATCAGTTCGACCAGCCAGCGCGGCCGTCCGACGCCGGACACCGGCAAGGGCGAGGCTGGCAGCGCTGAGATGCGCCAGCGGGTCATCGCGGCAGTCGGCTGGCCGAAATCGCTGGCTTCCGACTGCCGCCGCCACCGGCGCAGCGCGATGCAGAGCGTGCCTGTTTCTTTCGCGGCCAGATGCAGTCGCCGCGAGGCGGTCATCGGCAGGCGGGCGACGTCGCCGACCACCGCGCCGAGCCCGCCATGGCGCAAGCCTTCTTCCATAGAGGCCAGCACCTCCTTGTCGTCCCCGGCCTCGACGAAGATCACCCGGTCGGGCGGCAGACCTGCCTGTTCCAGCCCTGGCGCGAAGAGATCCTGAAGCGCGACGGACCAGAGTACCGGGCCGGAGGTGCGGGCGGCGATCCCGGCGGCGAATGAGGCTGCCGCCGCGCCATCGACCGCGCCGTTGCCGCCACCCGCGACTTCATGCAGGCAGCCGAGGGCCAGCCCGCCGCCGGGCAGTTTGCTGTCCAGCGGCGCGATTCCGAAGGGCAGCACGTCCCGCGCGCGGGTGCTGTCGCCCTCAAGCTGCGCGATGCGCGCGCGAAGGGCCGCAATGGCTGGACTGATGGCGCGCTCGTGCATGTGGAAGGTGGGCTCCGGGTCTTCTCAACGGCAAATCCTGTTGCTATGTTCCTTATTTGTTCTTTTGTGGGGCGTGAGTCAATCTGAGTCCCGAAAGATGTGAACGGAAGCCTTGCCCAAGGTTCTGGCGTATGGTCGGCGTAAAACCGGAGAAGCGGATTTGTGTAACCTCTACAATCTGACCACCAACCAGCAAGCGATCCGGGATTTTGTGGCCCTGACCAACGACAATATCGGCAACCTCGAACCATCGCTTGACGTCTATCCGGACCGGCCCGCGCCAGTGGTGCGCAACACCGAGGGAGGACGCGAACTGGCAAGACTGACCTGGGGCATGCCCACGCCGGTTGAACATTTGAAAGCCCCCGACGCACCCGACACCGGCGTCACCAATGTGCGCAAGACCTGGATACGGCACTGGCAACAGTGGCTCGGGGTCGAGCATCGCTGTGTCGTGCCCGCGACGGCTTTCTCCGAGTACGGGAAGACGCCTGACCCCGCGACCAAGCGCAAGCCGCTCTACTGGTTCGCACTCGACCAGGGGCAGCCGCTGTTCTTCTTCGCCGGAATCTGGACGCGATGGGAGGGAACGCGCGGATCGAACCGCACGCCGAGACCGGGCGAGCATGAACTCTTCGCCTTCCTCACCACCGATGCCAATGATGTGGTCAAGCCAATCCATCCCGGCGCCATGCCGGCGATACTCACAAGCCCTGGCGAGGTGGAGACCTGGCTGACCGCCGACTGGCGCGAGGCGAAGGCCCTGCAACGGCCGTTGCCCGCCGATCGGCTGGAGATCGTGGAGAAGCCGGCGGTTCCGGCAGGTTGACGACGATCCATGACGGAACCGGGGAGACAGATCGGGGAGACAGGCGAGCCGGAGGGGAGAATCCGCAAGATCATCCATGTCGATATGGATGCGTTCTATGCCTCGGTCGAGCAGCGCGACAATCCTGAATTGCGGGGCAAGCCTGTCGCGGTAGGCGGCTCGGCGGCGCGAGGCGTGGTCGCCGCCGCAAGCTATGAGGCTCGGGTTTACGGCGTGCGCTCAGCCATGCCCTCGGTCACGGCGAAGCGCCGTTGTCCCGAGTTGATTTTCGTGAAGCCGCGTTTTGAGGTGTATCGCGCGGTGTCAGCACAGATACGGGAGGTCTTCGCCGAGCACACTGATCTGATCGAGCCGCTGTCTCTCGACGAAGCCTATCTGGATGTAACCGAGAACAAGCAGGGCATTCCTGTCGCGACAACGGTAGCGCAGGTCATCCGGGACCGGATCAAGGAAGTGACGGGCCTCTACGCCTCCGCCGGAATTTCCTACTGCAAGTTCCTCGCCAAGATGGCGAGCGATCTGAACAAGCCCAACGGGCAGGCGGTCATCACGCCGGCGCGCGGCGCGGCGTTCGTGGCAGCATTGCCGGTCAAGAAGTTCCATGGTGTCGGCCCTGCGACGGCAGCAAAAATGGAGCGCCTCGGCATCCTGACTGGGGCCGATCTGCGCGGGAAATCGGCCGAGTTCCTGCGCGAGCACTTCGGAAAGTCGGGCGTATGGTATTACCGCATCTCGCGCGGGATCGACGATCGCCCGGTGGAACCACATCGTGAGCGCAAGTCCATCGGGGCCGAGGATACATTCACCGAGGACATTTTCGATCCTGAACTGGCGAAACGGGAGATCAACACGCTGTCGGCGAAGGTCTGGCGGAACTGTGAGGCCAAGGTGCTGACCGGCCGCACGGTGACGCTCAAGGTTAAATATGCCGACTTCCAGCAGATCACCCGTAGCCGGACCGTCGAGCGCAAAGTGAGCGGAGCGGAGGAACTCGCCGCGATTGCGTCAGTGCTTCTGGAGCCGCTGTTCCCGGTCGGAAAGGGTGTGCGGCTTCTTGGCGTGACGCTATCCTCGTTGGAGCCGGAAGGGGACGAAGATGTCGCCCGGCAACTCAGCCTCGGACTGCCGGGCCTGTAGAAACCGAACGGGAGTGGCCGGATGAAGCGGCGAGACGAGGAGAAGATTGCGGCTCAACTTGCCAAGGCGATGGCGATGATCTGCGTCCGCAACACCATGCTGGAGAACCTCCATGCCGGGCGGGTTCCGACAACGAGGACAGGAGACTTCTCCGATGTTTTCGTCATCGACGCGGACGGCCAACACATCCCCTGGACAGAGGTATCGCGGCTCGACGACGACGAGATGCGCGATCTCATGCGCCAGGTGGTCAATCGCCTCTATACGTTCCAACTCCGCTTCGGGGAGCCCGAGTTTCAGGCGTTCGTGGACCGCTGGCTCGGAGCAGCGCGAAGGTGGGATGAGCCAGTGCTTGACAACGGCCTCCCCGGGGCTTCGTCCCCGGATTGATGCCTGAACTGCTTCAAGAAGGCCGAGACACGGTGCCGCAAGGCTTTTCTCCGACCGCAAAACCGTAGAGGCGCAAAGGCGTGGATAAGGATTTTAGGATATGGAGAATGCCGCCTACAGATCGCGGAGGTGCTTCTCGATCCGCGCCGCCAGCTTGGCGAGCCTCTGGTCACGCAGGATAGCGATGAAGTCGGAGGTCGAAACACGCGACCGGCTGAGATTGCGCCGCGCATTCGCCAGCGAGCCGACAAGCATATCCGAAGCCTGCTCGTAGAGACCGGCGAGGAAGGCATCCGGCGACTGACGCACCAGGCCATGCTTCCTCAACTCGCCGACAGGGAAGTCACGCAGGTTCCATGTGACGATCATCGACGCGCCAGCCTCGATCGCGGCCGCGGCGACATGGCGATCATCGGGATCGGGCAGATCGACCGTCTCGATGTGCTTTTCGTAACCATGGATCGTCGCTTCCGGCAGCGCGATGTCCATGAGCTGCTTCGTGACCTCCAGGCGCTCGGCAGGAAGGCCCGGCGTGTTGGCGAGAAGGTTCCGCATCCACTCGTCGTGAATCGCGTCCGTCCACCGCGCATCGACTAGACCGTCGACCGCCGCCTGAACGACGATGTTCCTGAGATGGAACGGGTAGATGATGCAGGCGTCGTAGATGACGGTGGCGGGACTAAATGCCATATCGCTGATGGAGGTCCTCGGCGTCATCTGCCAGATCTTCCATGGCCTTGCGTCCGACGTCGAGCTTGGCCCTCAGCGCCAGCACGTCCCCGAGCAGGGCGCGGCGATGCTTGCCGACATAGCGGAAGGGCAGGTCGCCGCGATCCATGCGCAGCACGACGAGCGGCCGCGAGATGCCGAGGATAGCGGACGCCTCGGTCGGGCTCAGTTCCTGATCCTCCGTGAGCAGCGCGACGCGCTCGCCGCTGAACAGACGGGTAAGCAGGGTCTCGACCAGGCTGACGGCGGCGGGCGGCAGGGAAAGGGTCTCATCGTCTCCGTCCCGGCGCCGCACGCGCAGTTCGAGATGATCGCCCTCTGCCATCCTGGGCAGGGGCGACACCTTCTTGCGATCCCGGTCCGAAAGGCCGGAGAACCGGACGACTTGGCTGGCCATGATAATCTCTCCTTGCCGGCCAATATAGGTCATGCGGCGGGTAACTGCAATAACTGAAAGACCGGAGCGTCATGCCGCGATACGCCGATCCTCGCTCTCCAAGTCTGCATCCTTGCCCGCTGCCTTCTGTAGGAAGCGCGCGAGCGACGCCTTGCGGGCGTCCCGATCCAGCGCGTAAGCGGTCTGTTTGAACTCGGTGCCGTCCAGCAGACCCTGAATGTAGCCGGCGATCGTGTCGGCCGCCATGATAAGGGCGGTATCGACGGTGTGGATGTAGTTGCTCGTGACAGAACCATTGGCATGTCCGACGAGGGCGGCGATGGTGATCTCCGTGAACCCGAGATCGTTCGCGACGCTCGCAAAGCTATGGCGGAGAACGTGGGCAGTGACGTCGGCGAGCGGCGAGTCCGCGAAGATCTTCTTCCAATGATTGGGGAAGCTACCGAACGCTTTGTTCGCGTCACGTCCGGGAAAGACATACATGCCGGTACGCGACTTGATGCGCTCGTCCAGATACTCCACGACTGGCAGCCCGATGGGTCGAATGGAATAGCCTTCCTTGCTGTCTGCAAGGCGCAGACAACTGGCATGGGCGTCGACTTCGTCCCACGTCAGCCCGATCATTTCCGATCGGCGACAACCCGTCATGGTGATCTGGCGGATGATCTCGACAGTCATGGCATAATTCTCATTCTGCGCGGCTTTGCGCAGCATGTCACCGAGTAGACGATACTCCGCCTCGGACAGCCGGCGCTTGCGGACATTATCTTTCGGCTTCTTGATGCCATGCGCGGCGTTCCGCTCGATGATCCCTGCATCAATGGCATAGGTGAGGATGCCGCCGAGAAGGCTGACGGTTCGCGCGGCAGTCCCGGCACCGCCGCGGACGATAGCCCTGCCTCTAAGCTTCTCGGTCTTGACCGAAACACGAGTTTTGCCCGCCATGACATCTTTGAGAAGTTTGTTGACGTCGGATTTGGTCAAGTCCCTAATCCGCCGACTCCCCAAGAGAGGCATGATGTGCCTGGTGATCCGCCCGATATCGGAAACGATCGTACTGGGCTTCTTCGGACGGCCGCCTTTCCCTAGAATGAGGCCCGCGTTCATGTCGTTCATGTAGAGAGTGCAAAGCTCCTTGACCGTGATTGCTTCGCGGTCGAGTTGCTTTTCTTCTGCCGGGTTTTCGCCGCGCGCGATCCTGCCGAGCTGGACTTTGGCTTCCTGGCGGGCAGTTTCCGGTGTCCAGACACCATGCAAGCCGATGGTGTAGCGTCGCGAGCGCCCTCCTTGGCGATACTGGATCACATAGCTGCGACGGCCTGACTTGAAGACACGGAGGCCAAATCCGGGCAGTTCATCATCCCAGATCACGTAATCACTGCAACGGCTTTCCGCCGCGTCCACAACCCGTTTTGTCAGCTTAGCCATGGGCTACCTCCATCACAGACCCGGCGTCTCGCGTAAGCACTGCGTAAGCAGCAGGGCGAAAACCGTATCGGAGAGCAGGATAGGCGCGGCGAGGAAGGAAATCAAATTCCTTTTTAATTACAGTATGATAGCGTGTCATGGCGTGCTCCTTCGTATTGGCGACGGAGCTAGTCGTAATCCCTCCGAAGGCAGAGGCCAGGGGTTCGAATCCCTTCGGGTGCGCCATCTCACATTTGAGCATGTTTTTCCCTCCTAACATATTGAATGGTATAGTAGTTTCCGGGGTTCGAAACCCGTTTTCGCGGTGGTAAGGCAACCGCTTGGCAAAGGTCAGTTTCAGCACCGTCCGCTTGTCTTCCAATCGCTCGGAAGCCCATAATTTCCAGGGGTTTGCGAGGAATGTCATGGCGAGTTCGAACATTTCCTCAAAGGTGCGGCGCGGACCCGGCCCGTTTGCCAGTTTTTCTTCGGCTGCCAGCTTCTCGCGCTCCAGTGCAGCGATCCGCCGCTCATAGGCTGCAATCGCCGTGGCGCTTTCAGAATCGACGATCCGATCCACCAGTTGCTCGATTTGCTTTTCGATCCGCGCCACGTCGCGCCTGAGAGAGGCGGCCATCGTTTCGGCCTGTGCCAGACGCGCATCCCATGCGGTGCGGAACATCGTCCCCACAATATCGAACAGCTTCGGCGCGGGACGGAGATCATGCAGCAGAGCCGCGAAGTCACCTTCGATGCGGTCCCGTGGAATCGATTTGCGATAGCTGGTGCAGTCGCGATTGTAGCAGAGATAATAGGGGTGCTTCTTTCCGGTCTTGCTGGTTGACCAGCAGGCCGTCAGCGGCTTGCAGCAATCACCGCAGGTGATGAAGCCGCGCAGAGGAAAGTCTTCCGTGATGTCCTTGCGCGCCGGCACACGAGCGCCGCCCTTTAGCCGCGCCTGGATATGCTCATATGTGGCGAGAGAGATCAGCCCCTCATGGTAGCCCTTTCGTAAGGGAACATTCCAGTTCGGCACTTCCATATGCCCCGCATAGGTGACGCGGGTGAGAATGTCGGTGATGCGCTGATTCCTGATCTGCCCGTCCGGCAGGTCTTTCGGAAAGTCCGGCTGGCTTTCAAGAAAGCGCTTCACCTCCACCTGGGTATCGAAGCGGCCGGACGCGTATCCTTCCAGCGCCTCCTGTACAATGGAGGCCAGCGGCTCATTGCGGACCAGTACTTTGCCGTGGCCGTCGCGCTTCTCGTATTTGTAACCGATCGGCGGTTGGAACACCCAGTAGCCATTCATGCAGCGGGCGCGCATGCGGTTGAGGGTCTGTTCGGCATTCTTGCGGCTCTGGTGCTGCGACACCGAAGCAAGGATGTATTCGTGCAACTCGCCATCGGCATCGTCGCGCAACTCGACGGAGGGCGATTCCAATATGCCGCCAGCCATCATGATCGCTTGCCGTAATTCGAAGTGAACCCGAACATTGCGGGCAAAGCGCGTCAGATCGTCGATGATGACCACGTGTGGATTCCGGCGGTCAGCCTTGAGGAAGGAGAGCATCGTCGTCAGGCCGGGACGGTCGGCGCGCTGGCCGGTCAGATCGTCGGTAAAGACCTGCACCACGTCATAGCCACGATAGCGGGCATATTCCCGGCAGCGCGTTTCCTGTGACTTCAGGCCATCGCCGCGCTTGGTCTGCGCCTTGCTGGAGACGCGGCAGTAAATGACCGCCTTCTTTATATTATGTGCTTTCCCGCCATCGTAATGCATCGTCACTATCCTTTCTTCTCTCTTATCTCCTTCAGCAAAGCCGGATCATTCGCAGCCTCGAAGGGCTGGCGCAGAATCGAATCCATTCTCATGTCGGGAACCGATGGTTCCGGACGATCCGCATCGCGTGCGGCCATGGCTTGCTGTGTGGATTCGATGCCGAAACCGAGATCGACAAACTGACAGACAATGTACCATAGTATGTTGATAAACTCACGTTTTTCGTCCTCGGACAGGTCGCTGCCTTCAAGCGCTTCAGCGTAAAACTCCCAATCGACGGTGAGAGATGGCGGTGATTTTTCGGGTGCGTTTTTCCCGTCCGGGGCTTTGCTCATCGGTTTTCCTCGGCTTTCTATGCTGGCGGTGTGGAAGTGCGATTTGGACAACTTCAATAAAACTGAAGAAACAGACTATAAAAATTCATCTCTCTGTTGGTATTACAATTACTCAACGCAGATTGAACCAAACAGAATATATGCAATCACTGGCAGTAATTCTGTCTTCCACGCCCGTCTGGCTGATCGGTCAAGGCCAGAGTAAAGTTCGAACCCACGGCCTTTCCACGGCCATGGGGATGGCAAATCCGGTGATCGGAAAGGGCGGAGAACGGGGTGAGACTGGACTGGTCAAAAACAGGAGAGGAAGAGCGCAAGGCGCTCTACCGCGTGACCAAAGCCATTCTGGATCGCGAAGGCATTGCGTGGCCGGATTTCTTCGAGAACCATCTTCAGCCGCCGCTTCATCGTAGCTTGACCTACGCCAACGGCAATTTCTCCAAAGGCCGCGTCTCATGGAAGATCGCCCATCAGATCCATCAATGGATCGTGGCGAACCATTCCGACTTCGCCGCGCAATGCGACCCGGTGCTGTTCGATCCCGCCCACCGCACACAATGGCAGGAACTGCTCGCATCCGGACGGTACGGCGCTGTCCATGTCGTCCTGCCGAAGAACGGGCGCAACCTGGTGCAAAGGGCGGACGATCACCCGGTCTTCGAACAGCCGGTCAAGCTCGGTCAGACCTTCTTCTTCCTGCTGCGCAGTTCCCTCGCGGGCAACGCGCTCGGCCTGGAAGAGTATCAGGGGCGTTGGTATCCGTTTCCGCTTGGAACGGACACGCTCAGCCTGTCTGTTCGATGTGAAGCGGGTAAGCAGCCGCTTCCCTATAATCCGGCCACCGGACAGCCATTACTGCTTCGGGAGATGGATCATCCGGGCAAGCACGGATTCGCCTTTCTGGTCGGCCCACCGGAATTGATTGATGGCTGGGGAGAGAGGCTTGCGCCGGGACGGCCCGTGCCGCCGGACAGTCTCGACGATCTGGCCCGCGCATGTTCCGAACTCAGTTCGGAAGCATGCGCCCTGTACCGCGTGAACGTCATATTCACGAGCGGGTGATTGTCCGGTTAAACCGGCAAGCCTTCCAGATCGAGCGCGTCCATCACCTTGGGATTGAGAAGCTGGAGGCGGAACCATTCCTTTGCACCCGCTGTTCGGAAGTCGCTATCCGAAGCAGCGCCGAGCTGCGCGGTGCTGATATCGGCGAAGAAATTTTCCGGTTCGGCGAGATCGGCCAGCACCGTATCGGCGCTGAGCACAGCAGCCAGCTTCGCGGCGTCCGCGAATGCTGGAAGGATGACCTCTCTCTGGTAAGCCTGTACGACTTCATCGGAGGGAAGGTCTTCCTGGCGGATTTCCGACAGCCCTTCTTCCTGCGCTCTGATCTGGGCGGGAAGCATCCACATCGTCGTCAGATGGCCGAGAAGCTGGAAGATTCGCGTCGCGGCTTTCGGATGGGAAGGCGAGGCGACGGCGTTGTCCGCATCCGCTTTCTCAATCAGGATCATCACCGCCATCATGCAGGCCGAACGAACACGCAGACTGTCCCATTCCTCCGGCGACCATCCCTCCAGAACGTAATCGCCGGCTTCGTGATCGGCCTGAAGTTCGAGGCAGTGTTCGACCGCCAGACGGTCTGCCCCCTCGAAGCCGGCAATCGGCGCATCGGAATTTTCCGATACCCGGCTGACCAGGCCGAGCGCGCGCGGTCTGTCCGTTTCGGAAATTCCGGTCTCACCCAGGAACGCGAAATGCCCCAATTCGCCATGAGCGATTTCATGGAGGATCAGCCACATCAGACTAACCCGTGTCAGAAACTCCACGTCGTCGGTGACCGGCTCCTGATCGCCCAGAATGGCGGTGTCGCGTAGTGCCGCCGTCCACAGGTCAAACAGTCGATCAGCGGTGCCGGTGCTGATGCGAAGATGCACACCGTCATCCGTCGTCTCTGCCATCGCCCAGAAGGACGAATCCTCGACCACGGACAAGGACGGCGTAACGGGCGGCTCCTGACCCAGCACTTCCTCGATATGGGTCAGCGCCGTTTCCAGTGCGCCGTGTATTCTTTCTGCTGCGGTCATCTATGGTCCTCAAGAATGCTGAGCGGCCATGCCAGTACGCGGTATGGCATTCGGCTGGTCGATTTGCGGAAGAAATACGCGATCTTCGGCACCACCGCGTCGATGGAATCGACCGATCCGAAATTCGTGCCGCCTCTCCAGTGACCGAACCATCGCTGCCCGCCATCGGGCGTCTCTTCGATCCGCGCAATAATGCGACGGTCATCGGCGATGTAGTACTGGATCTCCGGAGGGCCGCCGACGCTCGGAATAACCCGCAGCTCCAGAACCTCGTCAGACGAAGTTCCCGGCAGTGGCGGCGCCGTCTTGTCATCACCCGATCCGCCACGGGCTGCGCTTTCGCTGTCCCTCATCAAAGCGCTGCTCCCCATCTCGTCGGAATGATCGCTTCAGGCTACAGGCCGCTCATGATGGGTCAACCGCGAATGCCCGGTTACCGGATTTTTCGTCCCATCGGTTGACATGGCCGGTTCTCATCAATGACCGGGAGGCCGATTGCCGATCCGCTGTCTGATCGCGGTTCGGAACTTTCGGAAAGTCCGTTTCGGACGGTTCCGGTCAGTCTCTTCCTTGTCTGTTCGAGCGGTCACGCCGGCAGCGACCTGATTACCCGGCTGTCCTGACAGAACGCCTCATCCGCACGCAACGGCATGCGCCGTCTTTCCGCTTCGCCCGCCCCTGACGGGGTGCGTGGGCTGTGTCGCCCTGTCGGTCGGACGCCATCAGGCCGCGATTGGCGCGGCCGCAACAGAAAGGAAAAAACAATGACTGACAGAAACCAGAAACACGAACGTCCGCTATTCCGCGTGAGCTTCTCCCGCATCGTCGGACAGGATCAGAGGGGCAACGACATCCTCGGTCGTCCGAAAGAAATCGGCGCCGTCTGGCCCCGGAAGAACGGAAAGACCGGTGGCATCCTCAGCCTCGATCTGATCCCCATCGAGCTGACCCAGCGCCAGGGCGTGATCTTCGTCCTGCCGGTGAACGGCGATGATGATGGAGGGTCACGATGACCGCCCGCATCGCAGAACTGAACGATCTGCTGCGTACCACCTTCCTTACGGGGAAGGTGGTCATGACCGAAGGGGTCAAAGCCCTGCCGGACACGCAGCGCGAAGCGGTGATCACCGGCGTGCGGACATTCGACGCCTTTACCGAAGGCGACAACCCGTATGGCGAGCGCGATTTCGGGGCGTTCGAGGTGGAGGGCGTCGGGACGATCTTCTGGAAGATCGACTACTACGACACCGACTATCAGTATCTCAGCCCCGATCCCGCCGACCCGGCGGTCACGCGCCGTGTCCTCACCATCATGCTGGCGGAGGAATACTGATGCGGAATCTGCACAACGCCACGGACGCCGATGCAGGCCGCAGGTTCACCGCAGAGCTGGAGTCCGCGCTATTGGCGCGGGCTCTTGCGGACGCTGGCGGTCAAACCGATGAGCGTCTGAGAGCCCTGCTGTCATCATGGCTGTGCGGCACGTTCAATGCCAGCGCCGCCGGCCTGCTGTCCATCGGTGATGGTCGCGGCCACATGGCATGGGAAGCTGACGGAAATGGCTATCGTCTGACGTGGTACGCTCCCAGCGGTCTGGTCTGTCCGCTGGCGCGCATGTATCCGCAAGAAAACGGAACATGGGCTGCTCTCATCGTTGCAGGCGTGCGGGACGATCCTGCCGCCGCAATGATAGCCGCCGAATGGGGCGTCGCAAGGCTGACCGCTTAACTCAGAAACGCGGACGACACTGCTGCGGTGCCGTCCCGTTTCTACGCTTGCGTATTGCCCTTGGCGGATGCGATGCCTCCGCCAACCCCAAAAACCCACCCTTTGGAGATTCGCTTGCGGCTGCACAGCAAGAGTAGCACCGCCGCGCCGGCCTCTTGCATCGAACCGACAGGCACTTGGCCGACATTGCACCAAACCAGCAGCGTCAGGGGGCGTGGCACGGTTCATATCTGGATCACTGCGCCCAATCTGCACCGGATCAATGAAACCCCAATATCGCAGTACCGTTCACTTAATTCGTTCCGCAAGATGTGCGCTGTAATACAGCGCCCACTTGGCAAGGGGGCTGCTGCGCGCCCCCGTTGCATCCCCCAGGCCGTGGCACCGTTCAGGCATTGAGCCTGCACAGCGCCAGCGAAACGTCCCGGCGTTTCATCCCGGCCAACATCGGGGTTGTTGGATCACCCTGCTTGGATTGCGGCGCATCGGCATCGAGCCTGGCACCGCCATCAGGACGTATCGCCGTTCCAGCACTCGCTGGAAGCTTCCGCCCTCTCTTGATCAGGAGGTTTCCTGCTACCTCTGTATCTGCACAGCACGCCGGCGCTTGGGTTGCCAAATTGAACGATGGATGGAGCCGGCTTCACTCTGGCATTCTCAGCCGATTTTGCTAACTTGCGTCAGATCTATTCTGTAAAATGTGGGGCGCTGATTCTAAGCATGTCAAATTCTCATACGGCAATGAGTGCGTCAAACGATGTGCCTGCCGACCAGTCCGCTGTAGTTCGTGAAGCATATCGCACCGATAAGGGGCGGATGCTTGTAGCTCGCATCGAAGATGCTCTTGATTCCGAGCCGCTAAACGAACTTAACGGCAAGGTGAATCTGATTTTTACCTCCCCTCCGTTTCCGCTTGTTCGCAAGAAGAGGTATGGAAACGAAACCGGTGAAACTTATTTGCGCTGGTTGGAGGGGCTTGCCCCGCGCCTTTGCGACCTGCTCGCGCCCGATGGCTCCATTGTCATCGAAGTTGGCAACTCCTGGGAGCCTGGCGTTCCTGTCATGTCTACTCTGGGGCTGGAAGCGCTTTTGGCGTTCAAACGGTCCGGCGAGTTGCACCTATGCCAGCATGTTATCTGCCATAACCCGGCCCGGCTTCCCAGTCCCGCACAATGGGTGAACGTGAAGCGAGAGCGGTTGAAGGACTCCTTCACGCATGTCTGGTGGATGTCGCGCACGGAACATCCCAAGGCCGATAATCGCCATGTGCTGCTGCCCTACAGTCATCATATGAAGGGGCTACTCCGTTCGCAGCGCTACAATGCCGGTGTTCGCCCGTCGGGTCATGTGATTTCCTCATCGGGCTTCCTGACCGATCATGGCGGATCAATCGCACCTAACGTCATCAGCATGGCCGAAGATGAGGCGACATTGCCCGAGTCACTCATGAAGTTCTCCGGCACTTCGGCTGATAAAAAGTACCGCAAGTATTGCAAGGAACATGACCTTGAGGCCCACCCGGCGCGGATGCAGATGGGGTTGGCATGCTTCTTTATCGAGTTTTTGACCCGTCCGGGCGACCTTGTTCTGGACCCCTTCGGGGGGTCGAATACGACCGGATATGCCGCAGAATCGTTGGACAGGCGATGGGTAGCCGTCGAAGCCAGCGAAACATATGCAAAAGGCTCTTTTGGTCGGTTTGCTGAAGACCTTGAAATGAGCCGGCAAAGCGCAACACAAGGGGGGTAGCGCTATGGACCAGATCAACAACTTCGCGGAACTCACCATTGGTCCGGCCGCGATCAAAAACTACAGCCGAATGGCATACACCATGTGGTATGCGTTCGCGGAATTTATCGACAATTCCACGCAATCCCGCCTCAATTACCAATCGACAATCGACGATGTGCTGGCGAAAGAGGGCGTCCCCCTAGTTGTGGAAATCGACTACGACGCCACCAAGCGACAGATCACCGTTACGGACAATTCCATTGGAATGTCGGAGCAGGATCTCCTCAATGCCCTTAAAATTGCTCATCCCACGCCAGACAGCAAAGGCCGGTCGAAATACGGCATGGGGATGAAGACCGCTGCCTGCTGGATTGGGAACGCCTGGCGGATAGAAACTTGCGAGTGGTCCAGCGGAGAAGAATGGACGGCGGAGATTGATGTAGAGGAAATTGCTCGCGGGAACACCAAAGTGCAGATGTCTCGCCGCACCGTCAGCCGAGATGATCACTATACCCGCATCATAATATCCAATCTGAATCGCCGCATTCAAAACAGGACCGAAGAAACGATCAAGACGTACCTCGGATCGATATACCGCCATGACCTGAAGGCGGGGCGCCTGAAGCTGCTATATCGTGGCGAAGAAGTGCGGCCGCCGGATGAGTTCAGCTTCGACAGTGATCCCACCGGAAGACCGATGCGGACCGACTTCGAGGAGAAATTTAACGGCAAGACAGTCAAGGGTTTCGTCGGGGTTTTGAAGCACGGAGCTGGCGGCCGGAAGTTCGGCGGGTTTTCACTCTTTCAGAATGAACGGCAGATACAGGGGTTTCCGAGTGCCTGGAAGCCCAGCAACATATTCGGCGGTGTTGACGATGAAGGTGCGAACAACCTCGTCGCGCAGCGTCTTGTCGGCCTTATCGAACTCGACGCCACATTCAAGGTATCCCATACGAAAGACGCGATCCTCTGGGACGATGACGAAGAAGAGCTGATCGAGGATTTCCTTGAAAAGCTGACGAAGGACTACCGCGAATATGCCCGCAAACGGCGCGGCGACGAAAGGGGGCAACCATGGAAGCGAGAGAAGGTTCGGGAGCTGATCGCTGATCTGGCGAACGAGTTTCAAAGCGGCGAATTGCGGGATGCCATCAATACCTCAATTCTGCCGCCGCTCGAAACAATCGTCGCCACCAACACCAAGCAGGTCGAGAACCTCGAAGAAACCGACCGAACGGCGACGTTTCACGTGACGTCCGGGTTGCAGGTTGACGTATGGCTGCGTGAAATAAGCGAATTTGATCCTTACGTAACCCTATCAGCTGGTGCGCAGCCGGGCGTTATGCATGTCATCATCAATAGCCTTCATCCCTACTATGCAGGCTTGGAGAGCACCGACACGATTCAGGAGTGCGTCCGGCAATACATCTATGATGCTATTGCCGAACATCGGGTTCTTCACCAACAGGCAAAGCTGAATCCCGATAGCGTACGGCGCATGAAAGACGCCCTTCTCCGAGCTAATGTTCTGAGAACGGACAATGCCCTTGGTTCGACTGTCGCACCTCCTGCGGATGCCCCGGCAGAAGCGGCAACCGCAAGGGGATAACCGTGGCTTCATTCAGCCTCCGTGACTGGCAGCTAGAAGCGTTGGAGCGGTGGCGGGAGGAGGGCCATAGAGGGATAGTAGAGGTTGTAACCGGCGGCGGAAAAACCGTATTTGCGCTTGCCTGTGTCAAAGATTTTGGCCCCGACTCCACCTTGGTCGTGGTTCCAACTCAAGCTCTTCTCGATCAATGGTGGGAGGAAGCATCAGCTTTTTTCGGCATGCCGCTGGACGATATTCACATCGTTACGGGCACCGGAAAGGTAAAGAAGGGCACGATAAATATCGCCGTTATCAATACGGCCGCAAAACTTCAAGCCGAGAGCCGCGCCCGCCGCAGTTTCTTGATCGTCGATGAGTGCCATAAGGCTGCCAGCACGAAGTTTCGCAACTCACTTGAGATAGAAAAAAGCGCATCGCTCGGACTGTCAGCAACCCCGGAGCGTCAATATGATGATGGCCTGGATGAGGTGCTGATCCCCGCGTTGGGTCCGGTCATTTATCAATACACGTATCGGGATGCCTTGCGGGATGGCGTGATCGTGCCTTTCGCGTTGAAGAACATTGTCTTTGATCTCGAAGACGACCGCCAGGAAGAATACGACAAGCTGACGAAAGCGATAAGCCGATCGATACACATGCGCGGTATGGAGGATGACAAAACGATTGCGCTGCTGCTCCGGCGAGCGCGGATTCTCAACTTGAGCCTAAATCGAATTCGACTGGCGCTCCGGATTGTCGCGTCCCATCGAGGGCAGCGTATCATCATTTTTCACGAGGATATCGAAGCATGCGAGGTCATCAAGGAGGTGCTCTCCCAAGCGAATATCCGTGCCGGAATCTATCATTCCCGCATGAAGCTGCGCGATCGGGCGATGGTGCTTTCAGACTATCGTCAGGGCCACATCGACGTACTCGTCACCTGCCGTGCGCTGGACGAAGGATTCAACGTGCCGGAAACCCAGGTCGGAATCATTGCTGCGAGCACGGCCACAAGACGCCAGCGGATACAGCGCCTGGGACGTGTATTGCGGCCCGTGGCAGGCAAGGACCAAGCGGTCGTGTATACACTGGTTGCCACAGACCCTGAGATTCAGCGCCTCCGAGAGGAGGAAAAAGAAATGGACGGAGTCGCAGAAGTTACGTGGGGTCGCGCATGAGTACATTTGTTGTTGGAGAATGCGCCGCTGGTAATCTGTTCCAGCGCTGGGATGCAGACGCGGCCAGCGAGACGCAGCTTGAATACATCGTTGCCAAGGCTATGAGCTGCGTCTACCCGCAATACAACTGCATTGTGTTTGGAGGCGGGTTCCGGCTCGACGGTCGGGTATCGCGGCCCGACCTCGCTCTTATTGCGAAAGATTACTCGCATTGGTTCATCGTTGAGGTTGAGCTGATAACCCATTCGCTTAACGGGCACGTTTTGCCGCAAGTCCGTGCCTTCCGATACGGCGAGCCGTTGCCTGATTGCGAATCCATTTTGGCGAGGGAAACTGGGCTGTCTGTGGGGCAAATCCAGACGTTTCTAAAGGCCGTTCCACGCAGCGTTGCGGTAATTGCGAACAAGCGCAATCGCGATTGGGAGATCGCATTAGGCTCTCTTGAAGTCCAAATGCTCACCGTAACGGTTTACCGGTCACCCGCGGGGGTGGAAGCCGTGGAGATCGACGGCCAGCTTGAAGTTTTGCAGGAGCATCTTGGATACGGCGTCTTTTCCGCTGTCGATCGGACATTACGTTTTCCCTCGTCGGTAAAGTTGCCCGAGGGCGAAATCATGATTAGCGACGGTGAAGGCGGCAGTGGGATGTGGCTTGTTAGACGCGAGGGATCGTTTGCATGGGTCACAAAGGACGCCGGGATGCCAGATCTCCCTGATGGCGGCCATGTTCAGCTTATTCGGGCTTTTGGCGGCAGGATTTCCATGCGTGCTTGAGGGCGTTTGGCAGGCGATGCTACTACCCGTTACAGCTCTTCGATTGCCCGCAGCAGTTCTGAATGCTTTTCGGGATTTTGCTCTTTCAGCTTGCGAAGGTTGAGCAGTTTCCATTGTACAGCGGGCAGATCGACCGCCTTGGGTAGACCGATGGCATTAAAGTCGGGTTCGCCTTCATGCAGGGTCAACAGAAAGTTTCGCACGGGTTCGTCGATTCTGGCGGCAATGTCTTCGGTTAGTCGTTCACGCACATCGAGCAGTTCCGCCAAGCTAACCTCATACGTGGTCATTCCGTCGAACTCTGCCACGAAGTCGTGATCCAGCGCCTTGAGGGACGGTCGCAGCAATTCATGCGGCGGGCGGTTGGAGCTGGCGACATAAACAAGAAAGGTACTGAACAGCGCTTCGGTAATGCCTTCGTTCTCATAGAGCAGCTTCACATCATAAAGGTCGCGCGGATGCTGTCGGTCTAGCGCCGCATGTAGCTTGCCGCCGAACAAGTCCTCGAAAGCAACGACCTGCATCTCCGCGAATCCGAACTTCTCTGTCACGGATTCGGAAACCGTCCGTAGTTGGGGTGGGTGAACCGTACCACGGCTTACCGGCGACGTTTCAATTTTGATCTCAACGGAGCCTTGCCGAATCTTAATCCGCGTGTCGCTGTTGCTCCCGCCTGCGATGCGCTGCCCATTTAGGCTGGGCAGGTTCCGCAGTAGGTCGATCTGCATGGCGTCGAGCGCCTTATCAATGCCGGCAAGCGACGTGGGGCGATCCTCAACAGGCAGATAGACAAGGTCTATATCGACCGACAGGCGCGGCATATCGCGATAAAACAGGTTGATCGCCGTACCGCCTTTCAGGGCGAATACCTCCTGGCGCGCGACGTAGGGCAACGTGCGGACCAGCAGTTGGACTTGCCGTTCATAGTTTTCACGCGCCATCAATCAGCCTCCCCCGGCAACAAGTCGGAGGGCACCGTGATCCGATATTTCGGATGCAGTTTCCCGTCTTCTGCAAGAGCCCTGTCGCCCCGGCCAAAATCGACCGCCTCGGCGGCGACATGCTTGCGCCAAGCATGTGCATGTTTATCGGCATAGACGAAGAATAGGCGCTTCACTTTGACGCTTTTGCAGGCGGCCAGCAATGTCGTGATCTGTTTGGGCCGCAGATTGACAAGGCTCTCGAATACCACGTCCACGTTGTGGAAGCTCTCGCTACGCGGTAATCCATCTAGGGCTTCGAGGATGGCGCGTTCCGGCGTCGACATCCTGATCGGCCAGAGCCACGGGCTCATGGCCACATCATTATCGGATTGGTTCCCTAAATCGAATGAACCGCTTTCGACTCCGAGTGAGACGTCGCCAAACAGCTTCGTGCTATGGCGTACAAGGCGGCTATCGGTATGTATTTTAAGCAGCCATTCCGGTATGTCGTCGCCGTAGAGGTGGACCTTCTGCCTGCCGCCCAATGCTAGATAGTGTACATGCCCGTGCAGCGATAAAGCCGTCATGCCCCCGACATGGAAGCGGTACTTCATCAGCCATTGCGCGGAGAGGAGCGGTATCTTCCATCCGGTGACCGCTTCGGGATTTTCCGATGGTGTAAAAGGGCGGCGATAAAGGCCCTGCATGATCCTTTCGAGCCAGCCTTGCTTGACATATGCGGAAACAGACTGGCGAGAGATGTCGTGACGGCTCATCCAAGCAGTGTCGACCAGAAAGCCCGGCGGAACATTCTGAAGAACCTGCTTTAGCTTTGATGCATTTTGTCCATTCATGATGGACATTATGGCACAAACCCAAAGCGAATGCGAGCGTCACTTTATGATGCTGCTAATATGTCAATCTAAGATGGACACACAGCCTAAACGTCAAAGCAAATGGCCGGCAGTCATGATTACAAAATGAAGACCGACCCGTACGCCAAAGCGCAGTGGGATCGGTCATGTCGTCTATTATGGTGACGGCCTGCTGCACAGAATGCAACTTTTTCCCGCAGATAAGCCGCATCTGTTAATTGGCGTCTCGGGACAAATCCCGGGCTCTACGGCAGTGCCGCCGAACCCGCATGCGCGGTTTCGTCCCATCCGGGTGACGATCCCTGGCGTGAAGATCATAAGGCCATCGGCAAGCCGATGACGTTTTCTGTGCGCTGTCGCGCACTTGGCATCCCACCTGTCAGCTTACACCGGATTCGGTGCCTTGCTCCAATAGCCGAAGGCCGGCCTGCTCGCTCCTTCGGCCGCAAGCGGCCTCCCGTATTGTCCGGCCCAGGCCCTGCAAGCAGGGTTTGGCTTTGGCGGCCCCGCCTCCGGTCGAACGTCCATGCCCGCCCCTGGCGGGCTTTGTGATGGACGCTCGGCGCTAGCCAGGAATGCAAGCGCGGCTCTCTCTTTGAGGGGCTTCGCTTGTTACTTCAACGGCTTAGCGAAAGGAAAACAGCCATGAAACTCGACCATTTAACACTCGACCAACTGAAACTCTCACCCTTGAACGTCCGCAAGCGCGGCGGCGGCGAAGTGGATGACCTTGTGCCGTCTATTCGCGCCATCGGCATCATCCAGCCCTTGCTTGTTCGTCCGAACTGCGAAGGCTTTGAAATCGTGGCGGGACAGCGCAGGTTCTATGCCCTGAAAGCCCTTGAGGCCGAAGGGATCAGCAATCCCGTTCCCTGCGGTATCATGGAAGACGGTGACGATGCGGCGGCCTTGGAGGCATCTTTGGCCGAGAATTTTGCCCGTCTGCCCAACAACGAACTGGATGAATACAGGGCATTTGCCGATCTGATCGCCAAGGGTATCAGCGCGGAAGACGTTGCCGCCCGTTTCGGTGTGACTGAACGCTATGTCCGTCAGCGCATGGCCATTGCCAATATCATCCCACCGATCTTGAAAGCCTATGAGCAAGGGGACATCCGCGCCGATATCATCCGCACCCTGACTCTGGCGTCCAAGCGCAAACAGCAGGAATGGTGGAAACTGGTCAAGGCCGATGACCCCTATGTCCCGACCCATTCGGCGCACCACCTGAAACAGTGGCTGTTGGGCGGCAACCTCCTGACCATCCACGCCCTGTTTGACGAGAGCGACTACAGAAAGCCCATCATCGGCGACCTATTTGGCGAGGAGCGCTACTTCTCCGATGCCGCTCTGTTCTGGGAATTGCAGAACAAGGCGATTTCAGCGCGCCGCTATGCCTATGACAAGGAAGAATGGGCGGCAGTCCATGTGCTTGAAGTCGGGGAGCGTTGGCTGTCATGGGAGCATGTCAGGGTTCCGAAGACCAAGGGCGGTCACGTCTATATCGAAACGAGCCATGACGGTGAGGTGAAGTTCCATGAGGGCTTTCTGACCCAAAAGGAACATGACCGCCGCCGCAAGGCCGAGCAGAAAGGGCGGGGGGAGGATGCCACCAAACCCACCAAGCCCGAACTGACGCAGGCTATGGAAAATTACCTTGGCTTGCACCGCCACGCCGCCGTTCAGGCCGAATTGCTCAACCATCCAAGTATTGCCCTACGGTTGACCGTGGCGCACATGGTGGCCGGCTCCCCCCTGTGGAGCGTCAAGGCCGACAGCCGGAAGGGCAACAGCACCGCCATCACAGAAGCCCTTGCAGGAGCCAAGGCCGTATCCGTCATGGCCGAGGAACAGGCGGCAGTGCGCCAGTTGCTCAAACTGAACCCCGTCACCGATGAGGACGAGGATCAGGCCGAGGATGCCGAAGACGAGATCGAGGACGACGAGGGCTACAGCCATTCCCATTATGGCTACGGCAGTGTCCACGACAGCGGCAATCTGGTTCCCAGCGGCAATGATTACGGGATGCACCGTGATCTGGGCGCCATCTTCGATACCCTCATGGGGATGGACGATACACAAGTCGTACGCGTCATGACCTTGGCAATGGCTGAAACCCTGTCCGCCCATACGCCGATGATCGACAAAATTGCCGCCCTCATGGGAACCGATATGCGGAATTGGTGGACGCCCGAAACCACCTTCTTTGATCTTCTCCGCGACAAGGAGGCGATCAACAGCATGGTTCGGGAAGTGGCGGGCGACCACGCCGCCGATGCCAATGTGACGGCCACGGCCAAAGCGCAAAAGGCCATCATCACCGATGCCTTGGACGGTCGTCGCACCTGTCATGCCGATAACTGGCTCCCCCGTTATCTGGCCAACCCCGCGAGCGGTTACACCGACCGCGCCGCATCAAGCTATGCCCCTGCCGTTTCTGTCGAGGACGAACAGGACTAAGGTGGCTTGATACCCCAACGCACCGCACGGCGAACCCCGCCGTGCGGTGTATCCTTTTGAGCGAGCTGTGCGCGGTTTTCATCTCCCTCTATGCGGATACTATTATCCGAGTTAGGAGCTCTTCATCGGGATAGCGAAGGGTTTGACCGTTTTCCGATGCCTTGCCGTCGCAGGATCGCCTACGCCGCTACCCTCCGAGCGATTGACTGACGCCGCCGATCAAACCGCCGACGAACGCCCCGATCTTCGTATAGACGGATGCATCGAGGCCGCCGCCGCCGTCGGCCGATACACGCTTCTCGATACTCTCGCCTAAAGCCGCATCATCGGGCTTCGCCTGCACCACGGCAATGCCTTTTGCGGAAAGCTGAACGCCGCTGAACGCGAAACCGCCATCGAATTCCTGAATCGCGTGAATGCGGATCAGACCTTCATCGTGCATCCATTTCACGACATCGGCAAAGGTTTCGATGACCTCTTCCTCGTCACCCCGCCGCTCCGTCATAATGTCCATCGCATCGGATGGCTCAAAATCTATCCGCTTCAATCCGACATTGACCAAATGCGCCAGAACGCGCCCAACCGTTTCATAGTGGTAGTCCATTGCCGACATGCATTTCCTCGCCGATTGCCATCCTCACCGACCGCAGTTTATCGACGGCAGCATATTTCGTCCCGCCAAATCGCGGTTCGTGCGAGCGTCGTGGTTGCGCGGATTCCGCCATTCTGATTCTGTGCGAAGATGGCTGAAAACGACGATGAACCGACTCTCGACGACCTGAAGGCCGCCCTCCACGCGGTCAGGATGGAAGGCGTACTCTGGAAGCAATCCTACGGCATCCTCAAGAAAATTTTGGTCCACTACGGCTTTGATGTTGTCGAAACCAGTGAGGGATTACCCGACGTGATCGCCTTGCGCGCCAGAGGTTATCTCCCGCCCAACCCCGCCATAGACGCGCTGCTTCACGACGAGATCGTCAAGCATTGAGTGAACTTGTGCCTGTGGGTTGCTCAACAGTCACACTCATTTGGTAGCGGCGTGAGCCCATCCCCTTTTTGGCATCAGCGAAGCGCGCTCCCCACATAGCGCCGTAGCGAGCTGATGTGAACGGCCTGGATCTGTGCGATCTTTCCTCAATCGGTCATGCCATTGGCATGAAGGGCGCGGCGGAGGGTGATGGCACTGACCTTGAAATGCGCCGCGATGGTGGTGCGGGTGTATCCGCCATGCACCATGGCGATGGCCTGGGCGATCTCATCAGCGCTGAGCTTGAACGGCCGCCCCAGTTGCACCCCGCGCCGCTTGGCGGCGGCCATGCCGGCGACGGTGCGTTCACGGATCATCTCGCGCTCGAACTCGGCCAGTGCGGCAAGAATATGCAGATAGAACCGCCCGCCGGCACTGGTCGTGTCGATCTGCTCCTGTAATGAGACAAAGCCGACACCCCGATCGCGCAAGGCAGTGATGGTGTCGATCAGATGCGGCAGGGACCGCCCCAGCCGGTCAAGCTTCCATACCACCAGCACATCGCCGGATTTGAGCGCCTTGAGGGCACGATCCAGCCCGCGCCGTTCAGCGACAGAGCCGGATATGCCACGATCCTTGAAGATATGGTCGCAGGCCGCAGCTTCCAGCGCCTGGAGTTGCAGATCGAGATTCTGTTCGTCGGTGGACACACGGGCATAACCGATGGTTTTGCGTGCGGTATGAAGGCCGGTGAGTTTGGCTGGCAGAGCCATGATGGTCGCTCCTCTCTTTACCCCACATATGAGATCATAAAGCGTCCTTTATGAACGGTCGGCAGAAGCGGGGTTTTCGATTCTTTTCAGAATATTTTTCCATGTAATGGTGAAATGAAATTACATTATTGCAAGTATAATTCCGACTATGGTAATATATAACCAAAGGACGGTTTATTGAAGCGATAATGATAGAGAGTATATGTTTTTCATGGGCTTGTGTTGAGGCCGATATTGTAATCTGGATTATGGCCGTATTCTGGGCCGTATGGGGTGTGGCCTTGGGCGCGGTTGGCGTTATGGCGGCCAACACCTATCGTCAACGCAAAACCGAACAGCGCGAGCGCTGATGCCGTTCCCGGAGCGACGCAGACAGCGCGGGAATATCGTCGCCATGATGATGGCGATGGTGGCTATGATGGGCGTCGCAGCCGTTGCGGGCGTGAATATGTTGTCCGGCCCGATTACAACCGCCAGCAAAGTCACCAACCAGAACATGGCGCAGAATGACCTGTTGATGAATGCGAAAGTGGTGGTGATGAACGCCGCCACCCGTCCCAATGGCGGGGATGAGGATGAGGATGGCTATATCGAACCCGCGCCATTCGTCCCGACATCGGAAGAATCCTGCAACATCACTCTGCCCGGAGAGGGCGGATGCCTGCCTATGGATATTGGCGCGATCCAGACCGATCCGTGGGGAACGCAATATGCCTATTGCGTGTGGGATCACGGATCGGTGACAGGCTCCGAGAACCGTATTGCCGGTGAGGACAGCACGTCGGGCGCGGTGATTGCGATTATCTCTGCGGGGCCGAACAGACAGTTCGAAACGCCGTGCCTGCCCTATGACGGTGATCCCGAAACCAATGATATCGGCATCAATCCGGACGGGCTGGGTGACGATCTCGTTCAGATATTTACCTATGCGGGGGCGGTGTCGGGTTCCGGCGGGCTGTGGGAATTGAAACAGGGCGAGCCGACCACGGCAGTCACGGCCAAGGATGTCGAGGTAGACGGTGCGTTCCGCATGGGCTTTGCCGGTGAAGACCCCGGACAAGTCGGCCTCGCCTCCTGTACCGACATGAACCATATCGGCCGTATGCGCTTCAACCCTCTCGACAAGGCGATCGAGGTCTGCGTCTTCAACGGCAATTACGGATGGGAAACGCTGTCCGGTTCTAGCGATTCGGGCGCGGGAGGCACATCCATAATCGAAGGCTGGCCGGATGCGATTGTTTGCGGCGATGGTAATCGATGGGCTACGTTTCATCCAAGTTATGAAGCCTTAAATGGGGATGTGCATTACCTTAATAGTTGGCAAAGACAAGATTACGATCAGGCCCGCTCTTTGATGTTAGTTTATAGTCCAGATAAAACATACAAGGACGTACTTTACACGGCAGGATGGGGAACCGCTGTTCATCAAGAATGTGTCGGCAAATCCATTTCTCAACTCTATGCAGACGGACAAGCCTTTAACTTCGTGGGCGGCGGCTCCGGTAATTCGAGCGGCAGCACAATGGTTCCCGGTTGGCCGGATGCGATCGTCTGTGAGGCGTCGTCTGGCACATTCGCAAATGATGGAGGATGGGTGCTCTATCATACCTTCGAAAGTAAGGCGGGCGGTTATCGTGCTTACCGATCAGGCGGCAATATCTCTATAGATCCCAAATATATTCGTCTCAATATGAGCTCTGACGGCTCCTTCTTGTCACTTCGAGAAGTTGTCACAGGCGTCTCAAGTACCGCCATCGACGGCAACTGCGCCAACAAAACGATTTCTGAACTTTATGCAGACGGCCTAGCGTTTAATTTTGTTGGTGGTGGCGGTGGTGCGGGTGGAGAGGGCGACAATCTCGGCGATCATACCGCAACACAGAACCTCGATCTCGGTACGCACAAGCTTGTCGGTGAAGGCGGCACAGACGGTATCTATATCAACTCGGACGGCAATGTCGGGATCGGGACGGCAGCGCCCACAAATATGCTTCATGTGAATGGAGATATTTCAGCGGTCAGCTTGAATAATATTAGCTCAACCCAAGCTTTATATCTTAAGACACTCAGTGATACGGCAGGTCCTGGATCGGTTTATGCTAATTCCCCGAGCGGACATATGTTCGAGATGGCACCCGCCGCCTCGCCAACAACTTGGCTGCGCAGCATGCCAGGGACCGCGAGCGCTGCAGCCCATATTCAAGTTGTTAGCGGAAGCGGCTACCAGAATATGGCGCTCAATCCGGGGGGTGGCAATGTCGGGATCGGGACGAGTTCTCCGTCTCAGAAGCTTCAGGTGGTAGGGTTAGGCCATGTCGCAAATTTTGGGCAAGGCACATTAGAAGATCAATACATATCTGTTCGAGGACACATAGGGCTATATCTGGGAATGAATGCCAGTTTGCCGGACTCCTCTGGAAGTGGATTAATACAATCCGGCCAAAATAAGGGATTAGGATTTGCAGTAAATGATCCGATTTTTGGAAACTCTTCACCTGCGATGTTTATTGACAGGTCAAGTAGGGTTGGCATCGGGACGACGGCACCTTTAGCAATGCTTCATATCAAAGGGCCGCCAAAAAATTCGGGATATGGACAGATAGCAATACAAGGAAATGCCGCAGGCAGCTCAAACGTGTCCTATGTAAGTTTTCGTGACATTAACGATAACCGTACGGGTTACGTGGGGGAAGGATCCAGTGGAAACAGCGATATATACGTGGTGAGTGACAGTGGAAATGTTCGTGCACATGGGACGGGAGGCGCCTGCGTGGTCAACACCGGCGGGTGCACATCGGATATCCGGCTGAAACAAGATATCCAGCCGGTTGAAGGGGCGTTGGCGAAGCTGATGAGGCTCAGCGGAGTGAGCTTTGAATGGAAGATGCATCCCGGCGAACATTACATGGGCTTCATCGCGCAGGAGGTGGAGAAGCAATTCCCCATCCTCGTCAAGACCGATGAAGAAGGCACCAAATCTGTCAACTATAACGGAATTGTTGCGCCAATCGTCGAGGCGATCAAGGAACTCAAAGCGCTACTGGATGATCTCGTCAAACAGGTCGCGGAATTGAGCCGCCATCTCACAGCGCTGACTATGTCTGATAAATCCCAAAACGAGCGCATTGCTGAACTGGAAGCCGAGAACAGTAGGTTGGGCGCCGATCTTGAGGCCGCCAATGACAATTTCCGGCGTGAGCTCGACGAGTTGAGAGCGCTGATGGCGGAATGAGATGACATGGAGATTTGATGTGGCGGCGGCCGACCCCTGACGGGAACCCACAATGCGCCGCCGTCACATCAAGTCTCCATGGAGAACTGACCTTGCGGTGGCAGGAGGGCGCAATTTTAGTGCGATCACCATCAACCCGTGTCGTCCTGCCGCCACCCGGTTGTTGGCCAAAGCCCACTGACAAGGGGCTGGCTGCGATATCCGGCTGGGCGATGGCTTCATGCCCTCTATGATCTGACGGACACATGATCCGTGGGCGCCGTCTGGCGCTGTTCCTCTCCCGATACGAGCCACCGCGATCCACACGGCCTGATTGATTGGCTGTCCTGGCAGGGCATCACGCCCTTGCAACGGCATAGCCGTCTTTCCGCTTTGCCCGCCCCTTCGGGGTGCAAGGGCGCTCTTTCCCTGCCCACCGGACGCCATCAGGCCGCGGTGGTCGCGGCCGGCAACCGGCAAGGAGGAAAGAGCCATGTCACGCACACCGAAATTCGATGTCCATCAGGAGATCACCAACCGCATCGTCGATGCAATCGAAACCGCAGGGGAGTTCCGCCTTCCCTGGATCAGAGCACAGGGAGGCACCTTCGCCCGGCCGGTCAATGTCAGCTCGGGCAATCCGTATAACGGGATCAACATCATCTCGCTCTGGGTCTCCGCAATGGCCGCCGCGTTCCCGTCGAACATCTGGGGGACGTACCGGCAATGGCAGGAGAAGGGCTGTCAGGTTCGCAAGGGCGAGAAGTCCTCGCTCGTCGTCTTCTACAAGACCATCGCCTATGACGAGACCGATCCCGACACCGGCGAAGCCGGCCAGAGCGAACGCATGATCGCCAGAGCCAGCCGTGTCTTTAACGCCGCACAGGTCGATGGCGACGTGCTTCCTATCGAAGACCTGCCCGCAACACCGGCTTTTGATCCGATAGCCCGCGCCGAAGCCTTCGTCGCCGCGACGGGTGCGCAGATCACCGAGGGCGGTGATCGGGCCTGCTATGTGCCGGAACTCGACATGATCCACATGCCGGATCGTCGCCGCTTTGTCGGCACCAAAACCACCACCGCCGCAGAAGGCTTCTATTCGACGCTCTGCCATGAACTGGTGCATTGGTCAGGCGCAAAGACCAGACTCGACCGGGATATGTCAGCGCGCTTTGCGAACGAGCACTACGCGATGGAAGAGCTGGTAGCCGAGCTGGGCGCGGCCTTCTTGTGCAGCGATCTGGGTATCTCGCAGGAGCCGCGTACCGATCACGCCGCCTATATCGCCAACTGGCTGAAGTTATGACGACGTGAGCATAACTTCAGTAATCCGCAGCAGTGCATAATGTGAAGGAACGCGGCCAGATCGGCGGAAGTCCG
>NZ_JBVOUO010000002.1:0-716533 GCF_055685825.1 Pannonibacter sp. CBAS1226 | reverse complement strand
CTGGTGGGGAGGGGTTAGGGGTGGGGGGAAGGCCTTTCCGGCTGGCAGAGTATCCATTGATTACAGACAGTCTCCCCTCTCCAGCCTCTTCAGGAAGAGTTTTTTCAAACCCTTGCAGGCTCAGAGCCCCCCACCCCTTACCCCTCCCCACCAGGGGGAGGGGGGCGGAGGCGCACTGCCATCATGCCGGTGCATTCTTCCTTCGTGCGTCCAATGTAAACACTGCAACATTCATGGGGATGACAACGGAGCAGGAACCCTGCCAAATGAAAAGGCCCGGAACCGTAAAGCTCCGGGCCTTTCTATTTCACACGCCGGAACGCGGTTACTTCCAGCTCTGATGATCGGCAGCGGTGCAGCCGTAGGGGGCGCGGTCGTGGCCGAAGCGGGCCTTCAGCTGGTCACAGCCCCAGCGGTTGAGCGGCTCGGGCATCATGTTGTTGATCTCCATGCCCGGCTGCTGGAACGCGGTGGGCGAACTGGTCACATACCAGACCCAGAAGCCAATCGCACCCACGATCATCAGCAGGATGATGCCCATGAAAGCCTTCACACCGCGCATCACCACCTGACCGGCCGACGGAGCGGGAGGACCCGCCATCGCCTGCGTGGCTGCCCCTTCATCGGACGGCACGTCGAGGCCTTCCAGCGGCCGCAGAGCGGTCCGGCGCTCTTCCTCGGTCATCTCGATGCGGGTGAGCTGATCATCCAGCAGCACCGGCAGGGCCGAGTTGCCATGGCGCACGGCAAGAGCCACCGCATGGCCATTCTGCTGGCCGACAATCATCGGCAGCTGGCCGTTTTCCAGCCGCGTATGGGTCACCCGGCCCGTCTTGTCCTCGGCGAGATTGTCCGTATAGGTGATGAAGAGGCTGTCCTTCCTGGTCTCAAATCCGGTCACTTCGACCGGGATTTCCTTCAAGACGGCCGGATTGCGCAGGCGCTTCTGCACCCCAAGGGCGCGGATATACTGGAAGATATTGTAGAGGCAGATACCGAACAGCAGCAGGCAGAAGCCGCCAAGCGTCAGGATACGGTTCCAGAGCTTGTCGAGGCCGAGCGTCAGCGTTGCCAGTTCCGGGTTGTCACGGGAGATGACGACGCCCGCCTCATAGTCCCCCATGTGAATGTCGAGGAACATGATGCGCACATCGCTCTGATAGGCCTTGCCCTCGAAACTATAGGCAACCTGTGCCTTGCAGTCGGTGAAGACGCCGCGCCGGGTGGTGCACTGGCCGTTGCGCACATCCCCTTCCACTTCAACCGGGTTGAAGCTGATGCGGATGTCACGCCAAAGATCCGGCCCTTCCCATGCGAGAAGGAAAATGCCGAGCGCCAGCACGATGGGCACTGCCCAGAACAGCGCCTTCGGCATGGATACAACATCCCCCTTCAGGGAGAGGGGGCGTGCGGGTAAATCAAGCAGTTGGGGTGCCATGAGACCTCTTTCTCGCAACTAGCAGGTGCGTCCCTGCGAGTTCTACGGAGATGCAAAGTCCAGAACTGGCATCCACATCACAAAGTTCCGCTTTGGCGGCCGTGTGAGCAGATTTCTTCATGGCTGCGGAAGAGGTCTGTGGAAAAGCGCAAGAATGCGCGCTCCTGCCCGGCAGTGATACCCCGCCAAACAAAAACAAACGCCGCATCAAGACCTGATGCGGCGCCTTGCAAATTGCCCCTTGGGCATCAATGATTTGCTACATCAGGCCAAGGCCAGCATCAGCGCGGGGCCATACGGATGGCTCCATCGAGACGGATGGTTTCGCCGTTGAGCATTTCGTTCTCGCAGATGGCCTTCACCAGCTGCGCATATTCGGCGGCCTTGCCGAGGCGCGAGGGGAACGGCACCTGCTCGCCCAGCGACTTCTGCACGTCCTCCGGCAGCCCCAGAAGCATGGGCGTTTCAAAAATGCCGGGGGCGATGGTCATGACGCGGATGCCGGACTTCGACAGGTCACGGGCGATCGGCAGGGTCATACCGGCAATCCCGGCCTTGGAAGCGGCATAGGCCACCTGCCCCACCTGACCGTCAAAGGCGGCGACAGACGCGGTGGAGACGATGACGCCGCGCTCGCCGTCTGCGTTCAGCGGGTCCTGCGCCGACATGGCGGTGGCTGCATGGGCGATGCAGCGGAAGGTGCCGGAAAGATTGACCGCGATCACCTTCTCGAACAGCTCCAGCGAATGCGGCTCACCGCGCGAGGTGGTCTTGGCGGCAGGGGCAATGCCCGCGCAGTTGACGAGGATGCGTTCCACGCCATGGGCGGCGCGGGCGGCGGCAAAGCCCGCCTTGACGCTCTCCTCATTCGTCACGTCGACGCTGACGAACAGCCCGCCGATCTCCTTCGCAACCGCTTCACCCTGCTCCGCATTGCGGTCGAACAGGGCCACCTTCACGCCGCTGGCGGCCAGAAGCCGGGCCGTCGCCGCGCCCAGGCCCGACGCACCACCGGTGACAACAGCCGCAATGGCGGATGAGAGCTGCATGAGTTCCTCCTGTTTATTTTGAATCAAGCCAATGATTCATATCGGCTTTTACGCACCCATTGACGGCTGCGTCATATACAGCAGACTCTGCGCCGAAAGTCGCAGGCGGTCAAGCCGGACAGCCTTCGGCGAAAGAGGGGATGGCGGAGCAAACTTCCGTAGCGGAGGCGGGGACGCGGAAACAGGGGCACCCGCCCCCGTAAAACCAAGGCTTCCGATGCTCACGCATCACGCCTTGAAACGGCTCAACGCCGCACGGGCTTGAGAAAATCCCCGCCTGCGGCCCTTATGGCCGCAGGATCATGCCTTCCATGGCGGTCAGGCAGCCGGGATAGGCGGCACTTGCGGCGGCGGCAATCTCGTCCATGCCATCATCCATGCGGCGCGGGTCGTGGTGGAAGAGGACGGGCGTCTTCACCCCGGCCTTCTGCGACAGTTCCACCGCCTTCTGCCACGTGGAATGACCCCAGCCGCGATAGGTGGGATATTCCTCATCCGTGAACATGGCGTCGTAGATCATCACATCCGCGCCTGCGACGAAGCGCTCCACATTGGCGTCGATCTCAGGATCGCCATGCTCGTGGTCAGTGATGATGCAGATGGATTTGCCCTGAAAATCGAAGCGGTAGCCGCAGGCCCCGCCCGGATGGTTGAGGCGGATGGTGCGGATCGACAGGCCATCCTGCCGCGGCAGGTTTTCCCCGGCGCGGAAGCTGCGGAAGGTCACCGCCTTCAGCGTGTTGGCGGCCACGGGGAAGATCGGGGGCGACATGATCCGGCAGATGATATCGGTCAGGTCCGTATCGTCCTGAAAGTGCCCGGCCCAGGCATTGATGGTGAAAGAGGGGTCATAGGCAGGCTTGAAGAAGGGCAGGCCGCAGATGTGATCGAGATGCGTATGGGTGAACAGCAGGTCAAAGGACCGGCTGCCCTGGGCGCACAGGTCCGCACCGAGCTTGCGCGCGCCAGAACCGCAATCGACCAGAACGAGCGCGTCCCCCGCCCTCAGTTCAAAACAGGTCGTCTCGCCGCCATACTTCAAGGTGCCGGCCCCAGGAGTGGGGGTCGAACCACGCACGCCCCAGCACCGGAGCCAGAAATCTTCCGCCACGCGGCCTCTCCCTATGCTGCCGCTTCACCAGACCTGGCAGCGGCCAGATCGCGGGTGGTGCGCTCAAGACGCTGGGCCAGAGTTCTCATCACTTCCAATGACATATCAGGAAATTCTTTCAAAAGTTTCAGGAAATCGTCCTTGCTGACAGACAGCACATCCATATCGGTTCTGGCAACCAGCGTCGCGGTTCGCGGCACATCGCAGAGAATGGCGATCTCGCCGACAATGGAATGCTGGCGGGCGATGGCCACGGTCTGGTCCTGGCCGTTGCTGCGCACCTGCACATCCGCCTCGCCCTTCAGAATGATGAAGGCCGTATCGCCCTCCTCGCCCTGCTCGCACAGATGCTCTCCCGGCTGAAAGCCGATCCGGTCACTGATAAATGCCAGAAGCCGCAATTTGGTTTCATCGATGCCCCGGAACAGGGGCACCTTGCGCAGGGCGTCGACTTCCAGATCGAGAGACACGGCCAACCTCCATTACACCATTACTTGCAGCCAGAGCTTGTTTCAGGCTTGTTCTTCCCTGTTGTCCTGCCGGACGGTCCGGCCCTGATCCATGATCACGGCCTGATCGAATTCCGAGGCTATGTCAGCATGCGCCGTTCCGAACAGTACCGTACGGCCCGCAAGGATCTCCCGCAATATGCGGCGCAACTGTTTGTCATCCTCACCGGGACCGGCGGCAACATCGTCCAGAATAGTGACCGGCGCATTTTTCAGCAGGCCTCTGACGAGCGCAAGCTTGCGGCGCTGGCCGGCGGACAGGCGCGAGCCGCTGACACCCACATGGTAGTCAAAGCCGGTGAAGATGATCGGCTCGCGCAGCCCCTCCTCCTCCACAACCTGCCGCACCAGCGCGTCGATCCGCTGGCGCGCATCGCGCCTGTCGAGACGGGCGCGGCCGAAGAGCAGATTGTCCTCGATGCTGAGCGGCGGCAGATAGACGGCCGGGTCAACCGCGATGAAATTGCGGCTGCCATCCACCACCTTGTGCCGGAAGTCGCGCCGGGCCTCGACAACCTTCGCCCGCATGTCCTCGTCCAGAACACCCAGGCGGTGGCGGGCGGGAATGAGGCGGAAGGCCAGCGTCACAAGGCGCGCCCGGTCGGCCGGCGTGATCGTGTTCTTCAGGGCTTCGGAACGGAAGGCCCGCACGATCCGGTCAAACTCGGGCAGATCATCCTGCGTGATGAAGGAATAGGTGCTGAGAAGCCCTGAATCGCCGCTGACATTGGCAAAAAGCTCCACCATCGTCTCGGCAATGCGCAGGCCCAGCAGCTGCAGCTTCGTCTCCAGCCCGGTGTCAGACAGGAACTGCTTGACCTCCGGCATGGACGGCATCTGGTCCATCATCACATTGGGGTCAGAGGGCACGGCAAAGAACAGGTTCTCGGCAAGCGAGGCATTCTGGTTGAAGGCGTTGACGTCCCACAGTTCGACCAGCGCGGCGATGCGGCCATCTTCGGCGATCCGTTCGCCAATGCGGGCGCGCACGGCCAGAAGGCGCTCGACAAAGCCCGGATCGCGCGCCGGATCAAAGCGGGACTGGAGGCCAAGGCGGTAGATGTCCCCCTCCATCCCGGCCGCAGACAGCAGCGCCAGCGCCAGTACGTCGAGATCCTCCCGCGAGGCAACGCCCGCAGCCCGCAGATCTTCCCAGGTGGCATGAATATCATGCAGCGGATTACGGGTCTCCCGCGCCTCGCGCATGGCCCGCAGGAAGCTGTCAAGATCCTTGCCTGTGCGCTGCACCTCGTTCTGCGGCCGGTGCTTCAGCCCGTAATAGAGATTGTCGCGGATGGTGCCGGTCCAGATGTGCACCGCGCCGCCCACATAGGCGATTTCCCGGCCGAGAGTTGCCTCACCCAGCTTCTCCAGATCGTGACCGCCAATCTCCACCCGGCCCGAAGTGGGACTGACCAGCCCTGCGGCAAGTTGCAGCACTTCCGAACGGCCGGAGCCATCTCCGCCGGCGATGGCGCAATGGGTGCCTTCCGGCACCTTGAGGGAAATGCCGAACACTTCCTGACCTGCCGCGCCGCCGGAGAAGCTGACATTGTGCATCTCGAGCGCACCCGTGAGGCTGGTGCGCTCATCGGCCACCAGCCGCTCGACCGGATAGATGTCTGCGGCGTCGAAGTTTTCCACAACGGTCTGGTATTTCACCTGCACATCGGCGACGAGCTGGTAATAGGCCAGCAGTTCCTTCCAGGGGCCTGCCAGATCCTTGTAGGCGGCGATCACCGCCAGCAGGGCACCGATGCTGAGATTGCCCTGGATGACCAGATAGCCGCCGATCAGGTAGAAGAAGAACGGCGTCAGCTGGTTCATGAAATTGTTCACGAACTTGATGAAATATTTCCGGTTGTAGATCTCGTAGCGGATCTTGAAATTTTCATAGAGGCGGTCGGCAATATCGGCAGAGTGCAATGCGGAGGTATCGTTGGCGTGGATCTCATGCACGCCGGTGATTGTCTCTCCCAGCTTGTCGGAAATGACGCGGACGTTCTTCACGCGCTGGCGCGACAACAGCACGACCTTCCGCTGAAGCTTCGGGATGATATAGGCCTGAAGCGGATAGGAGCTGACGGCGGCGAGGCCCAGCAGCGGGTCCTGCATGAAGATGAAGCCCACCTGCACCACCAGAAGGCCGCCCTGATAGGCGGGCAGCGCTATGGCATCGCCGACGAAACCGCCCACATCCTCCACCTCGGCGGTGATCATCGGGATGATTTCGCCGGAGCTCACCTTCCGGAAATGCGGCAGGCGGAATCTGAGCACCCGTTGAAAAAGTTCAAAGCGCAGGCGGCGCAGCATGCGCTCACCCAGCCGCCCCTTGTAGACGTTGATCCAGAGCTTCAGCCCGTTGCTGACGACAACGAGGGCCAGAAACGTGAGGCAGAGCAGGAAGAGATAGGAGATCTGGTCAAACTCAAATCCCTGAAACTCCCGCGGAAAACCGTCACCCTGCACCGCATCGTTGACGATCTGTTTTGGCAGCTCCAGCAGGATGTAGCTGATCGGATAAGACAGGACTGTGAGAAAAAGAATGAAGAGCTGCTGCCGCGCACTGAACTTCCAGATGAAGCGAAAAAGGCTTTTTTCCATAGGTGAAGTCCAGTCTGGCGAAACTGCGGCCATCCTTGTACTGGTATGACGTTGCCAGTTAACTCGCAACGCCGGATATGCCATAGAGGCAGAAAGTTTTTCTGATCCGCCCCAAAACTGCCGGAATTCAAGAGAGCAAAAGCGCAGGACGGACAGGGATTGGCTTCAGGCCGGAGCGGCTGACGCTCACGGAAAGCCGCGACAGAGACACAAGACGGGGCATGCACGCGGGGGCACATGAAGTCCGAATCGCCACGAATCCTGATCTACAGCCATGACTCCTTTGGCCTTGGCCATCTGCGCCGGTGCCGTGCCATCGCGCAGTCACTGGTCGGCAAGTTCGACACGCTGTCGGTCCTGATTCTTTCCGGCTCGCCCATCATCGGCAGCTTCGAATTCCGCTCGCGGGTGGATTTTGTCCGGATTCCCGGTGTCATCAAGCTGCGCAACGGGGAGTACACCTCCCTGTCGCTGCATCTCAACATCGACCACACGCTGGAGATCCGCTCCTCCATCATCGAGCATACGGCGCAGGTCTTTGCCCCGGACATCTTCATCGTCGACAAGGAGCCGCTGGGCCTGCGCGGCGAGGTGCTGGGCACGCTGGAAATGCTGAAGGAAACCGGCACCCGGCTGGTTCTGGGGCTGCGCGACGTGATGGATGACCCGCAGATCCTGCAGCAGGAGTGGGAGCGCAAGAACGTGCATCCCGCGCTGGAAGACCTTTATGACGAGCTGTGGGTCTATGGCCCGGAAGGCATGTGCGACCCATTGGCCGGGATCGACCTGCCGCAGTCGGTCTTCGACAAGATGCTCTACACCGGCTTCCTGCGCCGCGACATGCCCAAGGGCGCAAAACTGTCCGAACCCCTGCCCTTTGGCGATGAGCCCTTCATTCTGGTCACGCCCGGTGGCGGCGGCGATGGGGTGGAGATGGTCGACTGGGTGATGCGGGCATATGAATCGCACGGTCGGCCGCTGTTTCCCGCCCTGATCGTGCTTGGCCCCTTCATGCCAGGAGCCGCCGTAACGGATTTCATGGCGCGCGCCGAACATCTGCGCGACGTGCATATCATGCGCTTCACACCGCAGATCGAGCCTTACCTTCAGGCGGCAACGGCCATCGTCGGCATGGGCGGCTACAACACCTTCTGCGAGATCCTGTCCTTCGACAAGCCGACGCTGCTGGTGCCGCGCATCATCCCGCGCCGGGAGCAGGCGATCCGCGCCGCCCACGCCGAGGAAAAGGGCCTGCTGACGGTTCTGCCGATCGAGCGCTATCCGGAGGTCGAGCCCATGCTGAACGCGCTCGCCGCGCTGCCCGGCCAGCCTCGCCCGTCCATGGCGGGCGTCGACAACCTTCTTGGCGGTATCGAGGTGATCGAGACACGCGTGGAGGAAATCCTGTCCGCACGCTCCCGCTTCCAGCAGCCGCGCCGCTCCGCCGTCTGAGCGCGCCCTTCCAGATCAAGACCAGAGGCCCCTCCCATGTCCCGCATTGCTGTTGTCGTGAAAGGCTATCCGCGCCTGTCGGAAACCTTCATCGCGCAGGAAATCCTCGGGCTGGAGCGCCGGGGCATCGGCCAGCTGATCGTTGCGCTGCGCAAGCCCTACGACCCCTTCATTCACGAGCTGCACCGGCAGATCAGCGCCGAAGTGCTGTACCTGCCGGAATATCTGAAGGACGATCCGAAGCGTGTTGCCCGCGCCCGCCGCTGGGCGGAGCAGCAGCCCACCTATGCCGCTGCCCGCGCCCTGTTCGAGGCGGATCTGAAGCATGAGAGCAACGCCGGACGGCACCGGCGCTGGGGCCAGGCCTGCGTCTTCGCCCATGAACTGCCGGAAGACGTGACGTGGATTCACACCCACTATCTGCACACGCCCTGTTCGGTGGCGCGCTATGCGGCGCATCTGTCCGGGCGCGGCTGGTCCTTCTCGGCCCATGCCAAGGACATCTGGACGAGCCCGGAATGGGAGCTCAGGACCAAGCTCGATGACGCTGCCTGGGGCGTGACCTGCACCTCCGTCAATGTGGATTATCTGCGCGGCCTTTCGGCCGACCCTGCCAAAGTGGAGCTGGTTTATCACGGGCTGGATTTCACCGGCTTTCCCGAACCCTCGGGCCGCCCCTCCACCCGCGATGGCAGCGGCGAGCCGGTGCGGCTTCTGTCCGTCGGCCGGGCCGTGGCGAAGAAGGGCTATGACGATCTTCTGACCGCCCTCGCCCGCCTGCCGCAGGGGCTCAACTGGCATTTCACCCATATCGGCGGCGGCGAACTGTCGGACACACTCAAGGCGCAAGCGGACAAGCTCGGCCTTTCCGCCCGCATCACCTGGATGGGTGCCCGCCCGCGTGAGGAGGTGATTGCCGCCTCCCTTGAAGCTGACCTCTTCGTGCTGCCCTCCAAGGTGACGAAAAGCGGCGACCGGGACGGGCTGCCCAACGTGCTGATGGAGGCCCAGTCCATGGGCCTGTGCTGCCTGTCCACCGCCGTTTCCGCCATCCCCGAGCTGATCGACAACGGCGAAACCGGCATTCTGGTGCCCCCGGCAGATCCCGCAGCACTGGCCGAAGCGATGGCCCGGCTGATCACCACGCCCGCCCTGCGTGATGAACTCGGGCTTGCCGCCTCGCGTAAGGTGCGGGCCGAATTTGCCACTGCGCCGGGGCTGGACCGGCTGGCGGTGAAGTTCAAGGCGCTGGTCTGACGGGATGCGCGCCGCCTTCTACGCGCCGATGAAACCTGCCGATGATCCGGTGCCCTCCGGCGACCGGACCTTTGCGCAGCTTATCCTGCGGGCGCTGGAGACGGGCGGCCATGACACCCGCGTGGCCAGCCGGCTGAAGACATGGCGCGCCGCGCCGAAGGACCTGCCGGAGGCCCATGCGGCGGCACAGGGCGAAGCAGAGCGGATCATCGGTGGCTGGGAAGCCGAAGGCTGGCGGCCGGAGGTGTGGGTGACCTATCACCTCTATCACAAGGCGCCGGACTGGATTGGGCCTGCGGTGGCGGACCATTTCGCCATTCCCTATGTGGTGCTGGAGGCAAGCCGGGCGCCCAAGCGCCAGACCGGCCCTTGGGCATATGGGTTTGCCGCTGCCGATGCGGCCCTTCAGCGGGCTGACGCGGTGGGCGCGATCCACCGGGCCGATGCGGGCTGCCTTGAGCCGGCACTGCCGCCGGATGTGCTGCATCTCTTCCCGCCGTTTCTCGATGCAGTGCCGTTTCTGAAGCCGCGCCCGTCCCGGCCGGGAGAGGGCCCGGTGCGGCTGCTGGCTGTGGGGATGATGCGCCCCGGCGACAAGGAAGCCTCTTACCGGGTGCTGGCCGCAGCGCTGGCGCAATTGATGGATCTCGACTGGGAGCTGACCCTCGTTGGAGATGGACCTTCCCGCGAGAGTCTGACGCCGCTGTTTCCCGCCGCCCGTTGCCACTTCGCCGGGGCCCTGCCGCCCGAAGCGCTGCCGCAGCAGTATCTCTGCCACGATATTTTCGTCTGGCCCGCCATCCGCGAGGCCTTCGGCTTTGTCTTTCTGGAGGCGCAGGCCAGCGGGCTGCCGGTGGCTGGCGGCGCCACCTTCGGCGTGCCGGATATCGTCGAGGACGGCCGCACCGGGCTTCTGTCGCCTGAAGGTGATTCCGCCGCCCTTGCCGCCAGCCTGCGCCGCCTGATTCTGAACCGGGGCTTGCGCAGCGCCATGGGAGGGGCTGCCCGCGCCCATATTCTATCCCGGCATGATCTCACTGCAGGCGCTGCCCGGCTCGATGCCCTTCTCCATGCGGCGCAAAAGCATTATCTGGGTGTGAGGACAAGACCTTGATGACCAGCACATCCACCCGCCCCCTGCACACCTTCATCCATGTTCAGCACCTTCTCGGCACTGGCCACGCGGTGCGGGCGGCCGCCATCGGGCAGGCGCTGGCGGCACGCGGCGTGGACGTGACGCTGGCGACCGGCAACATTCTGCCGCCGACGCTGGATGTCACCGGCCTCACCGTCATCGCCCTGCCGCCGGTGCGCAGCCCCGATGCGGTGTTCAACCGGCTGGTGACGCCGGACGGCACCGACATTGACGAAGCCTGGATGGCCCGCCGGGCAGAGGCCACGATGGCAGGCTTCACGGCGCGGCCCGTCGATATCCTCCTCACCGAAACCTATCCCTTCGGCCGCCGCCAGTTCGAGTTCGAGCTGGCACCGCTGCTGGCTCATGCCCGTGCCTTGCCGCAGCGCCCGCTGACCGCCAGTTCCATCCGCGACATTCTGGTGCGCAAGCAGCAGCTCTGGAAGGAAGAGTGGATGGCGGATCAGGCACTGGCCTCCTATGACCGGGTGCTTGTTCATTCCGATCCGGATTTCGTCGAGCTTGGCGACAGCTTTCCCTTCGCGGACCGCATTGCCCATCTGGTGCGCTACACCGGCTATGTCAGCACGGACGGGCGGCCCGAAGCGCCCGGTGAGGACGGGCGGGACGAAGTGATTCTCTCCTGCGGCGGCGGCGCCGTCTCTGCCGCGCTGATCGAGGCCGCTCTTGGTGCCCGCGCCCTGTCTGCCCGCGCCAATGACGCGCGCTGGCGTCTGCTGGTGGGCCACGACGTGGAGGCGGACGCCTTCGCCTCCTATGTGGCACGCACGCCGGACGGCATGATCGTGGAGCGGGCAAGACGCGATTTTCCAAACCTGCTCGCCCGGGCAAGGCTGTCCGTCAGTCAGGCGGGCTACAACACGGTGCTCGATATCCTGCGGGCGGGCGTGCCCAGCGTGCTTGTGCCCTTTGCGCAGGTGAAGGAAACCGAGCAGACCCAGCGCGCCGAAGCGCTGGCCGGCCACCGCCGGGCTGTCATGCTGGCCGAGAAGGACCTTTCTGCCGCAGCCCTTGCGCGGGCGGTGGATGAGGCTTTGTCCCTGCCCCATGCCACCACCTCCGTGCGCCTTGGCGGCGCGGAGGCGAGCGCCGGCATTCTCCTCAAGGATCTGGAAGAGTTCCGCACATGACGATTGAGCTTGCCGCGTTCCGGGACAGCCTCAGGGCGCATCTCGACTGGTTTGCGGAGCGGGACCGGAAGGTGCGTTTCTGGTGGCGCGATGATGATGCCATCGAGCCCACGCCTGCGCTGGAGGCCATCCTTGGCCTTGCCCGTGCCCACAAGGTGCAGGTGGCCCTTGCCGTCATTCCCCGAAACGCAACGCAAGCGCTGGCGCAGCGGCTGGCAGAGGATCCCCATGCGGTGGTGCTGCAGCATGGCTGGCAGCATCTCAACCACCAGCTCAAGGATCTTGGCGAAAAGGCCGCCGAATTCGGCACGCGGCGGGATGAAACGGAAGCGCTGGCGGAGTTGAAGGCCGGATACGAGAGGCTTGGCCAGCTGTTCGGGCCGCGCTTTGTGCCTGCCATGGTGCCGCCCTGGAACCGGATTGCCCCCGGCATCATCCGCCTTCTGCCGGAGGCCGGGCTGACAGGCCTGTCCACCTTCACCTGGCACTACCACGGGCCGCATGTGGTGCAGGCGCATGTGGACATCATCAAGTGGAAGAAGGACCGGCGCTTCATTGGCTGGAAGAGTGCGAGGAAGCGGCTCGACCTGCAGTTTCTGCGCCGCCGCAACACAGACAGGGAACCGCTGGGCATTCTCACCCATCACCTCGTTCACGACGAGGGGTGCCAGGCGTTTCTCGAAGACTTTCTCGCCATCGCCGCGCACCATCCCGGTGCAGACTGGCCGGACGTGCCGGGGCTCTTCAGCGAGTAATACCAGCACTCAACGAGCTCGATTTACTGAGTGCTGGTCAAGCCCGTGCGGCGCATGAGCAATTTCAAGGCCTGATGCGTCAGCAGCGAAAGCCTTGGCATGAGAAACTGTCATTGCGCGGCAGCGGCATCCTTGCAGGTGCAGCAGAGGCCGCGCAGTTCGATCACCGTCTTGTGCAGGACGAAGCCTTCGCCCTTGGCCCAGCCGCTGAGCCGCTTGGAGACCTCTTCATCGGCAAACTCGGTCACCGAGCCGCAGGTTTCGCAGATGGCAAAGGCCGTGCTGGCGTGATCCTCGCAGGAGGGATGGCGGCAAGCGACGAAGGCATTGAGGCTTTCCAGCCGGTGCACCATGCCCATTTCAACGAGCTTTTCCAGCGCCCGGTAGACCTGCAGCGGCGCACGGAACCCCTCCACCCTCAGCTTGTCGAGGATGGTATAGGCCGTCAGCGGTCCTTGCGCCTCTTCCAGCGCGCCGAACACGAGGTTCTGGTTGCGCGTCAGGCCCGAGCGGTCGTGGTGATGGTGGTGGTGATGATGGTCGTGGTGGTCACTCATCGTCGTTTCCTTCTCTCCGCCGCCGGTCAGCCCTGGCCCACACTGTCTGCGCGCCGCTTGCGGCCCAGCATGGCCCACGCTGGAAACAGGCTTACACCGAAAAGCAGCATTGCCGCCACCACGATGGAAGGTCCTGAGGGCGTGTCAAAATGCAGTGAGGCAAAAAGCCCCATGACGACGGCACAGGCCCCCACCAGCACCGCGACCACCGCCATCTGCTCGGGCCCGCCGGACAGCCGCCGGGCGGCCGCAGCAGGAATGATCAGCAGAGCGGTGATCAGCAGCACGCCGACAATCTTCATGGCAATGGCAATCACGGTCGCCATCAGCACCATGAAGATGAGGTTGGCCCGCTGCGGCTGCATGCCTTCTGCTTCGGCCAGATCGGTGTTGACAGTTGCGGCAAAGAGCGGCTGCCAGATCATCGCCAGCACGACCAGCACGGCTGCGCCACCTGCATAGATGATACCGATGTCCAGCCGCGATACGGCGAGGATATCGCCGAAGAGGAAGCCCATCAGATCCATGCGGATCCAGGTCATGAAGGCCAGGCACACAAGGCCCAGCGCCAGCGAGGAATGGGCGAGAAGCCCCAGCAGCGCATCAGAGGACAGGCCGCCGCGCCGCTGCAAGGTGAGCAGCAGCAGCGACACCAGCGTGCAGATGAGAAAGACCGCCAGCGTGATGTTGACATTCAGCAGGAACGCCAGCGCCACACCCAGCAGCGAGGCGTGGGACAGGGTGTCGCCGAAATAGGCCAGCCGCCGCCAGACGATGAAACAGCCGAGCGGACCGGCCACAAGCGCAACGCCGATACCGGCTAAAATGGCACGTGTGAAGAAATCATCCAGCATGGCGCTCGTCCTCCTTCACACCGCCGCAAGGCTCCACGCCCGCTTCATGGGCGTGATCATGTCCGTGGTGATGGTGACCATGATGGTCATGACTGTGACTGTGGCCATGGCTGTGATCGTGATGCCCGTCGCCCGGATGGCAGCTGTCGGTGACCGAGCCATCCGCATGGCGGACACGGCCATCGGGCAGATGCTCGTGATCGTGGCTGTGCTCATAGACCGCCAGCGCCCCGGCGGCACGGATGCCGAAGAGTTCGCGGTAGGCGCTGGAGCGGGCAACATTGACCGGCGTGCCGCGGCAGCAGACATGGCCGTTGAGGCAGATGACCTGATCGGTGGCGGCCATCACCACGTGCAGGTCGTGGGAAATCATCAGGATGCCGCAGCCAATCCGGTCGCGCAGGTCCTTGATCAGATCGTAGAGCAGGATCTCGCCATTGTAGTCCACGCCCTGTACCGGCTCGTCCAGCACCAGGAGGTCCGGCTTGCGGGCGAAGGCGCGGGCCAGCAGCGCCCGCTGCATCTCGCCACCCGAGAGATTGCGCATCTCGGCCTTGATCAGATGGGCGATGCCGGTGGCGGACAGGGCCTCGACGGCTTCGGCTTCGGACAGCGGCGACGTCAGGCGCATGAAGCGGCCGACCGTCAGCGGCAGCGTCCAGTCGATGGCAACCTTCTGCGGCACGTAGCCAACCCTGAGCCCGTGCTTGCGGGCCGAAGTGCCCTCCGTCGGCGCGATGATGCCGAGCGACATCTTGGCCGTGGTGGACTTGCCGGATCCATTAGGGCCGATGAGCGTGACAATTTCACGCGGGGCCACGGTCAGATCGACGCCGCGCACCAGCCAGCGGCCGTCGCGCTGCACGCCGGCATTGGACAATTGGATGAGATGGGAACCGCTGGGAGACAAGCCGGTTGCTTTCCAGTGTGAGGATCGGGGTTGCCGGGACTTATCTCATACGTTATACGATCACGCAAACAATGTAACAACATAACATCACAAGTTCCGCCTGACGCGCCTCCTGCGCCGGGCCTTTCCCCCGAGGACTGAAGGAGACTTCCCATGTCCCAGACTTCCCGCACCGGCTCCAAGAGCCGCCTCGCCCGCGCAGCACTGGCCGGCACGGCCCTGATGCTGCTCAGCCTTTCCCCTGCACTCGCCGCGCCCAAGGTCGTTGCCTCGATCAAGCCGGTGCACAGCCTCGTTGCCGCCGTCATGGACGGCGTAGGTGAGCCCTCCGTCATCGTCGATGGCGCCGCCTCGCCGCATACCTTCGCGCTGAAGCCTTCAACCGCCAAGCTGATCGCGGATGCGGATGTGGTGTTCTGGGTCGGGCCGGAGCTGGAGCCTTTCCTCTCAAAGCCGCTCGAAACGCTGGGCGAAAAGGCCGAGGCCATCGAACTGTCCGAAGCGCCGGGCGTCAACAAGCTGCCGGTGCGCGAGGATGCCAATTTCGAGCCGCATGACCATGGTCATGAAGAGGGCGAAGCAGGACACAGCCATGCGGGGCATGATCACAGTCATGGCCATTCGCATTCGCATGACCACGGCCATGGCCACGAGCATGGCGAGTTTGACGCCCACGTCTGGCTGGACCCGGAAAACGCCAAGGCCATGGCGGACGACATTGCCCACCACCTGTCCGAAGCCGATCCGGAGAACGCGGCCACCTATGCCGCCAATGCCGCTGCGCTGAAGGAAAAGCTGACGGCGCTGGAAACCGAGCTCGCCGCCGAGCTGGAGCCGGTGAAGGACAAGCCCTTCATCGTCTTCCACGATGCCTACCAGTATTTCGAACACCGCTTCGGCGTGCGGGCGGCCGGCTCCGTCACCCTCAGCCCGGAAGTGCAGCCGGGTGCCGAGCGTGTCGCCGCCCTGCGCACCAAGCTGAAGGACCTGGGTGCCGTCTGCGTCTTCTCCGAGCCGCAGTTCGAGCCGAAGCTGGTCAGCGTGCTGATCGAAGGCACGGATGTGCGCACCGGCGTTCTCGACCCGCTGGGCGCGGATGTGGCCAATGGCAAGGACCTCTATTTCGAGGTGACCCGCAACATGGCCGCCTCGCTGAAGTCCTGCCTGTCTGGCGCGAACTGATCGCGCCCATAACGGCAAAGCCGAAATAAACAGGGCGCGGAGATGATCCGCGCCCTGTTTTTCGTTGAACGACAGTCATTTCGTCATGGCATGACTTGATCATGCCATCCATGCCGCGACCTCTCATAACGGGCAGTCAGCATGGGAAGATAGCAATGTTGAGGCCTCGCCGGGCAGAAGCGTCACGGCATGGATGCCATGGCCGTAGCCATGGCATGACGAATACGGTTTGCGTTCCCCGCAACCGGCGGCCCCGCATGTGCCCGCCTTCAGACTCATACCAAGGCTCCGGGATGCTGACGCATCACGCCTTGAAATTGCTCAGGCGCCGCACGGGCCTGACCAACTCTCGATGAGTCGAGCTCATCGAGAGTTGTTATCAAATCCCCTCGCCGGCCGCGAAATAGCCGATGGCGGGGATGATGCCTTCCCGGCGCAGGTGGTTGAGCACTTCCTCGGCCAGAACCTCGGCCTCACGCCCTGCGGTCTTGAGGTGCAGTTCCGGGTTTTCCGGTGCTTCATAAGGGCTGCTGATGCCGGTGAAGTTCGGGATCTCGCCCGCCATCGCCTTCTTGTAGAGGCCCTTGGGATCGCGTGCCTTGCAGTCCTCCAGCGGCGTATCCACGAAGATCTCGATGAACTCGCCCGGTTCCAGAAGTTCGCGCGCCATCTGGCGCTCGGCCTTGAAGGGCGAGATGAAGGACACCAGCGTGATCAGGCCCGCATCGGTGAAGAGCTTGGCCACCTCGCCGACGCGGCGGATGTTTTCCACCCGGTCGCCATCGGTGAAGCCCAGATCCCGGTTGAGGCCGTGGCGGACGTTGTCGCCGTCGAGCACATAGGTGTGCCGGCCTTCCAGATGCAGCTTTTTCTCCACAATGGAGGCGATGGTGGATTTGCCGGACCCCGACAGCCCGGTGAACCACAGCACCACCGGCTTCTGCCGCAGGCTCTCGCTGCGCGCCGCCTTGTCCACGTCCAGCGCCTGCCAGTGGATATTGCTCGCCCGGCGCAGCGCATGGGCCACCATGCCCGCTCCCACCGTCGCATTGGTCATGCGGTCGATCAGGATGAAGGCACCGGTCGTGCGGTTGTCCTTGTAGGCGTCAAAGGCGACAGCACCGGAAAGCGCGAGATTGCAAAAGCCAATCTCGTTCAGCGCCAGCGTCTTGGCCGCCGTCTGCTCGAAGGTGTTGACGTTGATCTTGTGGCGGATGTCAGTAACGGAGGCAGCCAGCGTGCGTGCGCCGATCTTCATGAGATAGGAGCGGCCCGGCAGCAGGGCGTCTTCCGCCATCCAGATCACATGGGCGGAGAACTGGTCCGCCACATCAGGCCGTGCCTGCACCGGCGCCAGCACGTCGCCACGGGAAATATCGATCTCGTCCTTAAGCACGATGGTCACCGCCTCACCGGCCCTTGCGCTGTCCACATCGCCGCTTGCACCCAGAATGCGGGTGACCGGGGATGTCTTGCCGGAAGCTGCAACGATCAGTTCCTCTCCCACGGACACGCGGCCGCTGGCGATGGTGCCGGAATAGCCGCGGAAGTCTAGGTTCGGGCGGTTCACCCACTGCACGGGGAACCGGAAGGTGCGGGCCTCCTCAGCCCCGTTCACATCGACGCTTTCCAGGTGCTCCAGCAGCACCGGACCATCATACCATGGCATGCGGGCGCTGCGGGTGGTGACATTGTCGCCATAGCGGGCGGAGATGGGGATCGCCTGGAGCGTCTCGAAGCCGAAGCCACGGGCCAGCTCCTCGAAGGCCTGACGGATTTCGTTGAAACGCTCCTGCGAGAAATCCACCAGGTCGATCTTGTTCACCGCCAGCACCGCGTGGCGGATGCCCAGCAGCGAGGCAATGAAGGCGTGGCGGCGGGTCTGGGTCATCAGCCCGTGGCGGGCATCGACCAGCAGCACGGCGAGATCAGCCGTCGAGGCACCAGTCGCCATGTTGCGGGTGTATTGCTCGTGGCCCGGCGTGTCGGCAACGATGAACTTGCGCTTGTCCGTGGCAAAGAAGCGGTAGGCCACGTCAATGGTGATGCCCTGCTCGCGCTCGGCCTCAAGACCATCCACCAGCAGGGCAAGGTCCATATCCTCGCCCACGGTGCCGTGCTTGCGGCTGTCCTTTTCGAGTGCCGCCAGCTGGTCCTCGAAGATCAGCTTGGTGTCATAGAGCAGGCGCCCGATCAGGGTGGACTTGCCGTCGTCGACGCTGCCGCAGGTGAGGAAGCGCAGCTGGTCCTTGTTTTCCTGCGAACGGATATAGTCGAGCACGGCCTCTTCGGACGTGAGCTTTTCGGAGAAGTCCATGATCAGAAATACCCCTCGCGCTTCTTCTTTTCCATGGAGGCGCTGTCGTCGTGGTCGATCAGGCGGCCGGAGCGTTCGGATGTGCGCGCAATCAGCATCTCGCGCAGGATGGCCGGCAGCGTGTTAGCCTCCGATTCAATGGCACCGGTCAGCGGGTAGCAGCCGAGCGTGCGGAAGCGGACGGATTTCTCTTCCACCGTCTCCCCGGCCCGCAGCTTCATCCGGTCATCATCGACCATGATCAGCATGCCGTCGCGCTCCACCACCGGGCGGGGTGCGGCGTAATAGAGCGGCACCATGGGGATGTTTTCCGCCAGGATGTACTGCCAGATGTCCAGCTCGGTCCAGTTGGACAGCGGGAAGGCGCGGATGGATTCGCCCTTCGCCACGCGGGCGTTGTAGAGGTTCCACAGTTCCGGCCGCTGGTTCTTCGGGTCCCAGGTATGGGCCGCCGTGCGGAAGGAGAAGACGCGCTCCTTGGCGCGGGACTTTTCCTCGTCACGGCGCGCGCCGCCAAAGGCCGCATCGAAGCCGTATTTCGTCAGCGCCTGCTTCAGCGCCTCGGTCTTCATGATGTGGGTGTGGACCTGCGAGCCGTGGTCGAACGGATTGATGTTCTGCGCCAGCCCGTCCGGGTTGGTGTGAACGATCAGTTCCAGCCCGAGCCGCTTCACGGTCTCGTCGCGGAAAGTGATCATCTCGCGGAATTTCCAGCCCGTATCCACATGCAGGAAGGGGAAAGGCGGCTTCGAGGGATAGAAGGCCTTCATCGCCAGATGGAGCATCACGGAGGAGTCCTTGCCGATGGAATAGAGCATCACCGGATTGCGGAACTCTGCCGCCACCTCGCGGATGATGTGAATGCTCTCCGCCTCAAGGCGCCGGAGATTGCTGAGCCGGTCTGACATGCGATTGCCTTCTTCCACTCCCTCTTCCCGCTGCGCTGCTGCGCCGGGAAACATGTGCGCGAGACTATAGGGCGTTGCCCTTGCGCATAAGAAACAGTTTTGCGCAGATTGCCAGAAGCTGGACCTTTACTCCCGCTTTTTGAAGCCATGAGAGAAATCCCTTCGGCAGCATCAATTTGCACGCTGTGCCGCGCAGCGGGTATGGACACAGGCCGTGCCCAGCACACAGGGGCATGTATCAATCGGTCAGCGCGCCTTTTCGGCGGCAAAGCGCAGGCAAGCCTGCATCAGGATCAGCGCCGGTGTCGGAGGCGTATCAGCGCGGGTGGTCAGCCCCACCGGCCCCAGCGTTTCCGCCGTCTTTACCGGCAGTTCCACCAGATCGCCATTGGCAATGTCGCGGGCAACAACGCCGCTGGAGATGATCCACACCGCGTCACTGTCCAGCGTGTAGATGCGGCCGAAGGTGTCGGAAATGGTCTCCACCCGCTTGGGCAAATGGGTAACGCCATGAGCGATCAACAGCCGCTCCACATAGGGCCGGATGATCGCCTCGCGCGTTGGATAAAGCACGGTGAAATCCGCGATCCGCGCCAGATCCGCCGAGGGCTCGTCCAGCAGCGGATGCCCCCGGCGCACCACCAGCGACACGCTTTCGGAATAAAGATGCGTGAAGGAGAGGCCTTGCATCTGTTCAGGATCTGCAAGCCGCCCGACGACGAGATCCAGTTCCCCCACCCTGAGACGGCCCAGCAGAAAGCGGTTGGGGCCCGCTTCCATCGTCAGAACCGTGCCGATGGCCTCTGCCTCGAAGCGCTGCACCGCCTCCGGGAAGATGCGCGCTGCGACACTTGGCAGCACGCCGACATTCAGGAACGAATCCCCTGACATGCGCGCCTGCGCCACGCTGTCGAGCCCCTGCTTCAACGCGGCAAGGCTGGCCCCTGCATAATGCAGCAGCACGTCCCCGAACTGGGTCAGTTCCACGCCCTTGCGCGAACGCTCGAACAGGCGCACGCCGAGGATCTCCTCCAGCTCCTTCAGCGTCTTGGACACGGCGGGCTGGGTGATGGCCAGCGCATCGGCGGCCTTCACCAGACTGCGCCTGCGGGCCACCTCCAGAAAGCACTGGATGTGGCGGTATTTCACCCGGCCATCAATGATCATCCATTCCCTCCGGTTATGCTGACTGGACAATTTGTCATTTTACATAACCGATTAATGAATGAAATAGTCTGCCTCAGGAGAAGACGTGTTCCAGATGGGGCGCTACGAGTTCACTTACCGCTTTCGCGCAAGAGACTTCAGACTGAAGGTGGCTTGCTGCACAGCATCTCAGCCCCCCTCCCCCTCGTGGGGAGGGGGTAGGGGTGGGGGGCTCTGAGCTTGCAACTACCTGAAGGATTGGTCGCCTTTTGAAGAAACCTTCAAAAGGAAGTGCGCCCCAAGAGCATTTGTTTCTCTGCCTGCCGGATAGGCTTCCCCCCACCCCTACCCCTCCCCACGAGGGGGAGGGGGGCGGAAAGGCCTACCAAAGAAACGGGAATTGGGGCCTGCGAGACAGTCCGGAATGAACATTGCCCGCAAGGGAAACGCGGCAAGAGGGAGAGAGTGCGTTGCAGATGATCCGCGCAAACGGTGTGTGCCTGCATGTGAGCGACAGCGGCGAACAGCACCTGCCCGTTCTCGTTTTCGCCAATTCGCTTGGCACGGACTTCCGCTCTTGGGACCGGGTGGCGGCGCATTACTCCGGCAGGTTCCGCATCCTGCGCTACGACATGCGCGGCCATGGCCTGTCCGAGTGCCCCGATGGCCCCTATTCCATCGAAGATCTTGTCGCCGACCTCGACCAGCTTCTGGCGGCGCTCGGCATCACCTCTGCCATTGTCGTGGGCCTGTCCGTGGGCGGGCTGGTGGCACAGGGGCTGGCGGCGCTGCGTCCCGGTCTGGTGCGGGCAGCGGTGCTCAGCAACACGGCGGCCAAGGTGGGCACGGCGGAAATGTGGGCCCAGCGCATCGCCGCGATTGAAGCGGGCGGAATTGCCTCTCTGTCAGAACCCATTCTGGAGCGCTGGTTCTCTGCCGCCTTCCGCCAGAGCCGCCCTGAGGAACTCTCCGGCTGGCGCGCCATGCTGACCCGCACCACGCGGGAAGGCTACACCGGTATCTGCCATGCGCTGGCTGGCGCTGATCTCACCGCTTCCACCGCGAAGCTGAAGCTGCCGGTGCTGGTGATTGCGGGCGGCGAGGATGGCTCGACCCCGCCCGACCTGGTGCGTGGCACCGCTGATCTCATCGAAGGCTCACGCTTCACCCTGATTGAGGGGGTGGGTCACATCCCTTGCGTCGAGGCGCCGGAGGCCTTCTGCGCGGCCGTTGATACTTTCCTTGAGGAGCATTCCCTTGTCTGACCGTTCCCCCGGCTCGCGCCATGCCAATGGCATGAAGACCCGCCGCTCCGTTCTGGGCGACGCCCATGTGGACCGGGCCATTGCCAACCAGACGCCCTTTGACGAGGACTTCCAGACGCTGATCGTGGAAAGCGCCTGGGGCACGGTCTGGGCCGATGACAGCCTGACAAAGCGCGAGCGCAGCCTTGTCACCATTGCCCTGCTGGCCGGCCTCGGCCACCATGAGGAACTGGCCATGCATGTGCGGGCCAGCGCCAACACCGGCGCCAGCGCGCGCGACATCCGCGAGGCGCTGCTGCATGTGGCGATCTACGCCGGAGTGCCCGCGGCCAACACCGCCTTCAAGATTGCCCGCGAAACCCTCGCCGCCAACGGGCGGATGGGCGAAGTGGAGGAAATGCGCAAACCTGCTGATCTGGATCAGGGAGGCCAGTCATGAGCGAGACCCCAAGCAACTTTCCGAGCCCGGGACTGGGCGACTATTACCAGCGCGAGCTGTCCATGCATCCGCCCGCCTATGCGCCGGGCTACAAGAGCTCCGTCCTGCGCTCGCCGCAGAAGGCGCTGCTGTCGCTGGAACAGGGCATGGGTGAGATCACCGGCCCGGCCTTCAACCACAACGACCTCGGCCCGCTCGACAATGACATGATCCTCAACTACGCCAAGACGGGGGAACCCATCGGCGAGCGGATCGTGGTCCATGGCCGGGTGCTGGACGAGAACGGCCGCGGACTGCCGGAAGTGCTGGTGGAAGCCTGGCAGGCGAATGCCGGCGGCCGCTACCGCCACAAGAAGGACACCTATCTCGCCCCGATCGATCCGAACTTCGGCGGCTGCGGCCGCACCCTGACGGACGAGAACGGCTACTATTTCTTCCGCACCATCAAGCCGGGCCCCTATCCCTGGCGCAACTACATCAACAGCTGGCGCCCGGCCCACATCCACTTCTCGGTGTTCGGCCATTCCTTCACGCAGCGCCTGATCACCCAGATGTATTTCGAGGGCGACCCGCTCATCGGCATCTGCCCGATCGTCAAGACCATCCCGGATGCCGGTGCCATCGAGCGGCTGATCGCCCCGCTGGACATGAAGGCCTCCGCGCCGCTCGACTACCGGGCCTACCGCTTCGACATCGTGCTGCGCGGCCGCCGCTCCACGCTTTTCGAAAACCGTCTGGAAGGAAACTGAGCCATGGTTCTGCCTCTTCCCTATCTTCAGGAAACCGCCAGCCAGACGGCGGGCCCCTATGTCCACATCGGCCTTGCCCCGCAGGCAGCCGGGTTCGACATCTTCGAGAAGAACTTCAGCCATGTGGTCGCCGGCCCCGATACGCGCGGTGAACGCATCCGCATCGAGGGCCGCGTCTTCGACGGCTCCGGCACGCCGCTGAAGGATGTGCTGATCGAGAGCTGGCAGGCCAACAGCGATGGCCGCTACAACCACCCGGAAGACAAGGGGCCAGGCCAGCTTGATCCGGATTTCCGGGGCTGGGGCCGCACCTGCTCGGACTTTGAAACCGGCGTCTTCGTCATCGAAACCATCAAGCCCGGCTCCGTGCGCTGGCGTGACGGGCGCCCGCAGGCCCCGCATATCAGCCTGTGGATCGTCGCACGCGGCATCAACCTCGGCCTCAACACCCGGCTCTATTTCTCCGACGAGGAAGAGGCCAATGCCAAGGACCCGGTGATCAATCTGGTGGAACACCCGGTGCGCCGCAAGACGCTGATCGCCCAGCGCGGGGAGCGGAATGGCGAGGTGGTCTACACCTTCGACATCCACATCCAGGGCGAGAACGAGACGGTGTTCTTCGACATCTGATCGCTCGCAGGCAAGAGACGGACCTGACCGGGGGGAGATCCAGATAGCCCATCAAACCCTGATCAGGAACCGTGCATGGAGCCGGGCCAAAGACGGCCCGGCTCCAGTCTTTTCTGCGATGCTCCAGCACCCGGCGTCCGGCCCGCCCTTGGCGGGTCCTTGCCGTTCCAGTACCAATACCTACCAGCGCCATTTCCGGCCGCATCAGGGACAGCCATGACCGTCAGCCCCTTCGATTCCCCTCTCCTCTCCGGCCTGCTGCAGGATGGCGAAACGGCGGCTCTGTTCAGCGATGCTGCCGTCCTTGCGGCCATGCTGGAGGTGGAGGCAGCGCTGGCGCTGGCGCAAGGGGACTGCGGCCTCATTCCGCACGAAGCTGCGAAGGCGATCAGCGCGGCAGCAAGACACCTGACGCTGGACCCGGCTGCACTGTCGGCGGCCACTGCGCAGGACGGCGTGCCCGTGCCGGCGATGGTCGCGGCCCTGCGCAAGGCAGTATCTGCAGACCATGCTCCCTTCGTCCATTGGGGCGCGACCAGTCAGGACATCGCCGACACCGGTCTGGTGCTGCGGCTGTCGCAACTGGCAGACCTTTTCGAAACGCGCCTGCGTGACCTTTCCCGGCTGCTGCTGCGCATGGCTGAAGCGCACCGGGCAACACCCATGGCGGCGCACACCCGCATGCAGCAGGCAACTCCCACAAGCTTCGGCCTGAAGGCCGCCGTGTGGCTGGCACCGCTGCTGGCGCATCTGGAACGTCTTGCTCAATTGCGCCCGCGCCTGCTCCGCCTGTCGCTGGGCGGGGCGTCGGGCAACCTTGCCGCGCTGGCCCCGCATGGGCTGGCGGTGGAGGCAAAGCTCGCCGAACGGCTGGGTCTCACAATTTCGCCCGTGCCCTGGCATGTGAGCCGCGACGGGCTGATAGAATTTGCAGGCTGGTGTGCCCTCGTCACCGGCAGCCTCGGCAAGACCGGGCAGGACATCGCCCTTCTCTCCCAGAACGAAATCGGCGAGCTGCGCCCCGGCAGCGGCGGCGGCTCGTCCACCATGCCCAACAAGGCCAACCCGGTGGGCGCCGAAGTGCTGATCGCCCTCGCCCGTTACACCGGCGGCCAGCTCGGCACCCTGCAGCAGGCAGCCATCGCCGAGTATGAGCGCAGCGGCGCGGCCTGGCTGATCGAGTGGCTGAGCCTGCCGCAGATCGCTGCCGCCACCGGCAAGGCGCTCACCACAGCCACCAGCCTGCTGGACAGCCTCGTCATCGACACCGCCCGCATGCGCGCCAACATCGAGGCAAGCAACGGCCTGCTGCTGGCAGAGGCAGCAAGCTTTGCGCTCGCCGCCACCATGCCCCGTCCGCAGGCGCAAGATTTGGTAAAGAAAGCCTGTGCTACAGTCCTGTCCAGCGGCACCCATCTCTTCGATGTGCTGGCCGCCATGACCCCGGTTCCCGCTGACTGGAGCTCCCTCAAGGACCCTGCGCTCCATATGGGTGAAGCGGCGGCGCTGATCGACCGGATTATGGAGTCGGCTCAGGCACTTGGCCTGGAGAGCTGAGAGATCGATTCGGCTTCTTCACAAACTGATTCAAGCACTTGGCATGTTGATTCCGGTTTTCCGGCCAATTGCCCCCTTGTGATTCATGTTGCCGGTGCAAGTGGCTGATACCGCTGAGTCAGTGTGTTGACATGTTGAATCAGCAGAGGCTTGTACCAAGGCATCCGGGATGCTGACGCATCACGCCTCGATAATGCTCAAACCCCGCACAGGCCCGACCAAGTCCTGATGAGTCACGCTCAGCGGGATCTGGTCTTAGCGGCAACCGAACTGGTCCATCAGCTCCCGCACCTTCTGCAGATTGCGCTGCGTGCTGTCGCCGCAGACCTTTTCGCAAGGCACGCCATCACCGTCACCATCGGCACGGGCATAGCCGCAGACACACCAGAGATAGACGGCCTCCTCGCAGGAGCGCACCGTGCCGCAGCTGCCGCCGCAGCTGAACCGCTGCGCCACCTGAAGCTCATCCAGGGCAAGGGAGAATGCCTCAGCCTCAGCGCGCACCTGTTGCGCGGCGGCAAGCAGGATGGCGATCATCGCCAGGACAACACGCATGGCCAAGCAACTTCTTTCGTGAACCGGCTTCCATTGTAACAGATCTGCAAAGCCGGAAAAACCGAAGGCGCCGGTTGCCCGGCGCCTGAAGTTGATGACAAAACAGGTATTCTTCTCTTTCGCCATCTCCGGGCTCGTTCCGGTCATCTACAAGCCAGTTACTTGTATAGATCCTCGTCACAAGGCCCTGGGTAACGATGGATAAGTCCCTCAGCGGCCTGAAGGGATTTCATTCTTAGCTCTTGCAGCTCTTCTCAATCATTGTCTTCTCAAGTGTTTCTTTCTCGCCTTTAAGCTGAGCCACTTGAGGGGCAACGTTATCACCAGACAGTGTCGACACAGGCAACCCAAGAAGAATTACCCCGGCAATATCGTTCCCGCGCGCCTTTTCCTGCTGCGCGGACGCACTGGCCAACGCGCCGGTCACGCGGGCATGTTCGGAAGTAAGCACATCACAGTTGTAAGACTTGTAAGCCAAAGGGCTGACATACGCGGGTGCGATTGACTCAGGGGACTTTGCGCAGCCAGCCAAAGCAAGCATCACCCCAACCAAGAATAAATTCCTCATACCATATTCCCCAAATGCGCGCCTCACACGCATCCGTGCCTAATAACAGGGTTTTGGAAAGGCAATAAAATAATTCATTTTGATAAACAAAATTCACAAAACAAAGCAATACAACATACTCTTCCAACTTTATTATAAATTTTAAAAAATATTTACTTTATTAAATTGCGAAATTTATTATCAATTAGCAGAAAATTACAACGAGCTAAACCTGATGCACCCCCTCTTGAAAAACCAAGATCTTCAAGTACGGGAGCGCAGGAGATGGGCCCAAGAAGAAAAACGGCTGACCACGAGAACGAGCTCCACAATGTAATGAGGCGCCGGTTTCCCGGCGCCTCGCAATTCGTCGGCACAGATCCGCAGCTTACTTGGCAGCGTCATCCGGTTCCGCACCCGGGGTCAGGAACACCTGTCCCGGATAGATCAGGTCCGGATTGCGGATCTGGTCCTTGTTGGCCTGATAGATGGTGGTGTAGCGGAAGCCCGTGCCATAGAGGCGGCGGGAGATGTTCCAGAGATTGTCGCCCTTGCGGATGATGACATTCGGCACCTGCGGGGCAGCAGCGGCATCGGACGCGCCTTCAGAACCGGCTTCCTCGACCTTGCTCAGAACGATCTCCTGCGGCTCGGCCTTGCGGAACGATACGGCAGCACGGGCCAGAACCGCACCGGTGACCGGGTCCACATGGTCGGCACGAACCTCGACGTCACCAACCGGAATCTCAGCCGTGGTTTCCAGCAGCCAGCGGCCATCCCCGTTGGCCTTCGTTTCACCAACCAGAGCATCGGCCACATAGATGCGCAGCAGCGCATCCGCCGTGCTGGTGCCAGCCACATAGAGCTTGCCATCCTCGGACTCGACCGCTTCCACTGTGACCGGCGCGATGACGGGCTTGACCTCTGCTGCGGGCGCTTCTGCGGGCGCAGGCGCGGCAGCAACTGGTGCAGGCTCGGGAGCGGCCCCGGCCGGCACGGCAGCCTGTTCCGGACCGGCCTCCGCGGCAGCTTCAGGAGCGGCGTCTGGGGTTGCGTCTGGGGCTGCGTCCGGGGCTGCTTCAGCAGTGGCTTGCGGGGCAGCTTCAGGTGCAGATGCAGGTTCCGGCGCAGATTCCGGGGCAGATGCTGCCGCCGGTTCGGTGGTGCCGGCCTCCGGCGCGGCGGTTTCGGCGGCCACAGGCGCCGGCTCGGCAGGAGCTGCTTCTGCTGCAGGCTCTCCTTCGGGCGCTGCCGCCGGTGCCGCTTCAGAGGCCGCTTCAGGTGCCGCTTCAGCTGCTGGCGCGGTCTCCTCCGGCTTCGGAGTGGCCTCAGCGCTCGCCACCTCGACAGCGGCGGGCTGCTGCAGCACGCTGGACGGTGCATCCGGGCTGTTGAGGACGATCAGAGGACGTTCCTGACCGCTGCCCGGAAGAGAAACGGTCAGGCGCTGCGCCGACTCGATGGTCTTCCCGTCAGCCGTTTCCATGCGCAGCAGCATGTCGTAGTCGCCGGGCGCCAGCGGCTTGTCGAGGACCATCGACCATTCCCCTGCCTCATTGGCTGTGGCGGTGCCGATCACCTCGCCATTGGCCAGCAGAGACACCTTCGAGCCCGGTGCCGCACGGCCCGCAATCACGGCTGCGCCATCGGCTTCAATTCCAGCGACGTCAAAGCTGGGAGCTTCCGGTTCGGGAGTTGCGGCAGGTTCAGCCGCCGGGGCCGGGGACTGGACTGCGGCCGGCTGGGACGCGGTATCAGGAGCCGTTGCCGCCGGGGCCTCGGCCTGGGTTGCAGGGGCGGCCGTCTGACTTGCGGCTTGCGGGGCACTTGCCGTTTCCCGGGGCGCTTCCGCATCCTTCTGGCTCAGATAGCCTGTCAGCAGCGCAATGATCCCCACGACCACGGCAATGACCAGACTGACGGTAACCCCTTTACGTGTCATCTCAGACCCCAAACCCTGATTGGAGGTGCGGCGGCTCTCTTCAACAGCCGCACAGCTCGCCCCCTGCCACATGCCCGGCTGCACCGGACACCCAATTTCTGAACAGTTCCCCAGCGTTTCACGAAGAACACCACAAGATCTAGCAGATTCGCCGCATAAACGGCATTTTGCACAAGGCACGCAAGCTTTGTTGCCGCAGGCAATGCTTGACCATGGCTGTCTGCCAATGCCAAACATTTTGCCATGACGAATCTCAAGAGCATTTGTGTCTATTGCGGATCAAGCTTCGGCCATGACGCAACCTATCTGGACGCTGCCCGAAGCCTCGGCCGGTTGATCGGCGAGGCAGGGCTGTCGCTTATCTATGGCGGCGGTTCCGTTGGCCTTATGGGGGCAGTTGCCAAGTCCGCCCTTGATCATGGGGCACAGGTAACCGGCATTATCCCGGAGTTTCTCGAGCAGCGCGAAGTCATGCTGCATGAGGTGAGCGATCTCATCGTCACCCGCGACATGCACGAGCGCAAGAAACTGATGTTCCAGAAGTCGGATGCTTTTGTCGCCCTGCCCGGCGGTATTGGCACTCTGGAGGAAGTCGTCGAAATGATGACCTGGGCCCAGCTGGGACAGCACCGCAAACCGGTACTTCTGGCCAATATCAACAGTTTCTGGTCTCCGCTCCTGGAACTCCTCGACCACATGCGTAACGAGGCTTTCATCCGGCCCGAGCAGGATGTGCCCTATCTCGTTGCTTCTGACACTGCCAGTATCATTCCGATGCTGCAGGAAGCCTTCCAGTCCTCACAAAACGCCCAACTTGTTGATGCCGCAGCGGGACTTGAGAACTTCTGACAAGGCATACGTATAACTGCCTATAACAACTCAAGGAAGTCTTTGCCGGGGTGCACACCTATAATTCGAGCGCCCGGGCAAACTATTGATATTTTGACTCTTTCCCCGCCGCCGGCACCGCGTCAAATTGGTCATTTGAGAAAAATTGACGCGTCAGGATAACTGTTTGTTTGTGATTGGCATTCACTATTCTCGAAACTTTTATCAATGCCGGCGGACAGATATGCAGAAGATCCTTCTCGTCGAGGATGCCGCCTTCTTTGAGAAGGCTGCACTCAAGAAACTCGCTGAGATCGGAGAGCGCCGGATCACGGTGGCAAGGACCCTTGCCCAGGCGGAAGCCCAGCTCACAGGCGGCGGCGAAGCCTTTGAGCTGGCCCTTGTCGACCTGACCCTGCCCGATGCTCCGGACGGTCAGATTGTGGACCTGTGTATCTCGCACCGGGTTCCCACGGTCGTTTTCACCAGCCGCTTCGAGCCCCATCTGCGCAAGGCGATGCGTGACAAGGGGGTGCTCGACTACATCATCAAGGATAGCCCTTCCAGTCTCGACTACCTCGGCGATCTGGTGCAGCGGCTGGGCCGGAATTCGTCCATTGGCGTGCTGGTCATCGATGACGCGGTGGTCGAGCGGACCTATATGAGCGAGACGATTGCCCGGCACCGCTACAAGATGTTTGTGGCCAGTTCCGCCAAGGAGGGCATGCAGTATCTGCAGGATTATCCGGAAATCCGGCTGGTCATCGTGGATTACTTCATGCCGGAGGAAGACGGATTCTCGTTCCTGAAGGCAATCCGGCGCAAGCGCAGCCGGGAATCCCTCGCCGTCATCGGTATTTCCGGATCCGAAGACATGGAAAACCGCATACGCTTTCTGAAATACGGCGCCAGCGACTTCCTGCACAAGAGCTGTCCGCCGGAAGAACTGCTGCTGCGGGTTTCCCAGAACCTCGATGTCATCGACCGTTTTGCCGATCTCAGCGACCGCAGTTTCCGGGACGCTCTGACCGGGCTCTACAACCGCCGCTTCCTGTTCAGTGAAGGCATCCGCCTTGTTTCAGAAGCCCAGGAGCGCGGCGAAGTCCGCTGGCTGGCGCTGGTTGACGTGGACAAGTTCAAACATGTCAACGACACCTACGGCCACGAAGCCGGAGACCGGGCGCTGATTGCCCTGTCGGACGAGCTTCTGCGGCTTGCAGGCGAGGAAGGTCAGGCGGTGCGGCTGGGCGGTGACGAGTTCTGTGCCGTATTATGCGGAAAGAGCGAAGCGGAGGTCATGACCCGCGTCGAAGCCTTCCGCTGCCGGCTGCAGAGCCTCGACATTTCGTCCGGCGAGCAGACCTTCCGCATTGCCGCTAGCATTGGCCTGTCAGTCATCCCCGGCCATGACTTGTCGGAAGCCATCCGGACCTCCGACGCCCGGCTGTATTCCGCAAAGGACTCCGGACGCAACCAGCTCGTTGCCTCCTGAGCCTTCGCGTTGAGGCCCCCCTGCCTCGGGCGGCAGGGGCTGATCTTATACCAATGCTTGATGAGCTTGACTCATCGGGCATTGGTTAAGCCCTTGCGGCGCTTGAGCATTTTCAAGGCGTGATGCGTCAGCATCGAAAGCCTTGGCATTAGGGGTCCTATCCCACCGACTTCAACAGCGCATAGGTGATGGAATCCGTCAGTGCCTGGAACGAGGCATCGACGATGTTGGACGACACGCCGATGGTGAACCAGCGCTGGTGCGTGGTCTTGTCGTGGCTTTCGATCAGCACACGCGTGATGGCGCCCGTGCCGCCATCGAGGATACGCACCTTGTAGTCCACCAGCTCCAGCCCCTCGATGGCCGACTGATACTTGCCCAGATCCTTGCGCAGCGCACCGTCCAGCGCGTTGACCGGGCCGTTGCCCTCGCAGACGGACATGCGGGTTTCCCCATCGATATCCACCTTCACCACCGCCTCGGACATGGTGACCTGCTCGCCCACCGCGTTGAAACGCCGCTCCACCATGACGCGGAAGGACTTCACCTCGAAGAAGCGCGGCACCTTGCCCAGGATGCGCCGGGCCAGCAGCTCGAAGGAGGCATCGGCCGCTTCATAGGCGTAGCCCTTGGCCTCGCGCTCCTTCACTTCCGTCAGCAGCGCATCCAGCTTCGGATCGGCCTTGTCCACGTCGATGCCAAGGCGGGAAAGCTCGCCCAGCAGATTGCTCTTGCCTGCCTGATCGGACACCAGCACCTTGCGCTTGTTGCCAACGCTTTCCGGCTCCACATGCTCATAGGTCTTGGGGTCCTTGAGCAGGGCCGAGGCATGGATGCCGGCCTTGGTGGCGAAGGCGCTTTCGCCCACATAGGGCGCATGGCGGTCCGGGGCGCGGTTCAGCATCTCGTCGAAAGTGTGCGAGATGGCCGTGATGTCCTTCAGCCGTTCCGGCCGGACGGAGAGTTCCACCGTATCCCTGTAAGGCGCCTTCAGCATCAGCGTCGGGATCAGGCTGATCAGATTGGCATTGCCGCAGCGCTCGCCGATGCCGTTGAGCGTGCCCTGGATCTGGCGCACGCCAGCCTCCACCGCCGCCAGCGAATTGGCGACCGCCTGGCCTGTGTCATTGTGGGCGTGGATGCCCAGATGACTGCCCGGCACCACCTGCTTCACGCGGGCGATGATCTCCTTCACCTCGCCCGGCAGGGTGCCGCCGTTGGTGTCGCACAGCACCACCCAGCGCGCCCCCGCTTCATAGGCCGTGCGGGCGCAGGCCAGCGCGTAGTCCGGATTGGCCTTGTAGCCATCGAAGAAATGCTCGCAGTCGATCATCGCCTCCCGGCCGGCCGCAACAGCCGCCTGCACCGTGTCGCGGATGCTCTCGATATTTTCCTCGTTGGTGCAGCCGAGCGCCACTTCCACATGATAATCCCAGGACTTGGCCACAAAGCAGTTGGCATCCGCCTTGGCTTCCAGCAGCAGCTGCAGGCCCGGATCGTTGGAGGCGGAGCGCCCTGCCCGCTTGGTCATGCCGAAGGCGGTGAAGCGGGCGGTCTTCGTCCGCTTCTCCGAAAAGAACTCGGTATCCGTCGGGTTCGCACCCGGATAGCCGCCCTCGATGTAATCGACACCCAGCCGCTCCAGCAGTTCGGCAATAGCGATCTTTTCCGCGATGGAAAAGTCGATGCCGCTGGTCTGCGCCCCGTCACGGAGCGTGGTGTCGAACAGGTAGAGTTTCTCGCGGGTCATTGTCTGGATACCGGTTTCTGGCTGTTTTTTTTTAGCTTCAGGCCTCGGGGAGGCCTGCGAACATGTCGGTGGCGCGGATCAGCCGGTCGAGGATGCCCGGCTCGTTGAAGGCATGCCCTGCCCCTTCGATGAGGTGGAAATCCGCCCGCGGCCAGGCCTTGTGCAGGCCATAGGCATAGCGCGCCGGGCAAGGCATGTCGTAGCGGCCATGGACGATCACACCCGGAATGTCCTTCAGCTTGCCCGCGTCGCGCAGCAGCTGCCCCTCCTCCAGCCAGCCGCCATGCATGAAGAAGTGGTTCTCGATGCGGGCGAAGGCATGGGCGAATTCGTCCTCGCCGAAATGCTGGCTGTTGTCGAGGCTCGGCAGCAGGGTGATGGTCTCACCTTCCCACAGGCTCCAGGCCTTGGCCGCCTCCACCCGCACCCCCTTGTCCGGATGGGTCAGCAGGCGCTGGTAGGCCGCCATCATCGCATGGCGCTCGCCCTCCGGCACCGGCGCCTGAAAGCGCTCGAACTTCTCGGGGAACATTTCGGAGACGCCGAACTGGTAGTACCAGTCCAGTTCCGCCTTGGTCAGCGTGTAGATGCCGCGCAGCACCAGTTCGCTCACGCGTTCCGGATAGGTCTGCGCATAGGCCAGAGCCAGCGTCGAGCCCCAGGAGCCGCCGAAGACAAGCCACTGGTCCACGCCCGCCAGCTTGCGCAGGCGCTCGATGTCCTCCACCAGATGCCAGGTGGTGTTGGCTTCCAGTTCCGCGTGGGGCGTCGAGCGGCCGCAGCCGCGCTGGTCGAACAGCAGCACGTCATAGTGACCCGGATGGAACAGCCGCCTGTGCGCCGGCGAAATGCCGCCGCCCGGCCCGCCATGCAGGAACACCGCCGGCTTTTTGCCCGGTGTGCCGGAGCGTTCCCAGTAGATGGTGTGACCATCGCCCACATCGAGCATGCCGGAGGCATAGGGCTCGATTTCGGGATAAAGGCCGCGCAATTCCGTCATTGGATCATTCCTTCCTCAGGCCGCCTCGGGCGGCCAGACGTCTGTATCATGATCGGGGTGCTGGAAGCTGACGATGGCAGCCAGAAACGCCGCCGCCGCAAAGTCCTCCTCCGTCTTGCGTTCCGGCAGATCCGGCACCGCATCGGCATAAGGCAGCTTGCCTTCCACCCCATAGGCAACGATGGGCACGATCCCGGACGGGTCATCAAAGCCGGCAATGGCGATGGCCATGCCGTCCGGCGCCTCATAGGTCAGCGGCGTACCGCAGGCGGAACAAAAGCCGCGCGACACCACATTGGAACTGCGGAAGACGGCCCGCTCCCCGCGCGTCCACTCCACGTTGTCCGCCTCGCGCACCGACACCAGCGGCGCATAGAAGCTGCCGAAAGCCTTCTGGCACATGCGGCAATGGCACACCGAGGCATGCCCCAGCTGCCCCCGCACCCGGAACCGCACCGCCCCGCACTGACACCCGCCAGACCGTTCACTGGTCATGATTGGTTCTCCCTGTTGCAACTCGCCATACCTCGCGCCTAGCCATGACACACAACACTGGCCAGTTTGCATTCTACTGCCGAGCCCCCCACCCCTTACCCCTCCCCACCGGGGGGAGGGGGGCTGTGAGACCTTGCTTCACGTCACTTTCAGACCGGAGGAAACTCAACACAAAGGAAGTTTTTCCCTTACCCGCAGTGAGGAGGCCTATTTGAAGCCCTGCCTATCCGCCCCCCTCCCCCTCGTGGGCAGGGGAATCGCATATGGAATTTTTGGATTCGGATCTGTCGTCGCAACGCATTTCCGGATTCCAAAATTTCCCTTCGCAAGGACTGAGCGTTCGATACTTGCGCAGGCGGAAGAGATTTCCGCCATATGCGATAGCCCTGCCCTCGTGGGGAGGGGGTAGGGGTGGGGGGGCAGACTCTAGAGGGACGCCCAGCTCAAGTCACCCGGCACTCCCCTGCAATCCCAACCGCCTCAGCACATCCTCGACCACACCCTCAAGATTATGTTCAACATCCGCAGCCGCATAACGCCAGACTTGAAACCCTTCCTTCTGAAGCCACCTGTCCCGGGTTTCATCCCTTGAAACTTGAACCCCGGTCCCATGCACCTCACCGTCGACCTCGATAACCACACGGCGCGAGAGGATTGCGAAATCCGCGACATATGGACCAACCGGAGCCTGGCGCCGCACGTGAATTCCATATGCCTTCAACTCTCTCAACTGCACCCAAAGCGCTTTTTCCTGAAAGGTCTGCTCCCTCCTCAAGCTGACCGCCCGGCATCGTGTGTCCTTCGAGATTGCAGTCAAGTTACACACCCCTTTTGCCTGCAGTCAGTCGCACTTTGAAGCCCAGCTTCCTTGCAACCGCAGAGCCCCCCCACCCCTTACCCCTCCCCACCAGGGGGAGGGGGGCTGAGAGGCTTTGCCAAAACCCACTTCCAGAGGAGAGGAAGCTCATCATAAAGGAAATTTTTTCCCTTACCCGCAGTGACGAAACCTGCCTGAAACACCGCCCGTCCGCTCCCCTCCCCCTCGTGGCTATTGCATCCACACATTAGGTTCGGACATTGCCCGCAGTTCTAAATCTGATCTGTGGCGGCGCTTCTCCGCCCCCCTCCCCCTCGTGGGGAGGGGTTAGGGGTGGGGGGCAGACTCTCGAGGGACGAAACGCCCCTCAGCGCTTCACCTCCCACGTGGTCACACGCTCGCCCGTATCCTTGTCCTTGCCGTCCTTGAGCTGAATGCCCATGGCGGAGAGTTCGTCGCGGATGCGGTCGGCTTCGGCCCAGTTTTTGGCTTCAAGGCTGGCAAGGCGGTCTGCAACGAGGGTTTCGATGCGGCCCGTATCCACGCCCTCCAGCACAGCAGCAACAGGCGCAAGCCCGAGCAGACGCGCACTGGCCCAGTAGACCGGAAGCAAGGCACTGTCCTTGGCGGCGTCTTGCGCAAGGCCATGCAGGGCCTGCACGGCAGCAACCGTATTGAGGTCATCCGTCAAGGCAGCCAGAATCTCCTCTGCCGGAGCACCATCAGCATCCTCAACCTCCGGCCACTTCGCCAGCAGCCGCTCCGCCTCCTCCAGTCGCTTGACCGAAAAATCAATCGGCTCGCGGTAATGCGTCATCAGCATGGCGAGCCGCAGCACTTCGCCCGGCCATTTGCGGCCGCCGAATTTTTCCGTGTGCAGCAGGTCGTGGATGGTGACGAAGTTGCCCTCGGACTTGGACATCTTGCGCCCCTCCACCTGCACGAAGCCGTTGTGCAGCCAGAAGTTTGCCATCACGCTGGTGCCATGGGCGCAGCAGGACTGGGCGATTTCGTTTTCGTGATGCGGGAAGATGAGATCCAGCCCGCCGCCGTGAATGTCGAACACCTCGCCCAGGTGATGGGCGCTCATGACCGAGCATTCGATGTGCCAGCCGGGGCGGCCACGGCCCCAGGGGCTGTCCCAGCCCGGCTCTTCGGGGGAAGACAGCTTCCACAGCACGAAGTCGCCCGGGTTCTTCTTGTGGGCATCCACGGCAATGCGTGCGCCTGCCCTCTGGTCCTCCAGATTGCGCTTGGACAGCTGGCCATAGGCCTCCATGGAGCCCGTGTCGAACAGCACCTCGCCGCCATCTTGCGTCTGCGCCACATAGGCATGGCCGCGGGCAATCAGCGTTTCGATCATCGACACCATGCCCGCGATATGCTGCGTGGCGCGCGGCTCATGGCTGGGCTCAAGGCAGCCCAGCGCCTTCACGTCCGCATGGAACTGATCCGCCGTGGTGGAGGTCACCCGTGCGATGGCATCGTTCAGCGGCAGGCCGGGAAAGTCACGCAAGGCGCGGGCGTTGATCTTGTCATCCACGTCCGTGATGTTGCGCACATAGGTGACGTGATCGGCCCCGTAGAGATGACGCAGCAGGCGGTACAGCACGTCGAAGACGATGACGGGCCGGGCATTGCCGATATGGGCAAAGTCATAGACCGTCGGCCCGCACACATACATGCGCACGTTCTGCGGATCGATCGGATGAAAGACATCCTTCGTCCGGGTGAGCGTATTGGTCAGGCGCAGAACCGGGGCGTCCGGGCTGGCATTCGTCATGACACGTCGTCTCCTGGCCTGCTGGCCGGGGGCGTCCGTCTCTTTGGAATTGGCGCAAGGAGGGAACGGCCACAGCCAGCAGAGGTGCTAGCTGCAAATAATGGTGATCGGAATGAGGGTCCGGCTGGCCGTATTCATGGCTCTGTTGTGACCGGTTTCCCGTTTCCGGTCAAGCATTCATCTGCCGCGCCGCGCAAGCCCAGGGGCCCGGTTCCCTCAGGATCCAAACACCTGTTCACGAAGCTGAACGCCAGCTGAATTTGCCCCTCAGACCCGGTTCAGCGCGCCCCTGCCACAGTAGCGCCATGAGTTGAACACAGCCCGCCGCAACGGCCGGGCAAGATGAAAATGGGGCCTGTCATGTTTGCACGTCTTGTCTCGGTCTGCTTCGTTCTCGCCATCATCGCTTCCCCTTTCGCCGGCCTTGCAGCCCTTGCCTCCAGCAAACCGATGCCCTTCGGCGTCTCTGCCCAGAAGAGCATGTGCATGACCGCAGGCGTCAGCTGCGGCGCCGGCCACATCCTTCTGCCGGCCATGATCCGGGGCTGATCGCACCGGCAGGTTGCAGCGCCTTGCAGAAAGCCTGAAGACAGTGTGACGGCGCGGCTTGAAACAATCGGGTCTTGGTGCCATCTTGCGCCCATGGAAACCAAGGCTCTGGAAGAAAAGGCCGAAGCGGCCGTTCAATTTCTCAAGACCATCGCCTCGACACCGAGGCTGATGCTGCTGTGCATGATGGCCGACCGGGAGTGCAAGGTCGGCGATCTGGCCGAACAGACCGGCATGCGTATGCCCACCGTCTCCCAGCAGCTCAGCCTGCTGCGCGCGCAAGGGCTCGTGCGCACCCGCCGGGAAGGCACGACGATCTATTACCGGCTGGCGAGCGACGCAGCCCGCGATGTCATGGATGTGCTCTACACCCATTTCTGCTCGCCCGATGCCAAGCCTCAGGAAGCCCCGCAGACCGAGGACGAGGAAGAGCCCGCGCTGTAAGCCAGCGCGGACGTCTGACTGTCATTTATCCAGAAAATCAGCACAGCGCGGCGCTTCGCCGCTGCCCCATGGCATGATGGGAACGGTAGAGGTGGAGTTCTTCGGGCTGCCTTCCACCAGCTTGTCGGAATAGACGAGATAGACCAGCACATTGCGCTTGGTGTCGCAGCCGCGCACGATCCGCATTTTCTTGAACAGGAACGACCGGCGCTGGCGGAACATCTCCTCGCCCTGCTCGAAGCGCGCCTTGAAGCTGACCGGCCCGACCTGACGGCAGGCGAGCGAAATGTCCGACACCTCCTCGGCGATACCGAGCCAGCCGTCAATGCCGCCCTTTTCCGGAACGGTGAAATGACAGGCGACGCCCTCCACCACCGGATCGTCGATGGCATAGGTTGCAAGCTTGTGGTCAGGCGTGAGGAACTTCCACACGGTGGACTTCTTGAAGATGAGATCCGGCTGCTCCGCCGCGAGGGCCGAACCCGCCGCAAGCAGAAAAGCCAGAAGACCACCTGCGAGCCTTCCGGCCACGCCTCCGTGTCTGATGCTCATGCCCGTTGCCCTTTCCTGTCACGCAGATCAATGTTCCTTTTATGTGGCCGCTCCCACAGCAATTTTCCATAGCGGGCACAAGCTGCAGCCACAGCCGCACGGGGTGCGCCGCCTGCAAGACCAGTTTCAGCAGGAAGCTGGCCTTTATGTTTTCCTTATGCGCCCTGACTGACTTCCCAATCGAACCCTGATGCCGTTTGCGGCGATTGTGTGCCGGTCACAACAGGAGACCGGCACATGTCCGACATCATCTTTCTCGCGCTTGGATGCGGCTGCCTTGGGGGGCTTGCCCTCTATGCCCGCGCCCTCGACCGGCTGTGAGGACAAAAGCCATGTTCGAGCTTTTGTCCGGCTTGGCCGTGGTTTGCGGCCTCGGCATCTACCTCGTGGTCACGCTGCTGCGGCCCGAGCGGTTCTGATCTTCCACGGAGCGCATCCATGACCCTTTCCGGCTGGCTGCAGATCGGCCTGTTCTTTCTGGCCGTTCTCGCCATCATCAAGCCTCTCGGGCTTTACATGGCGCATGTCTTTTCAGGCAGGCGCACATGGCTCTCCCCTGTTCTCGGTCCTGTCGAGAACTGCATCTACAAGGCTTCCGGCATTGATCCGCAGCGGGAACAGGGCTGGCTTGGCTACACGCTTGCCATGCTGACCTTTTCGCTGACGGGCTTCCTTGCCCTTTATGCCATCCTGCGGCTGCAGCACCTTCTGCCGTTCAACCCGCAGGGCTTTGCCGGCATGTCAGCGGATCTTGCCTTCAACACGGCCGTATCCTTCGTCACCAACACCAACTGGCAGAACTACGGCGGAGAGACGACCCTCAGCCACTTCAGCCAGATGGCCGGGCTGACAGTGCAGAACTTCCTGTCTGCTGCCACCGGCATGGCGCTGGCCGTCGCCTTCACCCGTGCCTTTGCCCACTCCAAGTCCAGCACGCTTGGCAATTTCTGGGCCGACATGACACGGGCGGTGCTTTACATCCTGCTGCCGCTGGCCATCCTCGTGGCCCTCCTCTTCGTTGCCATGGGCCTGCCGCAGACGCTGAGCGCCTCTGCAACGGTCAAAACGCTGGAAGGCGCACAGCAGGTGATTGCCCTCGGGCCGGTCGCCAGCCAGGAAGCCATCAAGCAGCTTGGCACCAATGGCGGCGGCTTCTTCAACGTCAATGCCGCCCATCCGTTCGAAAACCCGACGGCTTTCTCCAACTATCTCAACATGTTCGCCATGCTCAGCGTGTCGTCCGCCCTCGTCTATGCCTTTGGCGTGATGGCAGACTGCCGCCGTCAGGCCTGGGCCTTGCTCAGCGCCATGGCGCTGCTGCTGATCGCCGGCGTTGCCGTGACCTACTGGGCGGAAACGCAAGGTAACCCGATCCTGACCGCCCTTGGCGCGGATGCGGCGGGCGGCAACATGGAAGGCAAGGAAGTGCGCTTCGGTCAGGCCATGACCGCGCTCTATGCCGCCGTTACCACAGGCCTTTCCAATGGCGGCGTCAACGGCATGCACGGCTCGCTGACGGGGCTCGGCGGGCTCGTGCCGATGTTCCTGATCCAGCTTGGCGAGGTTCTGCCGGGCGGCGTGGGCTCGGGGCTCTATGGCATGCTCGTCTTCGCCCTGCTCTCGGTCTTCGTGGCGGGCCTCATGGTGGGCCGCACACCGGAGTTTCTAGGCAAGAAGATCGACGGACGCGAGATGAAGTTCGCCATGCTGGCCGTGCTCATCCTGCCGCTGGTGATCCTCGGGTTCACGGCCGTGTCCGCCATGCTGCCCGCGGCCCTTGCCAGCCTTGGCACCGGTGGCCCGCACGGCCTGTCGGAGATGCTCTATGCCTATACCTCGGCTGCGGGCAACAATGGCTCGGCCTTCGGCGGGCTCAGCGGCGACACGCTCTGGTACAATACGACACTGGGGCTCTCCATGCTGCTCGGCCGCTTTGCCTATGCAGTGCCCGTGATGGCCATTGCCGGATCTCTGGCGGCGAAGGTCAAGGTCCCTGCCTCATCCGGCACCTTCCCCACCGATGGGCCGCTGTTCACCGGCCTTCTCATCGCCATCATCCTCATTCTCGGCGGTCTGCAGTTCTTCCCGGCTCTCGCCCTCGGTCCCATTGCCGAACACCTGGCGATGCTTGCCGGCCAGACCTTCTGAAAGGGTTATTCCCATGTCCACTGACACAAGGGATGCCAAGGGGCAGAAGCTGCCTCACGGCCCGAACATCCTCTCCCCCACAATCCTGCTTCCGGCCCTGCGTGACGCAGTTGTGAAGCTCGATCCGCGCCAGCTGGTGCGCAATCCGGTCATCTTCGTCACCGAAGTGGTGGCAGCACTGGTGACCGTGCTGTTCGCCCGTGATCTGGTGCTGGGGGCGGAAGACACCGTCTTCTCCGGCCAGATCGCCGCATGGCTCTGGTTCACGGTGCTGTTTGCCACCTTCGCCGAGGCCGTGGCCGAAGGACGCGGACGGGCGCAGGCGGACAGCCTGAAGCGCACCAAATCCGAACTGACCACCCGCCGCCTCCTGCCGGATGGCCGTTCGGAGACCATTCCTGCCGCCAGCCTGTCCGTTGGCGACGAGGTGCTGGTGGCAGCCGGGGATCTGATCCCGGGCGATGGCGAGGTGATTGAGGGCGTTGCCACGGTCAACGAAAGCGCCATCACCGGTGAATCGGCCCCCGTCATCCGGGAATCGGGCGGCGACCGCTCCGCCGTAACGGGCGGCACCGAGGTGCTGTCCGACGAGATCCGCGTGCGCATGACGGTCGCCCCCGGCTCCAGTTTCGTGGACCGGATGATCGCCCTCATCGAAGGCGCTCAGCGCCAGAAGACGCCGAACGAGATCGCCCTGTCGATCCTGCTGTCGGGCTTGACGCTGATCTTCCTCTTCGTCTGCACTGCCATATGGGGCCTTGCCGCCTATTCCGGCGCGGTCATTTCCGTCACCGTGCTGGCGGCCCTGCTGGTCACACTGATCCCCACCACGATAGGCGGGCTGCTGTCTGCCATCGGCATTGCAGGCATGGACCGGCTGGTGCGCTTCAACGTCATTGCCACCTCGGGCCGTGCAGTTGAGGCCGCAGGCGACGTGGATACGCTGCTGCTCGACAAGACCGGCACGATCACCTTCGGCAACCGCATGGCCAGCGACTTTGCTGCCGCACCCGGCGTCAGCACGCGAGAACTTGCGGAAGCGGCGCTTCTGGCCAGCCTTTCCGACGAGACGCCCGAAGGCCGCTCCATCGTTGCGCTTGCCACCGGTGACTTCGGCATCGCCCAGCCGCAGGTGACGCCTGATGCCGTCATCGCTTTCTCCGCCGAGACGCGCCTGTCCGGTGTCGATATGGGGGAACGCCGCCTGCGCAAAGGTGCGGTGGATGCAGTGCTGGCCTTTGCGGGCCTCACGGCAGCAACAGCTCCGGCAGAGTTTTCCCGCGCCGTGGACCGGATCGCCCGCAGCGGCGGCACCCCGCTAGCAGTGGCTGACGGCAAGCGGCTGCTCGGCGTTATCCACCTCAAGGACGTGGTCAAGCCCGGCATCAAGGAGCGGTTCGCCGCCCTGCGCGCCATGGGCATCCGCACGATCATGGTCACCGGCGACAACCCGGTCACAGCCGCTGCAATCGCCTCGGAAGCCGGTGTCGATGACTTTCTGGCCAGCGCCACACCGGAAGACAAGCTCGCCTATATCCGCCGCGAGCAGCAGGGCGGGCGCCTGATCGCCATGTGCGGCGATGGCACCAACGATGCCCCGGCCCTTGCGCAGGCAGACGTGGGTGTTGCCATGCAGACCGGCACACAGGCAGCCCGCGAAGCTGCCAACATGGTGGATCTGGACTCCAGCCCCACCAAGCTCATCGAGATCGTGGAGATCGGCAAACAATTGCTCATGACACGCGGCTCGCTGACCACCTTCTCCATCGCCAACGATGTGGCCAAGTACTTCGCCATCATCCCGGCGCTGTTCATCGCCGCCTATCCGGCGCTTGGCAGCCTCAACATCATGGGCCTTGCCTCACCTCGCTCAGCCATCCTGTCTGCGGTGATTTTCAATGCGCTGATCATTGTGGCGCTGATCCCGCTGGCGCTGAAGGGCGTTGCCTACCGTCCGGCAGGCGCGGCCTCCCTGCTGCGGCGGAACCTTGCCATCTATGGCCTTGGCGGTCTGGTCCTGCCCTTTGCAGGCATCAAACTGATCGACATGGCCGTCAGCGCTCTCAATCTGGTGTAATCCCATGCTGAACCATCTCAGACCCGCACTCGCGCTCACCCTCGCCATGACCATCCTGACCGGGCTGGCCTATCCGCTCGCCATCACCGGAGCCGCACAGGTTCTGATGCCGGGAGCAGCCAACGGCAGCCTGATCGAGCGGGACGGGAAGCCCGCAGGGTCGCTCTACATCGGTCAGGCCTTCAGCGATCCGCGCCATTTCTGGCCCCGGCCTTCGGCGACGGCCGAAGTTCCCTACAATGCTTCTGCCTCCTCCGGCTCCAACCTCGGCAGCACCTCCGCCGAACTGAAATTGCGGGTGGAGGCGGAGGCTGCACGTCTGACCGCCAGCGGCATGGCAGCGCCCCTGCCCGCCGATGCGCTGATGGCCTCCGGCTCCGGCCTTGACCCGCATATCTCGCCCGCCTTCGCGCTGGCGCAGGTGCCACGCGTTGCACAGGCTCGGGGGATTGCGGAAGCCAAGATCCTTTCCCTGCTGCGCGAACACACGGATGAGCCGCTGCTTGGCCTGTTCGGAGAACCTCGTGTAAACGTGCTGGCGCTTAATCTGGCGCTCGACAGCCTCAAGGAGTGAGCCGCATGGCCGAGGAAGACCGCAGGCCAGACCCGGATGCCCTGCTTGCCCTTGCAGACAAGGACAGGCGCGGCAAACTGACGGTCTTCCTCGGGGCAGCCCCGGGCGTCGGCAAGACCTTCGCCATGCTGAGCCGCGCCCAGCGCCTCAAGGCCGATGGAATCGAGGTTGCTGTTGGCGTTGTCGAAACCCATGGACGCAGCGAAACCGCCGCTCTTCTGGACGGGCTTGATGTGCTGCCGCGCAAGCGGGTGGCTCATCGCGGGCGGATGCTCGAAGCCTTTGATCTGGACGGCGCCCTCGCACGCCGCCCACGCATTCTCATCGTCGATGAACTGGCCCATTCCAACCCGGAAGGCAGCCGCCACCCGAAGCGCTATCAGGACATCGAGGAACTGACGGGCGCAGGCATTGATGTCTGGACCGCCCTCAACATCCAGCATCTGGAAAGCCTGGCCGACCTGGTGACGCAGATCACCGGCGTCACCGTCCGCGAGCGGGTGCCGGATGTGGTGCTGAAACGCGCCGATGAGGTGATCCTCGTGGATCTTACCCCGGCAGAACTGATCGAGCGCCTGCATGAAGGCAAGGTCTACCTGCCGGACAACGCCCGCCGGGCCACGGAACGTTTCTTCCGTGTCGGCAACCTGACCGCATTGCGCGAACTGGCCTTGCGGCGCACGGCTGGCCGTGTCGATGACCAGATGGTCGACTTTCTCAAGCAAAATGCCATTGAGGGCCCCTGGGCCACGAGCGAGAGGCTGATCGTTTGCGTGGGAGCGGATGAGCTTTCGGAGAAGGTGGTCCGGGTTGCCAGCCGTCTTGCCTCGGGCCTCAACGCGCCGTGGATTGCCGTCTCGGTGGAACGGGCCGACCGGGAAACGGAAACGAGCCCGGGTCTTGCCCGCATCGAACACATCCTGCATCTGGCAGAGCAACTGGGCGCCGAGACCCGGCGCATCATCGGCACCGATTTCGTGGAGGAAATCCTGCGCCTTGCCCGGCGCGAGCATGCCACCCAGATCGTCATCGGTGTACCCAGGAACCGTGGCTGGCGGCGCTTCTTCTCCCCCTCCCTGCCCGAAGCGCTCTCCCGCAAGGCATCCGGCATCGGCCTGCATCTGGTGATGCAGGAAGGCAAGGAAGCGCCGCGCGCCCTTGCCTGGCGCCCCCGGTTTTCCTGGAAGGACCTGCCGCATGCAGCGGCAACGGCTATGCTCTTTGCCACAGGTGTCACGGCCTTCGGGCAGGTGATCGACCTTTTCGTGCACCTGCCCAACATCTCGCTGCTTTTCCTGCTGGCGGTGCTGGGAGCCGCCGTCACCTCAGGCTATGCGGCGGCTCTGCTGGCAGTGTTCTTTTCGGCGCTCTGCTACAATTTCTTCTTCATCAACCCGCGCCACACCTTCACCATCGCCGCCCCGCACGAGGTGTTCTCGTTCTTCGTGTTCTTTTGTGTGGCCGTGATCGCGGGCGGCTTTGCCTCGCGCATCCGTGAACAGGCGGAAACAGCCCGCAAACGCGCCACTGCCCTGCAATCTCTCTATGACTTTTCGCGCAAGATCTCCGGTACGGAGAAGGCGGAGGACGTGTTCTGGGCCTCCGTGTCCCAGTTGCAAGCCAGCCTGAAGCGCAACATCGTTATGCTTGTGCCGGAGAACGGTGACCTGCGCATTGCTGGTGCATGGCCACCGGATACGGACCTGGACGTGACCGCCCTGACCGCCGCCCGCTGGGCTCTGGACAAGGAGGAGCGCGCCGGGCACGGCACAGGCACGCTGCCCAACTGCCGCTTCGAATTCCGCCCCCTGCTCAGCCCGCACGGGCCTGTTGGAGTGTGTGGCGTGGAGCAGACGGACGAGCGTATCGGCATCAATGAAGAACGGGCGCTGTCAGCCATTCTCGACCAGACAGCGATCGCCATCGACCGGGCCCGCCTGTCGGAAGCCAGCGCCGCCCAGACCGCACGGCAGGAAAGCGAGCGTTACCGCGATGCGCTGCTGTCCTCCATCTCGCATGACCTGCGCACCCCGCTGGCGACCATCACCGGGTCGGTTACAAGCCTGCGCCAGCTTGGCAAGCGCATGAGCCCGGAAAGTCAGGACGATCTGCTGCAGTCCATCGAGGAGGAAAGCAGCCGGATGAGCCGCTTCGTCGCCAACCTGCTGGACATGACCAGGATCGAGGCCGGCAGCCTTGAGCCCCGGCAGGAATGGCTGGATGTGACCGACGTGATCCAGTCCTCCGTCGAGCGGGCAAGGCGTTACTTCCCCGGCAGGGTGATCGAAACCGGCATTGCGCCGGGTCTGCCGCTGATCCGCGGCGACAGCGTGCTGCTGGGGCAGGTGCTGTTCAACCTCCTGGACAATGCCATCAAATATGGCGGGCAGGAGCCGGTGAACGTTTATGCAAGGCAAGACGGGGAGGACGTGCTCATTTCCGTCACAGATCTGGGCAAGGGTATTCCGCCAGAGGATCTGGAGCGGATTTTCGAGAAATTCTACCGGCGCGGCAAGGCAGATGGGCGGGCGCCCGGAACCGGGCTTGGTCTTGCCATAGCACGCGGTTTCGTGGAAGCCATGGGCGGGCACATCCATGCCGAAAGCCCGGCCATCCGGCGCAAGGGCACCCGGCTGGTCATGCGCTTTCCAGCAGGTCCCGCACAGGAAGGAAAATTGCCAGAATGACAGGACAGTCCTCCGGTGCGCGCATCCTTGTCGTTGACGACGAGCCGCAGATCCAGCGGTTCCTCAAGCCTGCGCTGACGGCAGCAGGCTATGACGTGGTGGAGGCGGCAACCGGTGGCGAGGCGCTGAAGGCGGTGGCGACCGCCGCACCTGATCTCGTCATCCTCGATCTCGGCCTGCCGGACATGGACGGCAAGGACGTGATCGCCAGCCTGCGCGGCTGGAGCTCCCTGCCGATCCTGATCCTCTCCGCCCGCGACCGGGAGAGCGAGAAGATCGCCGCACTGGATCTGGGGGCCGACGACTATATCGAAAAGCCCTTCGGCATCGGCGAGCTGACCGCCCGCATCCGCACCGCCCTGCGCCACCGGGGGCAGGCCGAAGCCGTGCCGCAGGTGCTGGAGACGGACGGGCTTGTGATCGATACCATTCGCCGGATCGTCTCGCGCGATGGCAGCGAGATCCGGCTGACGCCAAAGGAATACGATTTGCTCGCCCTGCTTTCCCGCCATGCCGGGCGCGTCGTCACCCACCGCATCCTGCTGACCTCAGTCTGGGGTCCGGCACACGGGGATGACCTGCAGTATCTGCGCATCTTCATCGGCCAGTTGCGCCAGAAGATCGAACGCGACCCCGCCTCCCCCGCCATCCTGCGCACGGAACCCGGCGTCGGCTACCGGCTGATGACGGGGGAATAAGGAGCACGCATCAGTTGCGCCAGAGCAGAAGACGGAAACCCGCCACGCCGAAGACCAGGGCCAGCGTTCCCTCGATCCAGCGCCGGGCACGCTGATAGATCCGGATCATTGGCCCCGTTGAGAACACCAGCGCATAGCCGGCGAAGACCGTAATCCCGAGAAGCACACAGCCGCCGATGATGGCATGAAGCGTATGGGCCGGAGAATCGGGCCGCAGCCCCAGCGTCATGATCGCCATCCACCCGAGAACGGCCTTGGGATTGGTGAGATGCAGCAGCATGCCGCGCCGGTAGAGCGCGCCCTTGCTGGCGGGCAGTCCGTTGCCCCGGCTCTCAGGCGCCTGAGCCGAAAGCGCCGACCGGGCGGCCTTGAAGGCAAGATACAAGAGGTAAAGCCCCCCTGCGATCTTCAACACGACCAGTGCCTCGGCATAGGCGGTGAGAATAGCCGAGATGCCCGTGGCGGCCAGCAAGGCCCAGCACATGCTGCCCGTGACGACGCCGAGCGCCAGCGCCACCGCCGGAGCGCGGCCCCGGCTCATCGCAACGCCCATGATGGCCATATTGCTCGGGCCGGGGCTGGCCGTTGCGATGACATAGGCCACATAGACGGGCAGCAACTGTTGCAGAAGATCGAGGTTCATCGATGTGCGCTTTCTGAAATGGCCTCAGGAGTGGGCCGCTCGCTGTAGCGGCGGCCAACAGTCCGGCCGGAAAATGCAAAGCAGGGAATCAATCAGACAAGATCTCCACGGAAGACCAGATGGATCTTGTTTCCATCGGGGTCCCGCAGATAGGCGCCGAAATAGCCGGGTGCATAGTGCGGACGCGGGCCCGGCGGCCCCTCGTCGCGGCCCCCGGCAGCCAGCCCTGCGGCATGGGCGGCACGAACGGCTTCCGCGTCAGGCGCAAGAAAAGCCGTCATTGCGCCGTTGCCGGCAGATGCAGGTTCACGGTTGAATGGCTGATAGGCGTAGAAGCGTGGCAGGGTTTGACCGGGGTTGACCCAGCATAGCGATGCTGGGCCGCCATCCGGAGCCACAGGCCGCTGCCGCAGGCCAAGAGGCTGCAGGACAGCGTCATAGAACCGGCCAGCCCTTTCCAGATCACTGACGCCGACCGTGATGTGACTGAACATGGACGCTCCTGCCTTTGTCTGACATGACACTATTGCCAATCAGCCGGGCAAGACAAGGCCCCATTCATGAGGCCATGCAAAGGCTTGCGGGCTTCCCCTTACGCCGCATCCTCGCTGGCCGCCGCACGGCGGAGGCGGCTGATGGCGATCTGTTCGCGTTCCGCCGTCCAGATCTGCGGCACGTCGATGCCCTTGGCTTCGTCATAGGCGCGGGCGATGTTGAGCGGCATGATCCGGTCGTAGCCCGGCAGCTTGCCGTAGCGCGGGTCCATCGCATCGCGCACCGCATCGTTGGTGGCCTTGAGGTCCAGTCCCTGATCCACACAGGCCGCCGCCGAGGCGCGCAGGGTTTCGATGAACTCCTTGGTGCGGGTGATGGCGTCATTCACCATCTGCGCCCCGCGCAAGGGGGCGCCGGAGCCAGCAACCAGCGCGTTGCCCTTGAAGGCACGCAGGCGCTCCAGCGTCTTCACCCAGTCACCAAGGTGGCCATCGGCGGCATAGGGCACCCCGCCGGGATTGAGCAGGTCGCCGGCAAAGATGGTGCCCGAATCCGGCACCCAGACCACGATGTCCCCCATCGTATGCCCGCGCCCCAGATGCATGAGCCGGATCTCGCGCGAGCCGAGCCGCAGCGACAGGGAGGAGGCAAAGGTCAGCCCCGGCCAGACAAGGGCATTGCTGACGGCAGGCGCACCATCAGATACACGGCGGCGCTCGCATTCGAGGTTGGCCTCGCCGCGCTCTTCAATCAGGCGGCGGGTGAGGTCCGAGGCGAGGATTTCGCCCGGCTCCAGTGCGTGCGCTCCGGCGGTGCGCCCGGCGTGGTAATGGGTGAGCACGAGATAGCGCACCGGTTTGCCGCTGATCCGCTCCAGCGCCTCGGTGATGCCCTGCGCTGCCTCGACGCTGGGCGGGGCATCAACCACGAGAATGGCCTCATCACCGCGCACGGCGCCGATTGTTGGAAAGCCGTCCCGCATCAGGGCATAGCAGCCGCTGGCCACTTCCGACACGGAAACGGCGGGAATCTTGCCTTCCGGCGCCTTGCTGTCTTCGCTCATGGCGTCCACTTTCGTTCTGGCGGGGCCCTGAGGCCCGCGTTGCTGCCGGGCGCTTGTGGCCCGCCGCGCCGGAGAAATGCGGGAACAGGGCGCAATGCGCCTGCCTCCTCCCATCACTCACATCTCTTCACTTCAACGTGAGAGTTCAGCGCGGACCGGTTCGATTCGCAAACAATTGCAGGCAAATCATGGCAGGTCCTGTTTTTTATCAACAAGAACAGGCGGCCTCCGGGACGGGATTCAGATCTTTGTCAGAAAAGAGGAGGCAAAAAGGCAATATTCGGCCGTGACATCTGTGGCACTACAGCCCGGCCTACGGCGGACCGGCCCATGCCGGAACAGGTGTGAAGAGCCTTGCCTGCCGGACTTCTTTTGGCTTGCTGCAGTGCGGCGGAGCGGTGTCTGGTTCACGCCGGGCATGGGGCAGCCAGACGTGTTAACTCCGGCTGGCCCGTTGCTTGCAAAGGGTCAGTTCAGCCCCGATAGTTGCGTTGGGGAAAGTTGGGAAGCAGGCTTGGCCTGCACAAGTGACCGGGCCGCCGGACGGCCGGGTTGGGGATGGCTGTCACCATGAAGCGCGTAAAGTTCAGGCTTCTGGCCCTTTCTGGCCTCATGGCACTTGCCATGGGGGCTTCTGCCGCACATGCACGCAGTTCCACCTGTGAAACCCTTGCCCGGCAGCTTTCCCGTCTTGAAACAGCTGGCGCCTCCTCCTCTGCTTCAAAATGGGACGAAGCTGCGGAGGCACAGGCCCGCTCGATCATGGCGGCGCGGCGCGATGCGGCCTATTACCAATGCGGACTGGCGGGCGCCAATGCACGGTGCCCCTCTCTCCTCGACAAGATCCAGCGCATGGAAGCCAACCTCGCCAAGATCGAGCGCCAGCGCGTCAAGGCGGGCAAGGCAAATGCAGGCCGCGGCGGCACAGCGGCGAACCGGGCGGAGATCCTGCGCATCCGCAAGGATATGGTGCGCAACATGTGCCCGGGCGAAGGCAACACGCGGGCCCTGCGGGAAGCTGCGGCACAGCCGAAACTGGCGCCGCAGCAGCCGAGAGGACTTCTCACCCGCGCTTGGGGCCAGCCAGACGCGCCGGCTGCGCCCATGGCACCGCTTCAGCCCGGGCGCAAAACCGTCATGCTGCCGGTGCAGCCGGATCGGCGTGCCGCCGTCGACACGGTTCCCCAGGAACTGGAGCGCACCCGCGACGGTCTTGCCTATCCGGTCTACAACTTCCCGCGCAATGCCACCTACCGCACCTTGTGTGTGCGCACCTGCGATGGCTATTTCTTTCCCATCAGTTTCAGCGCCCGGCCGGGCCAGTTCGGCCAGGATGCAGCGGCCTGCAATGCGATGTGCCCGGCCGCGGAAACGGGCCTGTTCGTCTACCGCAATCCGGGCGGCGATCCGGAGGACATGATTTCGCTGGCGGGCGAGCGCTACAGCGAGCTACCCAACGCCTTCCGCCACCGCAAGGAATATGTGAACGGCTGCAGCTGTCAGGCCGCCCCCTCCGCCCAGCAGGAGGCCGCTCCGCTGACACCGGTCTCCGGAGCCGCAGGCGGCATTCTGACCTTGGCCGGAGGACGTGTTGTGGCCGGACAAGGCGCTGCCAACCCGCAGACGGATGCCATCCGCATGTCCATGCCCCCTGTAAGCGCCGATGACATGCCGCTGGATGCAGATCCGGACACGGCGCAGAACCTGCGCGAAGGGTTTGATGCCTCCAGCCTCGTCACCGCGTCCCTCCCCGCGACTGACGTCCAGCCCGAAACAGAGGGCATGCGCCCGTCCCTGCCCGTGCTGGGACGGAAGACGGAGGAGCAAGGCCCGGAAGAAAGCGCCGCAGGGGCAGAGCAAGCGCTGGACGGCACGCAGCCTGATCAGCAGGCCGCCTCACCGGAAGCGCCTGCGGAGGATGTGAGAGGCGAGCCGCGCGGGCCTGTCAGGAAAGTCGGGCCGCAGTTCTTTCCCGACCGATAAGCGGCAGCAGCGCCTTCATGTCGGGGCCGTGATCATGGCCGGTCAGCGCCAGGCGCAGCGGCATGAACAGGGTCTTGCCCTTGCGCCCGGTCTTTTCCTTCAGAAGGCCGGTCCAGATGCCCCAGCTTGAGCCATCCAGCGAGCCTTCGGGCAAGAGAGCGAGGGCCTCGGCCAGATAGGCCCGGTCCTCTTCTGCCACCTGCGCTGCATCGGCTGGCAGATCGCCGGAAATGATGGCCCACCAGCTGGCGGCATCGCCGAAGCGGGCGCAATTTTCCCGCACCGCCAGCCAGAAGGCTTCGCCGCCGCCAATGCCGAGCGCAGCAAGGCGCGGGCCGGCCTCCTCGAAGGTCATGGCATGGACAAGCCGGGCGTTGAGACTGTCCAGTTCCTGCGGGTCGAACTTGGCGGATGAGCGGGAGATGCCGGAGAGATCCAGCATGCCCGCCAGCGTGTCCATGTCCCGCACCGGCTCAACCGCATGGCTGGTGCCGGTGAGGACGGCCAGCGAGGCAACGGCCATGGGTTCGATGCCAGCTTCCCGGAGGGAGCTGATGGACAGCGCGCCCTTGCGCTTGGACAGGCCTTCGCCGTCCAGCGTGGTCAGCAGGTTGTGGTGGGCAAACCGCGGCAGCGGCGCCCCCAGCGCCTCGAAGATGGCAATCTGCACCGCCGTGTTGGCGACGTGATCCTCTCCGCGGATGACATGGGTGATGCCCATGTCCGCGTCATCCACCACAGACGTAAACGTGTAGAGATAGCTGCCGTCCGCACGGGCGAGTACCGGATCGGACAGGGAAGCAAGGTCGATCGACTGGCTGCCACGGCACAGGTCGTCCCACGTGACATCCGCGCGGCGCGGGGCCAGCGGGTCGCCGTCATGGTTGGGCAGCAGAAAGCGCCAGTGCGGCTGGCGGCCTTCGGCCTCCAGCTTTGCCTTGTCCTCCGCCGTCAGCTTCAGGGCCGCGCGGTCATAGACCGGCGGGCGGCCCATCGCACGGGCGCGGGAGCGGCGGCGCTCCAGCTCGTCCACCATTTCGTAACAGGGATAGAGCAGGCCAGCCGCCTTCAGCTTTGCCGCCGCCGCATCATAGAGCGCGATCCGGTCCGACTGGCGCACCATCAAGTCGGGCTTGACGCCGAACCAGGCGAGATCCGCCTCGATGGCATCGGCATATTCCCGGCGCGAGCGCTCCAGATCCGTGTCGTCGAAACGCAGAACGAACTGGCCGCCGTTCTTCAAGGCATAAAGCCAGTTGAGAAGCGCGGTACGGCTGTTGCCGAGGTGAATGAGGCCCGTCGGAGAGGGCGCGAAGCGGAGCTTTACGGTCATGCGTTTCCCCTACCCTCAGTCCGCCGTGCTGGCAAGATCATCCCTCTTCAGCAACACGCGGGAGGCACTGGCGAGCGCCGCCGTCATCACCAGGCAATAGAGCGAGAAGCCGAGGATCTGGCCGTCATAAGGCACGCCGAAGTCGATCAGCCAGCCCGCCAGCCCCGGTCCGAGCGCCGAGGCAAAGACCATGAAGGCGAAGACGACCGAGCGCACGGCGCCCAGATGGCGGGTGCCGTAAAGCTCCGGCCAGAGCGCACCGGTGAAGGTGGCGACAAAGCCGTTGGAGAGACCGATCAGCCCCATGAAGATGAAAGGCGCATAAGGGGCGTGCACCAGCGCCAGAACCGCCGTGCCGCAGGCAAGCGGCACCAGCATGAAGGGCAGGATGCGCCGCGCCGTGAAGCGGTCGATCAACTGGCCCAGCACCAGCGACGACAGCACCGCCGAAGCAGACATGACGATGAAAGCTGCTGCGAAAAGCTCCCTTGTCCAGCCGCGCAGGTCCACCAGATAGGACTGATGAAACAGCACCGCCGTGACGATGAAGGGCGGAGCCAATACACCGGCGGAGACAAGGTAGAACATCGGATCACGCAGCACCTCGGCCCGCGTCCAGTGCCGCCGCACCACCACCTTGACGTCCATGGCCGTGTTCACCGGCACCCGCTCCTTGCGCAGGAGCAGCAGCACGATGGGCAGCACCAGCGCCAGCATGACAGCCACCGCCACCCACCAGCCCTGCCGCCAGCCGAAACTGGTCATGATGGCGACGAAGGTAACCGGCATGATGGCTTCCGATACGGGGAAGCCGAGGCCGATCACCGCCACGGCGCGGCCGCGCTGCGCATCAAACCAGCGCCCGGCCGCCGTCATGGCAGTGTTGCTCATCATGCCCTGACCGAAAAGGCGCAGGCCATAGAGCGCAATACCGGCCATCCAGATGGAGGTGGCCGACGCCATCAGGGCGCAGAACAGCCCGAGCATGACCATGACGCCGGCTGCCACCTGCGCCACGGAAAAGCGATCCAGCACCCGGCCAAGGGTGGGCAGCGTCAGCGCGCTTCCAAGCGTTGCGGCCATGTAGAGCGAGCCGAAGGCGCCGTTGCTGAGGTCCAGCTCCGCCCGCACATCGCCGGCAGACAAGGAGATGAAGAAGGTCTGTCCGAAGCCGGAAAAGGCGGTCATCAGGAAGGCTGCCCCAAGCCAGCGGGCATTGCCGGAGAGAAAGGCACCATAGGTCTGCGGTTTGCTCATGGCATGCCACCGGCTCCGAACCTGCTGAGACAGCGTTTATGCCCGGTTGCAGTCTTGCTCCATGTCATCTCCCCCCTTGAGGGCGAGATGTCTGCGACAGCAGACAGAGGGGGGTAGCAGCGCCTCAGCACAGCATCACCTCTCTCACAAACGGACAGTCAGTTACCCCCCTCTGCCCCCTCCGGGGGCATCTCCCCCTCAAGGGGGGAGAGGAAATGGTGCCATACTGACAGGAGCAAACAAGTCCGGGTCAAACACTGCCCCTTGCAGTGAAGCCAGCCCTTTCTTCCCTGTGAATCAGAGGCTTGCGCGTGGCGGGTCAGCGGTCGCGGAAGCGGTTGGTGATGGGATAGCGCCGGTCGCGGCCGAAGTTGCGGCGGGTGATCTTGACGCCCGGAGGAGCCTGACGGCGCTTGTATTCGGCGATGTAGAGAAGGTGTTCCACACGTTCGATGGTCGCGCGCTCATAGCCCAGCGCCTCGATCTCACCGATGGACAGTTCATTTTCGACCAACCCTTGCAGAATGGCATCCAGCACCTCGTAAGGCGGCAGGCTGTCCTGATCGGTCTGGTTTTCGCGCAGTTCGGCCGTCGGGGCCTTGGTGATGACATGGGCGGGGATCATCTCGCCTGCCCGTCCCTTCACATCCTGCGGCAGATGGGCATTGCGCCAGGCGGCAAGCCGGTAGACCTCGGTCTTGTAGAGGTCCTTGATCGGGTTGTAGCCGCCGTTCATGTCGCCATAGAGCGTGGCGTAACCGACGGACATTTCCGACTTGTTGCCCGTGGTCAGCACCATGGCACCAAACTTGTTGGAGATGGCCATGAGAATGACGCCGCGGCTGCGCGACTGCAGGTTCTCTTCCGTGATATCGGCCGTGCGGCCCGCAAAGAGCGGCGCCAGAACTTCGGTGAAGCCGGTCATCGGCGGCTCGATGGGCACGATGTCGTAGCGGATGCCGAGCGCCTTTGCGCTGGCTTCGGCATCCCTGAGGCTGTCGGAGGAGGTGAAGCGGAAGGGCATCATCACCCCGTGCACCCGCTCCGGCCCCAGCGCATCCACCGCCATGGCAGCGCAGATGGCCGAATCAATGCCGCCCGACAGGCCGAGGACGACGCCGGGGAAACGGTTCTTGTCGACGTAATCGCGCAGGCCCATGACGCAGGCAAGCCAGTTGGCCTCATCCGCATCCGGCAGCTTCGCAAATTCGCCCGGCTCCGCCCGCCAGACGCCATCGGTGCCCTCGCGCCAGTCGCTGATGGCCAGCGCCGTGGTGAACTGGGGCATCTGGAAGGCGAGCGAGCGGTCGGCATTGAGCGCAAAGGAGGCGCCGTCGAAGACAAGCTCGTCCTGCCCGCCGGTCTGGTTGCAGTAGACAAGCGGCAGGCCGCTTTCGACGACGCGGGCCACCATGATCTGCAGCCGCTCGTCGGCCTTGTTGGCCCAGTAGGGCGAGCCGTTCGGCACCAGCAGCATCTGCGCGCCGGTTTCCGTCAGGCACTCGACCACTTCATCGGTCCAGGTGTCCTCGCAGATCGGCAGACCCAGCCTCAGCCCGCGGAAATCCACCGGCCCCGGCAGCGGGCCCTGATCGAAAACGCGCTTTTCATCGAAGACGCCATAGTTCGGCAGGTCATACTTGAAGCGCAGGGCCTGCACCTTGCCGCCATCGAGCAGCGCCACCGCATTGTAAAGCTTGCCGCCTTCGGCCCAGGGCAGGCCGACGACCATGCCGGGACCGCCGTCCGCGGTCTCTGCGGCAAGCGCCTCCAGCGCCGTGCGGCAGGCGCGCACGAAGGCGGGCTTCAGCACCAGATCCTCCGCCGGATAGCCCGACAGGAACATTTCGGACAGCAGCACCAGATGCGCCCCTGCCCTTGCCGCACCGGCACGGGCCTGGCGGGCCAGATCCGCATTGCCGGCAATACCGCCGACGGTCGGGTTCAGCTGGGCAATGGCAAGACGGAGGTGGCCCGAAAGGGCCTCGGGGCGGGTGCTGGTGCTCATGACACCTGATTTAGCGCGCCCGTGCGGGCCTTGCAATCGGGCGATCATGACTCATGATGGATGGTCAGAGCAGGGCAAGGTTTTCCGGCGGATGCACGGCAGCGGCCAGAACCGCAGCGGCGGGCCCTGCCGGCCCAGCCTCACGCCAGCCCGGCCGGCGCATACCTTTGGAGCGGCCATCACGCTCCTGCCGCAGCAGGGCATCCTCGATCCGCTGATAGAGCACGGCAGGCGCCACCGGCTTGGCAACGAAGCCGTGAACACCCTGGCGCATGGCATCCAGAATGACGCTGCGGCGCGCATGGCCTGAAACGGCGATGACGGGTGTCGTCGCCAGAATATAATCCTTCTCCCCCCGCAGAAGCTTGAGGAACTCCTCACCCGACACGGGGGCCATCATCCAGTCGAGCAGAACGAGATCGGGCGCGCGGTCGATGACGATTTCCAGACCGTCGGCGCCATCGGCGGCTTCGAAAATGCGTCTCGCACCGAAGCCTGCGAGAATCGAACGAAGGATTGCGCGCATATGCGCATTGTCATCGACCACAAGGATCGACACCCCCGACAATTCCACCTGCATCCGCATGGTCTCCTCCACTCTGGAGGGCAGCTCTACATGCCGTTACGTTAAATCAAGGTTAGAGGCGCGCCTGCCGATGGTAATTTCAACGAAGGGGAGCAGCCTTTCCGCATCGCAGTTCCGTCCTCAGCCTGAGGGCAAATGCAAAAGGGGCAGACCTGCGGCCTGCCCCTCCTGATGCGTGTCAAAGCAGCTGCGCTCAGGCGCTGGCTGCGATCTTATCCGTGCGGGCCTCGCGTTCCTTCTTGAGGTTTTCAGCCACAAGGAAGGCAAGCTCGATCGCCTGATCGGCGTTGAGGCGCGGGTCGCAGTGGGTGTGATAGCGGTCACCCAGCTGCTCGGCGGTGAGCGCATGGGCGCCGCCGGTGCATTCGGTGACGTTGCGGCCCGTCATCTCGATATGGATACCGCCGGCATGGGTGCCCTCGGCGCGATGAACCGCGAAGAAGGCTTCCACTTCCTTCAGGATGCGCTCGAACGGACGGGTCTTGTAGCCGGCGGCGGTGATGGTGTTGCCATGCATCGGATCGCAGGACCACACAACCGTGCGCCCTTCCCGCTCCACGGCGCGGATCAGCTGCGGCAGGTGATCGAACACCTTGTCCGCGCCGAAACGGCAGATCAGCGTCAGGCGGCCGGCTTCGTTCTCCGGATTCAGCATGTCGATCAGCTTCAGCAGCCCGTCCGGAGAAAGGGACGGACCGCACTTCAGGCCGATCGGGTTCTTGATGCCGCGGAAGAATTCCACATGGGCATGATCCGGCTGGCGGGTGCGGTCACCGATCCACAGCATGTGGCCGGAAGTGGCGTACCAGTCGCCCGAGGTGGAATCGACGCGGGTGAAAGCCTCCTCGTAGCCGAGCAGCAGCGCCTCATGGCTGGTGAAGAAATCGGTCGAGCGCAGCTGCGGCACGCTGTCCGGAGACACACCGCAGGCACGCATAAAGGCCAGCGATTCCGAAATGCGGTCCGCCAGTTCCTGATAGCGGTGGGACTGGGGGCTGTCCTTGACGAAGCCCAGCATCCAGCGGTGCACCTGATCAAGGTTGGCGAAGCCGCCCTGCGCGAAGGCGCGCAGCAGGTTCAGCGTCGCGGCAGACTGGCGGTAGGCCATGGACAGGCGGTTCGGATCCGGGATGCGGCTTTCCGGGGTGAAGGCGATGTCGTTGATGATGTCGCCGCGGTAGCTCGGCAGCTCCACGTCCCCCTGTTTCTCGATGTCCGAGGAGCGCGGCTTGGCGAACTGGCCAGCGATCCGGCCCACCTTCACCACCGGCTGGGACGCCGCATAGGTGAGGACGACGGCCATCTGCAGGAAGACGCGGAAAAAGTCACGGATGTGGTCCGGATGATGCTCTGCGAAGCTCTCCGCACAGTCACCACCCTGCAGAAGGAATGCCCGCCCTGCCGCAACATCCGCAAGCTGGCGCTTCAGAAGACGCGCCTCACCTGCAAAAACCAGCGGCGGATAGGTCGACAGACGCTTTTCCACGTCCGCCAGGGCCTCTTTGTCGGGATAATCCGGCACCTGCAAGATCGGCTTGGATCTCCAGCTGTCCGGTGTCCACTTCTCCGCCATCACACAGTCTCCAATACGGTCCGGCTGCTTTGCCCTGCCTTGAGCAAACGGGCGGCAGATCCTGCATCTGCCAATGGCCGCTGCGCTCACAAGAACGGGCGCCGGAACTTCCTCACATCACGTGCTGCAAACGTCTCCCCCCGAAGGACAAGAAACGTGCGGCCTTATACACGGGTTGACGGCTCAAGACTACAGTCCAGGACAGTATCCCGCCAGCAATCCGGACGACCGTGGCTCAGGTGCCGCAATGCAAGCCGGGCCGCAGCGCCCCTGCCCGGCCTGCCGGCACGGCAAGACGGCCACCCATGCCGCTCCATCGTAAAAATACGGATGATTAACAAGAAGAAAAACGCAGACACGAATGGGAGATGCAAAGAAACCAAATATCGTTGATGAACTTAAGGGCCTGTTTCCAATTATACCCTATCAGATTTTGACAGGTATGTTGTGGTCTGACGATGCTTATGCAGGCCCTTCCCCATAGCGCGGTCCACCAGATCCAGAAAGGATTGGCAGCGTGTCACCCCTGGCAGGCATTGGCAAGAACCCGGCAGGACGCTGGAGCCTGACGCATCAGGTCTATTTCCTCGCTTCGCTGCTGATGGTACTGGCAACAGCATCCCTGCTTTATGTCGGTCACATCGCCTCACGTGCTGCAGACAAGCAGGCCGTGCGGAACGAAATGCGGTTGATTGAAAGCGCCCTTCATGACCGCCAGCGGCTGATGGCGAGGGACCAGATGACCCTTGCCCGCTGGGACCGGGCGGTGGCCAATATCTCGGTCAAGTTCAACCCGGCCTTTGTCCGCTATGAACTGCTTGACTCCCTCTGGTACGATTTTGGGCATGAGCGGGCTTTCCTCGTTGATCCGCAAGGCGCCTTGCTTGCTGAATCCCGCAGGGAAGTCTCCCGCATCGGCCGCAAGAGCCTGCCCGCCTCTTCGGTGCTGCTGGCGGTTTCACAGACGTCCGTGCGCAAATACGAGGGCCTGCGCAGCACATCAGAGGCCGGACCGGGCCGCAGCGGGCCGCCCGCCATCGATGACATGGCCACCTTCGCCTATGTTCTGCTCGACAAGACGCCGACATTCATCAGCGCCATGCCAATTGTACCGGATGACGGAGCTGTGGCGCAGCCTCCCGGACCGCCGGTCATCCTCATGTCGGCCCGCCTGATCGACGAGGGCTTCACCGCCGACATCAATTCGCAGCTGGCCTTCCGCGACATGAAGTTTGTGCCGGGAGAGACGCCGCCGGCGGGCAGCACAAGCTGGCCCATCACATCACCGGATGGCGAGATCATTGGCCATTTTCAATGGACCAGCGAAACGCCGGGCGAGCATGTCTGGCGCATGATCCTGCCGACCATCCTGCTGCTTTGGGCCATGCTGGCCGGTTCTGCCTTCGCCGTATCGCGCAAGGTGGGAACCCTCACCCGTTCGCTGGAACAGCGGGAACAGGAGTTTGCCTATCTGGCCGACCATGATCAACTCACTGGGCTCGCCAACCGCCGGCAGATCAGTGCCATTCTTGCAAATGCCATTTCGGGCCTGCCAGACAAACCCTTCGCACTGATCGGCTGCGATCTGGACCGGTTCAAGCAGATCAACGACACCTATGGCCATGCAGCGGGTGATGAAGTTCTCGCGACCGTGGCCCGCAGGATTGAAGCGGAAGTTGGCAGCGCAGGCGTTGCCGGACGCATGGGCGGCGACGAGTTCGTGATCGTGGTGATTGAATTTGCGGATATCGACCGGCTGGCCGATCTTGGACGCCGGATCATGGCCGCGCTGGACGAAGAGATTCCGATGCCCAATGGCATCCATGCCGAACTCGGCGTCAGCCTCGGCATTGCCATCGCCCCCATTGACGGCAGCACGGATGAAGCCCTGCTTGCTGCTGCAGATGCTGCGCTTTACGCTGCCAAGTCCGCACGGGACGGCACACTTGTCTTTGCAGCAAGCCTGCCGCGTGGAGAGGGCCCAATGCTGGATAAGGAAGCTGTCACAGGCACGATACCGGCAGCCGTTCCGGCAAGGTCCTCGCTCGCCATCAGTGACGGCGGCACCGTGATCAAGCAGGTCCCGAAAGGCCGCGGACACTGAGCCGACAAGAATAAGGCGACTTTTACCGGCGGCACATCACGCCTCGAAGACTCAAGGAAAGGGCCACCCGTTCCCGATGCAACATGCGCATCCGGAACGGGTGGCCCTTTCCTGTTTCACGCCCTGTCTGCGGACTTCAGCCGCGCAGGCGTTCCGTGGGCTCGCGCATGGTCACAAGCTCCTCGGCGGCGGTGGGATGAACGGCGACCGTCCGGTCAAAGTCGGCCTTGGTTGCGCCCATCTGCAGCGTAATTCCAAGCACCTGCGCCAATTCGCCAGCGTCGGGCCCCAGAATATGGACGCCTAGAACCTTGTCCGTATCCGCATCGACGATCAGCTTCATCACCATCTTCTCGTCACGGCCCGAGAGGGTGTGCTTCATGGGACGGAAGCTGGTCTTGTAGATGTCGAGGTTCGGCGTCCGCTTCAGTGCCTCTTCCTGAGTGAGGCCAACCGTTCCCAGCTCCGGCTGGGAGAAGACGGCCGTTGCGATGAGGCTGTGATCCACCGTCCAGGGCTTGCCGCCAAAGATGGTGTCGGCAAAGGCATGGCCTTCGCGGATGGCCACCGGGGTGAGATTGGCCCGGTTGGTGACGTCGCCCACGGCATAGATCGAAGGAACGGAGGTGCGGGACGTTTCATCCACCCGGATGGCACCGTCCTCACCCACTTCGACACCAGCCTTCTCGAGGCCGAGGCCTGCAATGTTCGGGCGGCGGCCGATGGCAAAGAGGATCTGATCGGCGGGCAGCGCCTTGCCGCCCTTGGTGTGGCCCGTCAGCTTGCCGTCTGCATCCTTTTCGATTGCGGAGAACGTGTCGCCGCAGATGATCTTGATGCCCTTCTTCTCCATCTCTTCATGCACGGCCTTGCGCAGATCATTGTCAAAGCCGCGCAGGATTTCCTCGCCGCGGTAGATGAGCGTCGTCTCGGCGCCGAGACCGTTGAAGATGCCGGCGAATTCCACGGCGATGTAGCCGCCGCCGGCGACAATCACCTGCCTCGGCATTTCGGCCAGATGGAAGGCCTCGTTGGAGGTGATCACATGCTCGCAGCCGGGCAGCGAGGGATCGACATTCGGCGTGCCGCCCGTTGCGATCAGGATGTAACGGGCCGTCACGATCTGGCCAGTTGACAGCAGGCGGACGCTGTTGGGCCCCTCGATGACGGCGCGGCTGTCAAACAGCTCGACGCCGGTCCGGTCAAGGTTGCGCCGGTAGATGCCTTCCAGCCGCGTGATTTCCTTGTCCTTGGCTTCGATCAGGGTCTGCCAGGAGAAGCTGCGCTCGCCGACCGTCCAGCCAAAGCCGGCGGCGTCCTCGAACTCTTCGGAGAACTTGGAGGCGTAAACGAACAGCTTCTTCGGCACGCAGCCCCGGATGACACACGTTCCGCCGTACCTGTATTCCTCGGCGATCGCGACGCGCGCACCGTGGGTGGCAGCGATCCGTGCAGCCCGCACACCGCCGGAGCCGCCGCCAATGACGAACAGATCGTAGTTGAACTCGCTCATCCTGTGAGATCCTTCAGGTCACATCCAAAAACAAACGGCCCCGTCTCCGGGGCCGCTGGTAAGCCGGAGCCGCTTACGGCTTGATCAGGCCACGCTTCTCAAGCTCGCCGCGCACCTGCACGACCATTTCCTGAGACAGCTTGTCCTGCCACTGGCGCGCGGCGCCAATCGACAGCGCACTGATTTCCGGCGAAAGCTGGGTCAGCTTCTTGCCCGTGGGGCTCTCGTAGAAGTTTGCAATCTCGGTCAGCTCTTCCTCGGACAGGCGGCGGGCCCAGACTTCAAAAACCATCCTGTTCAATTCGGGACGCTCTTCAGTCATCTTGAGAGCGACTTCGGTCACCACCTCATCAAGTACACCGGTCAAAGACGGGTCCGCCTGAATGAAAATGCCTGTGGTCCGTTCAGCCAGTTCCGGAATGATGGAGTCAAACGCAGAGAGGGCGTCCGTGGCAATCACTGCGCGGCGTGCGGCTGCAAGATGGCTTTCGGTCAGGTCCTGCGCCATGGCAGACGGCGCAAAGGCGAGACCGGCAACCACAACCCCTGCGAAAAAGAGGGCTTTCAGATTCATGTGCAAACTCCAGCGTGCATTGTCTGTGCCCGGCTGCGGCAGATGCCGCGGCCAGCGCTTCAATCTTTCATTATGACGTCCACACCCTGCGGCCCGGCCACATAGGCCTTGGCCGCCAGCCCGATGAACAGGCCCGTCTCGACGACACCGGGTATCAGGTTCAGGTCAGCGGCCAATTTTGCAGCATCCGGAATGGCTCCAAGCGAGGCATCCAGGATGTAGTGACCGCCATCTGTGACAAAAGGATGGTCCTCACCGCCGCGCAGCGAGACTTCGCCAGTCAGTCCATGACCATCAAGAACGGCGCGCACAGCAATGCGGGTGGCGCCAAGGCCAAAGGGCACGACTTCGACCGGAAGCGGGAACTTGCCAAGACGCTGCACCAGCTTGCCGCTGTCGGCGATCACGACCATCTTGCCGGAGGCAGCCGCCACGATTTTCTCACGCAGCAAAGCCCCGCCACCGCCCTTGATGAGCGCCATGTCCGGATCGATCTCGTCTGCGCCGTCAATGGTCACGTCGAGCACGGGCATGTCTTCAAGCGTGGAGAGCGGGATACCCTCCTCGCGGGCCAGGGCAGCGGTGCGCTCCGATGTCGGCACGCCAGTCACCTTGAGCCCGGCACGGACAGCCCGGCCAAGAGCACGGACGAAATGCTCAGCGGTCGAACCGGTGCCAATGCCGACCTTCATGCCGTCACGGATTTCTTCCATAGCCCGCTCGGCGGCCTGGCGCTTGAAATCGTCGCTCATCCTGTCCCTTCCGGCAATCGTTGAAAGACCCATGGGCGGCGGCAGGAGGAGGCATGCCTTGCAGCACCCCATGCCGAAGCCGCATGTGTTGGGGCTGATTAGCATGCCGGCAAGTTCAGGGCAAAGGCGAAGTCTCACGTGCGCGGCCTGCGCCGTTGAGAATAGTTGCAAGGCAGCATTGAAAATTAACCTGCCGTTCAGCTGACGTTGAGAACGTTCGATATTCGGCATGTCTAGGAAAATAAAATGCGCCCGAACTTCAGTTCCTCGCTCTTTTCAAAGCCTCCCAAGCCTGAGGCTTCGGATGAATTTGCGCAGAAGACGCAAGTCGACGCCCTGAAAGATACGCAAGAAGAGCGGGAAGACGCGGCCCGCCGGATCGGGAACGCGATCGACATGATAGAAACGGACCTGCGCAGAGCGACTGCACAGGTGTCCGCAGAGACGGATGATCTTCGAAATCTTCTTTCTTCGCAGCAAGATACGCTGAAAGAGATTCGAATGGACGCCCTCAACCTGCAGTCGGAGGCTGGACAGGCCACAGGCACGATGTCCGAGCTTGCGGCCTCTATCGAGGAACTGGCCGGCTCCAGCGGGCAGATTGGAGCGCTGGTCGAACGTTCAGGCCAGCTGGCACAGGACGCCACCGGCGCTGCGACCGAGGCCAATTCCGGGGTTCTGGAACTGACGGCGGCGATCTTGGACATTGCCAATGTTGTCCGGCTGATTTCAGGCATTGCCAAGCAGACCAACCTTCTGGCGCTGAATGCCACCATTGAAGCGGCCCGCGCCGGGGACGCCGGACGGGGGTTTGCGGTTGTTGCCAGCGAAGTGAAGGCGCTTTCGGTGGAAACACAAAAGGCCACGGAAGAAATCGTCAGCAAGATCGAACGGCTTCAGGCTTCGGCGGATCTGAGCACCACGTCGGTCAGCCGCATCATTGATGCCGTCGCCGAACTGCGCCCAAGTTTTGCAGAAGTTGAGAATGCGATCCGCGAACAGGTGGCAACCACCTCTGATATCAGCCAGAGGGCCAACCAGACCGCTGCCTTCATCGATGAAGTGGGCAAGCGCATCAGCACCATCAACAACTCCGTCTCCCGCGCCGAAGAAAGCGGAACCAGCGTCCACGGCGCCGTGGGCAAGATGGCCGCTTCGGTTTCGGCGCTCGGGCCACGCTTCACGATGATGCTGCGCCAGAGCCCGGCCGGCGACCGCCGGGTCGAAGACCGTCTGCCCTGCCGGATCAACGGAACACTTGCCCTGGCAGGACAAACCGCGGCCGTCGAAGCGCGCGACATTTCCCATGCCGGCGTCCTGCTTAAGCCGGGCAGCGACGCGCAGATTACAGCCCCCGCCAGTGCCCGCCTTTCGCTTGACGGCGTTGGCCAGATTGATCTGCGGATCGTCAACAGAAGTGACAATGGCCTGCATTGCCAGTTCTCCCGTATGGACGACATGACGGGCGCGGCCCTCGACAAGCTCATCCATGGCATTCAGACAAAGAATGCCACCTCCGTCCGCCGGGCCCAGGAGGGAGCTGCCAGAATCAGCGAGGCGATGCACAAGCTCATCGAGACCGGCCGCCTCACGCGGGACGCCTTGTTCGATACCGATTACAAAATCATACAAGGCACCAATCCGGTTCAGTACAGCAACCGCGCGCTGGCACAGCTGGAACAGATCCTGCCTCAGATCCAGGACGTCATCCTGGCGCAAGATACCGCGATGATATTTTGCGTGGCGATTGACCGTAATGGCTATCTGCCGGTGCATAACAAAGCCTATTCACATCCGCAGCGGCCGGATGATCCGGTCTGGAATGCGGCAAACTGCCGGAACAAGCGCATTTTTGACGATAGGGCGGGCCTGAGCGCCGCACGGAACACGAGACCCGTACTTGTACAGTCTTATGCCCGTGATATGGGAAATGGTAACGTCGTATGGTTGCAGGAAGTCGACGCCCCCATCACGGTGTGCGGTATCCACTGGGGCGGATTCAGGACAGCTTACAAGCTTTGACAGCACCCATCTGCCCGCTGCAAGTTGCAGAATGGGCAGAGAATCAGCTGCGGCATGTGACAGGGAGGCCCTTGCTTGGCCACGCTCGTATTTGACCTGGATGGAACACTGGCCGATACGGCGGAAGATCTGGCAGCTGCCCTCAATGCAGCGCTCGCAGACGCAGGATACGGACCTGTTCCGCTGGAACTGGCCCGGCCACAGGCCGGCAATGGTGCCGCTGCCCTGATCCGCCTCGGTCTCATGTTTCACGGCGCCGACCCAGCTGAAGCGCCGCTGGACGCCATGCGGGCTGTTTTTCTGGACTATTATGAGGCCAATATCGCCGCGTTCAGCCGGCCCTATGAAGGTGTCCCCGAAACACTGGAGAAGCTCGCCGGCGGAGGCTGGAGGCTGGCAATCTGCACCAACAAGCCGGAGTATCTGGCTCGCAAGCTCCTCGACGAGCTGTCGCTGACCCGCCTCTTCGGCTCCATCGTAGGCGGCAACACATATCCACGGCCCAAGCCGGACTCCCTGCCGGTGCTCGGCGCCATACGGCGGGCCGGCGGAGAGCCGTGCAAGGCAATCATGATCGGCGATACGGCGACCGATATTGCTGCGGCCAGGGCCACCCAGATCCCGGTCATTGCCGTCGATTTCGGCTATGCCAGCGTGCCGGTTGCAGATCTCTGCCCCGACCGGGTCATCTCCTCTTTCCGGGATCTGTTGCCTGCGCTGGAAACGCTGGGAGCAGCCGCCAGCCCCCCGCAACCGGGCTGTTCATAACGCCGAAATTCTTGGTCCATCCCCTCTTGCGCTGCCCCGCAGAATGTCATAGAAGCCGTCCCACGCTGCACAGCGGCGGGCGATTAGCTCAGCGGGAGAGCGTTCCGTTCACACCGGAAAGGTCGCAGGTTCAATCCCTGCATCGCCCACCATTCTCCCCTTCTTTATTCAGATCCGCACTAAAGAGTTGAGATAGTTTTTTTCACACCAGAATACCCGGCTAGTTGAAATTTACTCTCTCAAGAGGTGGCGGACTTTCCTTGCGACTTATCGTCACTTTTCCTTACATGGTTTTTCAATCGGTTTATTTAATCCAAGTCAGATTTCATCATAAATCAAACTTGCCCTTTCCATTTGAGTTAACGGTTCCTTCAAGAGACTCGCTCTACCGTGACAGCATCTCAACCGAGGATGCATCATGTTGTACAGTGACGAGGAAATGAGGGGCCGTCTGAGCTTCGCAAGGATTGACGCGGAGACGAAGTCGACCCTTACGGAACTCTGGCCTTTCGTCCAGAAGGCACTGCCGGCCGTGCTTGACGGCTTCTATTCCCATCTCAAGTCACAGCCGAAGATGGCGGCTCTTGTCGGAAATCGCGAGGACATGCTCAAGAAGGCCCAAGGCGGTCACTGGGCCAAGCTGTTCTCCGGCCGGTTTGACCGGGATTATTTCGAGAGCATAGACCGCATTGGCCGGGCCCATGTCCGCATCGGACTGGAGCCGAAGTGGTATATCGCAGGCTATCAGTATGTCCTGAACGAGCTGGTCAGCATCGTCCTGAAGAAGCACCGTTTCTCTCAGCGCAGGGCACTGACCGCCGTGCAGGCGCTCAACAAGGCAGTGCTGTTCGACCTGGATCTTGCCATTTCGACCTATCAGAACGTTCTGATGGAGCTGCAACAGGAACAGGAACGGCAGATCAGCCACGCCATCGACACTTTCAAGGTCAAGGTGGACGCCACCATGGCGGAGGTGAGCAACAGCGCTGAAAAGGTGACCCGTCAGGCCATGTCCCTGTCTGACATGTCCGTTTCTGCGAACGCAGAGGCCTCTGAAGCTGCACATTCCTCTGTCCAGACAACCAGCAATATCCAGACGATCGCCGCAGCGACGGAAGAACTGTCCAGTTCCATCGCCGAGATTTCACGCCAGGTCACCGGCGCCTCGGATGTGGCGCGCCGGGCGAATGGCGAGACGAACCGGACCTCTGCCGAAGTCGGGCGCCTGTCCGATTCGGCCCAGAAGATCGGTGACGTCATCAGCCTCATTCAGGCCATTGCAGAGCAGACCAACCTCCTCGCCCTCAACGCGACCATCGAGGCCGCCCGCGCTGGCGAAGCCGGACGCGGATTTGCGGTCGTGGCAGCCGAAGTGAAGGAACTGGCGAACCAGACCTCCAAGGCGACGGAAGAGATTTCGTCCCAGATCTCCGCCATCCAGTCGGCCACCCAGAACGCCGTGAAGTCGATCAATGCGATTTCCGACACGGTGAAGGAAGTCGACAACATGACGGCCACCATCGCCGCTGCGGTGGAGCAGCAGGGTGCGGCAACGCGCGAGATTTCGTCGAACATCCAGAGCGCAGCCTCCGGCTCCCAGTCTCTGGCCGGCAACGTTGACCGTGTGGCCGGCGCCATTGCCCAGACAGGCACCGCCGCCGCAGATTTCCAGGTGGCGGCCGATGGCCTCAAGAGCTGCTCGGCGCAGATCGGGGATGATGTGCGCCACTTCTTCGAGAACCTGCAGAAGATTGCAGCTGCGGCCAGCAAGGCGGCCTGAAGACTTCTCTTGAAAATCGACAGGCAGGCCCCCTGGGCCTGCCTGTTTGCGTCAAGCATTGGCCACTGCACTCTTTCCAGGGGCAAATCAGCGGCAGAACAGGCGAATGCGGACAGCTCACCCATTTCCGAGCTTTTCTTGCTAGACTTTGCGGAGTGATTCTCCGAAGTCAGCGGATGGACGAATGAGCTTCAAGCCGGCAAATGCCGCCACCACGACACTCGACACGATGCGCAAGGCCGTGGCCCTGCAGCAGGCCGGTGAAGTCGAGAAAGCGCAGCGGCTTTACAAAACCGTCCTGAAGAAGAACCCTTCGTCTCCGGATGCCAACCACCTTCTGGGTGTCTGCTACCGGCAGCTGGGCTTTCCCAAACGGGCAGTGGAGTTCATCCGCAAGGCAATTTCCCTCGCCCCGGACCGCGCCCCCTATCATGCCAATCTGGCACGCGCGCTCTCTGACCTTGATGAAGAGAACCATGCCGATGTGCTGGCCGCAGCCGAACGGGCCGTGGCGCTGGATCCCAGGCTTGCCGAAGCGCAAAGCCTGCGTGCCGTGGCCATGACCAAACTGGACCGGGAGACTGAGGCAGAGGAAATCTTCAAGCAGATTGTTGCGGATCATCCAGGCTACGGAGATGCCTACCGCAACTATGGCGTTCTGTTGCGGGATCAGAAGAAGTTCCATCAGGCCGTTGAGTTCTTCGACAAGGCCATCCAGATCGATCCCAGCAATTCCGACATATGGGTCCAGCGGGCCCGCTCAAGACTTGAAGCAGAGCAGTATGACAAGTCAGGCGAGGAACTGAGGCTTGCTCTTCAACTCTTCCCCGGGGACGATGATCTCCAGCATGAAATGGCACGGCTGCTGTTCCGGATCGGCGAAGCATCGGATGCCCTGCCCTTTGCAGAAGCTGCCATGGCAGCGAAACCGCAGGATGTTGCAAGGCATGTCACCCTGGGTGTCATTCTGCAGAGCATGAACCGGTCCACGGACGCGATAAGGGTCCTGCGGAAGGGCATCGAACTGGCGAATGGCGACCTTCCGGTTGCGGAGTGGAATCTCGCCCTTGCCTATCTGGGAGCGGGCAACATTGCAGAGGGCTGGAAGCACTATGGTGCCCGCTTCAAGGCGGAAATCACGTCCTGCCTCAACCGCAAGTTCCGGAAGCCCCAATGGGATGGGTCTGATCTGACCGGCAAGACGATCATGATCTGGAATGATCAGGGGGTTGGCGACTGCCTTCGCTCCGGCACGCTGATTGCCGACATCATGGAGATGGCGGACAAGGTGATCATCGAGGTGCCGAAGAAACTGGTCGCACCTTTCGAGCATAGTTTCCCGGATGCCCTGACACGCACACCGACGTTTGAATCCATCACCCTGATGGCCACCACCGATGACTATGACTTCCAGATCTCCTCGGCAGATCTTCCGCGCTATATCCGCAATGATTTGGAGTCTTTCAAGAAAACACGGCATCCCGTGTTCAAGATCAACACAGTGCGCGCCCGTGAACTTTACCGCCGGATTCCTGACGCCGACAAGAAGCCGGTTGTCGGTGTCTCATGGCGCTCCAGCAAGCTGGCCCCTGCCCGTGCGAAAAACTACCTTTCGGTGATGGATTTTGCACCGGTTGTCGAGACGAAAGATATCGTCTTCGTCAATCTGCAATATTCCTGCATCGACCGGGAAGTTACTTATCTTCAGGAAGGGCGTGGCGCAAATCTTATTCACTTTGCCGACATTGACCAGATGAACAACATCGAGGATGCTGCTGCACTTGCCTCATGCTGTGATCTTGTCATAACGGCAAACACAAGCGTGTCAGACATTGCCGGCTGCTATGGCATGCCCTGCTGGACCTTCGGCGACGATATCAGTCATTACATGTTTGGGCAGGAGCAGACACCCTGGTTCCCCAGAACAACCTACACGAAACTGAAGCCTGGCCAGCCTGTCATTGAGCTGATCCCTGGCCTGGTTTCGCGGCTGGAAGCATGGAAGACAGAATTCTCTCCCGAAGAGCGCATGAAGCGCCTGCAGCTGTGAGGCATCATGGCAGCGCCCACGCAAGTCACCGCCATCATTCCTGCAAGGGCCGGGTCAAAGGGACTGCCGGGCAAGAACATACGGCCGCTGGCCGGCAAGCCGCTGTACCGGCATAGCGTCGATGCTGCGCTCGCCGCCGGAATCGGCCGTGTGATCATCAGCACCGATATCGGTGAGATCTTCACTCATGACCTGCCCCCGCAGGTGGAATGCATCCGGCGCCCGCCGGAACTGGCAACGGACAGCACGACGATGGCGGAGGTTCTGCGCGACCTCTTACCCAGCGCAGGCGTCACTTCAGGTCTTGCCGTGTTGTTGCAGCCCACGTCGCCGCTGCGCAAGGCCGAGACCGTGCGCAGGGGCGTCGGCCTGTTCCGGCAAGGGGATGCCAGCATGGTCATGAGCGTATCTCCGGCAGATTCCGCCGTGCTGAAGTGGGGTTTTGAGGAGGGAAACCGCTTCGTGCCGCTGGTTTCTCCAGATTTCTGTTTTGCAAACCGGCAGGACTTGCCGGCCCTGATCAGGCCGAATGGCGTTCTCTATGTTTTTGATGCGGCGCAGTTCATCGCAGATGGCAACTTCTCCGCTGCATCGATCCGCGTGCTGCCGGTTACCGCGGACGAGGCTCAGGACATTGATACAGCTGAAGACTTTCAGCGCTGCGCAGATCTGATGGCGAAGGGATAACTGACGTGAAAATCGCTCACAGAGACATTGGTCCCGCGCATCCCCCGCTGGTGATTGCCGAGATCGGCATCAATCACGGCGGCAGCCTTGATGTTGCCAAGGCCATGGTGCGCGCTGCAGCCCAGAGCGGCTGCGAGATGATCAAGCACCAGACGCATATCGTCGAGGACGAGATGACGGATGAGGCCAGGGAGATTTTTCCGCCCAATGCCGATGTCTCGATCTTCGAGGTGATGCGCCGCTGCGCCCTCCCGCTGGAGGCGGAGAAAGAGCTGAAGGCCTATACCGAAAGCCTCGGCCTCATCTACATCTCCACGCCCTTTTCCCGCGCGGCCGCCGATTTCCTCAACTCCATCGATGTGCCCGGCTTCAAGATCGGCAGCGGTGAATGCGATCATCTGCCGCTGATCCGGCACATTGCCGGTTTCGGCAAGCCGGTGATCATGAGCACGGGCATGCAGACGCTGGAGAGCATCCGCCCCTCGGTCGAGATCCTCGACAAGGCCGGCATTGGCTATGCCCTGCTGGAATGCACGAACCTCTATCCCTCCCCGCCCGAGATCGTTTCCCTCAGGGGGGTGACGGATCTGAAGGCGGCATTTCCCAATGCAGTTGTCGGCTTCTCCGATCACAGCATCGGCCCGGAGATGGCGCTGGCGTCCGTGGCGCTGGGTGCCTGTATTCTGGAGCGGCATTTCACCGACACGCGCTACCGCAAGGGTCCGGATATTTCCTGTTCCATGGACCCGTCCGAACTGCGGTTTCTGATCGAGCGCTCCCGGGAGATCCACATCGCGCTTCACAACGAGAAGAAGCGCACGGCGCCGGAGGAAGATGTCTACCGCTTCGCCCGCGGATCCGTTGTGGCAGACCGGGATCTGCCGGAAGGTCATGAGATCACCGAAGCCGATATCTGGGCGCGGCGGCCGGGCAATGGCGAGATCCCCGTCTCGCAGTTTGACGATGTCGTTGGCCGCAAGCTGAAGCTTGCGGTCAAGCGCAATCAGCAACTGCGCTGGAGCGATCTGGAGCCCCGCCAATGACAACACGCAGGCTCCTGTTTCTGACCGGCACCCGGGCCGACTTCGGCAAGCTGGAGCCGCTCGCCATCGCCGCACGAGATACCGGCCACGAGGTGACTTTCTTCGTCACCGGCATGCATATGCTGGAAAAATACGGCCTCACCCGCAACGAGGTGCAGCGGCTGCCGGGCGTGGTCAAGCACGAATTCATCAACCAGCGGCTGGGCGATCCGCAGGACATCATCCTGTCCAAGACGATCCTCGGTCTTTCGGACTGGGTTCATGAGAACAGGCCGGACCTGACCATCGTGCATGGCGACCGGATCGAAGCCCTTGCCGGAGCGCTGGTCTGCGCGACCAATTACATCCGCTGTGCCCATATCGAAGGCGGTGAGGTGTCCGGGACGATTGACGAGGTCTACCGGCATTGCAACACTAAGCTCTGCACCTATCATTTCGTCAGCTCGGAGGCCGCAAGAGCGCGCGTTCTGACGCTTGGTGAGGAGCCTGGCACGGTCTTCAACATCGGCTCGCCGGAGCTGGACTTTCACGGCGGGTCCTCCGGCGTCACTCTGAACGAGGTACGCCGCCGCTATGCTATTCCCTTCAAGGATTACGGGATCGCGGTGTTTCATCCGGTGACATCGGAGCGGGACACGATCGGCGCACAGGCGCAGAGCCTGTTCTCTGCCCTCTCCGCGAGCGGCCGCAATTTCATCGTCATCTCCCCGAACAATGATCCCGGCTCAGAGGATATCTTTGCTGAGATCGAGAGGCTGGATCCGGGGCGCTTCCGGCATCTGCCGAACATGCGCTTTGCCTATTTTTCCGAGCTGATGAAGAACGCGGCTGCCATCATCGGCAACTCCAGTGCCGGTGTGCGTGAAGCCCCGTTCCTAGGCATTCCCAGCCTCAATCTCGGCACCCGGCAGCTCAACAGATCCGTGGCGCCAACCATCACGGAAGCCTCAGCCTTCGACCGCGAGGCCATCGCGGATTTCCTGACCAACAGATGGGGCCAGCGCTTCGCCTCCGACCGCAGCTTCGGGCAGGGCAACTCGGCGGCCCGTTTTGTTGAGATCCTGAATGGTGCCGGCTTCTGGGATGCCCCGCTGCAGAAGCACTTCTACAGCGCGGGATAGCTGATGCTCCTGACCAGCTTCTGCTTTTTTCAAGACGTGATGCGTTGCGCCACCGCGTGATACCGGGAAGCGTGCGCCGAGACGGTCAACACCGTGCGCCGGACCAGCACCAGCTCCTGCAATTGGAACTGCCCCTCAAGCAGCCGTGAAATCTTGTCTGGATCGAAGTAGCTCTGGACCGTGCCAAACTCATGGTCTTTGGAGACGGTCAACTCTCCGGTAAACCCCGGCTTCCGCAGCTCGCTGTCTTCCGGGCTGATCAGATCAAGATAGAACAGGGCGCCGGGCTTCATCACCCTTGCAATTTCCCCTATCGCCACTCTGGCATGCTCGAAGGGCATGGAATCAAGAACCGCATGGGAGACAGCCGCATCAAAAAAGCCATCCTCGAATGGCAAACTACGCCCGTCGCCGCAAATCAGACGCTCTTCTGCATCCCCGCAGCCGGCAGCTGAAAGCCAGCTACGGCCAGCCGCAATAGCCCTGTCAGACAGATCAATGCCCCGGCCATCCAGCCCGAGGTCCAGCGCAAGGCCGACATGACGGCCAAGGCCGCAGCCGAAGTCCAGAATGCGGGAAGCGGGGCCAAAGCCCTCCATGTATTGCACCGTATCCAGACCGGTACGCTTGGCCACGTGACGGGCAAAAAAACGGATCACTTCCTCATTGGGGTAGAAAAGAAAGTTGCCGCCACGGTCATAGGCGGCGTTCCATTCATTACGTCTCGTGTCCTGTTGCATGCGTCTCACACCACGAATTCATGTTGAATATTGATACAGGCGTCGCACGCGAGCGAAGCGCGCTTGACCTTGTCGTTCACGTAGACATTCGAAAAATGATACCAGAAGTCTGAGTGGTAGATATTGGGCTGGCGCTTCACCCGGCACTGGAAACCGATCGACAGATCTTCCCAGGGCAGTCCAAGCCGGATGACTCGGATGAACTCGTTACGGCGGATACGCAGCGACAAAAACCGGTCCAGGCTGAGAAGATATGCTTCATAGTCAGCGCGGTTGAGCGGCGTAACGCTTCCCGGACCTTTTTCGTCGAAACGGCAAAAAAAGGCCTCCTCCCCTTCCTCAAACGCATCATCCGTCAGGCGAACGAGAAGGTTAAGGGGCTTGGCATAGCCTGAGCCGAGGAAATAAGTGGCAACTTCAGCCGGATCGAGCGCAGATCCGCCCGGCGGCGGCGCAGCCAGATAGGCCTCCATTGGTGCCTGATCCAGAACGGTCCCACTTCGGGGCAGGCTTGTCCTGAAATCCCGTCCCTCGAACAGAAAACGCGTATCTACGGTCACATCCAGCAGCCGGACCCCCAGATCCTCACAGATGGCGCTGTAGTCAGAAACCGCGTTTTTCCGGTTATGCTCCTTGATGTAGCTGTCCCGCGGCGCGGCTTCCGAGAAGAACCCAGCGTAAGGGAGAAAGGCAGCCGGAGCCGCCTTCTCAAGGATCCGAGACGCCAGATATCTGACCGTGTTGCGATTGCGGATGATGATCTGCTGACGTTCGCGCTCATCATAATTGTCGAAGCAGAGGGGAAAGCCGCTCGCCCCGCTGGCAAAGGACGAGGCAAAGACGGTCAGCCCCTCGGGGAAGCGGTAAAAGTCGATGAAGTTGGCATCCACCGCCAGCAAGGCACTGAAACCGCCAATTTCCACCAGTAGGCCGCTGTCATCACGGAAGTCTCCGCTTTTCAGCACCGAAAGGGAGATTTCCGCCACATCGTCGCGCAAGGCGGCATCAAAAGGGGCAGCCAGAATGCTGACAAAGCCCAGATCCTCCAGATAGCGGGCTGTCGACCCGCTGTCGAAGGCCGGTGTCAGGATGGGCATGTCCTTGCGCACGCGCTCCAGAGTTTCCCGGTGAAGATGGTCTGGGTGATTGTGAGAGATATAAAGAAAATCACAGGCGTTGATCTTCTCAAATGCACCGGCAGGCGATGGCAATGCCAGCCACCAGCCATTGCAGAAAGCAGGCCCCAGCAGCCAGGGATCCGTCGCAAAGCTCAAGCCCTCTGTACGGATGATGAGGCAGGCGTGGTTGAGAAACTCAATCTCAACCGGCAGCGGCTTTGAATATCCTGCCAGCGAGCGCGACATGGACTTCAGGGCAAAACGCACCGGTGCTGCTGACGCAGGATCATCCACAGCCACCACCAGAGGCACCTTGGTGCATTCCACATTTTTGTAGCGCCCGGTCGCAGCATCCAGTTCCCAGCCGTGCATGGGGCAGGAGACACGGCCGTTGTTGAAGATCAGGCGCCCGCCATTATGGTCGCAGATCCGGTCATAGACACGGATCTCACCGCCGCCGCGAAAGATGATCCAGTCGTCCGCATGGCTGATACCTTCCGGCACAGAGCGCGGGTCAATCTCTTGCGGCTGCTCGCGCATGGCAAAGGCCGCGGGCACGATAGAAAACCTGTCCCAAACCGCCATTGCCGCACCTTTCCGGTCTCGCCCGCTGCCGAAGCGGTGGAATCACTTCAGCCTCTTCCACTACGGCATAAGATAGCTTAGGCGGGCTCCACCCGGACATACAGGGAAAAACATAGAGAAAACCGGCAGGCTCGACGTAATCTCTTTGGGCATCTGACGATTCTGGCGTCAGACGCACGCGGCCGTACCGGTCACCCGCACATGCTAGGGGAGAAGGCAGATGACACAGGGCACGGACAGCATTCAGGGCCTGTCGCCCGGCAAGGTCTGGGACTACGAGAACGGCTTCTACTGGTTCTCCGATCCAAGCCGCCTCAACAAGATGCTGGCTCATTACGAGCTCTACCAGAGGATCACAGGCCTTCCAGGAGATGTGCTGGAACTCGGCGTCTTCAAGGGCCTGTCCCTGATCCGCTTCGCCCAGTTCCGCGCCTTGCTCGAAACCGAGGCTTCACGCCGCATCATCGGCTTCGACGCCTTCGGAAATTTTCCGACGGAGGGGCTGTCTGATCCATCGGACCACAAATTCATCGAGAAGTTCGAGACGGAAGCAGGAAAGGGACTGTCAAAAGCCGAATTGGCCGCCATTCTTGAGGCAAAGCGGATCGGTAATGTGGATCTGGTAGAAGGCAACGTGTTCCAGACCTTGCCGGACTATCTGGCCCGCAATCCGCAGCTTCGCATATCCCTGCTGCATCTCGACATGGATGTGGGCGAACCGACGCGCTTTGCGCTGGAACAGCTGTTTGAGCGGGTCGTGCCGGGCGGGCTCGTCGTCGTGGATGACTATAACGCTGTTGCAGGAGCAACCAATGCGGTGGATGACTTCCTGAGAGCAGCGGGAGGCGCAGCTGCGGGTCTCAGCTTGCAGAAACTGCCGAATTACCGTGTCCCGGCATTTTTTGTCCGGCCCTGAGCGGGCCGGACTTATACCAAGGCTTTCGATGCTGGCGCATCCCGCCTTGAAATTGCTCAGGCACCCGCACGGGCTTGAGCCTCAGCCCACAAACGCCCGTTCCACGACGAATTCGCCGGGCTTGTTGTTGGCGCCTTCGTTGAGGCCGGCCTTTTCGAGCAGGGCCTTGGTGTCGCGCAGCATTTCCATGGAGCCGCAGATCATGCCGCGGTCGATGGCCGGGTCCAGCGGCGGAACACCGAGATCCGTGAAGAGCTTGCCGCTCTCGATCAGATCGGTGATGCGGCCCTGGCGCGGGAAGTCCTCACGGGTGACCGAGGTGTAATGCACCAGCTTTTCGCTGGCGAGTTCACCGATCAGCGGATCGTTCTTGGTTGCCTCGACCAGTTCCTCGCCGTAGCGCAGTTCTGCGACTTCACGGCAGGTGTGGGTCAGGATGACCTGATCGAACTTCTCGTAGGTTTCAGGATCACGGATCAGGCTGGCGAAGGGCGCAATGCCGGTGCCGGTGGAGAACATGTAGACGCGCTTGCCCGGCGTCAGGGCGTCGTTGACCAGCGTGCCGGTCGGCTTCTTCTTCAGAAGCAGCGCGTCGCCCGGCTGGATCTTCTGCAGATGCTGGGTCAGCGGGCCATCCGGCACCTTGATGGAGAAGAACTCCAGTTCCTCATCCCAGGACGGGCTGGCAATGGAATAGGCCCGGTACAGGGGCTTGCCGTCGATCAGCAGGCCGATCATCACGAATTCGCCGGAGCGGAAACGGAATGCGGCAGGCCGCGTGGTGCGGAACTTGAACAGGCGGTCGGTGTAATGCTTGACCTCCGTCACTTCCTGCACGAAGGCGCTCGGGCCTGCGACAGCTTCCAGGTCGGCGGGTTTGGCAAGAACGTTCATGGCGGTCCAGTCATGTTACGCCGCGACACTTCACGTCGACGGCCAGTCCATTGGAACGGCCCGCACAAGCACATGAGAGAGAGTCGTCTCCTCACCGGCAAGGCACGAGCTATTGTGGCGTATCACCTACCACTTTCTTCGCCTTGATATGAAGCAACAACCGCCCAGGAAAACGCCTTCCGCATAAAAAAAAATCTATTCGCCCGGGCGTTTTAGGAACGGTTTCCGCAAGCCTCCGATTTCTTAGATTTTCATTGACAGGCAAACCAATGATAGCGCTCCATACCGGAAAATACATAATCTTCCAGAGTTAAGGGTGCCGCGTTCCATGTCCAATTCCGGTCCGCAGCCGCACAGGTCAGATCTCGATGGGCAGACCATTGCCCTCGTCCTCTTCGACCGGTTTTCGATGATTGCCTTCACCTCCGTCGTTGAACCGCTGCGCCTTGCCAACCGGGTTCTGGGGCGGGAGTTTTACCGCTGGCGCACTTATTCCCTAGATGGAGCGGCGGTCACCGCCTCGAATGGCTGTGAGATCAGCGTGAACCATAGCATCCGCGAACTGGAGGATGCGGATATCACCCTGCTGTGCAGCGGCATCGATGTGGAGCGGCTGCCGCTGGACAAGGAACTGGGCACACGGCTGCGGAAGCTGAATTCACGCGGGCGCACCTTCGGCGCCATCTGCACCGGCGCCTATCTGCTGGCCCGCTACGGCCTTCTGGAGGGGCGGCGCTGCACGCTGCACTGGGAAAACCTGCGCTCCTTCCGCGAGGAATTTCCTGGCGTAGACGTGTCCTCCGACATTTTCGCCATTGACCGCAACTGCATCACCTGCGGCGGCGGCATGGCCTCTCTGGACATGATGCTGCGGCTCATCGCCATCCGGCACGGGGCTGCGCTGGCGCATGAGGTTGCCGAGGTGGCCCTCTACCAGAACATGCGCTCGGGCGAGAGCGCGCAGCGCCATGACATCGAGGCACGCACCGGCATCTCCAATGCCAAGATCCTCGAAGCCATCCGCATCATGGACATGCATATCGAGGATCCCCTCTCCTGCCAGCAACTGGCGATGACGGTGAACCTGTCACCCCGCCAGTTGGAGCGGCTGTTCCGGCGCCACTTCAACTGCACGCCGGGACAATACTATCTGAAACTGCGCCTCGAGACGGCCCGTGACCTTCTGCGGCGCACCTCACGTGCCGTGCTGGATGTGGCCATTGCCTGCGGCTTTGCCTCCACATCGCATTTCACCAAATGCTACCGGGAACGCTTCCTCGTCACCCCGACGGAAGAGCGCAACACCTATCAAGGCGGCAACCGGGCTTCGCGCAGCACGCGCATGCAGCTCCGGCAGGCAGCTGTGCCGGTCTGAATCCACCTGAAAGACCTGAGATCATGATAGCCGCGTCAGCCCCCAGGCTGGCGCGGCGCATTTCTCGTGATGCGTGTATAATTTATCCAAGTACGCCAAATTTTACCATTTCCTTAGCGAATTGACCTATTACCAGCACTGCAGCCCCGGGAACGCGCTTCCCCATTGGGAATGCACCCTTTGACGTTAGGTCACAAAAGGATAATTGCCTAAAATTTTACCGGTTTCCTTTACCCAGTCTTGGATGGGAAAAGGCTACTCTAATTTTATTCATATTGCGGAGAGTTCCGATGCGTCTCCTTACTGTCATTTTTGCCAGCGTTCTTTTTCTCATCTCATTTTTTCCAGCGGCATCAACAGCTTCCGGCGCCCCCACTATACTGACGATTGACGGAAAACTCCCCTCAGGCCCCATCGCCATGACAATGGAAGAGATTGAGGCCTTGGGGATGGAGAGCATGACAACGGTTACGCCCTGGCATGATGGTCCGGTAACGTTTGAAGGTGTTCTCTTTGCAAGGCTCATGGCCCATGCAGGCGTGAAAGATGGCACGGTCGAGGTGATGGCCCTCAACAGCTACTTCGTCCAGATGCCGTTTGACGACGTTGTTCAGGCGAAAGGCCTTCTGGCAACACGGCAGAACGGCAAGCATATGCCCGTGGCAGACAAAGGCCCTCTTTTTCTGATCTTCCCTTTCAGTGACAGGCCTGACCTCAAGACGGAAAGCTACTATTCGCGCGCGGTCTGGCAGATCCGCCAGATCACCATCAGGTAACAAGCCCTCCCCTCTTACTGGTGACTGTTGCCATGACGATATGGTTCCGGCGAATAACTGTTCTACTCTTCATTTGTCTGGCCGCTGCTGCCTTAATCCTGCCCTATATCACAGCAGCCAACCAGAGCGCCGTCATTCAGGCCAAGCGCTACGACATTGCCTGGACCGGCTTCAACGGCCGTCTGGAGGTTTCGACCCTGCGCGAACTGGTCGCGCGCTATGCAGCGACGGGGGACAAGTCCGCCGCAAGCGAAGCGCAGCTCTACTATCAGATCATGATCGGCCGCATGAAAACCTGGAGCTCCGGACAGTTCCGGACCTTCCTGGAGCTGTCCGCCGAGCGGGTCGCGCGGTTCGAGCAGCTGGCAGCTGATCTGGAGGCGCTTGAACCGCTGTTCGACCGGATCGAAGACCCCAGCGCACAGCTCGAAATCATCGACCGTATGGTTCCGGTCAAGGCCGCTGTCGACCGTATTGGCGGGGAAGCCTATAGCCTGAGCCTTGTCGAGGCAGACAAGATCCGGGAACGGATTCAGACCTCCATGACGGCAGGGCACTGGCTGACCTATGCCCTTCTTGCTGTCGGCGGGGTGCTTCTGGCCAGTCTTTTCCTGCAGAACAGAACGCTGGTGGCCGCCCGGGCCCAGGCGGAGCGTTCGGCAGCCGATCATGCCTTCGTTGCCCGCCACGATCAGCTTACCTCCCTGCCGAACCGCTTGGCCTTTCAGGACTTTTTCCGCGCTGAACTGCAGCGCAAGAGCAGCCGCCCGCTTGCCGTGCTCGCCATTGACCTTGACGGCTTCAAGACCGTCAATGACACGCTCGGCCATGCCGCAGGTGATGCCCTGCTGAACGGCGTCGGCCAGCGGCTCACCAGCATCGTCTCGCTCTGGGAAAATGCCATTGCAGCCCGTTTCGGCGGCGATGAGTTCCTCGTCCTGCTGCGCACGGAGAACGGGCTTCAGGATGCCCGCCAGAAGGCCGAGTTTCTGCTGAAGGCCCTGCGGGAGCCTTATCACATGAAACATGGCACCGTGCTGGTGGATGCCACGATCGGTCTTGCTGTCGATGGCCCCGGGCTTCAGGACCGGACACAGCTCCCCGACAACGCCGATCTTGCCCTCAGCCTTGCCAAGGGCCGGGCCAAGGGGATCGTGCAACTGTTCGATGCCGGCATGCGGGCCAACCTGTCCCGGCGGCGGCAAATCGAAGCCGATCTGCATCCGGCGATCATGGCCGGCGATATTCTCCCCTTTTACCAGCCGCAGGTGGAACTTGGCACCGGACGCATCATCGGTGTGGAGGCGCTGGCCCGCTGGACCCACCCTCAGCTGGGGCGCATCGGACCGGATGAATTCGTGCCGATAGCCGAAGGCTCAGGCAAGGTTGTCGACATGGGCCGCTCCATTCTGCAGCAGGCCTGTTCGGATGCCGCCCGCGTTCTGGGTACGCTGCCTGTGTCGGTCAATCTCTCCGTGGCCCAGATCCTGCGCGATGACCTGCTCGAGACCGTGCGCCAGATCCTGCTCGACACCGGCCTTGCACCAGGACGGCTGCGGCTGGAAGTGACCGAATCCATTCTGATGAGTGACACGGCACGCTGCATCTCGACGCTCAACAGACTGAAGCAGCTTGGCGTGACGATAGCCCTGGACGATTTCGGCACCGGTTATTCGTCCCTCTCCTATCTGCGCCAGTTCGACTGGGACGAGCTGAAAGTCGACCGCAGCTTCGTGCGGTCCCTGTCTTCGGACCCGCAGAGCAAGTCGATCATCGAAGCCGTGGTCAGCCTGGCGCGTGACTTGAACATTGCGGTGACCGTGGAAGGCGTAGAGACGCTGGAGCAGCAAGCACTGCTGCAGAAGGCGGGATGCTCCAAAGGACAGGGCTATCTGTTCGGGGCAGCCGTGCCGCTGGAAGCGCTCGCTGCCAAGATCATGGATCAGGCTGGCGGGCACGGGCTTTTGACCCAGGATCCAAGCGGCAGAAGCCGGTTTACTGTCATTGACACCCAGGCCAGCTCCTGACCTTAAAAAACAAGAATTCTCTCCCCCGCAAGCCCCCGGCAGGCTACCAAGGTGAGAAAGCACCAGACTGATTCCAGGGGAGCATACATGGCGAGCGACATTGAGATCGCGCGGGCAGCACACTTGCTGCCGATGAGAGATATTGCTGCGAAGCTCGCCATTCCGGAAGAGGCACTTGAGCCCTTTGGCAAGACCAAGGCCAAGGTCTCCGGCGAATTCATCGCCAATGTGCAGAGCCGCCCGAAGGGCCGGCTCATCCTCGTCACCGCCATTAACCCAACGCCGGCCGGCGAAGGCAAGACGACGACAACCGTCGGTCTCGGCGACGGCCTGTCGCGTATCGGCCGGAAGACCGCGATCTGCCTGCGCGAGCCTTCGCTCGGCCCCTGCTTTGGCGTCAAGGGGGGAGCGGCCGGCGGCGGCAAGGCGCAGGTGGTGCCGATGGAGGACATCAACCTTCATTTCACCGGCGATTTCCACGCCATCACCTCGGCCCACAACCTGCTGGCGGCGCTGATCGACAACCACCTGCACTGGGGCAACGCGCTGGGACTGGACCCGCAGCGCATCGCCTTCCGCCGTGTGATGGACATGAACGACCGGGCCCTGCGCGCCATCGTCACCGGTCTGGGCGGACGGGCCAATGGCACAACGCGGGAAGCAGGTTTCGACATCACTGTTGCCTCGGAGGTGATGGCGATCCTCTGTCTTGCGACGGATCTTGATGACCTGCAGCGCCGTCTTGGCGATATCGTGGTTGGTACCCGCACGGACCGCAGCCCGGTGACGGCGCGCGATCTGGGCGCCGACGGCGCCATGACCGTGCTGCTGCGTCAGGCCTTCCAGCCCAATCTGGTGCAGACGCTGGAGCATACGCCCGCCTTTGTCCACGGCGGCCCCTTCGCCAACATCGCCCATGGCTGCAATTCCGTGGTAGCGACGCAGACGGCCCTGCGGCTGGCTGACTATGTGGTGACGGAAGCCGGCTTCGGCGCGGATCTTGGGGCGGAAAAGTTCTTCGACATCAAGTGCCGCAAGGCGGGCCTTGAGCCGGCTGCCGTGGTTCTCGTTGCAACAGTCCGTGCCCTCAAGATGAACGGCGGCATCGCCAAGGCCGATCTTGGCCATGAGAATGTGGCCGCTGTCGAGGCCGGCCTGTGCAATCTCGGCCGCCACATCGAGAACCTGCGCCAGTTCGGCGTTCCGGTTGTCGTGGCCCTCAACCACTTTACTTCGGACACGGATGCGGAAATCGCTGCCATTACCGCCTATTGCCGCAATCTCGGCGTCGAGGCCATTCTGGCGACCCACTGGGCCGAAGGCTCGAAGGGCACGGAAGCTCTCGCCAACAAAGTGGTGGAACTGGCGGAAGGCGGCAGCGCCCGCTTTGTGCCGCTTTATCCGGATGAAATGCCCCTGACGGACAAGATCGAAACCGTGGCCCGGAAGATCTACCGGGCCGGCTCGATTTCCTTTGACGCCGCCGCCCGCCGCCAGCTGGAGCGCTGGCAGGAGAGCGGATACGGCCATCTGCCGGTCTGCATGGCCAAGACCCAATATTCCTTCTCCGCCAACCCCGCCCTGCTGGGGGCACCGGAAGGGCACACCCTGCCGGTGCGAGAAGTGCGGCTGTCGGCAGGTGCCGGGTTCATCGTTGCCATCTGCGGCGACATCATGACCATGCCCGGCCTGCCCCGCCATCCGGCGGCACTCGACATTCACCTGAATGCGGACGGTCAGGTGGAGGGTCTGTTCTGAGGCGCGGGAGGGATACGCGTTCTCCAGATACGCCAGACCGGTTGCGGATGGATGCACCTTTTCAAGCCTCCGCAAATCAGACAATAACTATGTCCGCTTGTCTGACATCAAGGTTCCGCTGCGGCCTGTCCATGCGGCAGAGGCTGTGCTAGTAGAACTACTGAGAACCGCCGTATGCTGCCGCGCCGCAGAGAACTGGATTGTGCTGTGATATCATCCGCTTCTACGTCTCCGGCACTCGCCGCCATCAAAGATCTCGATCTGCGCCTGAGAACCTGGCTCTGCGGCGCTGCGCTGCCGCTTTGGCTGAAGGCCGGGTTTGATGCGCAGACAGGACGCTTTGCCGAGACCCTGTCCATCGATGAAGCCCTGGCGCCCGGGAGCGGCATGGTGCGCGCACGTGTTGCCCCGCGGCAGATCTACAGCCTGATCGAGGGCACAAGGCTGGGGTTCAAGGACCCTGAAGCGCTCAACATGGCGGCGAAGGGGATGGCGTACTTTCGCGATACCTATCTTGACGAGCGCGATCTTGTGATCAACGCCGTAAGCATCGACGCAAAGACGCGCGACACGGCGTTTGATCTCTACAATCAGGCCTTTGCACTTTTTGGGCTCGCCACTGCAGCCATTGCCTTTCCGGCGCGGACGGCGGATCTGCTGGCACGGGCCGACAGAACCCTTCTGCAGCTCTTGAGAGAATACGCCCACCCGGCAGGCGGTTTTCACGAGGCCAATCCACCGCGCGCGCCGCTCTGCTCCAACCCGCACATGCACATGCTGGAGGCATGCCTTGCCATGGAAGACGCGGGCGGCGGCATGCGCTGGCGGGATCTGGCGGACCAGATCGCAACTCTTGCCCTCACCCGCTTCATAGATCCGGCGACCGGTGCCCTGCATGAGTTTTTCACGCTCGACTGGTCGCTGCCCGAAGACCCGGCGAAGCAGGCGGTGGAGCCTGGTCATCAGTTTGAATGGGCCTGGCTGCTGCTGACCTGGGCAAGGCGGCGCGGCCGGACGGCGGAAGTGCTGCCAGTTGCTGTCCGGCTTGTGGAGATTGGCGAGACCTGCGGCGTGGATCCGGCTCGGGACGCCGCCTTCATGTCCCTCAATGCAGACCTGAGCCCACGCGACACAATGGCCCGCCTCTGGGGCCAGACGGAGTGGCTGAAGGCGGGCATTGCACTGGCCGAGACACTGGCCGAGACGCTGGCCGAAACACCGAATGGAGAGAAGCGGGAAGAAGCGCTGGCATCCATCCTGCGGGCTGGCAAGGCACTGGAGACCTATCTCGACGTTCCCTTGCGCGGGTTGTGGCGTGACAAGTGGCGCGCGGACGGCAGTTTCGTGGACGAGCCTGCACCGGCGAGTTCGCTCTATCACATCGTCTGCGCCATCTCCTGTCTCGCCGCTTTCGCCCGCACGTTCTGAAGCCGTTCAAAAGCGGCGGCGGAAAGACACGGAAACCGGCCTGAAACCTCTTTTCAGCGCGGGCCTTGCTGCCTATGGTGCGCGCAAAATCAGCTAGCCGGTGCGCCTCCCGCGCCGCTTGTGAAAGACATGACCCATGAGCAAGGCAAACCTCATTGACGGCAAGGCGGTTGCCGCCTCCGTGCGCAGCGAAATTACGGCCCGTGCCGCACGGCTTCTGGCAGAAACCGGCAAGCGGCCAGGGCTGGCGGTGGTGCTCGTGGGGGAGGATCCGGCCAGCCAGGTCTATGTGCGCAACAAGGACCGGGCGGCGGAAGCCTGCGGCTTTCACTCGGTCAAGCACACCTTGGCCGCAGACACGTCCGAGGCCAGCCTGCTGGCACTGGTGACGCAGCTCAACGAAGACGATGCCATTCACGGCATTCTGGTGCAGTTGCCCCTGCCCGGCCATATCGATGAGACCAAGGTGCTGCGCCTGATCCGCCCGGAGAAGGATGTGGACGGTTTCCACCCGGTCAATGTGGGCCTCCTGGCAACCGGTGCCCGTGACACGGCGCTTGTGCCCTGCACCCCGGCTGGCAGTCTCGTGCTGCTGAAGCGCACGCTTCAGACACCGCTCGCCGGCCTCAATGCGGTTGTCATCGGCCGCTCCAATATCGTCGGCAAGCCGATGGCCGCACTGCTGCTGGCCGAAAGCTGCACCGTGACCATCGCCCACAGCCGCACGAAGGACCTTCCCGAAGTGGTGCGCGGCGCCGATATCGTCGTGGCCGCCGTCGGCCGCCCGGAAATGGTGCGCGGCAGCTGGATCAAGCCCGGCGCAACCGTGATCGACGTGGGCATCAACCGCGTGCCCGATCCGGCGAAGGGCGAAGGCGCAACAAAGCTCGTGGGAGACGTTGCCTTCGCAGAAGCTGCCGAAGTGGCAGGCGCCATCACGCCCGTGCCCGGCGGCGTCGGCCCGATGACCATCGCCATGCTGATGGCCAACACCCTCACCGCCGCCCGCCGCCAGCTTGGCGTGACACCGGAGCCGGAGCTGTTCTGATCAGGCATGCCGGTTCTGCCCACGTTCTTGACCAGGCGGGGCATTGGGATATCTGGAAAGAACTTGCAATAAGGAATATCAGAAAGACCAAAGCCACCCGTGAGGGTGGCTTGGCTTATATGTCCCTGAAACAGGGAGACGGTGACGCGTTCCCACGCCCCGCATATGATCTGAAGATACTGGCATGGTGTCTTTCTGTCAAGAATCGGTGGCCCTTCAGCAGCCCTGCGATCAACGCGCTGGACCAACTCTCGATGAAACAATCTTCATTGAGCGCTCGTATTACCGCCAGCCGGCCAGAAGCGAATGCATCAGTTCAAGAATGGGGGTCAGCTCGGCAGTCTCAAGCCGGGGAGGCTTTGCATGAATAAAGTCAAGGCGTGACGTTGCAACTGTCATGACATGGTCACAGACAACCCAGCAGCGCTTCCCGTTGATCTTGTTACTGGCGCCTTGCGAAAGTTCAATGCTGTTTGCATAATTCTCGTTGTCCTGATCTGTTGTGATCGGAAGTATCATCACCTTTCCATGCAAGGTATTTTTCCTTGAGATGATAACGACAGGCCGCTTCTTCCAGAACTCCGGAATATGAATGTGCTCCTCTGGGTGCAGACTGCACCAGTACAAGCTGCCGACCTTCGGAGCAGCCTTGATCTTCACAGGATACTTGATAGCCAATCTTTCTGCCCCATTCCCCTATTGCGGCATGATGATGTCTAAACCGGTAACTGCATACAGAAAAAATACACCTTATACCAAGGCGCTGAGATGCTGACGCATCACGCCTTGAAATTGCTCAAGCGCCGCCAGCTTGGCGTGGCACCGGAGCCGGAGCTGTTCTGAGGTTTCCGGTGTTTTCCCTGCCCTGCGGAAGGCTTGCCAGGGTGGTCTCAATCTTTGGAAACTATTGACACTTCTGCGTCAGACTAACACCGGGGATTGGGGTATCTCCGGGCTCCCGTATGGTTAGCAAGAGGCTCGCCAACGGCGTCCGGCCGTGCCATACAGGGGCATGACGCTGCGCTTCGCGCGAGGATATGGGACACGCCGGGAAACAGACCGGCATGAGGTTTGGGACGGTAGCAAGTTGATGCGTCTTCCGTCAGAAGACAGGCTCGGGCCGGATTTCCGGCTCCGCAGCACCACCGCTGTGCCGGCCGCCCGGCAGGTGATGTTGCCGCGTGCTCTCCGGCTGCCTGCGGCATGCCTTGCCGTGACCTTTGTTCTGTCCGCATCACCGCTGGCCACTCCTGTGGCCGCTTTCGAACTGTTTGGCGTGCGCCTGTGGGGCAGCAGCGAAACGGTGGCGCCCGATGCCCTGCCCTATGAGGCCGAACTGAACCTCTCCGGCGGATCGGATGACCTGGAGGACCAGCTGGAATCAGCCTCCGTTCTGATATCCGAGATGAGCTCTCCGCCCTCCGGCAGCGACGGTTTGATCGCACGCGCCCTCAATGATTTCGACAGGCTGGTGGCTCAGCTCTACCTGCAAGGCTTTTACGGCGGCACCGTCAACATCCAGCTTGGCGGGCAGCCTCTGCAGAGCGTGCTGGAGCGGGGAGAAATTCCAGGTCCGCGCCCCGTGCAGGTGTCGGTCAACGTGACGGCAGGACCGCTGTTCACCTTCGGCAACCTTCAGGTTTCCACCGGTGCACCGGGTGTTCCCGACAGCCCTCAGACCTGGGGCCTTGTGCCTGGCGAAACGGCCAACTCCGCCAAGATCGTTGCCGCCGAACGGCAGATCGTCAATGCGCTGCACCAGAATGGCTATCCCAAGGCCCGGATCGCGAACCGCGACATCACCGCCGACCATGCCACCGGACGGCTGGACGTGGAACTGACGGCAGAGGCTGGCCCGGCGGCCACTTTCGGCACGGTGACCGTGGAGGGGACAAACGTCACCGATGCGGCGTTTGTTGCGGAAATGGCCAATATCCCCGAGGGGGAACGCTACGATCCGGAGGTCCTGGCCAAGGCGCAGAAGCGGCTGAATGATCTCGGCATCTTTGCTTCGGTCAGCATGGTCGAGGGCGAGGTTGCCGGAGCCGATGGCAGGATGCCCATCACCATTCAGGTGGCGGAGCGCAAGCGCCATGTGCTGGGCGCCGGCGCCACATGGTCCAGTTCCGAGGGCGGCGGCGTCGAAGCCTATTGGCGGCGGCGCAATCTCTTCGGCAAGGGCGAGCTGCTGAGCGTTGAAGGATCCGTCGGCCGGCTTGGCAACCAGGCGGCCAAGAACATGGAATATGCGGCACGGATCGCCTTCGAGAAGCCCGGCGTCTTCGGGCCGCTGACGAGCTTCTCCACAAGCCTTGGTGCCAAGCAGGAAACGCCGGATGCCTACACCAGCCGGTCGGTCTCGGGCGATGCCTATCTGCGGCGCACTTTCTCGGACCAGCTGTCTGGCCGGGTGGGTGCGCAGGTCAGCTTCATTGACGAGACGGATGCCTTCGGCAACCGCACGTATCTTCTCGCCGGCATCCCGGCGGAACTGACCTATGACACCCGCGACGATGTGTTCAATCCGTCGCGCGGGCTGCTGGCGGTCGCCTTTGCAGAACCAGCCTATGACATCCGCAATGGCAACGGCATGATGTTCATGAAGGGCTCCTTCTCCACCTATGCCGCGCTGGATGATGCCAAACGCTTCATCCTTGCCGGACGTGTGGCGGCAGGCAGCATCGTGGCGCCGGGCGTCGATGATGTGCCGGCAAGCCGCAGGTTCTTTGCCGGTGGCGGCGGATCCATCCGCGGCTATGCCTACCGCAACACCGGCCCGCGCCGGAACGAGCAGGTCACCGGCGGGCGCAGCATGGTGGAACTCTCCGGCGAGGTGCGCGTTCGCATCACGGAGAGCTTTGGCGTCGTCGGCTTTGTCGATGCAGGCAATACCTACAGCGCCATCGCCCCGGACCTTTCCCGCCCCTTCAAGATCGGTGTGGGCGGCGGCATCCGCTATTTCACGCCGATCGGCCCCTTGCGGCTGGATGTGGCGGTCCCACTTTCGCCGGAAAAAGATGATCCGAAGTTCGGAATCTATCTTGGACTGAGCCAGGCATTCTAAAGGCCCATGACCGCAACACGACGCATCCTGAAGGGTCTTGGCATTGCCGCCCTGACGACGACGGCTCTGACCGGCCTTGCGCTGGCACTGCTGCCGACGCCCCTTGGCGAGGCTGCGGCCGAGCGGCTGGCCAACCGTTTTCTGGATACCGCAGACGGCGGTGCACGGCTGTCAGGCCTGACCATCGGCTGGAATGGCAACATCGGGCTCGACAGGCTGGAACTGACGGATCCTGTTGGCACTTATGGTGAAATTGAAAATCTCAGCATCGTCTGGAGCCCGTTGGCCCTGTTCGGGCTTTCGCTGAACATCGACAGCGTGAGCGCACAGCGCGTCGCCCTGCAGCGCCGCCCTGCGCTGCCGGAGACGGCCAGCAATGACCAGCAGGACGGCTTCAAGCCGCCTTTGCGCCGGATCACGCTTGGGCGTCTCAACATCGCCGAGGCCGACCTTGGTGAAGATGTTGCAGGCGCCCCGATGCGCTTTTCCGTCAGGGGGCAGGCATCGGCCTCGGGACCAGCTGATTCGGTCAATGCTTCCCTCAACATCGAGCGGACCGACGGCATCCGAGGCGTGATTTCGGGCCAGCTTGCCTATGTTTCCCAGTCCGGCGCCCTCACCCTGTCCCTGAGGGCAAGCGAGCCGCGCGGCGGGCTTGTCGCGCGGCTTGCCGGGATCGAGGGTCTTCCTGCGGTTGACCTCAACCTCGATGGCTCCGGCCCATTGGACAACTGGGCCGCCAATCTGGCCGTTGCACTGGATGGCCGGCGCACTGTCACCGGGGCCGCACAGCTGGCCCGTACCGATGCCGGGAGAGAGCTGAAGCTGGCTTTGACCGGGCAGCTGGAGCCGCTGGTGCCACCGGCTGCCTCGGCGCTGGCGGCAGGCGACACGCAGGCTGATCTCAGCCTGATGATGTCGCAGGACTACAAGCCCCTGTCGGCTTCGCTTGCCGTGACCACCCGCACCCTGCAGGCCAATGCCAGCGGCAGCCTCGACCCCGTGTCAGGGGCCCTTTCGGCAAAAACGGATGCACGGATTGCCGCAGGCGGGGATGCGCTTCTGGCTCTGGAAGCTGACGGCCAGCGCTACATCATGCAGGCCCTGTCGCTGACAGGAAACATTTCGGGCTCCCTCGCCAAGGCGGATTGGAACCTCAATCTGCAGGGAGACCGCCTGTCGGCGCCGCAAGGGGCACTGGAGCGGCTGCAACTGTCCGCAACCGGTATCGGCGCCGAACTCAAGAATGACTTCCGCCTGCCCTTCTCTGCCCGGCTCACTCTGGGCGGGCTGCAACCGGCAGACGCCAGTCTCTCCAGTCTGGCAGGCGACTCCAGCCTGGAAATCGTCGGCCAGCTTCTCGGCAACCAGAAGCAGGTGTCCATTGGCCGCGGCATCCTGAGCGCTCCGGGCGTACAGATGCGCCTGCAGGAAGGCGTGATCGCCCACTCGAACGCCCGGCTTGCCGCAGAACTGACCCTTGCTGACCTTTCCCGCTTCTCGGGCATGACCGGCCTTGAAACCTCCGGGGCGCTGGCCATGAACATGGTGGTGGAGGGCAATCCCTCCCAGCAGGCGGGCTCCATCCGCGCCTCGATAGCCGGAACGAATGTCGCGACCGGTCTCGAACAGGTGGACAGGCTGCTGGCCGGCGCGCTGGAAGGACAGCTGGAAGCCGGCATCAACAGCAGCGGGGAGATTGCCTTCCGGCGGTTTGCGCTTGGCACCTCTGCACTGAAACTGGATGGAACCGGGAAACTCGGCACAGGCGGAACCGCCCCCACTGTCGACGGTGAGGTGAAGGCAGTGCTGACGCGGGTGGACGAGATCGACCCGCGGCTGACAGGTGCGCTGGAGGCGTCCGTGAGGGCGAATGGCCCCCTGTCCGGTCCGGACGTCAGCCTCAGCGCCAAATCCGCGCAGCTGACGCTTGCAGGCACGCCCCTGACGGATCTGGTGCTGGAGCTGGACGGCAAGGCCGATGCAGCAGCCCCGGCAGGTGCTCTGCGCCTCAGCGGCAGCCTGAACGGCGCGCCGCTGACCGCCCGTGCCGATGTCAGTTCCTCGCAAGGCGCAGCCGACGTCAGGAACATTTCTTTCGTCGCGGGGCGAAACGAACTCAATGGCGCCTTGAGCGTTGCAAGCCTCACCCGTGCCCTCGAAACCCTGACGGGCGAGCTTGTCTTCAAGGGCGCGGCGCTTGAGGACCTGTCGCCGCTGCTGCTGACGCCGGTCTCGGGCACGCTGGATGCAACGGCGCGCATTTCCGCCAATCAGAGCGGCCCGCAAGTCAGCCTGACGGCCAGCGGGCGCAACGTGGCCTATCAGGACAACCGCGTCGGCACGCTTGCCATCAATGGCGAGGTTTTTGATCTCCTCGGTGTGCCGCAGGCACGCGGCAAGCTGGAGGCCCGCCAGATCATGGCCGGTGCAACCGCCGTCGAGAGCCTCACCCTATCGGCAGAAAGCGATGGCACGCGCACGGGCTTCACACTCGACACCCGTCTGCAGGGCGCCGATGGCGTGTCGGCCACCGGCAGCCTGACGGCCACCGCGGCCGGTTTCGATCTGGCGCTGGAACGGCTGCAGGGCAGCTACAGCGGCTTGAAGACCACTCTCGCCCGCCCGGCTCGGCTGACCTATGAGGGCGCCGTGGCCCGGATCGAGCCGCTGCAGCTGGCGCTCGGCAGCGGGCGGCTGGACATTTCCGGCACGGCGGGCGACAGGCTCGACATCAAGGCGGCGCTGGCCGATGTGCCGCTGGCGCTCGGCAATGCCTTTGCGCCTGGTTACGGCCTCGGCGGCACGTTAAGCGGTACGGCCACGGTCACCGGCGCGGCCGCTGCGCCGCAAGCGTCGTGGAACCTCTCCGGGCGGGGACTGACCGCATCCTTGCTGACGCAGAACGGCATCACCTCGCTTGGGCTGGACAGCACCGGCGCCTATTCCGGCAACCGCATCACCCAGACCACCCGCATCACCGGCGCGGACGGGCTGGCGCTGACAGCGGACGGCCCGGTGAATCTGGCCGGGGCAGGCTCACTGGATATCGGCGTCAACGGTTCGGTGCCGCTGGGCCTTGCCCGCGTGCGCCTGACGGAAATGGGATACCGGGGCGCAGGCACGCTGGCCGTCAGCGGCCGGATCAGCGGGCCGATGACCAATCCGGCGTTCAATCTTCAGATGCAGCCGCAGGGGCTGGAGCTGACGGAGCTTGCCACCGGCCTCACCCTGCGCGATTTCGCCGGCTCCATCGGCGCCACGCGCGAGCAGATCACAATCTCGGACCTCAACGCCGCAATTTCGGCAGGCGGCCGGGTTTCCGCCAATGGCACGGTCGGACTTGGTGAGGGGCTTCCGGCGGAGCTGGCCATTCAGGCTGTGAACGCACGCTACAGCGACGGGCGTGTGGTGACGGCGGACCTGAACGCAGACCTCAGGCTCTCCGGCCCTCTGGCAGGGACCGGTACGGGCGGGCAGCTGAGCGGAACCGTCAACATCAGCACCGCCAACATCAACATTCCGCAAAGCCTGCCGGGTGCCCTGTCGCCCCTCGCAGTGCGGCATGTGAATGCGCCCAAGCCGGTGCGGGCACAGATTGCAGAGCTGCAGGCCGAAGGCGGCAGCAGCGGCGGACAGCAAAGTTCCGCCTCCGCCCCGATCGGGCTGGACATCACCCTGTCCGCGCCCTCCCGCGTGTTCGTGCGCGGCCGCGGCGTCGATGCGGAACTCGGTGGCACGCTGCGGCTGACCGGCACCACGGCCAATCCGCAGGCCCTTGGCGGCTTCACCCTGCGCCGTGGCCTGCTCGACATCCTGACGCGGCGGCTGACCTTCTCGCGCGGCTCCATCGGCTTCACAGGCTCGCTGACGCCAAATCTGGATTTCCTGGCGGCAACGTCAGCCAGCTCGACGTCGATCAACGTGACGGTGACGGGCAGCGCGGCGGATCCGGTGATCGACCTCACCTCAAGCCCTGCCCTGCCGCAGGACGAGATTCTGGCGCAGCTGCTGTTCGACCGCTCGGTGACCAACCTGTCGCCGACCCAGATCGCCCAGCTCGCGGCTGCCGTGACGTCGCTCACCGGTGGCAGTGACACCGGACCTCTGTCACAGCTGCGCAAGTCTCTCGGCCTGGATGCTGTGGATGTGAACCTTGGCGGCGCGGATGGGCCCTCGCTCTCCGCCGGGCGCTACATCAACGAGAACATCTATCTGGGTGTGGAACAGGGAACTTCCGCCAATTCCAGCCGGGTGAAGGTCGATATCGACCTCAACCGCAACCTCAAGGCCCGCGGTGAAGTGGGGGCAGACGGCTCGTCAAAGGCCGGTATCTTCTACGAAAAGGAGTATTGAGGCGAGGGGGCCGCAGGCCAGGTCCGCCTCTCTCTGTCCATTCATTCAGGTCTGCGGCGCGGGCCGTCAGCCCTGACTTTCCGCGCGGGTCTTCTCAACGGGGATGTAGCTCAGCGGCAGTTCCGTCGTGCACTTGATCTGTTCCATGGCGAAGGTGGTCGACACATCGGTGATGTCGATCTTCGAGATCAGCTTCTTGTAGAAGGCGTCATAGGCGGCGATATCCGGCACGGTAACGCGCAGCAGATAGTCCACCTGACCGGCCATGCGGTAGAACTCCACCACTTCCGGCAGTTCCTTGATCACATCGGCAAACTTGCGCAGCCAGTCTTCCGTGTGCTGGTTGGTGGTGATGGCGACAAAGGCCGTCACCTTGACATTGACCTTCTCCGGATCCAGCAGGGCAACGCGGCCCGTGATCACGCCATCCTCCTCCAGCTTCTGGATGCGGCGCCAGCAGGGCGTGGTGGACAGGCCGACCCGGCGGCCGATCTCGGCGACGGGAACGGTGCAATCCTCCTGCAGGATGGAGAGAATACGCCGGTCGATGCGGTCAATCATGTTCAGGTTCCAGATGCGGTACAGCGGCGGCCGGACGCAGTCCTGCCGCCTCTCTTGAGAGAATGGATTTTTGTTTCGTTGGCAAGCGGTAAATCGAAGGCTGAACGGGTCTTGCTGCTGATTTTGTGACAGTGTGAAGAACAATTTTCCTCAACTCAGCACGGCCGCCTCAAGGCTGCAGCAGTTGCGCCACCCGGCGGCGCAGCTCGGGAACCAGCTCTTCCTCGAACCAGGGATTGCGGCGCAGCCAGGTGTTGTTGCGCCAGGAAGGATGGGGCAGCGGCAGATAGGCAGGCCCTGCGCGCTCTTCGCTTTCCGCAAGGATGGCGCGCCAGTTGCCGACAATCTCCGTCAATCCGGCTCCCTTGAGATGCGGCAGGTGATAGGCCTGCGCATAGCGGCCGATGACGAGCACCAGTTTCAGCTGGGGCATGGCCGCAAAGAGGCTGTCGTGCCAGGTGGCGCGGCACTCCGGGCGTGGCGGCAGATCACCGCCTTTGGCATCGAGGCCCGGAAAGCACAGGCCCATCGGTACGATCGCAACACGCGAGACATCGTAGAAAACATCATCACCGATACCGAGCCAGTGGCGCAGGCGGTCCCCGGACGGGTCCGTAAAAGGTGCGCCGGACGCATGCACGCGGGTTCCGGGCGCCTGCCCCGCGATGCAGAGCCTTGCCGTCTCCGACAGGCGGGCAACCGGGCGCGGCTCGTGCGGAAGTGGCCTGCCGCGGGGCGTTTCAAGACACACCCGGCAAAGCGACACGCGCCGGGCCAGCGGAGCGAGCCCCGGCGAAGCCACGACGCCGCCTGCCCTTTCCGGATCACTGTCTGCCGCTGTTTTGCCTTTTTTAACCAAGTCCTTGAGCCGCTTCTTAAGGGTTGCTGATCCAAAACACAGAAAGAGGCACAGTTGTGTCAAGCATCAGGAAACCACGCGAGGAGGATGGCCGCCGACGGCCAGAACCGCAATGGCCCAGACTTCCCCCGGCAGGGGCGACCACAAGACGGCGATCAACCGCGAGCGTGCCCAGCGCCGCCGTGAGGTTGCGCGCACGGTCAGTCAGGTCCGCGACCGCCTGTCGGCGAAGGAAGGCGTTCCGCCTGATTTCAACACCGAGCTGCTGCTGCTGTTTGCCAGGGCGCGTGTGAGCGCGGCATTCGCCGGACCCATGTTCCTCGTCATCGTGGCCGCCGTGTCTCTCATGTGGATTTCGCCGGTTCTGGTGGCCTGCTGGCTCATGTTCACGGTGAGCATCTGGATTCTGACCGTGTCCACCTGCCGGCGTTTCGAGCGCATGACGCAGGAAGAGCGCCAGACGAGCCCCTGGCGGCGGCGTTTTGCGGTTGGCGATTTCCTTTACGGCCTGTGCTGGGGAGCCTTCTTCCTGCTGCCCGCGTCCAGCGGTACGGCGGAAGGCATTGAGATCTTCCAGTTTTCGATCATGCTGATCGTCATTGCCATGGCGACCATGCAGTCTTCCACCCTGCCCCATGCGCTGCTGGCCAGCACGCTGCCGGTGACGCTGGCCATGTCGCTGGCGCTGCTGCAGCGCCACGCGCCGCTGCATTATGCCATGGCGGCCATGGCTGTCGGCGCACAGGGCTTCTTCCTGGTGCTGGGCAACCAGCTGCTGAATTCCTCTCGTGCCATGCTGGCCTTCCGCGCCGAGAAGGACCATCTGATCGCCGAGCTGGAACAGGCCAATGCGGTGTCCGATGAATCCCGCCGCCGCGCCGAAGAAGCGAACCTTGCCAAGTCGCGCTTCCTGGCCACCATGAGCCATGAGCTGCGCACGCCCCTCAACGCCATCCTCGGTTTCTCCGAAATCATGAAGGATGAGGTGATGGGGCCGATGAACAACAAGATCTACCGGGGCTATGCCTCCGACATCCACGGCTCCGGCCAGCACCTGCTGAACCTCATCAACGAGATCCTCGACCTGTCGCGCATCGAGGCGGGCAAGTATGAGCTGAATGAGGAGGCTGTTTCCCTGCAGGATGTGGTGGAAGACTGCCAGAGCATGATGCAGGTGCGCGCAAGGGCCAAGGGGATCGCCATCCGCGAGAGCCACGAGGAAGGCCTTGCCCGCCTTTGGGCCGACGAGCGCGCGCTGCGTCAGGTGATCCTCAACCTCCTGTCCAATGCGGTGAAGTTCACCCCCTCCAACGGCGAGGTGCTGATCCGCATCGGCTCTTCCAGTGACGGCGGTCAGTTCGTCTCCATCAAGGACAATGGCCCCGGCATTCCGGAAGAGGAAATCCCGATCGTGCTTCAGGCCTTCGGTCAGGGCTCGATGGCCATCAAGAGCGCCGAGCCCGGCACCGGCCTTGGCCTGTCCATCGTCCAGGCGCTGGTCAACCAGCATGGCGGCACATTCGAGCTGAAATCCCGCCTGCGCGAGGGCACCGAGGTGCGTGTCACCCTGCCCTCTGCCCGCGTGCTGCCCGCCATGCCGCAGCTGTTCGACGACATCTATACCCTGCCGGTCCGGCGGCCGAACATGCGCCGCCGGGCGTCCTGACCGGAACGGGCGCTCAGTCCTTCTGCGAAACGCCGGCGCTGTCAAAGGTTGCCATGTCCGCATGAACCTGCGCCGCCGCCTTGACGATGCCTGCGGCCATGGCCGCGCCCGTGCCTTCCCCCAGCCGCATGCCGAGATCCAGCAGCGCCGTCTTGCCCATGGCCGCCAGCGCCCGGCGGTGCGCCGGTTCTGCCGATACATGGCCGAAGAGGCAGTGATCGAGCGTGGACGGGTCCATCTTGTAGAGCACCGCAGCCGCAGCCGTGGAGACGAAACCGTCCACAATCACCGGCGTACGCTGCAGGCGCGCGGCCAGAATGGCACCGGCCATGGCGGCAATCTCGCGCCCGCCCACCTTGCGCAACACTTCCAGCGGGTCCTTGGCGGCTGCACCCAGGCGCGACACGGCCATTTCCACGGCCACGCGCTTGCGCTCCAGCCCGGCCGCATCCACGCCGGTGCCCGGTCCAACCCAGTCTGCCGCCGTGCCGCCGAACAGGCCGTTGAAGACGGCTGCGGCCACGGTGGTGTTGGCAATGCCCATCTCGCCAAGGCACAGGAGATCCGTGCCCCCCGCAATCGCTTCCATGCCATAGGCCATGGTGGCAGCGCAGTTCGGCTCGTCCAGCGCGTCCTCATCCGTGATGGACGGTGTCGGCATGTCGATGGCCAGATCAAAGATCTTCAGGCCCAGGTCATAGGCCGCGCAGATCTGGTTGATCGCCGCGCCGCCTGCGGCGAAATTCTCCAGCATCTGGCGCGTGACGCTTTGCGGATAGGCCGAAACGCCCTTGTCAGCGACACCGTGATTGGTGGCGAAGATGGCGACCAGCGGACGGGTGATCTTCGGCACCGGCTTGCCGGACCAGGCGGCCAGCCACTCGACGATGCTTTCCAGCTGGCCGAGCGAACCGGCAGGCTTGGTCAGCTGGCTGTCACGGGCGCGCACGGTTGCCACCGCCGCCTCATCCGGCCCCGGCATTTCGGCCACAAGGTTGCGAATGTCATCGAAAGGAAGAGCGGACGGGGACATGGACACGAGAGGTGTTCTCCGGACTTGCGGGCAGCGATTGGCGCCAGGGGCTTGCCGTTCTATAAGGCTCCTCCGGCAAAAGACAACCGCCATGGCAGACAGCGAGGGCGCATGACACCGCAAGGCCAGCCGCAGGAGCCTGAAAGCACGCCAGAGCGCAGCGGGTGGCTGCGGCAACTCGCCGCCGATACGGCGGCCTGCATCCGCTTCTTTTCGCGTCTGCCGCTGCCTGCCATCAACAAGCTGGATGATCCGGCCGCCGTTCCAGACTTCCGGAGAATCGCAAGGGCCATGCCTCTGGCAGGGGCCGTGACCGGTCTCATCCCGGCGCTGGTTCTGGGGCTGCTTTCCCTCACCGCCCTGCCCGCACTTGCCATCGCCACGCTCGCCGTGATGACGGCAGCTGCCGTAACCGGCGCGCTGCATGAGGATGGGCTGGCGGATGTGGCGGATGGTTTCTTCGGCGGGGCCACGCCGGAGCGGCGGCTGGAGATCATGAAGGACAGCCGCATCGGCGCCTTCGGTGCCATGGCGCTGATCCTGTTCCTGACCCTGCGCATCACACTGACCGCCGCCCTGCTGGAGCGCACTGGCGCGCCTGCGGCCATGCTGGTGCTGGTGGCGGCGGAGATGCTGAGCCGCACGCTGATGCTCTGGCAGTGGACCGCTCAGCCCTCCGCCCGGCCGGACGGGCTGGGCGCCCGCTTCGGCGTGCCGGGACCGGGAGCTGCCCTTGAAGGCGCGTTGTTTATGCTGCCGGTTTTTCTTTGCCTGTTCAGCGTGCAACCAGCATTCGGGCTTATTCTTGGCCTCGGCCTTGCGGTTTATAGTGCCGTGTTCACAGGAAAACTGGCACTCAAAGCAATTGGCGGGATCACAGGAGACGTGTTAGGAGCCATTCAGCAGGTCACATTGACCGTTTTTCTTGGCGGGCTTCTGGCCTGGACTTGAAGGGACACAGCCTTCTGATGACAAACTCCGTGCTTCTGTCACGCCGCAGTTTCAGCATGTCTTTTGTGGGGCTTCTGCTCTGCTCCTGCGCAAGCCGCCCGGTTTCCGGGGCGCTGGTGCCCACGGACAAACCTGCCCCCGGCGCAAAGGACCACAAGATCCTGATCGCCACCACGCGCAGCCGCACGGACACGCCCAACACCCTGTTTGACGGGGAGCGGAGCGGCGGACGCGATTTTGCGCAGGCCGTCATCTCCGTGCCGCCCACGCATGTCTCCGGTGCGATCGAATGGCCTGCCGTTCTTCCCGGCGACCCGGCAAAGGAAATGGTGCCCCGGTCCACCGGCTATCTTGAGGATGCAACGGCCTTCCGGCAGGCGCTGAAGAGCGAACTGGCCGCCCGCCCGCCGAAAGACCGCTCCGTGATGCTGTTCATCCACGGCTACAACACGCTGTTTGCCGAAGGGCTCTACCGCTTCACGCAGGTGGTGCATGATTCCGCCTTCCCCGGCGTGCCGGTGCTGTTCACCTGGGCCTCGCGCGGGGACGTGCGCGACTATGTCTATGACCTCAACAGCGCCACCGTGGCGCGCGACGAGTTGCAGGCAACCCTTGAGGACCTTGCCGCCAGTGGCGCGGCGGAGATCAACATTCTGGCCCATTCCATGGGCACATGGCTGCTGATGGAAACCCTGCGGCAGATGACACCGGCCCAGCGGAGCCGCATCAACCAGGTGGTTCTGGCCGCACCCGACATTGATCTTGATGTGTTCAAGGACCAGATGCAGCGCATCGGCAAGCTGAAAAGCCCCCTGATCCTGCTTTTGTCGCGCGATGACAGGGCGCTTGGCGTCTCCCGGCTGATTGCAGGCGGGATGGCACGCGTGGGCGGCTATGACGATGACGCAGCGCTGGCCAAGCTCGGTGCGGTTGTCGTTGATCTCACCGATCTGAAGGGGCCGGACCCGACCAATCACTCCAAGTTTGCCGCCCTCGCCGCCATCGCGCCACAATTATCCTCCGTTCTGGGCCAGAACAAACTGGACGTTCCCAATGGGGACGGCGGCGCCCTGGCCAGCACCGGCCGCACGCTTGGAAGCTTTGTGACAGGCACGGTCAACATCGCCGTGACATTGCCTGTGACTTTGGTGACAACGCCGGTTGAGATTGTGATGGGAGGCCGCTAGGCCAAGGGAGTTGCAGGAAACAGGATGGACCGATGGCGGGCATTGAAAGCCCTTGTGTGAAGATCTGCATCATGGAGCCGGTGAGCGGGCTGTGCCACGGCTGCGCCCGGACGCTGGACGAGATCGCCGGCTGGGCGGGATTTGCCCCGGAGCACCGCCGCAAGGTGATGGCGGAGCTTGACGCACGGCGGGCGCGGATGGGTGCCTCCCTTGGTGCAATTTCCAGCCCTGCCCCCGTCCCGGCCACTTGATCAGGAGCACCCATGCGGCAGATCTATGGACTTACACTGGCCGTCCTCGTGCTCGTCATGATTGCGGCCGGCCTGACGTATCTCTTTGAATTTCCCATGCTGGAAGAGACCTTTTCCAGCACCTCCGAAACCCCGCGCATCGTGGCCCTGTCGGCCATCGGCTGCGTGGTGATGGCAAGTCTTGTCTTTGGCGCGCCGCGCGCGGGCGAAGTGCTGCGTGCTGTCGTGGTCTGGGGCCTGCTCGGCCTTGTGCTCGTGGGCGGCTACACCTACCGGACAGAGCTGGTGGCCGGCGGCTACCGCATTCTGGGAGCGCTGGCGCCGGGCATGACCGTGCCGCAGACCGATGGCACTGTCGCCGTGATGCGGGATGCCTCCGGCCATTTTCAGCTGGAGGCGCTGGTGAATGACAACAAGGTCCGGTTTCTTGTCGATACCGGTGCCTCGGCCGTGGTGCTGACCGAACGCGATGCTGAGGCCTCGGGCATCGACCCGGCCAGCCTGTCCTATTCCGTGCCCGTGTCCACCGCCAATGGCCGAACCATGGTGGCACCGGTCAACCTGGCGCAGGTCAGCATCGGCAGCATTTCCCTGTCCAACGTGCGCGGCTTCGTCGCCCGCCCCGGCAGCCTCGAAACCAGCCTCCTCGGCATGAGCGCCCTCTCCCGCCTGTCCGGCTGGCAGGTGGAGGGCGAACGGCTGGTGCTGAAGCCGTGAGGGCAGCGGGCGGATAATTCATTGCTGCTCCTGCCGTAGAAGCCCAGCCGTGCCTCATACCCGGAGTCACCCCGGGCGGAGCGAAGCGCAGACCCGGGGTCCACTCGCTTGCAGAGCGGCGAGTTTGAAGGGGGCGCCAAGGCTTGCAAAAGATCCCGCTGCCGCGCGGCGTGAGCTGACAGCAGCTCTCTGCAAGCGAGTAGGCCCCGGCTCAAAGGCCGGGGCGACGGCCTGAGGGAACCGCTTGGCAGTGCGTTCCTGACCGGTCCCGGCACAGAGGCCGGGACGGCGTGGTGGGGAGGGCAGCCCTGCGTTGTTACAACAGGCTGATGCCGAAGCGGATGGCGACCAGCATCAGGAAGGTGCCGAAGGCAAGCTCGAGCGCGCGCTTGGGCATGCGGTGGGCCAGCTTCACCCCATAGGGGGCGGCAAGGGTTGTCAGCGGCATGATGACGGCAACGCCCAGCAGGTTGACATAGCCCAGCGAAAACTGCGGCAGCAAAGGTTCGCCCCAGCCGGCCCAGACCATGCCGATGACGCCGGGAATCGAGATCAGCACGCCGGTGCCTGCAGACGTCGCCACCGCCTGATGGATCGGGCGGCCATAGAGCGTCATGAAGGTGTTGTTCATCACCCCGCCGCCGATGCCCATGAGCGTCGAAAAGAAGCCGATGAGCGCGCCGCAGAGCGGGCGGATGGGAAAGCCCGGAATGTCGTTGCCGAGGCGCCAGCTGTCCCGGTTGAAGAACATGCGCAGGCTGACGGCGACCGCAATCACCGCAAAGATGCCCTTGAGCCCCTGCCCCGACACATGGGCGGCCACAAGCGAGGCTGCAACAACGCCGAGCGGCAGCGGAATGAGCCAGCTTTTCAGCAGTTCCATGTCCACCGCCCCGCGTGCCTTGTGGGCGAAGAAGGAGCGCAAGGACGTGGGCACGATGATGCCCAGCGACGTGGCCACCGCCACATGCATGCGCACCGCCTCATCCACGCCGACAATGGCGAGAAACTGATAGAACACCGGCACCAGCACCGCCCCGCCGCCAATGCCGAAGAGCCCGGCCATGAGCCCGGCGATGATGCCGGAGGCAACGAGCGCGGCAACGAGACCCAGCGTCTCGCCGGTGAGAAGGGACATATCCATGGGGGCCTCTTGAAAGGACGCTGGCGGGCAGATCGAAAAATGCGGGCACGCGGTCAGCCCATCCGCTCAGAGAGCTGATCAGGCGGCGCTGTCCGCAATCCGATCTGCCGCCCTTTCCTGTGCCTCGTCAAGGGCAGCAAGGGCCGAAGTGAGTACTTCGAGGCCCGCACCGGCCTTGACGCCCTCCACCGTGAGGATGCGGCGGAAGAGGCGCGCACCCGGAACGGCGGTGAAGGCCCCCAGCATGTGGCGCGTGATGTGCGACAGGCGGATGCCCCGCGACAGGCAGTCCTCGATATAGGGAATATAGGCCTCGATGGCCTGACGCGGGCTGACGTCGCCCGTCTCCAGCCCGTAGATCCGCCGGTCCACCGCGCCCATCAGCGCCGGATCATGATAGGCAGCGCGGCCCAGCATCACCCCGTCAAGACCGGGAAGGCCGTCAGCCTCCGCCAGCAGGGCTTCGCTGGCATCAAGCGAAGGAATGCCGCCGTTGATGCCGATGAACAGCTGCGGCAGCCGCGCCTTGAGGCGCCGCACCCGGCCGTAATCCAGCGGCGGAATATCGCGGTTTTCCTTGGGGCTGAGCCCCTTGAGCCAGGCCTTGCGCGCATGCACCCACAGGGCATCGACGCCCGCCGCCAGCACCCGGTCTGCCAAGGCATCCAGCGCCTCTTCCGGGTCCTGATCATCAACGCCGATGCGGCATTTCACCGTGACGGGGATCTTCACCACCGCCTTCATCGCCGCCACGCAATCAGCCACCAGCTGCGGCTCCTGCATCAGGCATGCGCCGAAAGAGCCGGACTGCACCCGGTCGGACGGGCAGCCGACATTGAGGTTCACCTCGTCATAGCCGAAGTCCTCGACGATCCGCGCCGCTGCCGCAAGATCCTGCGGCTCCGACCCGCCCAGCTGACAGGCCACCGGATGCTCCGCACCCGAGAAGCCCAAGAGCTTCTCCCGGTCGCCATGGATCACCGCCCCGGTCGTCACCATCTCCGTATAAAGCAGCGCCCGCGCCGAAAACTGCCGGTGGAAGCTCCTGCAGTGGGTATCAGTCCAGTCCATCATGGGGGCGACGGAGAAAACCGGCGCGCCGGGTGTATAGATTGCGCTGGAGGCATCAGGGGCGTTTGCCCCGGCCGCGTTGGGTGTCTTGATCGTCATGGCGCCGCATATACGCCCATTCCCGCAGAAATTCCAGAATGGCGCCATCGTGGCAGCCTTGCCGCGTCATTTGGCAGCTAACTCCCCTACCGCACTGCCGCATGGGGTTGCGGCGTTGCAGCATCTGAGGCGGCGGTTTTGGCGGATGGCCCCTCCCGGCTGTCCAGGCACCCAAATTCAGGGGCGGCAAGCCCCCCCTTTCCCGGCACGCCTTCCGGCGCAGCCGACCGCCTTCAGACGTTGAGAATGTTCTCAACGCGCATTTGTGATTTCACGATCGGGGACTTCAGAATCACGAAGCTGAAATACTTGTGGATGCCTATATCAAGTTCAATCAGCCGGTCGATGATTGCCTGATACTCACTGACGCCGACCGTAACAAACTTCACCAGGTAGTCATATCCGCCCGAGACCAGGTGGCACTCAACAACCGCTTCAATTTTCTCGACAGCTTCCAGAAAGTGCGCGAGAGAGTTGGGGCTGTGATTTCGTAGCGTTATTTCCGCAAAAACCGTCAGGGTCTGCCCGAGCTTTGCCATGTCGATCTGGGCGCTGTACCCGGTGATGAAGCCTTCCGCCTGGAGCCTTTTGACCCGCATCAGGCAGGGGCTCGGCGACAGATTGACCAACTCGGCCAGCTCGACATTGGTGATCCGCGCGTTCTTCTGCAGTTCGGCCAAAATCCTGATGTCGGTCCTGTCGAGTTTCATGGCGGTTCCCATTCCAAGAACTGCAGAGTGGCGCTTTGCCGTGGGTATCAACTCGCTGCTTGCCGGGCGGAACTCTAGAACTCGGCAACCTTCCCCCAGGCTGCTGTCTGCAACCGCTCGGGACGGAAGTGGGCCGGGTCCACGATTGGCGGCATTCCTGTGATAATGTCTGCGATCAGATGCCCGGCACCTGGCCCGATGCCAAAACCATGGCCGCTGAACCCAGCCGCCAGGATGAAGCCCGGAAGCCCTTCGATCTCGCCGATCACGGGAATGCCATCCGGCGTGCTGTCGATATAGCCTGCCCAGGAACTGGTGATGGAAAGGTTCCGGATCTCCGGGAGGAGCTTACCGGCGCGTTCATAGGTGAGCCGAACCTGTGCCATGTCGGGCCTCGGGTCGAGAATCCGGTTGCGCTCCATCGGCGTGATCTGATCGAGCTGCCACTTTTTCAAGGTTTCATGGCCCTGACGCCATCCCTCCAGTCCGCCAAGGGAAAGGCTGCGCCAGCGGCGTGCAAACATGGGCAGGAAATCCCGCGCGAAGCGGAGCTGCTGAGGTGTCGGGTCCAGGCGCGCCCGGCCAGCGATCGCCAGGGTATAGCCACCATTGGCGCGCCGTGTAATGGCAACGTCCGGCCCGGCAAGGGCAGCTGGCAGTTCCGGTGCTCCGGGGGAAACGGCCAGGATTGTTGAACGCACGGTGGCCTGGGGGAACTTGAATCCCAGCTGATTGCAGAAGGAAGACGCCCAAGCGCCACCTGCCATGACAACCGTCTTCGTGGCGATTGTGCCCTTTTCGGTGACCACCCCACTGACCCGGCCGGCACTCAGCTCAATGCCCCGGGCAGCGCAGAACTGATGCACAGAGCCGCCTGCAGCCATGATACCGCGCGCGACCACGGGTACCGCTCGCGAGGGATCAGCGGTTCCGTCGGTTGGCGAGAACACGCCCCCCTTCCACTGCCGTCCGGTCGCCTTCCCTCTCTCATTGGCCTCTTCGGCGCCAAGCATAAATGTGGTCACACCGGCCGTACGCGCGAAATCCCGCCACGTCTCCCACGTGGCCAGCTGGCTCTCGTCCTGAGAAAGGTAAAGCAGGCCACAACGCCGGAAGTTGGTGTCTTCCCCGGTCTCCCTTGCAACATTTTCCCAAAGTTGCAGGCTCTTCGTGGCCATCGTCAGTTCGCGGGCGTCGCGGTTCTGCTGGCGGCACCAGCCCCAGTTCCGGCTCGATTGCTCAGCGGCGACACGCCCCTTTTCGAGCAAGGCAACCCGCACACCCCGGCGCGCCAGATAGTAAGCGGTGAATACACCCACCACGCCACCACCTATGACGACTGCATCCGCCTCGCGAGGCAGATCTGCACTGGACTCAATATGTAGCAGGGGTGCAGGCATGAAGAGCTCCTGAGACACGCAGTCATTTCAGCGTGCCATTGCCGGAAGTGTACCTCGGGAACCGGCCGGATGGGTCCGCCGGTTCCTTACCAGATAGAAGAAGCGTTCGAGCAGGCTTCAGGCCTGCTGCGGCGCGGGTTCCAGACCCAAGGCGGCCGGCAGTTCGCCGATACCCTTGATCTCGGTGTATTCGTAGAACGGGTTGGCAGGCTCATGGCCGCGGTTGACCCACACCTTGTTCTTGATCCCCAGATCATAGGCCGGCATCAGGTCATAGCGGAACGAAGATGAGACATGCGTGATCTCCTCGGGGCCAACACCGAGCTTGTCGAGCATGTATTCAAAGCCCTTCATGAGCGGCTTGTAGGCGCCAACCTCTTCAGCCGTGATGACCATGTGAACGGGTGCGCCGAGCTTTTCCACATTCGACATGATCACATCATTCATCGCGTTGGACAGGATCACCAGCGGGATATCCTTGGCGACCCGGGCAAGACCGGCGGGGACGTCCGGGTGCGGCCCCCAAGACGGCACCTCGTCATAGATGCGCTGCGCGTCTTCGGCGTCGAACCGGATGCCGATCCGCTTGCAGCTGCGCTCGACGGAATTGTGCACCACATCGGCGAGAGGTTTCCATGCCCCGAGCACCTCGTCCAGCCGATAGCCTCTGAATGCCTCGACGAAGCTTGCCATGGCTTCCGGCGAGAGGCGTTCGCCATACACGCGCCGGGCAGCCCCGGCCATGTCGTAGTTGGTGAGCGTGCCATAGCAGTCAAAGGTGACGTATTTCGACCGAAGTTTGGCCATGGTGGGTATCCCTTCAAGATTTCACGGCACGGCGCCCCCTGAGGGCAGCCATGACAGACGGAACACTCCAGCTCGCCTGACTCAGCTCAGCCTGCAGGTCTAAAAAAGCACAGCGTCGCGATCATTGCAACATATTGTACAACAATTTTATGATTGAGTCGAACGACACACGCCATCTGGAGGGCAGCGAACTCATGCTCGAAGTTTACAAAATATATATAAAAAACAGCTATTTAAATGAAATCACATACATCAAAAGAATGCGCCACCCCACTCATCCTTGTCTTTCTGACGTGTCGCACTCTTGCATAATAGATCACTCCGAATGATATTATTGTTGTACAATTTATGGATATGGGGTACGCAAGTTCCATGCTGCTGGCCAGCCTTGGGACATCCCTTAGATCGAGTGAAAAATGGGTCACAATCCTTCGCCCCGACCTGCCCGCGCCTCCGAGCTGTCGGATGCCTGCTGCCCGGTGAGCGCCGCTGAAGCCGAAGACATCGCTGTCCGGCTCTATGACCTGCCGGGCGCAGCCACGCGCTTCGACACCGAAAAGGACGATACGTTCCTGATCGACGGTCAGGAGCGGGGGCGGTTCGTGCTCAAGATCGCCCATCCCTCTGAACAGCTGGAGGAACTCGACTTTCAGGTCGCGCTTTTGCGTCATCTTGAGGCGCAGGCAGCTGACCTGCCGGTCCCCCGTGCCCATCGTGACCTGAATGGCGCTGAACTGCCCATCATCACCACACGCGCCGGCGAGCGGCGCGCCGTGCGGCTCATCACCTTTCTGCCCGGGACACCGCTCGACCGGACGACCTCCACGGCCCCGCAGCGGGAGCAGATCGGCGAAGTGCTGGCAAAGCTGCGCCACGCCATGGCCGGCTTTTCCCATCCGGCCGACGGCCGGACGCTGGCCTGGGATGTCACCCACTTGCTCGATCTCGCCGACCTGACGAGCTTCATTCCCGAAGGACCCAAACGGGACTGGGTCCTCCGTGCGCTTGAGCGGTTCGCCGAAATCAGGCCGCAGCTTGACCTGTGCCGGCGTCAGGTACTGCACAACGACTTCAACACGTCGAACCTCGTCGTCGATCACGCCAATCCGCAGTTCCTGACCGGCGTCATCGATTTCGGCGACGCGGTCCGCACGGCCATCGCCGTCGATGTCTCGACAGCGCTGATGAACCAGATGCCGAAGAACATCGATACTGCGGGCCGGTGCGATCTGTTCGACGAACCGCGCGACGTTCTGCGTGGCTATCTGCGCCATGCCGACCTGACCACTGAGGAACTTCGCCTCATCCCCTTCCTGGCGATGGGGCGGCTCGCGGTCCGGGCCCTTCTGACCTGCTGGCGCGCTGAAATTTTCCCCCAGAACAGCCACTACATCCTGCGTCATACTGAGGCTGGATGGGCTCACCTCGCGTGGTTTCACTCACTTTCGGCCGCGCAGATTTCCCAACTCCTGACCCGATAGGAACCGAAATGTCCAAGCAGACCGCTCCCTTGCCCAAAGGCTTCCGTGGCGACATGGCGAATGGCTTCAACCCTCAGGATGCAGCCCATCTCGAAAGTGAAGACCTGGCGCATGTCGCAAGGCGGCAACGGCTGCTCGGACCCGCATACCGGCTGTTTTACAAGTCGCCGGTGCAGATCTCGCGGGCGAAGGGCGTTTTTCTCTATGACCGGGACGGCAACGAATATCTGGACGCCTACAACAACGTGGTCTCGCTCGGCCATTCCCATCCCCGCGTCGTCGCGGCGATCAGCAAGCAGATGGAAACTCTCTGCACCCATACACGCTACATGCAGGAGCCCTTGCTGGACTTTGCTGAGGCTCTGATCGGCACCTTCGGCGGTGAACTCGGCCGGAACGGCTGCGCGATGTTCACCTGCACCGGGTCGGAAGCAAACGATCTTGCTCTTCGCATCGCGCGTTTCCACACCGGTAAGACCGGCGTCATCGTCACCTCCGAGGCCTATCACGGCAACAGCGGTGCAGTGGCGGCGATCTCACCGTCACTGGGCAAAAAATCGGCACTCGATCCCTATCTGCGTACCGTCGCGGCACCGGATTCCTATCGCCTGCCCGCCGCCGAAATCGGCCGGAGGATGGCCGAAGATGTCGCGCGTCAGATCGCCGACCTGCAGCGCCACGGCGGTGGTCTGGCCGCCTTCATCGCGGATTCCGTCTTCTCCTCCGATGGCCTCTACACCGAACCCACCGATGTTCTGGCGCCGGTCGCCGAGGTGGTCCGCAAGGCGGGCGGCCTGTTCATCGCCGACGAGGTGCAATCCGGCTTCGGGCGCACCGGCACCCATCTGTGGGGGCACGCGCGTCACAGGGTGGATCCGGACATCGTTACCATGGGCAAGCCAATGGGCAACGGCTATCCGGTTGCGGGCCTTGTGCTGCGGCCGGAACTCGTCAGCGAATTCGGCGCCAGCATGCGTTACTTCAACACCTTCGGCGGCAATTCCGTCGCCATTGCTGCAGCACAGGCCGTTCTCGACACAATCCATGAAGAGGGGTTGATGCAGAATGCGGTGAAGGTCGGCGGACAGATCCTCGATGGCCTGCGCGACTTGCAGGCGAAGTATGAATTTGTCGGCGATGTGCGCGGCGCCGGACTCTATTTCGCCGTGGAACTGGTCAAGGACCGCGAGAGCAAGACGCCGGACATGGACCGCGCGCTCGCTGCCGTCAATGCCTTGCGCGAGCAGCGCATCCTGATCTCCGCAACGGGTGCGGATGCGCATATCCTGAAGATCCGGCCGCCGCTGGTCTTCACTCCGGATCATGCGGCGCGTCTGCTCGAAGGGGTCGATGCCGCGCTGCGCGCCGTCCACGTCTAGTTCGGGCGGGATGTGCCGGCGGACACACCTTCATGCTTGCCCTGCGCCACCACCTGTGGCGTAGCTGCACCTAGCACGACCAGAGCCGAGCGATGCAGCTGAACATCATGACACAAACAGACGATCTTGGGACGGAAGCAGAACCTGCTTCCGTCAGCGCTGTGGACCTCCTCACGCAGACGCTGCGACAGCGCATTCTGTCGGGCGATTTCCAGCCCGGCGAATTCCTCCGCGACATCAAGATGTGCGAAGAACACAAAACCTCGCGGCACACCTTCCGCACAGCAGCACAGGTTTTGGTCACCCAAGGCCTGTTGCGCCAGATCCCCAACCGCGGCTTCATGCTCCCCGAGTTCGGGCCCGACGACATCGTCGACATCACACGCGTGCGGGGTGCCATCGAGGGCGAAGCCATCCGCCTGATCGTGCTGACCGGGATCATCCCGCCTGCCGCGCTTGAGGCCGTCGCAGTGATGCAGGCTTCAACCCTCACTGCCGATAAAACTGCGCTGGTCACGGCAGACCGGGACTTTCACCGTGCCATCATCGCCGCGAGCGGCAGCCCCCGCCTGAAGCGGACCTACGCTGGTCTCGAAGGCGAGATCGAGTTGCTGCTCGTGCAGCGGCAGGGCTTTTATGGCACCGCAGCGGAAATGGCTGAAGAGCACGAACGGCTCATCATCAGCCTGAAAAGCCGCCATTACGATACTGCGCGCGACGCGTTTCAGGAACACTGGGAAGATCTGCAGATCAAGTTGCTCGACCAGCGCTAAAGTATTTTTGTATGGCAGCCTCTGCTTTCACTCCCTTCCGCCTTTTCCATGCGAGACGCTCAAAAACCAGAAATGCCGCAAGGTTGAGTGTCCAGGGACAGCGGACTGGACGGCATGATCTGCTCCTGTGATCAGCCAAGAGCTTGAGAAATCAGGGCGTAAGACTGCAGGCCGGTTGCCGGGCGGGGGCGGGGTGAATGCACCATTGCCATTCCGCTCCCTGCGACGGACAGGCCAAGCGCCTCGGCATAGGCAGCAAGTCCCTGGTCTTCGGGCAGGTCCATCCGCAGGAAGCGGCCGGACAGATGCGTGGCGGAAGCAGCGATGAGCGCCCGCGCTGCGGCTTTATCATCTGCCACCACGGGGCCCAGCACATGACCAAGCCCAAATGGGCGCAACAAGGCAAAGCCGCCCTTGGTGGTCAGGGTCTCGCCCATTTCTGCAATACGCGACAAAAGCCCTGCACGGTCCATCCCGCTGGCGTCACGGTCCATCTTCTGAAGAATGGCGATATCAGCCGGGCCGGCGCGGACCGGGCGCTCCGGGCGCTCCGCACGAGCCAGGCCCTGAAGCTGCAGGATCCGTCCAGAGGGCACAAAGCCCTGTTTGCGGTAAAGCGGCAAGCCCGCATCCGTGGCCACAAGCCGCATCTCGCGGTCCCCGGCAAGGGCCATGATCGCTTTCATCACCCGCCCCCCAAGCCCGCACCCGCGCATGGCGGCATCGACGATGATCATGTTGAGTGTCGCCACAGGGCCGTGAAAGGAACACAGCCCCGTTGCGACCACCTGCCCATGCGCGACGGCGGCAACGCCTTGAGAAACGGTCAGTCCAAGCTGCCAGTCCTCGATACGGTGCGGCCACCCTGCAGCCTGCGACAGGGCCAGCGCGCCGGGTAAGTGTTCTGCGCAAAAGGGGACGATCTCGACTTTTGTCAGAGCTGATGTATCAACCATCGTCATTGCAGGTTTCCCTGTTTCGTTTCCTGAAGATTATCCCGCCGGCTGCAGAATTTTTGGCCCGTTCCCATGCTCTTGCGGCTGTTTGCGCCAGCGCTTGCGAAGGTGGCCGCAGAAAATGCCGTTCGCCGCGGATGCCTCCCGCCAGACGCCGGGCCAGCGCGCGAGCGACGCGCAATTCACTGCGGGTGTGGAACTTTTCGGGCTTGCGGGCACGGGAAACGCCGGCCGGCAGCGGATCACCGGCACGATACGGGCAGCCCGAAGACGTCCGGCCTCAATGCCATGAAGGACCGCGCATAAGCTTGGTATCCGCAACAAGATGCGGATTATCACCGGCAATGAGCCCGTTTCCTCTGTCACGCCGGCATATCGTTCCGGTCTGGCGTTCTGGGGCTCTGGAGGGGATGAGCATCAATGGCTGCAGGCACTGTTTGCCCCCCTTGAAGGGACAGGCGGGCTGGCCGCATCGTACCCCATTCTCCCTGCCCTAGAGAAAGCACAGAAGAATATGCCTGACAGCCGCGAAAGTTCGGTGGTTCGTGCTGCTGCTTCAACCATAAACGACTGCTTTTTGAGCCTGAAAAGACCAATCATGAAGAAGAGATGACGGATGCTCGGGAGCTTTAGATCTGGTCCGGACCGCGCCTTTCGAGGGCGGCAGGAATTCCAAGGAAAAGCGGGACGGCAACGGTAGCGAAGGGGACGCGATGAGCCAGGGACTTGAAAGTACCTTCAAGAACGACATCGCGCTTTCGGTTCGTGGCCTGACTGTGAGTCTGCCCGAGGGAATGGAGCGGGCACACGCGATCGACGGCGTGTCCTTCGACTTGCCGCGTGGTCAGATCCTCTGCGTGATCGGCGAAAGCGGTTCGGGCAAGTCCATGACGGCCAATACCGTCATGGGACTTCTGCCCAAAGCCATGAGGGTCACTGCCGGGTCTGTCCGTCTGGAAGATCGCGAAATCATCGGAATGGGCGCTGAAGAGCTGCGCAGTCTGCGTGGGCGCGTGGTCTCCATGATCTTCCAGGATCCGCTGTCGGCGCTGAATCCGCTGATGACCGTGGGCGCCCAGATCGACGAAGCAATGGCAGCCCATGGCGTCGGCACAGTGGTGTCGCGCCGGGAACGCTCGCTGGAACTGCTGACCGAGGTCGGCCTGCCCGAGCCTGAGCTGATGTATCACCAGTATCCGTTCCGCCTGTCGGGCGGCCAGCGTCAGAGGGTGATGATCGCCATGGCGCTGGCGCTGGAGCCGTCGATCCTGATAGCGGACGAGCCAACGACGGCGCTGGATGTGACGACGCAGGCGCAGATCCTGAAGCTTATCCGGGACATCCAGCGCCGCAAGGGCATGAGTGTGATGTTCATCACCCATGATTTCGGCGTCGTCGCAGAGATCGCCGACTCCGTGGTGGTCATGGAAAAAGGCCATTTGGTCGAGGCGGGGCTGGCAGCGAAGGTCCTGAAGAGCCCCGATCATCCCTATACCCAACGCCTGATAGCCGCCGTGCCGCATCTGCGCAGCGAAGATCGGGTGCCGGTTGTGACGGCAAGCGCCGAGCCGGTGCTGAAGGTCCGTGGTCTGGTCCGGACCTATCGCAGCGGCAGCAAACTGTTTCGCACCGAGCGGGTGGTACCTGCCGTGCGTGAAGTGTCGTTTGACGTCAGTCCCGGCCGCACTCTGGGCGTCGTCGGCGAAAGCGGGTCGGGCAAATCCTCTCTCGGACGCCTGCTCATCAAGCTGATGCCGGCCGACAGCGGGTCAATCCTTTTCGAGGGGCGCGACATTGCCCGGCTTTCCGAAAGGGACTTCAGCGGTATGCGGCCGAAGATCCAGATGATCTTTCAGGACCCCTTTGCCTCGCTTAATCCCCGCATGACGATCGGCACCATTCTGACCGTCGGACCTGTCGCACATGGAGTACCCGCAGCGCAGGCGCGTGAAGCCGCAAAAGACCTTCTGACCAAGGTTGGGCTCGAGCCCCGCGCGCTGGAGCGCTATCCGCACGAGTTCTCGGGCGGACAACGCCAGCGGATCGGCATTGCCCGTGCCTTGATGTTCAAGCCGAAGCTGCTTGTCGCCGATGAAGCGGTCTCCGCACTGGATGTCTCGATCCAGGCACAGATCCTGGAACTGCTGGACCGTATCCAGCGCGAAACCGGGGTGGCGATGATCTTCATCACGCATGACCTGCGCGTGGCCAGCCAGATCTGCGATGAAATCGCCGTGATGCAGAAGGGCCGGATCGTCGAGATGGGGCCGCCCTCACAGATCTTCTTCAACCCGCAAGCTGACTACACGCGCGAGCTGGTCTCGGCCATTCCGGGAGAAGGCATTGACCCCGGAGTTTCAGCGGCTTGCTGAATTCGGTGATCATCAACCAGAGACAAACAGAGGAGAACAAGATGACCAGTAAGATCACCAGACCTGCCGGATATTCCCGCCGTGCCGCACTGCAAATTCTGGCGGCAGGCGGCGCGATTGGGGCCTTTGCACCGCACCTCTTCGGCAAACCCGCCTTCGCCCAGCCCGCGACACCAAGTGGCCGAATTGTCGTCGGTCTGTCGCAGGAACCGACCGTGTTCAACCCGCTGATGCCGCATATCGAAGTCGACGACAGCGTCATCTACTCGGTTTTCGATGCGCTGTTCCGGATCACGGCTGAAGGTCAGATCGTGCCGAACCTCGCGGTCGAAGTGCCCACTCAGGCCAACGGCGGCATTTCAGCAGATGGCCTGTCCTGGCGCATCCGTCTGCGCGACGATGTGCGCTGGCATGATGGCACGCCTTTTACCGCCAATGACGTGAAGTTCACGCTGGAACTGATCGTCAACCCCAACTTCAAGGCCTGGAGGACGACCGGCCATAATTTGGTCCGCGACATTACCGTTGTTTCTCCGACCGAAATCACTTGGCGCATGGAAGAGCCCTTCGCGCCTTACCTCTCATTCCTGACCGAAACCTTCATCGTTCCTGAGCACCTGCTGAAGGATGAGAGCAACGTCAACGAGGCAGCCTTCAATCAGGCGCCTGTCGGCACCGGCGCATTCAAGTGGGGTCAGCGTCAGGCTGGCGATCACGTCGAGCTGGTTGCCAACCCGAACTACCACGATGACGGCCCCTATATCGAGAAGCTCATCTTCAAATACATCCCGGACCAGACTGTGCTCTACACCCAGTTCCGCAGCGGAGACATCGACCTGGTCGGAAATGCCTTCATAACTCCCGACAACTATCATGAGGCGAGCACCCTGCCGGACCGCACCGTGACCCTGGTGCCGCGCAGTTCCGTCGAGTCGATCTATCTGAACCAGGGTCTGCCGCAGTTCAAGGAGAAGGCTGTGCGCGAGGCGCTGTACTTCGCCATCGACCGGCAGTCGATCATCGACATTCTGTACTACGGTGTCGCACGTCAGATTGAGACATTCATGCCGCCGCAGTCTTTCTACTATCATGAGAATCTGCCGAAGCATGAGTACAACCCCGCCCGGGCCGCGGAGATGCTGGACGCAGCGGGTTGGGTACGCGGAGCGGATGGAATCCGGACCAAGGACGGGGTCAGGCTGTCGTTCAAGAACTCGACAACGACGGGTGCGCATCTTCGCGAACAGGCCCAGCAGTTCATCCAGCAGTCTTTCGCCGAGATCGGCGTCGAAATGACGATCGAGAATATGCCCCCGGCGGTCATGTGGGGTGATTTCTGGAGACTGTCACAATTCGAAAGCGCGATGGTTGCCATCACCTATCTGGTCGGCGCTGACCCTGATGTGACCACCCGCTTCCATACCAATGCCATTGCGGCTCAAGGTGGGCGCGGATCGAACAACGCCCAGTATTCCAACCCGGAAGTGGACAAGCTGCTGGAAGAGGGCGCCAAGACCTTCGATCCCGAAGCGCGGCGTGCAATCTACCTGAAGGTACAAGAAATCATTCGTGACGATTTGCCTTTCCTGCCGTTGTTCATCAACACCGCAGTGTACGGTTGGAAGTCAAACGTTCAGGGTTTCGAGGCAAACAGCAACACCCGCACGGAATCTTCAAACGCGGCTTCCTGGTACTTGGACTGACGTCACAGATGCCGCCGCCCGTCCTTCGTGGCGGGCGGCGAACTTATCCGCACGCCACCGGAGGGAAACATGGCTGCATTCCTGTTAGGCCGACTGATGCAGAGCCTGGTGCTGCTGGTGATCGTTTCGATCATTGGCTTTACCGTCCTGAATATGATCCCCGGCGGCCCTCTGGCGCAATACGCCCTGGATCCCGGCATGACGCAGGAAGACATGGCGCGGATCAAGGAACAGCTGGGGCTGAACAGGCCAGTCTGGACCCAATACATCGATTGGGCCGGGCGCCTGTTACTGGGAGACTGGGGAACGTCGTTTCGCGATGGCAGTCCGGTTTTGTCGGTGATTTCCCGGCATGTGCCTGCCACTCTCCTTCTGATGGGGTCATCGACCGTGATTGCAGTGGCCGTGGGCACATGGGTTGGTATCCGCGGTGCTACGCATCGCTATTCGGCCTTTGATTACATGGCGACTGTCGGTGCGATGATCGCGCTGTCGATCCCGACCTTCTGGTTCGGGCTCATCGGCATCTATGTATTCTCGCTGAAGCTCGGCTGGTTGCCTGCGGGCAACATGTACACGATCGGCGACGGATCGGTGCTGAACTACATGCACCACCTCATCATGCCATCAGTCGTGCTTGCGCTGGTCCACATTGCGATCTGGAGCCGTTTCATGCGCACGGCCACGCTGGACGCTATCAGCCAGGAGTTCGTCAAGACTGCCCGGGCAAAAGGGGTTAGCGAACGCCGGGTGATCATGAAGCATGTCGTGGGCAATGCGCTTTTGCCGATGATCACGCTTGCGGGGGTTCAACTGCCTTCGTTGCTGACGGGCGCACTGGTGACCGAAACCGTCTTCACCTGGCCGGGCATGGGACGTCTGTTCCTCGATAGCCTGGGCTATAGCGATTATCCGGTGGTGATGGGCCTGCTCATGTTCTCGGCGGTGCTGACCATCGCCGCCAACCTTGTCGCCGATATCGTGGTCGCACTCGTCGATCCGCGCATCCGTCTTACCTGAACCGCGCTTGAGGAGGCTCCCATGACCACCGTGCAAATTCTCCCTGCCCCGATGCCCCGCTGGTGGCAAAGCCTCGTCGTGCGGCGGTTCCTTACGCACCGGCTGGCCCTCCTGGGGCTGCTGATGATCAGCATTGTCATATTGCTGTGCGCCTTCGGACCCTACTTTCTTCCCTATGACATGCTGCAGGTCGACCTGCGGGCACGCTTCGCACCGCCACTTACCGGCCAGCACTATCTGGGGACGGACCCTCTGGGCCGTGACATTGCAGCACGTTTGCTGATGGCGGGCAGGATTTCGCTGCTCGTCGGCTTTTTCGCCATGCTTCTGGCGACGATCCTCGGGACGTTGATCGGTGTTGTCGCAGGATACAGCGGGCGCACGGTGAACGCTGTCATGATGCGGCTTGTTGACGGGTTCCTGTCTTTTCCCACGATCTTTCTTCTGCTGGCTCTGGCAGTCGCACTGAAACCCAGCCCGATCATGATCACGGTGATCATCGCACTTACCGGCTGGATGGAAGTGGCCCGCATCGTCGAAGCCGAAGTGCGGTCACTGAAAGAGCGGGAATATGTTCTTGCCGGCCGCATGCTGGGCTTGTCGCACAGCCATGTCATGTTCCGCGAGATTCTGCCCAATTGCGTGGGGCCAATCATCGTCGCGGCCACCCTGACAGTGGCCCGCGCTATCCTGTTGGAAGCCTATATCAGCTTCCTGGGCTTCGGCATCCAGCCGCCTCTGCCAAGCTGGGGCAACATGTTGAACGGGGCGCAACAATACCTTGGATCAGCCCCGTGGATGGCGATCATTCCGGGCGCCGCCATTACCATCGCCGTGTCCAGCTTCAACTTCATCGGTGACGGTCTGCGTGATGCGCTTGACGTCCGCAACGACAGCTTCTGAGGAGATCTTGACGTCCGCATTCCAGCCTGTCCGGATCGCGCGTCATTGGTGTTGGAAGACAGCCTTGCCACCGCCTTTATCCGGCCTGCCGTTGCCCGCACAGACCGGTGCGGCGGTGCTGGGCGCATGTGTTGGGGGGGTTATGGCGCCGTCATGGCAGCCTTGCCGCGTCATTTGGCAGCTAACTCTCCACCGCACTGCCGCATGGGGTTGCGGCGTTGCAGCATTTGGGGTAGCGGTTTTTGCGGATGGCCCCTCCCGGCTGTCCAGGCACCCAAATTCAGGGGCGGCAAGCCCCCCCTTTCCCGGCACACCTCCCGGCGCTGCTGGAAACACTCATGACTTCAAGGAGTTGACCCATGCTCGGCAGAAACGTTCCCGATGTGACCTTCCGCACCCGCGTGCGTGACGAAAGCGTTGGCGGGCCGAACCCGTTCCGCTGGGAAGACAAGACCACGGCCGACTATTTTGCCGGCAAGCGCGTGGTGCTGTTCTCCCTGCCCGGCGCCTTCACGCCGACCTGCTCCACCTATCAGCTGCCGGATTTCGAGAAGCTGTTCGGCGAGTTTCAGGCGCTCGGCGTCGATGCCATCTACTGCATCTCGGTCAATGATGCCTTCGTGATGAACGCCTGGGCCAAGGCTCAGGAAATCAAGAACGTTCAGGTCATTCCGGATGGCTCGGGCGAATTCACCCGCAAGATGGGCATGCTGGTCGCCAAGGACAACGTCGGCTTCGGCATGCGCTCCTGGCGCTATGCCGCCGTTGTCGACAATGGCCGCGTCGAGAAGTGGTTCGAGGAAGAAGGCTTCTCCGACAACTGCGCCACCGACCCCTATGGCGTCTCCTCGCCGCAGAACATCCTCGAAGCCCTGAAGGCGGACGCGGCCACCAAGGCCGCCTGATCCGGCTTTCCGGCTGACGAAAACAGCAAACCCCGGCGCGAGACATCGCGCCGGGGTTTTGTGTCTGGAGTTTTGTGCCTGGGGCTTGCAAACGGCCCGCCCGTTCGCACAGCGGCCATCACTTGCTTGCGGCTGAGACGGTTCTGGCGGCCTCGTCAATGGTGTCAGAGACAGTCTCCGGCTGCGTCATGAACAGAGCATGGCTCGCCTGCACCCTTGTGATCCTGGCATTGATGCGCTCGGCCATATGGACCAGCATGGCCTGATCAAATGCCTTGTCTTCGGTGGCGATCACCGCCCAGCTGGGCTTCATGCGCCAGGCTGCGTTTTCGAGCTTGGTGCCGAATGCCGACATATTGATCGGAACCTGCGAGTCCCGCATGAAGGCGGCCTCGGCATCCGTCGTGTCATGCGCGAAGCCAGCCTTGAACTTTTCCGGGCTGACATAGCCGAACCCATCGGCCGTGATGTCCAGCACGAATTCCGACGCCGGGGCAAAGCCCTCATATTGCTGAGCTGTCGTCTCGCCCGCATCCGGGGACAACGCGGAGACATAGACCAGCCCTGCGACCTTGGGATCAATGCCTGCTTCCGTGATGACGGTGCCGCCCCAGGAGTGCCCGACAAGAATGACCGGGCCGTCCTGCCGCTCAAGCGCACGCCGGGTGGCCGCAACATCGTCCTCAAGAGAGGTCAGCGGGTTCTGGACGATGGTCACACGGTAACCGCGCTGTGTGAGGTTGTCGTAAACGCCCTTCCAGCCCGAGCCATCCGCGAAAGCGCCATGGACGAGCACGACGTTCTTGACGGACTGATCGTGAGGAATGCTGTCAGCAGCGTTTGCCACCTGTGCGGCAGACATTGCGGCGGCCGCTGCAATCGCGGCGATGGTGGTCCTGATCTGGCGGGTCATGATTATCTCCTTCTTAAGTTGCAATAACATTTATAGCGATATCTTTATTATCGAACCTCATTCGACACGTCAAGCGGATTGTTATCGCGATATTGGTTTTCGCCGGCGCATGGGTTATATACCGGCTGACAGGAGCCCCGAATGACCGAACGCCCCAATGATCCGCCGCCCTTGCACGACCAGTTGTGCTACGCAATCTACAGTGCCGGCATCGCCATCCAGCGCGCCTACAAGCCCCTGCTCGACGGGCTGGGCCTGACGTATCCGCAGTATCTGGTGCTCAACGTGCTGTGGAGCGAAGATGGCCAGACGGTGGGGGCCATCGCCCGCGCCCTGGCCCTGGAATCCAGCACGCTTACCCCGGTCCTGAAGCGCCTCGAAACATCCGGACTGCTGCGCAGAACCCGGAACCTGAACAACGAACGGCAGGTGCTGATCGCCTTGACGGAAGAGGGCATCGCCTTGAAGCACAAGGCGGGCTGTCTCAGCGACACCCTGCTTGCCGCCTCGGCCCAGACGCCACAGCAACTGGCTGATCTGAACCGCGGCATCCGCCATCTGCGCGATGCAGTCTATGCGCAGCTCGGCGGGTGGGACACGCCCGCCTGACCAGCGGTTACATGCAGTGGCGGTTACACAGTTGGCACGGTTCCCCCGTCGATGGTGTATTCGCTGCCAGTGATCGAGGCGGCGCGGCTGGAGGCCATGAAAGCGATCAGATTGGCGACCTCCTCCGGTTTTGCTGGGCGGCCCAGCGGAATGCCCCCCAGCGCGTCCATGATGATCTTCTTGCCGCCCTCAAGGTCCGTGCCCGCTTCTCTTGCCAAACGCTGCGCCAGATGAACCGAGGCTTCGGTCTCGATCCAGCCGGGGGACACCCGGACCACCCGCACGCCCTTGGGGGAGACTTCCTTGGAGAGGGCCTTGCTGTAGGCCGACAGCGCCGCCTTGGCTGCGGCATAGCCGGTGGTGGCTTCCGGCAGCGGCATCACGCTCTGGATGGAAGTGACATGCACGACCACGCCACTTCCCCGGGCCGCCATCTCCGGGACCAGCAGCCGGTCCAGCCGGACGGCAGGCAAAAGATTGAGCGACAGTTCCTGCTGCCAGTGATCCTCCGTCAGCGCCGCAAAGCCGCCGCCGGGGGCTGACGAGCCCCCCAGCATGTGGACAATAATGTCTGTGCCGCCGAGCCGTTGACGTGCAGCCTCTGAGACGGTTTCGCATCCCTCAAGGGTGGTCAGGTCCGCTTCGACGAAAAGCGCCTCCGGCAGGCTTGCCGGACGTGCCCGCGCCGTGGTCAGGACCTGCGCACCCAGCTCGCGGAACAGGCTCACCACCGCAGCCCCCGCCCCCTTGGTTCCGGCAGTGACGAGAACCCGCTTGCCCTCCAGATCGAGAAAGCCGCTCATGCCGTGATCTCCAGCGCTGCGATCTCGCCGTTCCTGAGGGTGAAGGCATAGGAGAGGATCAGCGGGCTGCCGGGAAACTGGCCGCTGACCCTCGCACGGACGAAAGCCTTACCGTCTCCTGATGTGGCTTCAAGCGGCTCGGCAACAAACTGGGATGCGGCCTTGGCTGCGCTCCACCAGCTGCGAATGGCAGCCGTGCCCTGATGGCGGGCGCCTTCGTCCTGCACGACCGCGTCCGCCGCGAAGGCGTCCGACAAGGCATCTGCGTCGTTGCGGCTGTCAGCGTCAAAAAACGCTTTCACGATAAGGGGCATTTCCATCGTGTGTCTCCTTTTCCGATGACACGACTTTAGCCTTCAAGCATTGTATGGATAAGCAGGACAAACATGAATATCGTGATGAATGGATCGGGATAATGGAACAGGCCAGCCTGAGGGAACTTGAAGCGGTCATCGCCATTGCACGGCGGGGAACATTCCGGGCAGCGGCGATCGAACTCGGCATGTCGACAACGGCACTCAGCCACACGGTCGGCAAGCTGGAAGCGGGGCTGGGTGTGCGGCTGTTCAACCGCACCACACGCAGCGTGTCACTGACGGAGGCCGGCCGGCTTTTCGTGCAGCAGATCTCGCCTGCGCTCCAGGACCTGCATACGGCTTTGGATTGCGTCCGTGCGCAACGCGGCACCCCGTCCGGAACGATAAGGATCAACGCCGCGCCCTTTGCAGCCCGCGCGATCCTTTCGCCGCTCGTGCTGGAGTTTCTGCGCCGCTATCCGGAGATGCACGCCGATATCGTTACCGAAGGAAAGATGGTCGATATTGTCCGGGACGGGTTCGATCTGGGCGTCAGGGTTGCGGGGCTCGTTCCGAGCGACATGATCGCCGTATCCCTGGGCCAACCCCAGCGGCATGCGGTGGTGGGAAGCCCTGCCTATTTCGAGAAACATGGCCGGCCGATGGTCCCGCCCGATCTGCTCAATCACCGGTGCATCCGCGTCCGCCTGCCCGATGGCGCGCTGTTCCGCTGGTGGTTCGAAAAGGAGGGGGAGCAGCTGCATCTTGATGTGCCGGGGCCAATCACCCTCGATGAGGCGAGCCTCGTGCGGGCAGCCGCGCTTGAAGGCACCGGTGTGGGCTATACGATGGAACAGGAAGCGCTTGCGGACATCGAAGCGGGACGCCTTGTCCGGGTCCTGGAGGACTGGACACCACCCTATCCGGGGCTGTGCCTCTATTATCCCGGCCGCCGCAATCTTTCCGCTGGTGTGCGGGCGTTTCTGGACCTTGCCAGGGAATATGCGCGCCGCAGCGGATGAACGGTGGAACTGTACGGGTCTTGCCAACACAGAGACCACGAAACAACGATGCCACGGCCGTAGCCGTGGCATGAGGCAGCACTGGCGGGCTGCTTCTTCGTTCTCAGCTTGCCTTCTTCTGCTTTTCAGTGTCCTCGCGCATTTCAAGCCACATGGCGTTGAGGATGGCGAGGCAGCAGGCCAGAGGCATACCGAGGATCCAGGCGAAGTACCACATGGGCAGGTTCCTTCAGTAAGAGGCGTGATCGTTGGCGACGCTTTCCTCGCTCACCTTGCCCCACAGCACCCGGTAGACATAGGCGGTGTACATGAGGATCAGCGGCAGGAAGATGATGGTCGCAACGAGCATGTTGAACAGGGTGGCGTGGCTTGAGGGCGAGTCCCATACCGTCAGTCCGGCCTGCGGCTGCAGCGAGCTGGGCAGGATGAAGGGGAACATGGAAACGCCCACCGTGGAGATGATGCCGAAGACGGCCAGCTTCGAGGAGATGAAGGTCAGCGCCTCGAAGCGGGTGTTGAGGCCGATGAGCGCGCCCACTGCCCCGGCAAAGCCGAGCACGGGGGCAAGGATCATCCAGGGATAGAGGCTGTAATTCTCCATCCAGGCGCCGGGCGCCCGTTCCACCACCTTGGCCAGCGGGTTGGCCTGCATCTGCGGGTCAATGGCGCTGGTGATGCGGTAGCCCTCGACAAAGCCGGAGGAGACGGCAAGGCCGCCCAGCGCAAAGAGGGCGATGACGGCGAGCGCGGCAACCGTGCCGTAGAAGCGGCCGCGCTTCGCCACCACGCCATCAGCCTTGAGGCCGAGCCAGGCCCCGCCGTGCATCACCAGCATGGCGACGGACAGCAGGCCGCAGAGCAGCGCGAAGGGCGAGAACAGGCCGAAGAAGGACCCGGAATAGGTCATCCTCAGGTCATTGTCGAAGCTGAAGGGTACGCCCTGCAGCGCGTTGCCGACGGCCACGCCAAACACCAGCGCAGGCACGGCACTGCCGGTGAACAGCGCCCAGTCCCAGCGGCTGCGCCAGGCCGGATCCGGGCTCTTGGAGCGGTACTTGAAGGCAACGGGGCGCAGGATGAGCGCGGCGAGCGCCACGAACATGGCAAGGTAGAAGCCGGAGAAGCTGACCGCATAAAGCGCGGGCCATGCGGCGAAGATGGCCCCGCCCCCCAGCACCAGCCACACCTGATTGCCTTCCCATGTGGGGGCGATGGAGTTGATGGCGACGCGCCGCTCGATGTCGGTGCGGCCCACGACCGGCAGAAGGGTGCCGACACCCATGTCGAAGCCGTCCGTGGCGGCAAAGCCGATCAGCAGGATGCCGAGCAGGCCCCACCAGATGAGCTTGAGGACGGAATAGTCGATGAGTTCATAAAGGACCATGGTCTTACTCCGCAGCAATCTGGATGGGACGGGGCGCACTCATGCCCGTCTCGGGAAGGGAGGGCTCTTCGGGCCCCTTGCGGATGTATTTCAGCAGCAGCTTCACCTCGATGACGAGAAGCACGGTGTAAAGCGCCACGAAGCCGGCCAGCGTCATGAGCACATCCCCGACCGTGAGGCTCGAGACACCGGCAGCGGTGGTCAGCACACCTTCGATGATCCACGGCTGGCGGCCATATTCGGCGACGAACCAGCCCATTTCCGCAGCGATCCAGGGCAGCGGAATGGACCAGACGGCGACATGCAGCAGCCAGCGGTGGTTCTGGCGGACCGTCTCCAGCTTGCCTGCGGAGGAGAGATAGAAGAACACCGCCGTCAGCAGGATGAAGAAGAAGCCGCAAGCGACCATGATGCGGAAGGCATAGAACATCGGCCAGACATTGGGCACCGTGTTCCAGGCGGCTGCGTCAATCTGAGCCTCTGTGGCCTCCATCGGCGTATCCGTATGCGGCTGGAGCAGGTAGCCGTAGCCCAGATCCTGCACATGCTGCTGGAACAGCTCACGCTTTTCCGGCGTGTCGTCTCCGGCGCGGATCTCGCGCAGGGTCTCAAGGGCAATGGCGCCGGAGCGGATGCGGTCCTTCGACTGTTCCACCAGCTCCTTGATGCCTGGCATTTCCTGATCCAGCGAGCGGGTGGCGATGAGGCCCATCACGTAAGGCACGTGGATGGCGAAGCTGTTCTCGCGCTTTGCCATGTCCGGAATGGCGATGATGTTGAAGGAAGCAGGAGCGGGCTCGGTTTCCCACATGGCTTCCATCACGGCCAGCTTCATCTTCTGGTTCGTGTTGGCCTCGTAACCGCTTTCATCGCCCAGCACGACGACGGACAGGGCAGAGGCAAAGCCGAAGGCGGCGGCCACGGCGATGGAGCGGCGGGCCAGCTCCAGATGACGGCCTTTCAGCATGTACCAGGCCGACACACCCAGCACGAACAGCGCCGCCGTGACATAGCCGGCGGAGACCGTGTGCACGAACTTGGACTGCGCCACCGGGTTGAAGATCACATCATAGAAGCTTGCGACTTCCATGCGCATGGTGTCGATGTTGAACACCGCACCTACCGGGTGCTGCATCCAGCCATTGGCGATGAGGATCCACAGGGCGGAGAAATTGGTGCCCAGCGCCATGGCCCAGGTGGCGGTCAGATGGCCGCGCGGGGTCATCTTGTCCCAGCCGAAGAAGAACAGGCCGACGAAGGTTGCCTCAAGGAAGAAGGCCATCAGCCCCTCGATGGCCAGCGGCGCGCCGAAGACATCGCCCACATACTGGCTGTAGTAGCTCCAGTTCATGCCGAACTGGAATTCCATGGTGAGGCCTGTGGACACCCCCAGCACGAAGTTGATGCCGAACAGCGTGCCCCAGAATTTGACCATGCGCTTCCAGATCTCGCGGCCCGTCATCACATAGACGGTTTCCATGACCGCCAGAATGACAGAGAGCCCGAGGGTGAGTGGCACGAAGAGAAAGTGATAAAGCGCAGTCATGGCAAACTGCAGACGAGAGAGTTCTACGACCCCGATATCCATGGCTTGTCTCCCGTCCCGGACTGGCGCGAGAGCCCCATCTCGCGTTCCACCGGTGACATAGTTTCGGATTTGACGAACTATAATAGAACGCTGGTGGACGTTTTGTTACCAACAGTTGCCGCGGCGGTTTCGCGCAGGGGCAACAAGGTTCAGCCCGTAGGGTATTTCAGACTGATGACGCCTTGATTTCAAAGGTTTCGCCCCCTCTTGATACGTACAAGCCCCGATTTCAAACAATAGATGCGCCTGATCGAGATCAAGACTGGCGGAAGTGCAGAACACGGGTGGCGCGGTCCATTTCACGTCTGTGATGCGAGATCATCAGAACGGCAGAGTCGCCGCGCAGGATTTCGATCGTGTCGAGCACGCGGGCAGCGCTTATCGGGTCAAGCCCTTCCGTCACCTCGTCCAGCAGCCACAAGCAGGGGCGCTGCAAGAGCGCCCGGGCCAGCGTGAAGCGCCGGGCCTCGCCGCCGGAAAGGCCGGTGCTGCCCTGCCCCAAGGGGCTCAGCAACCCCTCCGGCCGGGCAGCGATGACATCCTGAAGACCCACCCGCTCCAGCGCCTGCCACATCGCGTCCGGAGTAGCCTCCGGGGCGGCAAGGCGCAGGTTTTCGGCCACCGTCCCTGCGAAGAGAACGGGCTTTTGCGTGACCACGGCAACAGAGCGGCGCAGTGCGGCCTCATCCAGAGCTTCGAGGGGCTGCCCCTCCAGCCAGATCTGGCCGCTGTCCGGCGGCATCAGGCGGCTGGCGAGGGCCAGAACCGTGGACTTGCCGCAGCCGCTGGGTCCGGCAAGGCAAAGCCATTCGCCCGGCGCAACCGTGAGGCTGAAATCCTCCAGCACGGGGCGGATGGCCCCGGGATAGGTGAAGCTGACCGATGAAAGTGCCAGCACGGCGCCAGCGGGGGCGGTTCCGGCATAAGAGGCCGCAGCAGGTTCCGCCGGACGGACATCCGCACCGGCGGCAAGCGGCACCAGCCGGTCCGCCGCGCGGCGGGTGCGGGTGAAGGCGGCAAGGCCGGGCAGCAAGCCGGCCAGCGTTTCGGCCAAAGCCAGCGAGGCCAGAATGACACCTGCGGCAATGGCAGCGCCCGCCAGCCCGCCTTCCACTTCACGTGCCATCACGGCCAGCGCAATGGCGGCAATCGCTTGCCCCGAGGCCATGACGGCAAGTTCCGCGCGGGAGGTGACATGCTCGATGCGGCGGGCAGCCTTGGCGCGGCGCCGGTCCGCGGAAAGAACTGCCTCCACCGGCTGCTCCAGCCCGCCATAGACGGCAAGATCGCGGCGGCCAGCCACGAGATCAACGGTGCGCAGGCGGATGGCTTCTTCGGCCGCTTCCGCCCTTCGCGCCTCCCCTGCCATGCCTGGTGCCATCACCCGGCGGGCAGCGCCCAGCAGCACCAGCGGGCCGAGCAGCACCAGCAGCAACGCGGCGGGCACAAGGCTGGCGGCCATGAGCGCTGCCACCGCCAGCACGGCGGCCAGCGCCGCAGCAGGCACGGCGAGGCGCAGATACACCCGGTCGAGCTGGTCGATATCCAGCGTCAGGCGGGAGAGCTTCAGGCCGCTGCGGCTCTGCTGGGCGCTGGCGGCGCGGCGATGGGCAAAGCCGGTGAAGACACGGGCGCGCAGGTCCGCCAGAAAACGGAAGGTGGCGTCATGGGTCAGCATCCGCTCGCCATAGCGCCCGGCGGTGCGGGCAATGGCAAAGGCGCGGATGAGCGCGCTGGGGACGAAGAAATTCAGCAGCGTGCCGGCCACCCCTGCGAGGGCGGAGGCAGTGATGAACCAGCCGGATACGCCCAGCAGCAGGAAACCCGCCAGCGCAGGGACGAGGGCAGCCGCGAGCCCCAGCAGGAAACTGGCACGGCCAGCGGCAAATTGCAGGCGCAAGAGCTGGAGAACGGATCTCATTCGGCCACCTCCGGCAGGCTCTGGGGCTCAAGATCGAACACCCGGCCCGGCAGCGCGAGCAGCGCCGGATCGTGGCTGGCGATAAGCGCACTGCGGCCCCGGCACAGGACTTTGAGGCCCGCGATGACGACGGCCGCTGTGTCCTCATCGAGCCCGGCGGTGGGTTCGTCTGCGAGCACCAGCAGCGGATCAGGCCGCAGCATGGCGCGGGCCAGAGCAATGCGGCGCGCCTCGCCGACCGACAGGCCGAAGCCGTCCTCGCCCAGGCTGGTGGACAGGCCGCGCGGCATCTGTTCGACAAGAGTTTTAGCCCCTGCGAGTTCCAGCGCAGCCCAGATGCCGGTATCTGTGGCGTCTGGCGCGGCGCGGCGCAGATTGGCGCGCACGGAACCGAAGAACAGGCGCGGGTCCTGCGACAGCCAGGCAATGCGGCTGCGCCAGAGCCCCTGGTCCAGCGCGGAAAGCGGCGTGCCGCTGATCAGGATTTCGCCCGACAGCGGCGGATTGAGGCCGATGAGCGCATCCATCAAGGTGGATTTGCCCGAGCCGCTCGGTCCGCGCAGATGGAGCAACTCGCCGGGGCGCAAATCAAGATCAAGCCCGGCGAGCACCGGCCTGGCTTCATGGCCAAGCGTGACAGACCGGAACGTGACGGCCACCGGTCCGGCAGGCGGCGTCATCGCAGCCTGAGCTGGCGTGGGAGCCGCATCTTCCTCCGCCATGGGCAGGAGAGCCAGATGCCCGGCTGCGGCCTGCGCGCCCGCCTTGTCGTGATAGGCAGCCGCAAAGGCACGCAGGGGCGAGAAGAATTCCGGTGCCAGCAGCAGGACGAACAGGCCGGACCACAGATCAACCGGCGCACCCCACGTGCCGAAGGTGAGCTGCCCGAGCAGGGAAAAGCCGACATAGACGGCGACAAAGGCAACGCCCAACGCGCTGAACAGCTCCAGAACGGTGGAGGAGAGGAAGGCGATGCGCAGCACCTTCATGGTTGCCACGCGGAAGGACTGCCCGGCCTCTGCCACCTGCCGGCCCGTGCGCTCTGCCGCGCCCAGAAGCTTGAGGGTTTCGAGCCCCGCCAGCCGGTCCATGAGGAACCCGCCAAGCCGGGTCAGTTCGCCCTGCTGTTCGTCAGAGGCCGATTGTGCCCGAATGCCGATGAGGGCCATGAAAAGCGGGATCATGGGTCCTGCCACCAGCAGGATCACGGCTACGAACCAGTTGACCCAGAAGCTGATGAGCAGGATCGCCAGCGGCGCCAGAACCAGCCGGATGCGGATCGGCAGGAAGCGGCGGAGATAGGGGCCGACCGCCTCGACCTGATCGGTGACGGCTGCCGCCACGGCACCGCTGACCGGCAGTTGTGCGGCAGGCCCCGCCTTGGCAAGGCCGGTGAGCAGGCGGCGGCGCAGGGTGGTTTTCACCCGCTCGGCGGCCTCAAAGGCAAGGCGGCTTGCGGCCAGCGAGAGCGCGTAGCGCAGGACAGCCAGCAGGATGACAACGCCGGCCATCACCTGCGCCGTTTCAAGGGAAGACAGCGGCGTGGGCCAGCCGGGCAGCTTCAGGGCAACGGGAAAGGCGATCTGCACCACTGCCGTGGCAATGGCGGCGGCCTGGACAATCCAGAGACAATCAGCAAACCCGGCCAGCATCCCGGCCCGGGCGATGGTCCGGCGCTCCGGTGCCGTGATGGCGCGAAGAAGCTCCGTTCCGGCCGGAACGGGTTGTGCTGCGGCCTTGCCGGCCTCCACGCCATGCGCCGCGCAGCCGTCCGCTGCGGTGTGGGCGCTTGTCTGCTCACTCATGCGTTTCCTGACCGGCCGCACGAAGCAGCCTTGTCTGTCCCCCAACAGGGCCAGCCGCCATGCGGGTCACGGCAGCCAGCTTTACCTTAGTCCGGTTATAGACTGGCCACAGAGGGAGGCAACTTGGGAAAAAAACGCGTTTTGTCGCATTTGGATGAAGCGGTGAACAAGTTCTCTATGCCGGAGGGAAGGATAGGCGTCTGATCCTGATCCGTTCCCTACCGCCTCGCCCTGCCTCTTGACACGGCCCGGCCATACACCACATCTGGGGCCGGTTCGAGGCACCGGCCGCTCGCAAGCTTATCTGTGGTGAAGCCCTCGTGAAGACATCAGCCAGACCAGCGCATGCGCTCATGGCAATGCGAGCACCCGTGGCTTTCTAGCATGCACATGCTGATGAAGGCAGATCCAATGACAAACAGAACACCTCCCGTGACAGCCGGGGATTACAAGGCGCAGGCCAAGAGGCTGCGCAACGCTATGGCCGCGCAAGGCACACCGGTTTCCCATTCCCGTGCACTAGAGCTGATTGCCGAGACCCATGGGGCCCGCGACTGGAACACGCTTGCCGCCCGGGCGGCAGCACCGGTGTCGATGCGGCAAGCTGCAAAGATGGCGACCCCGCACTTCCTTCAGGTGAGCGCGAGGGTGCGCGGCCGCTATTTGGGCCAGCCGTTCGAGGGCACGGTTCTATCTGTCACCTCCATGTCTGGTGGCAAGCGCTTCAAAATCGGTATCCAGTTCGACGAACCCGTCGACGTGGTCACTTTCGACAGCTTCTCCGCCTTCCGCCGCCGCATTGCGGCAATCGTGGATGTGAACGGCGTTTCACCCCAGCGAAACTCCAACGGAGAGCCGCATCTGGTGATCGAGCCGGAGAACACGTTGCCGGTGTAGACACCGCTGTGGTGATCGCATCGGTCAGAAGCAGAAAGGGCGGCCACCGGGGCCGCCCTTTCCAATTTGATCCGAACCGGATCAGCGCATCGTCGGGATGACGAACTCGGCGCCGTCCTTGATGCCCGAGGGCCAGCGGGAGGTGACCGTCTTGGTGCGGGTGTAGAACTTGAAGGCATCCGGGCCGTGCTGGTTCAGGTCGCCGAAGCCGGACTTCTTCCAGCCGCCGAAGGTGTGGTAGGCGAGCGGAACCGGGATCGGCACGTTGATGCCGACCATGCCGATGTTGATGCGCGAGGCAAAGTCGCGGGCTGCATCACCATCACGGGTGAAGATGGCAGCGCCGTTGCCGTATTCATGGCTCATCGGCAGGTCGATGGCCTCCTCATAGGTCTTGGCGCGGACGACGGAGAGAACCGGACCGAAGATCTCGGTCTTGTAGATCTCCATGTCCTTGGTCACGTTGTCGAACAGGCAGCCGCCGATGAAATAGCCGTTCTCATAGCCCTGAAGCTTGAAGCCGCGGCCATCGACGACGAGCTTGGCGCCTTCCGCAACACCCTTGTCGACGAGGCCCTTGACGCGGGTGTAGGCATCCTTCGTGACCAGCGGACCGAAGTCGATGTCGTTGCCGCCGGTGTAAGGCCCGATCTTGAGGCTCTCGACGCGGGGGGCAAGCTTGGCGATGAGGCGGTCGGCCGTGTCTTCGCCCACCGGCACGGCGACGGAAATCGCCATGCAGCGCTCGCCTGCCGCGCCATAACCGGCGCCGACCAGAGCATCCACCGCCTGATCCATATCCGCATCCGGCATGATGATCATGTGGTTCTTGGCGCCGCCGAAGCACTGCACGCGCTTGCCGGCCGCGCAGCCGCGCGAATAGACGTAATGGGCGATGGCGGTGGAGCCGACGAAGCCGACGGCCTGGATGATATCGTCGTCCAGAATGGCGTCCACGCTGTCCTTGTCACCGTTGACCACGTTGAGGATACCGGCGGGCAGGCCAGCCTCGATCATCAATTCGGCCAGCATCAGCGGCACGGAAGGGTCGCGCTCGGACGGCTTCAGGATGAAGGCATTGCCCGCTGCGATGGCCGGGCAGAACTTCCACATCGGGATCATGGCCGGGAAGTTGAACGGGGTGATGCCTGCGACAACGCCCAGCGCCTGGCGCATGGAATACATGTCGATGCCGGGGCCTGCGCCTTCGGTGAACTCACCCTTCATCAGATGCGGCACGCCGATGCAGAACTCGGCCACTTCGAGACCGCGGATCACGTCGCCCTTGGCGTCCGGAATGGTCTTGCCATGCTCGCGGGACAGGGCCTCGGCCAGCTTGTCCATGTCTCGGTGCAGAAGGTCGACGAACTTCATCAGCACGCGGGCGCGCTTCTGCGGGTTCTGCGCAGCCCAGGCGGGCTGGGCGGCAGCGGCATTTTCGACGGCAGCGCGCAGTTCGGCCTTGGTGGCCAGCGCCACCTGCGCCTGAACTTCACCGGTTGCCGGGTTGAAGACATCGGCAAAGCGGCCAGAGGTGCCCTCCACGTGCTTGCCGCCGATGAAATGTCCGATCTTGCGCATCTGCTGTCCTCCGGGCTGAAGATGCCTCGCATGGCATCCCTTTTGATGCCCTTGTCTTGCCTGTGTTATTTTGCAAAAACAACAGCGCATTTCCCGCAACCGCTGTGCACTTTTGCACATCAAGGAGCGCAGCATGAACTGGGATGACCTGAGGATCTTTCTGGCTGTCGCCCGCTCGGGGCAGATGCTGGGCGCTGCAAAGCGGCTGGGGGTGAACCATGCCACGGTCGCCCGGCGGCTGACCGCGCTGGAAGACAGCCTGAACACACGGCTGGTGGAGCGCGGCACGACGGGCTGCAGCCTGACGGAAGCGGGCGAGCGGCTGCTGCCCGCAGCCGAGCGGATGGAAGCGGAATTGCTGGCGGCAAGTTCCGGCCTCTCCGGCACGCATCCGGGGATCAGCGGCACGGTGCGCATCGGCGCGCCGGATGGCTTCGGCGTCACCTATCTCGCCCCGCGCCTTGCCCGGCTGACGCGGGCGCATCCGGGGCTGACCATCCAGCTTGTGCCCATGCCGCGCTCCTTTTCGCTCTCCCGGCGCGAGGCGGATATTGCGGTGACCATCGAGCGGCCTGAGCATGGCCGGCTGGTGGCGGCGAAACTTGTCGACTATGCCCTCGGCCTTTATGCCTCGACAGAGTATCTCGCCCGGTGCGGCGCGCCGCAGACGCTGGCGGATCTTTCAGCGCATGATCTCGTCGGCTCGGTGGAAGACCTCATCTATTCCCCTGCCCTCAACTATGCGGCCGATTTCACCCGCAACTGGACGTCGCGCTTCGAGATTGCCTCGGCGCTTGGCCAGACGGAGGCGGTGCGGGCGGGCGCCGGCATCGGCATTCTGCACGCCTTCATCGCCCGCAATGACGCAAACCTCCGCCCCGTGCTGCCGGAGGTGCAGGTGAAGCGAGCCTATTGGATGGTGACGCACGAAAGCTCCCGCCCGCTGCGCCACATCGCCGCCGTGCAGGACTTCCTGCGCGCCTGCGTGGCGGAGGACAGGGCGATGTTCGGGTGAGGAATGCAGGGCCTATAAGCGCTTCACGGTTCCGAGAAAGGCCCTGACCTCAGCAAGGTTTTTCAGGCGGTGCACGGCCAGATGCGGCGGCGGGGATTGCCAGACCTCCAGCAGCTTGGCGCGGGCGGAGTGCCGGGTCGTCCAGATGAAATGCAGGAACTTAAGCGTTTCCTTGCTGAACTGCTCCGGGCAGCCTTCCGTCAGATCCGGACGGCTTTGCCCGCGGTAGCGCCAGCTGCGGCGCAGCACCCGGACCATGCGCAGCCAGACCGGCACATCAAGCCAGATGAAGGTATCTGCCCGGGCGATCCGTTCCGGATAGGTGCGCGAATGGCCGCCCTCGAAGATCCAGCGCTCCTGCTGGTGGACTTCGCTGGTCAAACAGTCCTTGTCTTCCTTGCTGCGCTCGACCCAGCCCGGCAGCCAGTGGATCTGATCCATGTGGAAGACGGGCAGGCCCGTACGCTCACCCAGTTGCCGCGCCAGGATGCTTTTGCCCGAACCGGGGCCGCCAACAATCATCACGCGCTGCATGTTCTGTCTCTGGTGAAGTGGAAGGGAACGGGAGAGGAAACAGACTGTTCAATGGACAGGCCGGACGAAGAAGGCCACCTTAAAGTTCAAATATGGCAAGGGTTCGCACGAGGAGAGAGACGATGACCTGGCTGAATGCACCTGATCCGGTTCCCGGCGATGCGGCAAGCTGCGACCAGATCGAAACGGTGATCATGCCGCGCACGTCGGATCTTGGCGGTTTCGAGGTGCGGCGCGCCCTGCCCTCCACCCGGCGGCGGATGGTCGGGCCTTTCATCTTCTTCGACCAGATCGGCCCGGCGGAGCTGATCGTCGGCGGCGGCGTGGATGTGCGGCCGCATCCGCATATCGGCCTTGCCACCGTCACCTATCTGCTGGAAGGCGAGCTCTACCACCGCGACAGCCTCGGCTCCGACCAGCTGATCAAGCCGGGTGAACTGAACTGGATGTCCTCCGGGCGCGGCATCGTGCATTCGGAACGGGAGCGGGACGAGCGCAAGGCGGCGCCACGGCCCCTGTTCGGCACCCAGAGCTGGGTGGCGCTGCCCAAGCACCTGGAGGAGAGCGAGCCCTTCTTTGCCCACCATTCCGATGCGGCTTTGCCCGCGCTGAGCGATCAGGGAGCAACCGTTCGCATTGTTGCGGGCGGGCTTTACGGGGCGCAGTCGCCGGTGACAACGGCAACCGATCTCTTCTTCGCCGATGTGCATCTGGAGGCAGGCGCCCGCATTCCGCTGGATGCAGGCTATGAGGAGCGCGCAATCTATATGCTGCAAGGCGAAGTCGAGGTGTCCGGCCAGACCTTTGGCCCGGCGCAGCTGCTCGTCTTCAAGCCCGGCGACCGGCTGGAGATCCGCGCCACGGCGAAGGGCCCTGCCCGCTTCATGCTGCTGGGCGGCGAGCCGATGGACGGGCGGCGCTACATCTGGTGGAACTTCGTCTCCTCGTCGAAGGAACGGATTGAACAGGCCAAGGAAGACTGGCGCAAGGGCCGCTTCGACATCGTGCCGGGCGATGAGGAAGACTTCATCCCGCTGCCCGAGGCATGAACGGAGAGCCAGACGGGCAAGGCACCAGGGCTTTGCCGAGTTTTCACTTCCCTTCCCCGTGTGTGCGGTTAAACTCCTGAACACAAAGCGGAGTTCAACCGTTGGGGAGTGGGAAATGACGCGGATTTCAGCCCTTGGCCTGCGCCGGATGGCGCTTTGCAGTCTCTCAGCGTTTGCGATCCTTGCTGCAGTTCCCGCAGAGGCGGCGCGCACGGACGTGACGCTCGGCGTACGGCTGGAGCCGCCCCATCTTGATCCCACCGCAGGCGCGGCAGCCGCCATCGACGAGGTGGTGTTCATCAACCTCTTTGAAGGCCTGACACAGGTTGCGGCCGACGGCACGGTGAAGCCCGCGCTGGCCGAAAGCTGGACCATTTCGGATGATGGCAAAACCTACACATTCAAGCTGCGCGAAGGCGTGACCTTCCACGATGGCACCAGCTTTAACGCCGGGGACGTGAAATTTTCGCTGGAGCGGGCCAAGGCAGACGGCAGCGTCAACGCCCAGAAAGCCCGGTTCGAGGCGATAGACAGCGTCGAGGCGAGCAGCGCCTCCGAAGTGATCATCACCCTGAAGCAGCCGGTGGGCGATTTCATCACCCTGCTGGGCACCGGCGACGCCGTGATCGTGGCGCCGGAAAGCGCTGAGACCAACAAGACGGCTCCCGTCGGCACCGGGCCTTTCCGCTTCGGCCAGTGGGTGCAGGGTGACCGGGTGGAACTGCAGAAGAATGCGGACTACTGGGGCACGCCGGTGAAGCTGGACAAGGCGGTGTTCAAGATCATTGGCGACAATGCCGCCTCTTTTTCGGCGCTGCTGTCGGGCGATGTGGACGGCTTCCCGATCTATCCGGCGCCGGAGAACCTGCCGCAGTTCGAGGCGGATCCACGCTTTGCCGTGGTGGTGGGCACCACCGAGGGCGAGACGGTGCTGGCCACCAACAATGCCCGCAAACCGTTTGATGACCTGCGGGTGCGGCAGGCCATCGCGCATCTGATCGACCGGCAGGCGCTGATTGACGGGGCGCAGTTCGGCTATGGCACGCCCATCGGCTCGCATTTTGCCCCGCATGCTCCGGCCTATGAAGACCTGACCGGCACCTATCCCTTCGACGTCGAAAAAGCCAAGGCCCTGCTGGCGGAGGCCGGTTATGCGGATGGCTTCAAGGCAACACTGAAATTGCCGCCACCGGCCTATGCCCGCCGCAGCGGAGAAATTCTGGCCGCCCAGTTCAAGGAAGCGGGCATCGAGCTGGAGATCATTCCGCTGGAATGGGCGCAGTGGCTGGAGCAGGTGTTCAAGGGCAAGGACTATGACCTCAGCATCGTCGCCCATACCGAAGCCAATGATATCGATATCTATGGGCGCGATGACTACTACTTCAATTACAAGAACCCCGTCTTCAACGAGCTGATGGCAAAGGTCAGCGTCACCAGCGATGAGGCGGAGCGCAATACGCTGCTGCGGCAGGCGCAGGAAATGCTGGCGAAGGATGCCGTCAACGGCTTCCTGTTCCAGCTGCCCAAGACCGGCGTGTGGGACGTGAAGCTGAAGGGCCTTTGGGAAAATGCGCCCGTGCAGGCCAATGACCTGACCGGCGTCTATTGGGAAGACTGAGGCGCATGGGGGCCAGCACGCATAAGGAGTCTTGCGTCCCCGCGCCCTGCAGGATGGCCGCATGACCGGCTTCCTGCTGCGCCGGTTCGTGAGCCTGTGCCTGACGCTGCTGGCGGCGGCGCTGGCGGTGTTCCTGATCCTGGAAGTCATCCCCGGCGACACGGCCCAGCTGATGCTGGGCGTGGAGGCGCGGCCCGACACGCTGGAGGCCCTGCGCAACCAGATGGGGCTCGACCGCCCGGCGGCGGAACGGTTTCTGCTCTGGATCGCAGGCCTTCTGCAAGGAGATCTGGGTGTCAGCTACACCTACTCGGTGCCGGTGCGCGATCTGGTGGCTGCCCGGCTGCCCGTCACCTTGCCGCTGGCCCTCATCGCGCTGCTCCTGAGCATTGTCATCGCCATCCCCGCAGGCGTCTGGGCAGCGAGCCGCAGGGGCCGGGCGGCGGATACCGGCATCATGGCGCTGACGCAGGTGGGCGTGGCCGTGCCGAATTTCTGGTTCGCCATGCTCATGGTCTATGTCTTTGCCGTCAGCCTGCGGCTGCTTCCCTCCGGCGGTTTTCCGGGCTGGGACAAGGGCGTTGGCGCTGCGCTGGCCGCACTGATCATGCCGGCTGTGGCGCTCGCCCTGCCGCAGGCGTCGATCCTTGCCCGCATCATGCGCTCGGCGCTGGTCGACACCCTGCATGAGGATTATATCCGCACCGCCCGCGCCAAGGGACTGACGGAACGTGCAGCGCTCTGGGGTCATGCGCTGCGCAACGCGATGATCCCGGTCCTGACCATTCTCGGATTGCAGCTATCGTTTCTGGTGACGGGCACGATCATCATCGAAAACGTCTTCTATCTGCCGGGGCTCGGGCGGCTGATCTTCCAGGCCATCACCCAGCGCGACCTGATCGTCGTCAAAAGCGTCGTGGTGCTGATGGTCGGCTTCGTCATCTTCGTGACCTTCCTCGTGGATGCAGCCTATGCGCTGGCGGATCCGCGGCTGCGGCGGAGGGCGGCGTGAGCAGACGGCATCTTTCCTTCGCACTCGGCCTTGCGCTGACGCTGCTGTTCCTCGGCGCGGCCCTGCTGTCGCTGGTGTGGACGCCGCATGACATTGCCACCTTCAAGGTGTCCGCCAAGCTGCAGGGCCCCAGCCTTACCTATTGGCTGGGCACGGACCACTATGGCCGGGATGTGCTCTCCATGCTCATGGTGGGCGCGCGCACCTCGATTGCCGTGGCGCTGGTGGCGGTGGGCATCGGCATGGCGATCGGCATTCCGCTGGGGCTGTGGGCCGCGAACCGGCGGGGCCTGATGGACGAGGCGATCATGCGCTTCAACGATCTGGTGTTCGCCTTTCCCGCCCTGCTGTCCGCCGTGCTGATCACGGCGCTGGCCGGTCCCGGCGCCTTCAATGCGGTTCTTGCCATCGGCCTGTTCAACATTCCCGTCTTTGCCCGCGTGGCACGCGGCGCGGCGCTGGCCCTCTCCTCGCGCGAATATCTGATGGCGGCGCGGGTGGCGGGAAAGGGCGAGGTGCGGGTGACGGTGGAACATGTGCTGCCGAACATCGCCAACCTGCTGATCGTGCAGGCGACCATCCAGTTCTCTCTCGGCATCCTTGCCGAAGCGTCTCTGTCCTACATCGGCCTCGGCGCCCAGCCGCCGCTGACGAGCTGGGGGCGGATGCTGAACGAGGCGCAGACGATGATGGCCTTTGCGCCGCAACTGGCGCTTTACCCCGGCCTTGCCATCGTACTTACGGTGATGGGGCTCAACCTGCTGGGGGATGGCCTGCGCGACCTGACCGACCCGAAACTGCGGGGGCGCCCATGAGCGCGCCGCTGCTGACCGTCAACAACCTGTCGCTGGACATTGGCTCCCGGCCAATCATCCGCGATCTCAGTCTTGAGATCCGTGCGGGCGAAGTGCTGGGGCTGGTGGGGGAAAGCGGATCGGGCAAGTCGCTGACAGCGCTCTCGATCCTGCGTCTGCTGCCGCACCGGGCAAGGCTCTCCGGCTCCATCCGGCTGGATGGGGAGGAACTGACGAACAAGAGCGAGGCCGCCATGTGCGCCTTGCGCGGCAATCTCGTCTCCATGGTGTTTCAGGAGCCAATGACGGCGCTGAACCCGGTGAAAACCATCGGTGCGCAGGTGGCGGAGAGCCTCGTCGTGCATGGCAAGGCGAGCCGCGCGGAGGCAGCGCGGGAGGCAACCCTGCTGCTGGACCGGGTGGGCCTCACGCGCGCCCGTGTCTCGCCGGACCGGTTTCCGCATGAACTGTCAGGCGGGCAGCGCCAGCGCGTGGTCATTGCCATGGCCATCGCCTGCCGCCCGAAGCTGCTGATTGCCGATGAGCCGACAACGGCCCTCGATGTAACCGTTCAGGCGCAGATCCTCGATCTGCTGAAGGAAATTGTCGAGCGGGAGAAGGTTGCACTGCTGCTGATCAGCCATGACCTAGCCGTGGTGGCCGACATGGCCGCCCGTATCGCCATCATGAAAGACGGGGAACTGGTGGAGGAAGGCCCCACCAGCCAGCTGTTGCGCGGTTTCAATGCCCCCTACTCCCGCCGCCTGCTGGCGGCCTCCAGCCATATGCCGAAGCGCATTGCGGCCAGCCCAGCGGCAGCCGGCCGCAAGCAGACAGCGGCCACGCCGCTGCTGAGGGTGGACCGGCTGACAGTTGACTATCCCGTCCCCGGCGCAGGGTTTCTCTCGCGCCTGACCGGACGCGGAGGACGGCTCAGGGCGGTCGATGGTGTCAGCCTGGAAGTTGCGGAAGGGGAAAGCGTCGGGCTGGTGGGCGAATCCGGCTGCGGCAAGTCCACATTGGCGCGGACCATTCTCGGCCTGCAGAAACCGTCCGGCGGCACGATCCTGATTGACGGGAAGGCGCCGCACGAGGTGCGCGGCGAGGCCATGCGGGCGCTGCGGCGCAAGGTGCAGGTGGTGTTTCAGGACCCCTATGGCAGCTTCGATCCGCGCCAGACGGTGGAACAGGCGATTGCCGAGCCGCTGCATCTTTATCCGGAGCTGAAGCCTGCGCAGAAGCGGCGGCGGGTGGTGGATGCGCTGGTGTCCGTTGGCCTCACTCCAGAGGACAGGAAGAAATACCCGCATGAGTTTTCCGGCGGGCAGCGCCAGCGCATCGGCATCGCCCGGGCTCTGGTGACGGAACCGAAGCTGATCATCGCAGATGAGCCCGTGTCAGCGCTGGATGTATCGATCCGGGCGCAGGTGCTCGATCTTTTCGCCAGCCTGCAGGACCGGCTGGGCCTGAGCTATCTCTTCATCTCGCACGACCTGACGGTGGTGCGCGCAATCACCGACCGGGTGGTGGTGATGAACGGGGGCGTGGCTGTCGAGGAGGGGAAGACCGCAGCCGTGCTGACCGAGCCATCCCATCCCTATACGAAACTGCTGGTGGCCTCCGCCCCGGATCTCGACGCCATCCTGCAGCGGCGGGAGGCGGAAGAATCCGGGCTCAGCGCACCGGCTTGATCAGACGCAGACGCCAGGTGACGCCCTTCTTGTCCGAGACCAGCCGGTAGTCATCCAGCACCTGCCAGCGGCTGGCATCATCCGTCGCTTCCCAGAGGCGGGCGATGAGCTTGTTTGCACCGGACTCCGGCCGCTTCGGGGAATACATCGACAGGGCAATCACCCCGTCCTCCGCCAGGAAGGGCACGTAGCGGGAAACGACGGCTGCCGGATCATCGGCGAAATGCAGCACCTCGTTGAAGACAACGGCGCTGTAGTGTTCGCCTTCATTGGGCGCGAAGCTGTGCATGTCGCCCGCCCGCAGCGAGGCGATGGACGGGTCCACATTGGCGATTTCCAGCGCACGCGGGGCCAGGTCCACGCCGGTGTAGTGCTTGAGCCCGAGCGGGGCGAGGCGCTCATAGAGAAGGCCCTCGCCGCAGCCGATATCCAGCACCCGGTCAAAGGCCTTGTTCAGCAGCAGCCACATGCCGATGATGCCGTAACGCCCGCTTTCTGGAAGATCACGCAGGAAGGCCCAGCGGCCGGCCTCGTATTCCTCGTCCCAGCCTTCGGCGGTGGTGGCATTCTTCGACATGTCAAAACTCCTGTGCCAGGGCGCCGGCATGCAGTTGCGTCATGCCCTGTATTCTCCTGAAGCGCCGGAAGCGCTCATTCTCGCATGGCTTCACTTATAGGGGTCGGCTGCGTCGCGCAAACCATCTCCCAGGAAATTGAACGCAAGGACGACAATGATGATCGGGATGATCGGCGCCATCAGCCAGGGATAGACCGTCACCACCGAGATGTTCTGCGCCTCATTGAGCAGCACGCCCCAGGAGACGGCCGGACGGCGCAGGCCCAGATTGAGGAAGGACAGCGCGGTTTCACCCAGGATCATGCCCGGAATGGACAGGGTGGCCGAGGCGATGATGTGGCTGGTGAAACCGGGCAGCAGATGCTTGCGGATGACGCGGGACGGCTTTGCGCCCATCAGCAGTGCCGCCTGTGCATATTCCTCCTCGCGCAGGGACAGGAGCTTGGAGCGCACCGCACGGGCAAGGCCCGGCCAGTCGAGCAGGCCCAGAATGATGGTGATGCCGAAATAGATCCAGACCGGATTCCACGTCACCGGCAGGGCAGCGGAGAGCGCCATCCACAGCGGCAGTTCCGGCAGGGAGCGCATGATCTCGATGAGGCGTTGGATGGCGCTGTCGATGAACCCGCCGAAATAGCCGGCAATGCCGCCGAAGAACAGCCCAAGCACGATGGAGATGGCAACGCCAACGAGGCCGACGGTCAGCGACAGCCTTGCGCCATAGACGAGACCGGAGAACTGGTCGCGGCCGAGACGGTCCGTGCCCAGCGGGAAGAATGTCCCGTCAGACGGCGCACACACGAGGCGGAAGCTGGCGTCGAACAGCCCCCAGAACTGATAGGTGCTGCCACGGCAGAAGAAGCGCAGATGCTTCGGTGTGCTGCGGTCTTCCGTATAGACCCAGCGCAGGTTCTCCATGTCGACCTCGGCCTTGAGGTCATAGACGAAGGGCGTGGTCAGGCGGCCCTCATGGAAGAAGCGCACGACCTGCGGCGGCGCATAGAGATGCTGGGAATCGCGCTCCGACGGCTTGTAGGGCGCAATCACCTCGGCGAAGGGCACGCAGAGATAGAACAGCAGCAGAATGACGCCGGACCACAGGGCGAGTTTGTGGCGGCGGAACTTCCACCACATGATCTGCCACTGGGAGGCCTGGAAATAGCGTTCCTGCTCCGGGGTCAGGGCCTTGGTTTCGCGCGGGTTGAAGGGGACATCGTCAACGAAATGCCCCTCGTCACGATCGGTTGCACTCATGCCCCGGCCCTCCCGCCCAGACGGATGCGCGGATCAAGGACCGCCAGAAGAAGATCGGACACCAGCATGCCCAGCAGGGTCAGCATGGCAACGAAGAGCAGGATGAAGCCGGCCAGGAACTGATCCTGCGACTGCAGCGCCGACAGAAGCACCGGCCCGACGGTGGGCAGATTGAGCACCACGGAGACGATGACCGAGCCGGAGACAAGCGAAGGGATCAGGTTGCCAATGTCGGAGATGAAGGGGTTCAGCGCCATGCGCAGCGGATATTTCACCAGCGCCTTGCCCTCGCTGAGACCCTTGGCGCGGGCGGTGGTGACATATTGCTTGTGCAGTTCGTCCAGCAGGTTGGCCCTGAGGCGGCGGATCATCGCGGCCGTGCCGGAGGTGCCGATGACGATGGTCGGCACGATCAGATGCGCCATGACGGACATGGCCTTGTCCATGCTCCACGGCTGGCCGATGTACTGCGGGTCCATCAGGCCGCCGATCGACAGGCCGAACCATTGATTGAAGAAATAGAGCAGGATCAGGCCCAGCAGGAAGTTCGGGGTCGCAAGGCCGAGATACCCCAGCAGGGTGAAGCCGTAATCCCCCCAGGAATATTGCCGTGTTGCCGAGTAGATGCCGATGGGGAAGGACACGACATAGACGAAGAGGATGGTGGCGGCATTCAGGATCAAGGTCAGCGGCAGGGTCGGCCCCACCACTTCGGAGACCGGCTTTTCAAACTCGAAGGACCAGCCCCAGTTGCCCTGGAGCAGGCCGTCAAAGCCGTGGGGACCGGACCAGGCACCGATCCAGATGAGATAGCGCTCGAAGAACGGCCGGTCCATGGCAAATTCGGCGCGCAGGAACTCCAGCTTGGCAATGGAGGACGCCTCGCCGGTGGAGCGCAGCATGGCGATCTGGTTGGAGATGTAATCACCCGCCGGCAGCTCGATGATGAAGAAGATCAGCAGGCTGATCACAAAGAGCGTCGGGATCATCGTCAGGACCCGGCGCAGGATGTAGACAAACATCAGAGCCCCTCTCTCTGCCCGGCGCGGATGGCGCACACCTGCTCAAACAACAGGACAGTCATTCTCTCTCACGCCCCCTCAACGCTGACCGGACAGCCAGAATTCGTCCATGCGGTGAAGCCCGAACTGGGAACCGGGGTCCCAGCCGTAGATGGCTTCCTCCGGCACGTTTTCGACACCCTTGACCACCACCGGCTGGCGCACCTGCGAGACGAGGCCGATGCGGATGGTCTCGTCTGCGTGGATCTGGAGAATCTGGTGCCAGATCTGTTCGCGCTGTTCCGGCGAGATGGAGGTGAGCCAGGCGTCGTAAAGCTGCATCAGCTTGATGGCAGGCTCCCAGTCAGGCTTTTCACCGCTCTTGCCGCCGGTCTCGTAGAAATCCCCCCAGGAGGGCCAGGACAGCCAGTCGACACGGGAGGGCACAAGCTCGGTGGGCGGCATTTCCGATGTCGGGATGCCATTGTCGAGGCCCGACCAGACCGCCATGACGAGATCGCCGGAAATGGCCCTGTCACGCATGGTGTCGCGCTGGCTTGGCTTCACGAACAGCTTCACGCCGATATCGCGCCAGGTCTCGCCCACCAGCTCCAGCGCATCAGATTCCGTCTGGCTCTCGCCGGAGGTCTCCACGATGATTTCCAGCGGGCGGCCATCGGGCAGCAGGCGGATGCCATCGCCGCGCCGCTTGGTCAGGCCCATCTCGTCCAGCAGGGCATTGGCCTTGTCCGGATCGAAGTCCGCCCAGCGGGTGCGGTAGTCTTCCCTGTAGAGCGGGCTGATGTCGATGACCGTGTCATTGCCCGGCACGGCAAGGCCGAAATAGAGCACCCGGTTGATCATTTCCCGGTCGATGCCCAGAGACAGGGCATGGCGGAAGCGGGTGTCGCGCAGAAGAGTGCGCCAGACCGGGTCTTTCACCGTCAGGTTCGGCAGGATGGCAATCTCCGCGCCCTTGGAAATCGGCCAGAGCAGCGTCTTGTAGCCCTGGTTCTTCTCGCCCTTCTTCAGCACCGTGATATCGGCGAAGGACAGGTTGCGGGCCTGAAGATTGACGTCGCCCGCCTGGGTCTTGGCCGGGATCAGCTTGCCGTCGGCCACGGTCATGATCACCCGGTCGACATAGGGCAGCTGCTGGCCGGTGCTGTCCACCCGGTGATAGAAGGGATTGCGCACCAGAACGAACCGCTGGTCACTTTCCCCCGTGATCCGGACCCAGGGCTGCAGCGAGGGCAGATCCGGGTTGCCCGCATTGTACATGTCATCCAGCTTGTTATGCAGCGCCGCCCAGGAGCGTGCTTTCTGTGCCTGCGCCGCCCGTTCGATGATGGCCGGATCGCCATACTGGGCATGATACTGCTTCAGGTAATGCGCCGGGCGGTAGATGAACGGCGGGCGGGACAACGCCAGTTCCGGCAGGAACAGTGGATTGGGGCTGTCCCAGCTGTAGCGGACGGTCGTCTCGTCCAGAACCTCGAACACCGGCCCCTTGCCGCCCGCCAGCAGGAAGGGCGGCAGGCCGGCCGGTGTCAGCTCCGGATTGGTGATCACATCCTCGAAGAAGTAGCGGAAATCCTCGGAGGTGAAGGGCTGGCCGTTGGACCACTTGTGCCCCTTGCGCAGATGCAGCGTGAAGATGCGCCCGTCCACCACCTCGACATCCTTGAGAATATCGGGAACAAGCTCCAGATCCGCATTGTAACCGACAAGCCGGGCATAGCCCCAGACGTTGATCAGGCGCACATCACGGGCCCGGCCGATGAGGGTGTTGATATCACCGCCCGGCACGCCGGTCTTGCGGCCCTTGGCCTCCATATCCACGATCAGCGGCTCTTGCGGCACGCGCTCGCTGACCGGCGGCGGATTGATGAAGCCAAGCTGCTCAAGGCCAGCCGTTTCCTTCAGCACCAGCGCGGATGCCGGAGACAGAAGCGCGGCGGCGACAAGGCAGGCTGCGGCCAGCCGCCGGCCTGCTGCCAGAATATGCCCGCTCATGCTGCGGTCTCCTTCAGGGGGCCGCCTGCGGCAAGGCCCGGGGCGCAAACCAGATGTTCGGGCGCCACCTCAACAAGTGTGGGCGCCATGCCTGCGCCAAGACGGTATGGCGCCGGCCAGGCGGATGGGTCCGAGGCCCGCTGCGCGCCGAGAGCGGCAAAATCCAGCGGACAGTTCAGATCCGGTTCCGGCACGGCGGCCAGCAGAGCGCGCGTATAGGGATGCTGCGGATTGGATATGACGTCCCTCGTCCGGCCCAGCTCGACCAGCCGCCCGCGGCACATCACGGCGATGCGGTCGGCGATGTAGTCAACGACCGCGAGATTGTGGCTGACGAAGAGATAGGTGAGGCCGAGATCGGCCTTGAGATCCTGCAGCAGGTTGAGCACCTGAGCCTGCACGGACACATCAAGCGCGGAGGTTGGCTCGTCGCAGAGAATGAACTCGGGTCCGAGTGCCAGGGCGCGGGCGATGCCGATGCGCTGGCGCTGGCCACCGGAGAAGGAATGGGGATAGCGGCGCAGATAGCGCGGATCGAGGCCGACAAGCTGGATCAGCTCACGCACCCGCTCGGCCTGTTCCTTCGGCGTGCCGACCTTGTGGATCTGCAAGGGCTCGCTGAGGATCTCGTTCACCGTCATGCGGGGATTGAGCGAGGAGAACGGGTCCTGGAAGATGAACTGGGCCCGGCGGCGATAGTCCAGAAGTTCGGCGCCAGAAAGTTCCGCCACATTGGCCGGTGTCTTGCCGCCGTGATAGATGATCGAGCCGTCAGATACCGGAATGGCCCGCAGGATCGCCTTGGCAAGGGTGGTCTTGCCGGAGCCGGACTCGCCGACGATGCCCAGACACTCGCCCTTGCGGACCGTCAGGTTGATATCGTCGAGCGCCTTCACCGTGCGCGGCTTGCCCGAAAAGAGGCTGCCCTTGCGTGTGGTGAAATCCTTGGAAACGCCCTTGATCTCGATCAGGGGCTTGCCGGCCGGCAGATCAGAGGCCGCACATGCGGTTCTGCGGATGCCGGATGTATCCACCTTGATCGGGCGGATCGGCTCCAGCCGCTCGGCCTTGTCCATGTGGAAGCGCGGCACGGCATGAAGCAGCGCCTTGAGATAGGGGTGGCCCGGCGCGGAAAACAGCTGGCTGGCCGTACCCTTTTCCATGATGCGCCCATGATAGATCACCACCACCTCGTCCGCCATGTTGGCGACAACGCCGAAGTCATGGGTGATCATCAGCACGGACATCTGCAGCTCGGACTGCACTTCCTTGATGAGCTTGAGGATTTCGGCCTGGATCGTCACATCGAGGGCCGTTGTCGGCTCATCGGCGATCAGCAGCGCCGGGCGGCAGATCAGGGCCATGGCAATCATGGCGCGCTGGCGCAGGCCGCCGGACAGCTCGAAGGGGTAGTTGTCGAGCGCGCGGGCCGGGTCCGGGAAATGCACGAGACGCAGCATCTCGCGCGTCAGCTCCCGCGCCTCGCCCGCCCCGCAATTGCGGTGCAGCCGCGCCGCCTCGCCGATCTGGTCGCCGATGGTGTGCAGCGGCGAAAGCGAGGTCATCGGCTCCTGGAAGATGATGGCCACCCGGTTGCCGCGCAGGTGCCGCATCTGCGGGCCCTTGCGGTCGAGCGCTGCAATATTCACCGGCGGGGTCTTGCCGGTGGGATCGCTCAACACCACTTCACCGGACGAAACGTGGGCCGATGCGGGCAGCAGGCCCATGATCGTTTGGGATACGACAGTCTTGCCGGAACCGGACTCGCCCACCAGGGCAACTGTCTTGTTCTGGGGAATGGCGAAAGAAATTCCGTCGACGGCGCGCGAGACGCCTTCGTCCGTATGGAAATCAACGGTCAGGCCGTTGATCGAGAGTACATTCACTCTGGTGTCCCTCCCCCAAGAGACAGTTGCTGCACACGAAGGCCGCCTGCCGCATGGCATGCTCTCCCCCGTAATACCTGTGTTCATAACGGTATAGGGAAGTCATGCCGCTTCCGTGACGGCCATCACATGTTCAGCCTATCCGCACAGAATACCCGGCGGCAAGAGACAGGCGTTGATGATCCGGAGAAATGCAGTGCTGACGGGACCTTATTCCGCAGCGGAGGCGTCTTCGGCGGGCATGGCAGACAGGACCTTGCCATGCACATCGAGCCTCCACACCTCGATGTCGCCGCTGCGCCCGCGCAGCTGCTGCTGCCCGACCCGCTTCACACACGCGTCCTGCGGGAGCTGACAGACCGTCTCGCCACTGACGAGGATGATGACATCCTCCTCACCGGCAAACTCACGCCCCAGAGACTGCAGCCGCTCGCAGACATTCACGGCATCGCCCACGATCGTGTAGTTCCACCGGTCCAGCGCCCCGACATTGCCAACCACGACCGGCCCGGAATGCAGACCGACGCGCACACGGACGGGCGTAAGCCCCTGTTCGCGCCGCTGCCGGTTCTGGACCATGATTGCATGGCCGATCTTCTGCGCGGTGCGGGCGGCCGCGAGGGCGTGGTCGGCCCGTGCATCGGGGGCGCCCCAGAAGGCCATCATGCCATCACCGATGAACTTGTCGACCGTGCCGCCCTCCTCCTCCACGGCCGCAACCAGAATGGCAAAATGCTCATTCAGCATCGCCGCCGTTTCCGAGGCTGTCAGGCTCTCGGACAGGGAGGTGAAGCCCATGATGTCGGTGAAGAGGATGCTCAGTTCCGCCTCACGGGCAAGGGCTGCCTGGTCAAGACCAATCCGCATCAGCTTGCGGAACAGGGAACGGGGCACATAGGTGTTCATGGCCTTGAGGCCGATGACCATGGCATTGAAGGCCAGCGCCACCTGATCGACCTCCTTGACGCGGCTCCTCGGCAGGGGCGTCACCTCATCCAGGGCGAGACGGCCCACATGTTCGGACTGGGCCGCCAGAAGCCGCAAAGGCCGGGCGACGCGGCGGCCAAGCCAGACCGCGATCAGGACGCCGATGACGATGGCCGCCACTCCCACAAGCGCGGAACCGGAAACGCGCTGGATCTCACGCGAGACGGATGTGGCGCGGAAATACTGCCCGATGATCCAGGGTTCCGGACTGTAGCCGGAAACCGGCACCCGCATCAGAATGAACTCCTGAGCAGCTGCGTTGATGCCGATCACTTCGATACCCAGATCCGCGGCACGCTGGAAGGTCGCGTAACGCTGCCCCGTGGCGATACCTGAGAGAACCGGATCGCCGAAATCTTCAAGGCTGGCGGGAGGCGCAGTGGCCGGGGCCGTGCCGGTGATCAGCAGATGCTGGTCGGAATGCACCAGGACGTCGCCGCCGGAGGTGAGCACGAACGTTGTCGTGTCCGGCCCTTCATCCAAAGCCCTCACGGCTTCGCCGATGCTGGCAAGCGACGTTGCCGCCGTCAGATAGGCGACAGTCTGGCCATCACGCAGCAGAGGAACCGTCACATTGGCGTAGACGCCGGTGGGATGCGTGACCAGCGGGCCCCAGACCGGGCGGGACGAGGGCTCCAGCCGCGGCAAACTGTCCGGCGCGCGGCCCGGAACGTCGGCTGCTTCCTTGAACGGCCAGAGCTTGCCATTGTCAGCCTTGAAAATGCCAAAGCTGTTGCCGCGCAGATCCCGGATCAGGATCACGGAGAGACGGCCGTTGGCAGCCGCAGCGGCGCTCAGGTCAGCCAGCGTCTGCTCGCTTGCCTCCGGCTTCATCATGCCTTCGTCAAAGAGCCGTTTGAGCGCGACGGCAGCATCCTCGACCTGGTCAAGATGGCCGCGAACCTGCCGCTCCATGCTCTGGATCGTCAGGATTGCCTTGTCGTTGAGCAGGGAGAACGTGTTCTCGAAATTGGCCTTCACGGACATAAAGAGCACCAGCGCCATGCCTGAGGCTATCAAAAGCCCGAAGCTGAAGCTCACGATGCGGGTCAGGGCAAAGTTGCGCCGCCTGCCGCCGAAAATCCGGAAGATATTCAATTCCGCATCGTCCTCCAAAAAGCTGCAGCACCTGCCCCGCTCTCAGGTGCCCTTACATCCTTGTCCCGCTTTGCCGGGCAATGCAAACGTGAAGGCGCCTATTCACCCTTCTCCCAGCCGATTTCGGCAAGCACCGACGCTGTATGCTCGCCAAGGCCCGGAGCAGCCGTTTTAAGGGACAGCTCCGCATTGCGGAAGCGGATGGGCGTGCGCACCGAAGGCACAGAACCGGCGGCAACATGGGTTGCCGGAAGGTCCACCTTGAGCTGGCGGTGCAGAACCTGAGGGTCCTCGAAGACATCGGCGACCGTGTTGATCGGACCGGCGGGCACGCCTGCCGTCTCAAGCGCTGCCAGAAGATCATCCCGCGTGAAGCGGGCCGTGAGATCCGCCAGCTGCGGCACCAGCACATCGCGCCCGGCCACACGGCCCGCGTTGGTGGCATAGGCCGGATCTGTGGCAAACTGCGGGCAGCCGAGGATTGCACACAGGCGCTGGAACTGGCCGTCGTTGCCGCAGGCGATGATCAGGTGCCCGTCGCTGGAGGGGAACACCTGATAGGGCACGATGTTTGGATGGGCATTGCCCAGGCGGCGCGGCGCCTTGCCGGAAATGAAGTAATTCTCCGCCTGATTGGCCAGCACCGCCACCTGCGTGTCCAGAAGCGCCATGTCCACATGCTCGCCCTCACCGGTCATGTCGCGGCGGCGGAGCGCTGCCAGAATGCCGATGACGCCGTAGACGCCGGTGAAGATGTCGGCAATGGCAACGCCAACCTTCTGCGGTTCGCCGTCCCGGTCTCCCGTGAGATCCATGAGCCCGCCGGTGCCCTGGATCATGAAGTCATAGCCGGCCCGGTGGGCATAGGGCCCATCCTGACCGAAGCCGGTGATGGAGCAATAGATCAGCCTCGGGTTGACCGCTTTCAGGCTGTCATAGTCCAGCCCGTATTTCACGAGGCCGCCGACCTTGAAATTCTCGATGAGAATGTCCGCATCCTGCGCAAGACGGCGCACCAGCGCCTGCCCGTCCGCCGTGGTGAAATCCGCTGTGATGGAGCGCTTGCCGCGGTTGCAGGCATGGTAATAGGCCGCGTCAGACGGCTCGCCATCCGCGCCGGTCAGGAAGGGAGGGCCCCATGTGCGGGTGTCGTCCCCGGCCGGGCTTTCCACCTTGATCACATCCGCGCCGAGGTCTGCCAGCGTCTGCCCGGCCCAGGGGCCTGCCAGAATACGCGCAAGTTCCAGTACCTTGAGACCTTCGAGCGGTGCGCCCACGATGGAATCTCCTCATCAACGATTGCCGGACCCTGCGTAGCGCCTTGGGCGCACGGGTGCAATCACCACAATCCGCGGCCTGACGGATGCAAACAAGCTGCCAGCAGGGACTTCGCTTTTTCACGGGGTTGCAAGCAGCCGCCGGGTCTGTTTGAACAGGCATCCAGCCAGCCTTCAGGAGTGCCCCATGTCATCGCAGGAAAACGCCATCATACGCCTCGAAGACTACCGGGCGCCCGCCTTCCAGATTCCGCGCATTTCTCTTGATGTGCATCTGGCGCCGCATGACACGCGCATAACAGCCACACTGGAGATCGAGCCTTCCAGCCAGAATCGCAGCGCCCTCATTCTGGACGGTGATGGCCTCGCGCTGCTGGAGGTGCATCTGAATGGCGAACGTCTGGACAAGGACAGCTACGAGGCTTCGCCCAGCCGCTTTGAACTGAAGCAGACGCCGCAAGCGCCCTTCACCCTCACATTCGTGACCTGCCTCAACCCGGAGGCCAACAGCACGCTGATGGGGCTCTACCGGTCGTCGGGCACCTACTGCACCCAGTGTGAGGCCGAAGGCTTCCGCCGTATCACCTATTTCCTCGACCGGCCGGATGTGCTGAGCATCTACACCACCCGGATCGAAGCCAATGAGGCCGAGGCGCCGGTTCTGCTGGGCAACGGCAACCCGGTGGAGCACGGGCGGATCGAAGGCACCGGCCGTCACTATGCGGTGTGGCATGACCCGCACCCCAAGCCCGCCTATCTGTTTGCGCTGGTCGCGGGCAAACTCGCCCGGCTCACGGAGACCTTCACCACCCGCTCGGGCCGCGCGGTGGAACTCGGCATCTATGTTGAGCCCGGCAAGGAGCACATGTGCGGCTGGGCCATGGACAGCCTGCGCCGTTCCATGATCTGGGACGAGGAGGTTTTCGGCCTCGAATATGACCTTGATGTCTTCAACATCGTTGCCGTCTCGGATTTCAACATGGGCGCGATGGAGAACAAGGGCCTCAACATCTTCAACGACAAATACGTTCTGGCCGATGAGGAAACGGCGACCGACCAGGACTATGCCCACGTGGAAGCCGTGATCGCACACGAGTACTTCCACAACTGGACCGGCAACCGCATCACCTGCCGCGACTGGTTCCAGCTGTGCCTCAAGGAAGGGCTGACCGTCTTCCGCGATCAGGAATTCAGCTCGGACATGCGCTCGCGCCCGGTGAAGCGCATCGCCGATGTGCGGCTGCTGCGCTCGCATCAGTTTCCGGAGGATGCCGGCCCCCTCGCCCACCCTGTGCGGCCGCGCGCCTACAAGGAAATCAACAACTTCTACACGGCGACGGTCTATGAAAAGGGCGCCGAGATCATCCGCATGCTCAAGACCCTGCTGGGGGCTGAGGCGTTCCGCAAGGGATTTGACCTCTATGTGGAACGGCATGACGGGACGGCGGCAACAATCGAGGAATTCATCGCCTGCTTCGCCGAGGCTTCAGGCCGGGATCTGACGCAATTTGCCCGCTGGTACGACCATCCCGGCACGCCGCGCCTGCAGGCAGACGTTCATCATGATGCGGCAGCCGGGCGCCTGACCCTGACCTTCACGCAGGAACTCTCCAAGGCGGCGCAGGATGCCGGGTGCAATGCCTTCGAAATTCCGGTCAGCTTCGGCCTCATCGGACCCGATGGCAGGGATCTGGCGCTTGAGCGCGGGGATGGCGACCCGGAAGGCGTGCTGGTTCTGACGGAACAGCGGCAGAGCTTCACCTTTGAAGGCATCTTCGACAAGCCCCTGCCCTCGCTGCTGCGCGGCTTCTCCGCGCCGGTGAAGCTGGAGGCGGGGCTGACACCGGCCGATCTGCTGATGATGCTGCGCAAGGACAGCGATCCCTTCAACCGCTGGCAGGCCGGGCAGGATCTGGCAACGCGCGAACTGATGCGGCTTTACGAGGAGGCCCGCAGGGGCGGAACGCTCGCCTGCGACATGGCTCTGGTGAATGCGCTGGGAGACGTTCTGGGCAACGAGGATCTGGACCATGCCTTCCGGGCGCAGATCCTGGCCCTGCCGGGCGAGGCAGACCTTGCCCGTGACATCGGCAGCAACGTGGACACCGACGCGATCCTTGCTGCACGCAAGACCTTGCGCCAGGCCATCGGCCGTCAGCATGGGGCACTTCTTGCGGATATGGTGATCAGGCTGGATGACAGCGGGCCCTTCCGCCCGGATGCAGCCAGCGCCGGGCAGCGCGCCCTGAAAGGCCTGTGCCTGAGCTATGCCGCAGCTTCCGGGCTGCCGGAGACGCCGGAACTTGTGGCCCGTGCCGTGCGCAGCGCAGGCAACATGACCGACCGTCTGGCGGCCCTGACGGCCGCCGTTCACGAAGGGCTGCCGGTGGCCGAAGAGGCGCTGCTCAGTTTCGAGGCGCGGCATGGGGGCCATGCGCTGGCAATGGACAAATGGTTCACCGTGCAGGCCACGCGGCCGCATCCTTCCGCGCTGACCACCACCGACAGCCTCACCCACCATGCGGCCTTCGACTGGTTCAACCCCAACCGGGTGCGCGCGCTGATCGGCGCCTTTGCCACCGGAAACCAGTCGCAATTTGCAAGGGCGGATGGGGCCGGATTCATCTTTGCCGCCGAGGCAATCAAGCGGCTGGACCCGAAGAACCCGCAGGTGGCCGCAAGGCTTCTGACGGTGTTCCGCTCGTGGAAGGCTTATGAGCCGGGCCGCGCGGCGCTTGCCGAAGCGGCGCTGAAGTCCATTGCAGCGCAGCCGGATCTGTCGCGTGATTGCAGCGACATCGTGGAACGCTGCCTCGCCTGAGCGGCAGAAAAACCGCACCGGAAGAGGTTAACGCCAGAGGTTTTGCCAAGCCTCTGGCGTTAACCATTTTTTTCATTTTGCATCTGGACAAACCATTAAAGCTGGATTCAAATGCAATTGATTCGGACGTAACCAATTACCGGATCAGCGAAATTCACCACAATCGGGACCTTGCCGATGGCGCGGGCTTTTGCCGGCAGCGCGTCCATGCGACGCCTTGCCCAAATCACTGGCTCTAACAAGGCCACGAACTCTCTGACCGGGCACATCCGGCTTCTGGCTCAGCCGACCTATCAGCGGCTGCTGCGGACCGAACCCCTGTTCCGCCGCCTGATCCCGGCACTTTGCCTCGTCTTTATCGCCAGCCTTGCGCTTTACCGCGTGCTCGAGCTGACATTCGCCTATCAGGAGACCGAGCAGCAGGCGCGCGACAAGATCGCGCTGATCGCCTCGGTTCTGTCGTCGCGGCTCGTCAGCGAGGAAAGCGCCATGCCGGAAGTGGGCTACCGGACCGCGCTGCAGCGCGTGCTGGCCGACGCCCTGCCCGCAGGCGCCACCAGCGAAGGCCGCCAGATCCTGCTGACCGATCCGGAAGGCCAGATCGTTGCCTCCTCCCCGATGCGTCCCGAGCTGGAAGGCACGATGATTGCCGACCTGTTCGGCCCCTCGCAGCCGCTGACGGTGTTTGGTGCTCGCGCCGGTGTGCTCACGATCAACAAGGGTAGCGACGAGGCCGCTCTGGCCACCGTGCATCATCTGGCCGGACGGCTGGGCATGGTTGCCGTGATGCAGCCCGAACATCAGCTTTTCGCCGGATGGCGCTCGGATGTATCAACCAACGTCACCCTCTTCGTCGGCACATCGACGGTTCTGCTGGTGATGATCTACGGTTTCTTCGCGCAGGCGACCCGCGCCGAGCAGGCTGATGAGATCTACGCCGCCACCCGCAGCCGCATCGACACGGCCCTGACCCATGGCCGCTGTGGCCTGTTCGACTGGGACCTGTCGCGCGGACGCATCTTCTGGTCTGCCTCGCTCTACCATCTGCTCGGTCGTGAGCCGAAGGACGACATCCTTGGCTTTGCCGAGATTTCCGACCTGACGCACCCGGAAGACATCAACCTCTACGCTCTGGCCGAAAGCCTGCTGGCGGATGGCGAGACGACGGTGGACCGCATGTTCCGCATGCGCCATGCCAACGGCTCCTGGGTGTGGCTGCGGGCCCGCGGTGAAGTCCAGACCGAGCCGGGCCGCCATGAGCCGCATCTGATCGGCATCTGCATCGACGTGACCGAGCAGCATCAGCTTGCCGAGCAGGGGCGCACCGCCGACCTGCGCCTGCGCGACGCCATCGAGACGATCTCCGAAGCCTTCGTGCTGTGGAACTCGGACAACGAACTGGTGATCTGCAACTCGAACTACCAGTCGCTGCATAATCTGCCCGACACGGTGGTGCGCCCCGGCACGCCCTACACAACCGTCATGGAAGCGGCGCGCAACTCGCACATCAAGACCGTGCCCTCCCTGCCCTCCACGCTGATCCCGGGCAGCAACACCGCCTATGAAGCGCAGCTGGATGACGGCCGCTGGCTGCAGATCTCCGAACGGCGCACCAAGGACGGCGGCTTCGTGTCGGTGGGTACGGACATCACCCCGCTGAAGCGGCAGGAAGAGCGGCTGATGGAGAGCGAGCGGCGCCTGATGGCCACCGTTTCGGACCTGCGCAAGTCGCGCCAGACACTGGAAATGCAGGCGCAGCAGCTGGTGGAACTGGCCGACAAATACGCCCAGGAAAAGACCAACGCGGAGAACGCCAACCGCGCCAAGTCCGAGTTCCTGGCCAATATCTCGCATGAACTGCGCACGCCGCTGAACGCCATCATCGGTTTCTCCGACATCATGGACAAGGCCATGTTCGGCCCCATCGGCTCGGAGCGCTATGCAGAATACTGCCGCGACATCTACGAAAGCGGCACCTACCTGCTCAACGTGATCAACGACATCCTCGACATGTCGAAGATCGAAGCCGGCCGCATGGACATGAGCATGACGCCCTTCGACGCCCAGTCGGTGATCGAGGAAGCCGTGCGCATCATCCGCGCCCCGGCACAGGAGAAGGACATCGAGGTCACCTGTGAAGTCGAGGACGGGCTTGACATCACCGCCGACCGCCGTGCCTTCAAGCAGGTGCTGCTGAACCTCCTGTCCAACGGCATCAAGTTCACGCCGGACCACGGCGAGGTGCGCCTCAAGGCCACGACTGCGGACGGATTTGCCCGGATCGAAGTCACGGACACAGGCATCGGCATCCGCAAGTCGGACGTGGAACGGCTCGCCAAGCCTTTCGTCCAGGTGGAGAACCAGTTCACCAAGACGCACAAGGGCTCGGGCCTCGGCCTCGCCATCGCCCGGTCTCTGATCGAAATGCAGGGCGGCGCCATGATGATCGACTCCGTTCCGGGCCAGGGCACCACCGTCTCCTTCACACTTCCCCTGACGCAAGACGCCGTGGCGGCGTGAGGCCAGGAACAGTTTCCTGAAACAAAAAAATCCCGGGATGCGCCGTAGCGCATCCCGGGATTTTTTCTTCTTCGTTCAAGAAAGAGAGGATATCAGTCCGGATTGACCGGGCCGACCAGCCTTTCGAAGATGCTGCGGACATTGGCCTGTGTCTCGGCCAGCTCCACCTCAAGGCGGGCGAGATCAGGTGCTGCCGCTGCGTTGAGCAGCAGCGCGAGCACGCCGCCCGGCGCCTCGACCGGCTGGAACTTGCCCGTCAGCGTCATGCGCAGGATTTGGGTCAGGCGGTGATAGAGCCGCAACGCCTGCAAGAGCCCGCCCGCGTCATCCGCATTCAGCAGCCCGAGTTCCAGCGCCCGGCCAAGGGCAATCTCCGTGTTCTGGGCCAGAACCTCAGGATGCGCGTGGCCATGCACCAGCTGCAGATACTGGGCGACGAACTCGATATCGACGAGCCCGCCTGCGACCTGTTTCAGATCCCAGATATCCTTGGTGCCCTTCTCCTTCTCGATACGCCCGCGCATGGATGCCACGTCAGCGGCAATCTTCTGCGCCTCGCGCGGCCGGCAGAGGATTTCCTGCAGGAAGGCGGAGACCTTGGCGGAGAAGGCTTCCGACGAGCTGGTCAGCACACGCGCCCGGGTCAGGGCCATATGCTCCCAGGTCCAGGCCTCGTTGCGCTGATAGGTTTCAAAGGCGGTGATGCTGGTGGCCAGCGGACCGGCATTGCCGGAGGGGCGCAGGCGGAAATCCACCTCGTAGAGGCTGCCTTCCGCCGTCGGGGCGGACAGGGCCGTCACAAGCCGCTGGGTCAGGCGGATGTAGTACTGGCTGACCGGCAGCGGCCTCGCGCCATCAGAGCCGGCGGCATCTTCCGGCACTTCATAGAGCAGGATGAGATCCAGATCGGAGCTGGCCGTCATCTCTTCGCCGCCGAGCTTGCCCATGGACAGAAGCGCAAACTCTCCGCCCGGCACGTGGCCATGGGACGCAGCCACATGGTCCACCACCCGTGCCAGAATGCGGTCCAGCACCACTTCGGCAAGCCGGGCCAGAGCATGGCCGACCTGATCGGCCGACAGGGTGTCCGACAGCAGCCGCAGGCCGATCAGGAACTGCTGCTCCTGCGCAAAGATGCGCGCCCTGTCCAGCGCCTCTTCATAGTAGCGGGCGAGGGCAAGTGTCTGATCAAGACCAGCGCGGAACTCTTCGCGGCTCGGCATGGCACCGAAGAAAGCCGGATCGAGCACCGCATCCAGCACATGCACCCGGCGCGCCACCGTTTCGGCCAGACGCGGGGCGGAGCCCATGACCGTTGCCATCAGATGCAGAAGCTGGGGGTTGGAGCGCAGCAGCGAGAAAAGCTGCACGCCCGCCGGCAGACGGGCCAGAAACGCGTCGAAGGCGCGCAGTGCCGCGTCCGCATTGTCGCTGCGGGCAAGCGCCGAAATCAGTGCCGGATGCAGCTCGGTCAGCCGCTCGCGCGCCTTGGTCGAGCGCATGGCCGGATAACGGCCGAAATGCCAGGCCTTGATGATCTTCGCCGCATCCGAAGGCTGGCGGTAGCCGAGACGGGAGAGGGTTTCCAGCGTGTCCGGGTCATCGTCGTCGCCGGTGAAGACAAGATTGCCCATGTCCGACGCCAGTTCCGGCTCATCCTCGAACAGACCGGCATAATGCCTCTGCACGGTCTGCAACTGCTTCAGCAACTCGGCCTCAAAAGACGGCAGGTCATCGAAACCGGCGAGGAAAGCCACGCGCTGCAGGCCTTCGCCCAACTGCGGCAGCAGGTGGGTCTGCTCGTCATTGAGCATCTGGATGCGATGCTCGACCTTGCGCAGGAAGCGGTAGGCCTCTTTCAGGTCGTCGCGGGTGTCCGGCTTGATCCAGTTGAACGCGACCAGCCGGTCGAGCATGTCGAGCGTGCGGCGCCCGCGCAGTTCGGGATTGCGCCCGCCTGCGATCAGCTGCTGCGTCTGGACGAAAAACTCGACCTCGCGGATGCCGCCCCGGCCCAGCTTCACATTGTGCCCGGCAACGGCGATCTTGCCGTGCCCCTTGTGCATGTGGATCTGGCGCTTGATGGAATGCACGTCGGCAATGGCGGCAAAGTCCAGATACTTGCGCCAGATGAAGGGCACGATCTCGTGCAGGAAGGCTTCGCCCGCCGGAATGTCACCGGCGCATGGCCGCGCCTTGATCAGCGCCGCACGCTCCCAGTTCTGCCCCAGCGCTTCGTAATAGGCGAGAGCCGCCGGCACAGAGATGGCCACTGGCGTTGCACCGGGATCCGGCCGGAGCCGCAGATCGGTGCGGAAGACATAGCCGTCCGCCGTGCGCTCCTGCATGATCTTCACCAGCCGCTTGGTCAGGCGCACGAACTCCACCGGGGCCTCGGCATTGGCGGAAAGCGGAGCGATCTCTGGATCATAGAAGACAATCAGATCGATATCGCTGGAGTAGTTCAGCTCGAAGGCACCGTGCTTGCCCATGGCAAGAACGATGAGGCCGGAGCCCTTTTCCGGCTCGTCTAAGTCCAGCGGCGAAAACTTGCCGCGCGCGGCAAGCTCCCGCAGGCACAGACGGATAGCGGCGGTGAGGCTGGCATCGGCAAGTTCGGCCAGCGCGCGCGTCACATCATCAAGGTCAATCGCCCCGCCAATGTCGGCAAGGGCAACGGCAAGGGCCAGATCCTGCTTGAGCTGGCGCAACTCGCGCATCAGCCCGGCCTCATCAGCAGGCCGCGCCTCCCGGGCAGCATGGATCGTGCCGGAGATCAGGCCTTCCAGATCCTCCCCCAGCACCCGCTGCAAACGCTGCGGGCGCACCATGGCGAGCTCGCGCAGATAAGGGGCATTGGCAAAGACACCGGCGAGAAACGCACCAAGCTGAGGATCCTGGCCGAGCCATGCCGCAAGATCCGAGGTGCTTGCATCCTCCGCTGCCCGGATCAGCAGATCGGAGAGAACGCTCTCTGCCCTTTCGGGAGACTGTGGCCGCGGAATGACCTTGATGCGATGGCGCAGCGGCCCCTTTTCAGCTCCGGCTTCCCGCTTCCCTGCTTCTGTCGTCACGTCTTGCGCCTCCCGGCATGTCCACTTGAGCTGCCGGAAGATCAATCCTCGCAACCAGCCCCGGCCCGGCATCCCCCAGTGCAAGGGAGCCGCCATGCAGCCGGGCAATCGCCTTCACAAGGCTCAGGCCCAGCCCGTATCCCGGCTCGGTCCGGCTCTCCTCCAGCCGGACAAAACGGTCCAGAACACGCCCGCGATCCTTTTCTTCAATGCCCCGCCCGTTGTCAGCGACGCTTATGGCGATCCGGTCATGCTCCTGTTCGAGCTTTAAGGTGATCGCGAGCGGCTGTCCATCCTCGGGCTGGCCGTATTTCAGAGCATTCTCAATGAGGTTGACCAGAGCCTGGGCGACAAGCTCGCGGTTGGCCAGAGCCCGGAATTCTCCCTCCCCCACGACGGTGAGGCTTCCGCCGTCATCCTCGACGACGGGCTGATAAAGATCCGCCACTTCAAGCGCCACCTGCTTCAGATCGACCTGTTCATGCCCGGCTTCCGGCGACATGGATTCAACACGGGCAATCCGCAGCAAGGCATCGAAGATCCGCAGAAGGCCATCGCAGTCTTCAAGCGTTTCTTCCATGGCCTGCCGGTAGTCCGTCCCGGTTCCGCCATCGCGCAGCGCCGCCTCGATACGGGTGCGCATGCGGGTGAGCGGCGTCTTGAGATCGTGGGCAATGTTATCGGTCACATCGCGCAAGCCCTGCATGAGTTGCTCGATCCGCTCCAGCATGCCGTTGAGGCTGAGGGCCAGACGGTCGAACTCATCGCCGTTTCCGGCAACGGGCAGGCGGCGGGACAGATTGCCTTCCATGATCTGGTTGCTGGTCGCAGCCATGGCGTCGATGCGGCGCAGCACATAGCGCGAGACGAAGAGCCAGGACACGCCCGCCATGGCCAGAACCACCAGCAGCCACACCCGCATGGCCCCGGCCAGCACTTCCTTGAAGCGCTGCTGCTCCCCAAGATCACGCCCGACCAGCAGACGGAAGCCGCCGGGGATTTCGAAGGTCCGGACAACGGCCTGCCGCTCGCTTTCCCGGTTGACCTCGCCATCGGCCTCGCGGCGGAAATAGGTCACCCGGCGCACGCCGCCGTCAGCCTCCTCCAGCACGGTCGTCGGAAGACGGGAGATGTTCCCGGCAAGCGCATTGCCAGCAAAATCGATGAGAAGATAGATGCTGGCGTCAGGCCGGCGCGCCCGCGCGTCAATGGCCGTGACCAGCGCCCGGACGCCGCCGCGCGCGAACTGGTCGGCAAGGCCTTCGATTTCCGCATCAACGGTCTGCACCACCTGACCGGTGATCAGCGTGTTGGTGTTGCTGGAAATGGAGAAGAGCAGAAACCCGGACAGCGCGGTGAACACAGCCAGATAGAGCAGCGACAGCTTGAAAGCCGTCGTGCGGATGAGCCTAGCCAGCGCTGTCACGGATCGTGTATCCCGCACCACGGACAGTGTGAAGCAGCGGCACGTCAAAATCCTTGTCGATCTTGGACCGCAGCCGGGACACATGCACGTCAATCACGTTGGTCTGGGGGTCGAAGTGATATTCCCAGACATTCTCCAGCAGCATGGTGCGCGTCACCACCTGACCGGCGTGCTGCATCAGATACTCAAGCAGGCGGAACTCGCGCGGCTGCAGTGGAATGTCCTTGCCGCTGCGGGTGCAGCGGTGGGCAAGGCGGTCCAGCTCAAGATCCGCAACCCGGTAGGTCGTCTCGCTGTCACCACCGGCCTTGGGCCGGCGCCCCAGCGCCTCGACACGGGCCAGCAGCTCGGTGAAGGCGAAAGGCTTGGGCAGATAATCATCGCCCCCTGCCCTGAGGCCCGTCACCCGGTCATCGACCTGGCCGAGCGCCGAGAGGATCAGCACGGGCGTGTGGTCGCCGCTCTTGCGCAGGGACTGGATGATCGCAAGACCATCCAGGCGCGGCAGCATGCGGTCGACGATCAGCACGTCATAGCGGCTGTCCTGCGCCATCTGCAGCCCTTCCTCGCCATCGGCGGCAAGATCTGCAGAGTGGCCGACCTCGCGCAGCCCCTTGGCAACATAGGCGGCGGCTTGCTTGTCGTCTTCGATGATGAGAATTTTCAGCATGCCAATCTTTTACCTGAGCTTTTGCCCGGAAAGAACCGGAAAGAAGTGTCCGCAGCAACCCTCTTGCGGGTGCTGCGGACACTTGGCCTGACCTCTGCGGGGTGGGATCGGGGGCAGCGGAGACCCGAAAGGCCAGGCATGAGGCGGGGGATCACCGGAGGCTGCCGGATGCCCCGCCCCAATCCATGCCGCTTAACCGACGTTGAGCGGCAAGGCGACGAAACGGGCGCTGTCATCGCGGAAGACCCGCATCAGCACGGCCTTGCGGCCATCCTTTTCGGCCTTGGCCAGCGCCGCCTGAACGTCCGCCGGGGTTGAGACTTTCTGACCGGCGACTTCGGCAATCACATCACCGCGGGCAAGGCCCTTGTCTGCGGCAGGCCCAGCCGGGTCCACGTTCAGGACCACCACGCCCTCGACATCAAGTCCGGCCTGGGAGGCGGATGCCAGATCAATTCCGAGATCTTCAAGCTCGGTCTTGCCCGCACCCTCATCACCGGCGGCAGCCATCTGCTGGCTGTCGGTCAGTTTGCCCAGCGTGACGGAGACATCCTTTTCCTTGCCATTGCGCCAGACCGTCAGGTCCACCTTCGTTCCTGGCGCATAGGCCGCAATCATGCGGGACAGCTCCCGCGGACCCTTCACATCCGCGCCATCGACCTTGAGGATCGTGTCGCCGGCCTCAATCCCGGCCTTGGCGGCAGGGCTGCCGTTCTGCGGATCGGAGACGATTGCTCCCTGTGCATCGGCGAGGCCGAGGCTGGCTGCAATGTCATCCGTTACCGGCTGGATCTGGACGCCCAGCCAGCCGCGCGTCACGGCGCCATCCTTCTGCAGCGAGGCAACAACATCACGCGCCGTCGAAGCAGGGATGGCGAAGGCAATGCCGACGTTGCCGCCAGACGGCGAGTAGATGGCTGCGTTGATGCCGATCACCTCACCCTTCATGTTGAAGGCCGGGCCACCCGAGTTGCCGCGGTTGACCGGGGCATCGATCTGGATGAAGTCGTCATAGGGACCCGCGCCAATGTCACGGCCGCGCGCCGAGACGATACCGGCAGTCACGGTTCCGCCAAGGCCGAAGGGGTTGCCAATGGCCACAACCCACTCACCGACGGAAGGGGCGTCATCTGCGAAAGCCACATAGGTGAATTTCTTGTCCGATTCCACCTTCAAGACCGCAAGGTCCGTGCGCGGGTCCGCCCCGATCAGCTTGGCCTTGTAGTCATGGCCTTCGTTGTCGGTCACGGTGAATTCCGTGCCCTTGTCGACCACGTGGTTGTTGGTCACCACATAGCCGTCATCGGAGATGAAGAAGCCGGAGCCCTGGGACATTTCATAAGGACGGGAATTCTGCTGGCCGCCACCCTGTCCTCCCTGGCCACGGCGCTCGAAGAAACGCTTCAGCGGATGACCGTCCGGCAGCTCATCCATCCCCGGCAGGCCAAAGAAGTCTTCGCCGCCACGGAAATTCATCATGCGCGGCTGGGCGGCCTGCTTCACCTTGACGCTGACCACGGCCGGCTGCACGGCGGACACGACGTTGGAGAAATTCAGCGGGGCGGGCTGGCTGACCTCGACGGGGGCAGCAAAAGCATAATTGGAAGGAACGAGACCCTGAACGGTCAGAGCACCGGCGAGGCCAAGCGCCATGGCACCAGCCAGCAGGCTTGCCTTGTGGCGGGCGAAAAACCCGGCGGACGGCTTGCCGGACTGCTCAGAATTCTGCTGCTCGGACATGAAATCACTCCTCATCGTCTGACTGTCTTTCCGGCGCAGGCGGGGCACCGCGCCTTGTTGCAAACGAATATGGAGAGCGCCGCATTACAGGCGCCTGACCGGCAGATTAAACCTTCGTAATGTATTTTCACGCATGAAAGATCAGACAATGTTACAAGTAACAATTAGCAAAAATACATCCGGAAACATCAAATTTTCAGCATTCAACTTATCTCTCCGTAAATCTGTTTTCTGCAATGTCCAACACAAATACACCGCATTGTATAGAGGACAGAATGCTGAGATCGCTCGTTGATCTGGCGAAGGAAAGCTGCAGCGGCAAACGCCGCGAACTGATGGGCCATATCGCCAGCCTCTTCATTGAAGGCGCAGACCGCCACACGGATGAAGAGCTGACGCTGTTCAATGACATCCTGATCAACCTGCTTGATCTGATAGACATCAATGAGCGCCGGGAATTTTCCGGCCGGATGGCGCATGTAGATACAACGCCCCGTCCGCTCATCCTCAAACTGGCCAATGACAAGGCGGATGTTGCAGCACCTGTACTGGAGCATTCATGCGTGCTCACGGATGAGGATCTTTTCCAGCTGGCCCGGACCAAGGGGCAAGATCATCTGATGGCTATTTCGCGGCGGGGCAGTCTCAGGCCGAAGATCACCGATGTGTTGCTGGAACGGGGCGAAAAGCCTGTCCAGCACTCGGTTGCGGCCAATACGGGCGCAGAGCTTTCAGACTGGGGCGGGCGGCTTCTGGTGAAACTCGCCGAAAGTGACCGGGAGCTGCGCGAGGCACTGACAGAACGGCACGATCTGTCCAAGCCGAACTTCGACAGGCTTTTGTCCATGCTGCCCCCCGACCGTCAGGCAAAGCTGCGCTACATCTTTGAAAACAACGAGCGGATGGCCCGCAGCTTGTTCAAGGAGGCGAGCGCCCTTGTTGACGAGGGAAAGCTGGAGCGGCGCAAATCACGCCTGAATGCCAAGGCAACACTGAAGGATCTGCGTGACGGTCACAAGCAGCTGGACCAGGCTGTTATCGAGTACAGTCTGTCCAACGAACTCTACGAGCTTGCTTTCCTGCTCGGCCAGTTCGCCCAGATCGACGAAAGGTTTGTCCGCAATATCATGGTGCGCCCAGATGTTGAGGCCATTGCCGTTCTGTGCAGATCAGTCGGAGTAAGCGACACCGCCTTCGGCGCGCTTTGCAAGGCCCGCTGCCGCCACATGCGCTGCCCCTCCACTCAGGTTGAACATTGGGCAGGAGAATACCGGATCCTCTCAGAAGCAGAAGCACAGCGCACCATGCGCTTCATCAAGGTCCGCCTGTCTGTCATGGCAGCTGCGGCAGCGTGAGGAGCCCGCATCGGGAGGCGTGGTACTACCTGCCCTGCCCGGATGCGTCTGCCTCTGGTTCCTCCTTGAGGATCGCCGCCAGCTCTGCCTCTTCGGCAGCTGTCAGAGGCTCTGCTTCGGCTATGGCTGCCCTTCGCTTCTGACGCCGGGACGCCACCAGAACCGCGATACCTCCAGCGAAGAGAGCCAGGGGCGCAGAGGCCCACAAAAAGATCGTGTTCCAGCCGATCCGCGGCTTCAGCAGCACAAACTCACCGTAACGGGAAACGAGATAGTCGATGACGGCCTCGTTGCTGTCGCCCGCGACAAGACGTTCACGCACAAGCACACGCAGATCCTTGGCGAGCGGCGCATCGCTGTCGTCGATCGACTGGTTCTGGCAAACCATGCAGCGCAGCTGTGCCGAGAGCTCCCGCGCGCGCGCTTCCAGCGCAGGATCTGGCAGGATTTCGTCCGGTCCAATGGCGAGGGCAGTTCCGCACAGCGAAAAGACCATGAGCAGGCTTGCAAGAAAACGTCTCATCCGGCTCACTCCGCTGCCACGGTTTGCGGCTTGCCTGCCTTTGCCTTGGCCGGCTTGGGTGCCCCGACCCTAAGGCGCCGGTCGGTCAGGGATACGGCTCCACCCAGCGACATCACCAGCGTGCCCAGCCAGATCAGGGTGATCAGCGGCTTGTGATAGGCGCGCAGGTCCACACTGCCGTCCGCGTGGCTTTCGCCCAGAGAGATGTAGAGCTGCGAGAAACCGAAAGTGGCAATCGCCGCCTCGGTCGTCGGCATGCCTCGCGCCGTATAGACCCGCTTCGAAGGATCCAGCTTTGCGACTTCGCTTCCGCCCGAGCGCACGGTAAAATGCCCCACCTGCGCCGTGAAGTTCGGCCCCTGCTGGGGCGCGACGCCGTCAAACGTGAACTGATAGCCGGATACGTCAAACGTATCGCCCGGCTTGGCGTTGCGCACCACCTCAATCTGGAAAGCAGAAGCCACCACGATGCCCAGAACGGTCATGCCAAGGCCAAAGTGCCCCAGCACCGTTCCCCAGGCCGAGCGCGGCAGACCAAACAGGCGCGGCAGACCACGCGCAAGGCCAACTTCGAGAAGCCTGCTGCGGGAGATGACTTCCGCAATCGAGCCCGCCATCACCCAGACTGCGAGGCCAACACCCAGCGGCGCCAGAACACGGTCCATGCCCCAAAGCCAGAAGACAAAGAGCGTGGCCACAAGTGTCAGGCCGAACACTGCATAGAGCCTTTCACAGGCTGCCAGCAGATCGCCGCGCTTCCAGGCCAGCAGAGGACCAAAAGGAACCGCAATCAGCAGCGGAATCATCAATGGGCCGAAAGTCAGGTTGAAGAATGGCGCCCCTACGGAAATTTTCTCCCCCGTCAGCGTCTCGAGCGCCAGCGGATAGAGCGTGCCCACAAACACCGCTGCGCAGGCTGCCGTCAGGAACAGGTTGTTCAGGACCAGCGAACCTTCACGGCTGATCGGCGAGAAGATCCCCCCCTGCTTCAGCATCGGCGCACGCCAGGCGTAGAGCGCCAGTGAGCCGCCAATGAAGACGCACAGGATTCCCAGAATGAACACGCCGCGTGACGGATCGACCGCAAAGGCATGCACGCTGGTCAGAACGCCCGAGCGGACGAGGAATGTTCCAAGCAGCGACAGGGAAAAGGTGAAGATGGCGAGCAGAACCGTCCAGACCTTCAACGCCTCGCGCTTTTCCATGACGATGGCCGAATGCAGCAGTGCTGTGCCAGCCAGCCAGGGCATGAAGGACGCATTCTCGACCGGGTCCCAGAACCACCAGCCGCCCCAGCCCAGTTCATAATAGGCCCAGTAGGAGCCCATGGAGATACCGAGCGTCAGGAACAGCCAGGCCAGCAGCGTCCAGGGCCGCACCCAGCGCGCCCAGGCCGCGTCAATCCGCCCGAGAATCAGCGCTGCGACAGCAAAGGAAAAGGTGATCGAGAAGCCGACATAACCCAGATAGAGCAACGGCGGATGGATCGCGAGGCCAATGTCCTGCAGGATCGGGTTGAGGTCATTGCCCTCGAAAGGCGCCTCGGCGATCCGCTGGAACGGGTTCGAGGTGATCAGGATGAACAGCAGGAAAGCCGTCGACACCCAGGACTGGACACTCAGGACAGTCGCCCGCAGTGGTGCGGGCACATTGCTGCTGAACAGACCCACCAGGGCCCCGAAGAGCACCAGAATAAGCACCCACAGCAGCATGGAGCCTTCGTGATTGCCCCAGACACCGGAGATCTTGAAGATCAGCGGCTTGGCCGAATGGGAGTTCTCCCAGACATTCAGGACGGAAAAATCGGAACTCAGATAGGCCCAGGTCAGCGATGCGAAGGAAATCGCGACCAGCACAAAGATCAGATTGGCGACAGGCGCCGCAACGGACATCAGGCGCAGATCGCCAGTCTTGGCGCCCCACACGGGCACCACCGACTGCACCAGCGACATGACAAGCGCCAGTACAAGGGCGAAATGGCCGGCCTCAACGATCATGCGTCCTGTTCTCCCTCACGCCAGTCCGGCTCCCCGGCACGGACGGCATCAATTGCTTTGCTGATCCTCATCGCCCTTCCAGACGCCCTGTTCCTTCAGGGCATCGGCGACTTCTTTCGGTACATAATTCTCGTCGTGCTTGGCCAGCACGTTGTCGGCCTTGAACACCCCGTCCGGGCCAATCATGCCCTCTGTCACGACGCCCTGCCCTTCGCGGAACAGGTCGGGCAATATGCCCTTGTAGGTCACCTGCACGGTGTTCGCCGTGTCAGTCACACGGAACAGAACTTCCGCGTTGGCACGCCGCTCGACCGAGCCGTCTTCAACAAGCCCGCCCAGACGGATGCGCTGGCCCGGCGCAATCTGCTTCGTGATCACATCGGTCGGTGTCTGGAAGAAGACAATCTGGTCGCTCAGCGCATAAAGGATCAGGCCGGCAGCAGCGGCAAGCACGGCTCCGGCTCCTCCGATCAGCGTAAGGCGGCGCTGTTTTCTGGTCATTCCCCGCTCCGCTCCCTCACGGTTCCAGCTATTTCAGGTCCTCAGGATCCGAGCCCGAGTTCCTTTTCCAGGTCTGTCAGGCGGGCCAGCGCGTCCTGATCCTGCGCCATCGCCTCGCGTGCCTTGCCGAGGCTGTCCCTCGCTGCATCACGCGCCCCGAGAACGATCTGGGAGCGCACGAGCCGTTCCCATTCATCAATCGAGCCACCATCCGCATTTAACCTCTGCTGAAGGCCGTCCACCATGCTCTGGATCCTGGACTGACGATCTTCTGCAGCCATTTTGCTGGCGGCCTCTATGTCTTCTGCCGCCGGGCCTGGTAATGCAGCAGGCGGGACGCGCCCCTCGACAACTGCCAGCTCCTGCCGGGCGACCGGCACCCAGGGTTCATTGCCATCAGCACTTGCCAGCAGTTGCTTCCATGCCCTGATGGCTTCGTCCCTTTTGCCGTCCTGCCCCAATGCCAAGGCCAGAAAAAACCGGGGCTTCACAGCATCAGGCGATAGGGCGGCCGCCCGCTCGAAAGCCGTCTTGGCATCCGCGGTCACCACGCCGCGGGCGGCAACGGTCAGCGCTTCACCCAATCCCGATTCCAGATCCTCGCGGCTACCGTTCAGGCGGATGGCGTTGCTGTAGGCTCTTGCAGATTCTTCCGGGCGTCCCATCGACAGATAAACGGGTGCAAGAACTTCCCAGCCGCGTCCATCGGCCGGGTTCTGGGCGAGGTGCTGCTCGACGCGGGCAATCATCTGGCTCACCGGCAACGTCTCGGCCGGCACATCAAGCCGCGCCTGCAGCGGCTGGTCCGGGTAAGCTGGAGAACCGATGGCCAAGTAAACAGCGACAGTTGCCAGAGGCACTGCAACCAGCGCCAGCATCAAGACTGCCGTGTGCCGGGCCCCGCCGCTGCCGGACCCAGCCAGCGGCTCGCCGGCCTCTTCCGTTGCGCCCTTGCGCAGAGCCAGAAGACGCCGGGCAATTTCGGTGCGCGCTGCCTTGGCCGCGGTCTCGTCAATGACGCCCCAGGCAAGATCCTTCTCCAGTTCGTCGAGCTGCGCCTTATAGACAGCTTCGCCCGCAGACGCTTCGCCGTATTTGGAAAACGTGGCGGGCCCGCGCCTCAGGGGCACGAGAATGGACAGCGCAGCCAGGGCGGTCAGAACGGCAAAAAAGATCCACAGTGTCATGCGGTCATATAGATCGAGACACACCCCGTCTGGCAACAAAAGAGTGTGTGACCTTGGGTCGCGGTGAAAACACGGATCTGGAAAATACGGACAGACCGGCACCCTCAGGCTGCTGCGGCCATCGCGCTTTGGCGGCTTCGCCTCAAAAGAGCGGCATATTCCTGCCCGAAACAGATTTCACTCAGCAGAATGGCTGCCTCGGCGGCAGAAGCAACAGCCTCTTTCTGGGCTCCTTTCGCCTTTCCCAGATCGGAAATCAGGGAGCGCGAGATAATCTCCAGCGTCTGCTCGACCGACTGACGTGCCCGCTTTCCAGCTTCATTCACGGCCAGGACCTCGGCAGCGCTACGGCTCAGGTCCAGCACACGGAGCGCGCGAACGGCCGCATCAAGGGCCGCCTCATCCGGCCGATTCTCACCCGGCTCTTCGGCCTTAGGCACCAGCAAGGCGCGGCGGACAGCGCCCGCAGCCCCGGAAAGCTCATCAGCAACAGCGCCCGAAATGCTCCGGCGGGTTTCGGCGATCCGGCTGCGCCACTGGTCGGCGCCCGTCAGATCCATGTCCAGTTCCACCCCTTTGACCACGCAGACATAGGCGGATAGCGCGGCAGCAAAACCAACGGGGTCGGGGTTGTTCTTGCGGTGCTCATGGGCCAGCAGATGCAGCCGCTCCACCTCCGAGATCACAATCGAGGCAAAGGGCGCATACCGGGTCTTCGTCAGCCACCTGGCGCCGCGCACCTTCGCCAGCCGCTCCGCAAAGGGGCCAAGCGACCAGGGTGCCTCCGCCCGGTCCAGCATGGCGGCCGCGATCACCGGCACATCTTGGGGATGACGCGTGGCATAGGCGGAAACCAGATCAAGGATGTCCCCATCCTGTTTCAACGCCCGCTCGCTGAGCGTATCTGGAATGCGCCGGAGGAAGGCTCTCAGCCAGGGCTCCGCCTTGAACACCTTGGCCACATCGGCAAGATCCTGCAGCGCACGTTCGCCGCCCAGCATCATCTTCAGCCGGCGCTGCTCGCGTTCAGATGCGGCGCATTCCTCGAGAATGCCCGTCAGCGCCTCTCCCGCCTTCTTACGCAAGACCGCAGCCACGCGGTGAACCCGCTCGTCATCATCCGGACGCTTTTCCAGAAACTCGACCGCCCGGGAAATGTCGTCCGCCAGGACATCACGCTCCATCCAGTTCCAGAATTCACTCAGATAAGGTCGGTAAATCCGGCCTTCCTGCTTGTGGGGAAGCTGTTCATTTATGGCAAAGGCATCGAGCGGCGCGAAAAAGCTCCGCTCCAGCTTCTGGCGCCCGTCGCGGCCGGCATGCCGGGCTGGAATTGCATTCACAGGCTCTTCGCCGGAGGCCTGTCCAGACAACAGAGCCAGCGCGGCCGCCAGAATAAGCTCTGCATGGGGCTCGTTCTGTCCAAGTGCATGTGTCCTCTCCAGGCTTCTGGCCAGCATGGAGACAGCACCCGGAGACAGCTCTCCGAGATAGGACTGTATCTTCCTTTTCAGAAGATCCTGATCGGTCATGATACGCAGAACTTTGATCAACCGGATAAGACTGGCGGGAAGCCTAGCACTTCAGGGCTTAAGTGTTCCTTTCCAATTGGTTGACCTGAACATTAAAATCCTGCACGTCCTCCAGATCACGGCGTTGCTTGCAAAAACAGAAAACCCGCCGGAAACCGGCGGGCCGCAAGTCGGACCGGGATATGCGAAGCTCTGATGCGGCTCAACCGATCGGGCGCCACAGCCCCTTTTCGTCGGTGCAGGCCGTTGCGCGGGCCACCACAGGCACGGGATTGTCCTTGGACGTCACCTGATGGGTGAACTCCCGGCACTCGGTGTTGTTGACCTGATATTTGGGTCCCGGACGAACTTCACCTTGCCGTCCGGTCCGCGGATTGTCCCAGCGCACGGCGCCACCGGCTCCCGGTGTGGCCAGCGCCTGCTTTTGCGCCTCGGCGGCAACGCGCCGGTCACTCGTTTCCAGCACGAGGCCGGGGGTGCCTTCCAGCAGCTTGTTGATAGCTGCGTTGGCTTCGGCCTCAGCGATGGATTTCTCGGAGCGGCCAAAAGCCGATCCCCACAGATCCGCGCCGCCGGAGCTGCTGTCACTGCCGAGCGAGCCGCAAGCCGACAGGCCTGCAGACAAGAGCACAATCAACCCACTTTTGCTCAACCGCATCTCGCACTCCATCAACCGGCCGCCAAGGACCGGTTCGCGCGTTCTCAAACGCGACAACGCAAGAATGGTAACAAGGTTCCCATACTGCGCCCGTTATCCTTAAAATTTCCCAAATTTATGGCCGAATCACGCCATCTTGATGAAACATTAGGGATGTTGCAGCGCACTCTTAGTGATGTAGGTCACAGGGTGGCGGACGTCCAGTAAAGCTGCATTACCCAACCTTACAGAGTCCCTCCTACAAACCTGTGCGGCGCATGGGCAGTGTCACGGTGTGATGCGTCAGCACCGAAAGACCTGGCGTCAGACCGCAGGCAGCAGCAGGCGTGCTTTCAGTCCGCCAAGTTCCGAAGACGACAGCTCGAAACTGCCGCCATAAAGCCCCGCCAGATCGGCAACGATCGACAGCCCGAGCCCCGTGCCGGGCACGCTTTCGTCCAGCCGCTTGCCGCGTTTCACGGCTTCCTTGCGCTGCTCCTCCGTCAGGCCCGGTCCGTCATCCTCGACGATGATTTCGATGAACTGACGGCCTGGGGTTCCGGTGTCTGTCAGCCGCGATGTCAGCCGCACCTCGTACCTTGCCCACTTGCAGGCATTGTCCATGAGGTTGCCAGCCATTTCCTCAAGATCCTGCTGCTCACCCCGGAAACGCATCCCCTCGGCGCAATCGGCGGAAATATCCAGCCCCTTGGCATCGTGGATACGTTCCATCACGCGGGCCAGCTTTGTCAGAACCGGTTCGGCCGGAGTTGCGACGCCAATCACCCGCCGCTGGGCAGCCATCCGCGCCCGCTCAAGATGGTGATCAACCTGCGTGCGCATGATGCCGGCCTGTTCGGCCATCTTTTCCGCAAATGGCCCGCCCTGTGCCCGGGCTTCATTGGAAATCACGCTTAGCGGCGTCTTCAGGGCATGGGCCAGATTGCCCACATGCGTGCGGGCACGCTCCACCACTTCCCTGTTCGAGGCAATCAGCGCATTCAGCTCCACGGCAAGCGGCGCAAGTTCCGAGGGCAGATCCTCCTCCACCCGCTCGGCGTCGCCCTGACGGACCGCCGCCAGCGATGCCTGCAGGCGCTTCAGCGGCATAAGTCCATAGCGGACCTGAAGAAACACCGCAGCCACCAGCCCGAGGCCAAAGACGAACAGCGTCAGCGCCACCTGCCCGGCAAAGGCTCTCACATCCTGCCGCAGCCCGGCTGTGCGACCGGCCACGGCAATGAGATAGCTTTTGCCTCCGAAGGAGATGATCCGCTGCGTCACCCGCAATTCGTCGTCACCCGGGCCTGTCATGGCGGCGCTGCCGCTGCGCTCGCCCTCGCCCAGCGCGGGAAGGTTCAGCGGATCTCCGAGCAGCGAAGGCGAGGCGAACACCCGCTCGCCTCCCGCCAGATCCGTCACCGTCCAGTACCAGCCCGAAAGCGGCAGGGAGAAGCGCGGCTCTCCCAGATTGTCCGGCCTGTTCAGCGGCTCTCCAGCAGCGGCAGGCGCCATCGCGCCAATGATGCTCTTCTGGTAGACTTCAAGCTGGCTGTCAAAGCCGCGTTCCACCGCCTCGCGGTAGAGGCCAACCAGAATGACGCCCGCGATCACAAGAGCTGCCGTCGACCAGAGCGAGGCAGCGAGCACCAGCCGTGTTGCCAGGGACCTGCGCCGCGGCGGCCCTGCCGCCTCACTCCGCGAAGCCTGATCCGGCCCGCTCACACCGGTTCTCCCATCCGGTAGCCAAGCCCACGGATGGTTTCGATATAGTCCCCGCCCAGCTTCTTGCGCAGCCGTCCGACAAAAACCTCGATCGTATTGGAATCCCGGTCAAAGTCCTGATCGTAGAGATGCTCCACCAGCTCAGTGCGGGAGATCACCTTGCCCTTGTGGTGCAGCAGATAGGCCAGAAGGCGGTATTCCAGCGACGTCAGCTTCACCGGACTGCCGCCCACCGTCACGCGGCTGGTGCGCAAATCGGCGCGCAGGTCACCGCATTCGATTTCATTGGAGGCAAGGCCGGCCGCGCGGCGCACCAGCGCCCGCACCCGCGCCAGCACTTCCTCCATATGGAAGGGCTTGGCCACATAGTCATCCGCGCCCGCATCAATGCCAGCCACCTTGTCAGACCAGCGGTCGCGGGCGGTCAGGATCAGCACAGGCATCGTGCGCTTGTTCCGGCGCCATTTTTCCAGCACCGAAATGCCGTCGAGCACTGGCAGGCCGAGATCCAGCACCACAGCGTCATAGGGCTCCGTGTCGCCGAGATAGTGCCCCTCCTCGCCGTCATAGGCACGATCCACAACATAGCCCGCTTCGGTCAGTGCCTCGGCAAGCTGGCGGTTCAGGTCCTTGTCGTCTTCAACAATGAGGAGGCGCATCTGTCTTCCCGGATGGATCTGTCTATCGTCACATTTAGGCGAGTCTTCGCCCTGTGCCTACCGGCTGGCATCGACAACGACTGTCGTCACCTGTCCGTTGGCCAGCACGGAGAGACGGTAGACATAGCGCCCGCCCTCGATACACAGCTGCGCCTTGACGATTTCGCCGCCCACGGAGCCTGCAACAGCACCCAGCGGCTGCGCCTGCCCGCTTGCCACGGCCTGCTGTGCCTCGCCCTGCGACAGGCAATTGGCTGCAGCCGGGACAAGTCCGGCAAGAAGAAAGAGAAGGGCGGCGGCAAAAGATCTGGTCACGGGACTGTTCCTGCTTCGGTTCGGGCCGGAAGTATCCCTTTTGTAGCTGCCTCTGCCTGAATGGCAAATGAACGGGGCTGACAGTCTCCCGTCAGCCCCAAGCATCTTTTCAGGCCCCGCTTACTTGCGCCAGGCCGCAGGCTCCGTCGTCACATGCCGCAGGAGGATGTTGATGAGGCCGATCGCCATGACGGCAAACGGCCCCCAGCCACCCGGTAAAATTTTGCTCCAGTCGATCACCTCCAGCTGGTCCAGCACTCCGCCACCCAGACTGGCGATGCCAACCGCTCCATTGAAGGCAAGTGTCTTCCAACCATTCATGTGCCTGTCCTTCCGCATCAGGTTTCAGGAAATGAGCTGGCGGGCAAGCAGCCGGATACGGCCCCGGTTTGCCCACACCAGATAGGTCACGAAGGCAAGGCCAGCCAGCGCCAGCCCCCAGCCAAGGACTTCCACCCAGGCATCGCCATTCGAAACGGAAACGCCCGCGCCAGTCGCACCGCAGATGAGTGTTCCGGCCACACCTTTCTGCTTTCCAACGGCGCGCTCCAGTTCGGAGAGGGTTGCGGGGCCCAGCCTGCCGTCGAGCTTCAGCGGCGGGTGCTCGATCTGGAATGCCAGCACCGCCGCCCGTGTGATCGGCCCTTCGATCCCGTCGGCAGGGCCGGGCTTGAAGCCAAGCCGTGCCAGCATCTGCTGGCCCCGCATCACCTCAGGGTCCGGCTCTGGCAAGGAGTTATGCCCGTTGAAGCCATAATCGCCGCCCTGAAGAAGCTGGGCTTCTTCGGACCTGCGCCGGACCAGTCCCGGCAGAATGCGCCCCCCGGCCCGGATGCCGGTCATGGCCAGCAGCCGCGCGGCCTCGGCCACGTTTCCGGCCGCCAGCGCCGCCGCCCAGCGCCAGGAGAGGCACTGTTCCCCGAGATTGTAGACAGCCGAAACAACCGCATCGAACTGGTTCTGCGGCAGCTTGCCGAAGCGGCGCAGCACCGCAGCGCCATATTCATGATCCGCCAGCGTCTTCAGCACGGTATTGGCTTCGGCCCGGTCGATCATGTCTCCGGCCTTGAGGTCCTTGCGGCCCCGCTTCGTCCACCAGTCACGGAACAGCCGGGAGGCAAGGGTGAAGCCGTAACCGATCGTCGGTACCCCGGCCGGATCCATGTAGGCACGCGAGGAAAAGCCCTCGTGCCGGGCAATAAAGGCAAGCCCTTCAGGACTGACATTCATGATCATCACTCCCTCGAAAACACTTGAACTCGTGGCCTTGCGCCCTCACGCTGCAGGCACTCCTGCCACCAGACACTGCACGGCCACGCGGACGGCACCGCCGGTGAAGTTCCCGCCATTGGCCGACAGGCGCACGCTGGTGGGCGCGTAGAAGGCGGTCGGGCCAATCACTCCCGCATTCTGCGCTCCGGCGCTGATGCCCAGAGACCCGCCAAACTTCGACCTTTCGGAAGAAAGTCCGCAGTCGTAGGACGCTGCACCTGTGACTGTTGTGAGTGTCCGGCAGGAGACGGCGAAGACCACCGCCCGGTCCGGGATCAGGTCCGGCGCCTCGACATAAGCCCCGCTCATCCCGGAGAGCGTCGCCTCCAGTACGGAGAGACCTGCCGTCGCCCCGCCGCTGCTGCGGGCCAGCACCATCTGCGGCCCGAGCAGTGCGGCATAGTCCCGCCAGCCCCCACCGGAGAAAACCAGCAGCCTGCCCTCGGACGCGAGAAAGGCCCGCAGGCCCTCAAAGCCCGGATAGAACACCCAGGCCCCGCCGCTGTAATGTGCTGCTTTGCCCTCGTGCCCGGCAAAAGCGCCCCAGGCACCGGAGGCGACCAGAAAACTATCGCCTTCTCCGGCAACGGCAAGCGGCGCCTGCCGCTCCTCGATCAGCCGCAGATGCGCCAGCGCATCCAGCCGCACCAGCGCCTCGTTGTGGGTCACGTGTTTCTGCGCCTGCGCCGCCGCAATCAGCGGCAGGCCCAGCCTTGCTGTCTCAGACATTCAACACCTCTTTCAGGAATGCGCCCGGCCCTGCCTCGGGCGAAATCTGACAGACCCGCACCGCAAGGCTCGCCACCGGCCCGCCGAAATCGGCAACTTCATCCGCTGCCGGATAAACCAGACTCGTGGCCGTGCTGGTCAGCGACCGCAGAACGCTTCCGCCCGAGGCAGACAGAAGGTCCACACGGTAGACTTCCGCCGTCTCGCCCAGCGGCACCTCGGCAAGGTCCCAGCTGTCGCCGCCCTTTCGGGTCCGCCGTATCCACGACAGGCGGATGCCTCCGCTCTCCCGCAATGCCCTCAGATGCACCGGCGCCAGCGGCAAGGCCGCCCGGCCGCTCGCCGCAAAGACCACATCCCTGCGGGCCACCGTGTCCAGAGCCGCACCGGCGGGCAGGATTCGATAGGTCAGCGCCCGCCCCAGCAGATCCGCCTCCAGCGGCAGCACCCCGTGGGTGCCATCCAACAGAACGATGACCGCACCGGCTTCAGCTCCAGCCGCCGCCTCTGCCTCGCTGCCCTTCTGCCCGCGCAGCAGCCCTGTCAGGCGGTACCGCCGCGTACCCGTCAGCTCCGCATTGCGGAATTGCAGCAGCTCATATCCACCCGTCCGGCTCAGAACGGCCAACGCATTGGCACCGGAAAGCACAGCTTCCGCACTGCGGCTCTGCATCAACCCGCCATGGATCTCCACCTCGCAGACGGATGCTTCATCCCACCGCCACACCGGCCTCGGCGGCAGATCCGCCCTCAGCGTGCCCGTCGTGGCCGGCCGCTCCAGCCGCGCCACTTCCTCGAAACTGTCGCCCGTCCGGCTGCGCAGCACCGCCAGTTCCCCCGGCCAGGGCCGCGCAAAAGCCGCAACCACGGGAGAGAAGGCACCATCCGTGTCCTGCAGCAGCGGCAGGTCCATCATCACCACATGCGGCGGCCCCGCTTCCGTATCCTGCCAGACAGACGCCCGGCTCTGCGGCGTGCGGGACACCGCCAGAACCGGCGCGCTGCGCACCGCCTCGATCTTCCGCGTCTGCGCAGTCTCGATCCGCTCGATCCGCAGGCGCAGCGCAGGCGAGAACACCTGATCCGGCGTTTCCGCAATCTCAACCAGATCGCCCACCTCAAATCTGGCCTCTGTGGGCGGCAGGGAGAATTCCACCCGCTCCCGCTCCGCCCAGACCCGCTGCAGCCGGGCATCTGCCGCCTGCATCAGCACCACCGGATTGGCGGTCACGGCCAGATCCTGCGAACTCACCGTCCGGCTTCCTCCTTCCAGGCGGCGGCTGGCCACCACCTGACGGCGGAAGTCCTGCTGCGGGTCTTCGCCCGACAGCCGGATCTCGCTCGTCAGCTCGGCATTCTGCGCCCGCACCCGGCTCAGCAGTGGCTGGTCTTCCGCCTCTTCTGCCAGCAGGTGCCCGTCCAGCGCATGCACCCGTCCTACTCCGGCAATGGCAAAACGCAGCCGGTCCCCCAGATCCAGCGCCTGCCCGCCAAAGGCCTCCAGCAGCGGCTCGATGGCATCACGCAAGGAAACCGGCCCCGCCAGCGTCATCCCCTCGACAACTGCGGCTGGCCCAAGCACGTCGCAGGCCTCGCCGCCGATGCCGAAATCCTCCAGCATCTGCCGTATCAATCCGGCAATACTCACCGAGCCAAGCCGCCCGTTCAGCCAGTGCCCGACCTCCCAGTTGCCCCCGTCCGACCAGACGTCGCCATAGACCGGAAAGGCCGGAAAGGGCCGGGCGTCATAGGTCCAAAGATGCAGATTGGCCTCATCCACCATCCGCCCGCCATAGACGGGTGAGACCGGATTGTCCCCGCGCGCCAGCTCCGGATGATTGCCGCCCCAGTAGCTCAGCACCGCCTCCAGCCCCATCCGCTGCATGGCGTCGTCACGCGTTCCGCTGGAAAAATGCGGCGGGGTGGATTCCGACGATTTCGGATCGACGAAGACATTCGGCTGGTTCGCCCCACGGTCAATCGCCGGAATGCCCAGCTCGGTGAACCAGATGGGCTTGGACATGGGCACCCAGGCCGTCGCAGCCGCCAGTTCAACTCCGCCCACCCGCTCCACATGCGGGTTTTCCCACCATCCCCGGATATCCTTGGCGCGGTAGACGAACGGCTTGCCATAGGCCCCATCGGTGATCGGCGTGCGCTGTCCGGCCCGCCGCTCCGCATCCGAGCGGTAATACCAGTCGAAATACTCCCCGCCCGCCACTCCGGCCCGCAAGGCTTCAAGATCGTAGGGCGCCTCGCCGTCTTCGCCCTTCAGGTCCGTCAGCGGCAGGTAATTGTCGATGCCGACGAAATCCACCGCGGGGTCAGCCCAAAAAGGATCCAGCGGAAACCGCACCTCCCCCTCCTCCGGCTGATGCGCGCCATATTCAGACCAATCCGCCGCATAGGAAATCTTCGTCCCGGCCCTCAGCACGCCGCGTACATCTGCGGTCAATGCTCTCAGCGCCGTCACGAAGGGATAGCTGCCGCCGCCAGCGCTTGCCCTGGTCAGCCCGCGCATTTCCGAGCCGGTCAGAAAGGCATCAACACCGCCCGCCGCTTCCGCCAGATGCGCCAGATGCAGGATGAAACGCCGGTAACCCCAGTCCTCCGTATTGCCGCTGAACCCGATCGCCTCGCCGCTCACACTGAAATGGGCCGGCATCGCGCCTCCCATGAAGGCCGCCACATCTGCCGCAACACTCCCCGAAGGCACGATCCGCCCGCGCCAGGGATAGACCGGCTGCGGCGCCCCGCCCTCAGGCGCAGGCAGGCTGTTGCCAGCCGGGATATCCATGAGGATGAAGGGATAGAGCACCACCCTCAGCCCCCGGGCCTTCAGATCGCGGATGGCTGCAATCACGCTGGCATCACAAGGCGTTCCACCAAAGGCTGGCCGCCCGTCAATCTGCGAAACAAGCTGCGCGCCCTCCCGCGTCACCGGGCCCACCTGCCAGGTCATGCCGGAGGTGTTGCGGCTCGCTGTCTCCACCTTCGGCCGGATGGAGCACTGTCCGGCTCTAAGGTCATCCCCGAACCAGGCCACCACGAGTGCCACGCTCTCCAGCGCCGGACACAGGCCCTGCAACTCATCCAGCGCCGCGTGCCAGTCGCTGGCGGCGATGGACGTGTGCCGGTTCACCACCACCGTCGTGCCGGTGGAGGGCTCGTCCGTGACCTTGGTGGGAGCATAGACAAACTCGCCCGCACCGGGGATCAGCGTCACAGCCTTCACCATCGGCTCCAGCCGCTCCACCACCCGCACCACCTCGAAGGACAGCTGCGGCAGACGGTTGCCGAAGCTCTCCAGCGGCAGCCGCTCGAACACCACATAGGCCGTCCCGCGATAGGCCGGAGCCACACCCTGCACGGCCGTGATCAAGGGATCCGGCCCTTGCGTCCGCGTGCCCGTATAGATGCGGTGATTGATGCCGGAGAGATCCAGCAGCTTGCCATCGGCCCACACGCGCCCGATCCGCGCCACCGGCCCTTCGCACAGGGCCACGGCCAAACTGCCGTAATAGCTGTAGCTGCGCACCGTCGTGCGTGATCCGCCGCCCGCCTTTCCGCCGGAGGTCTCCTCGCTGACTTCCTCCTCGAAACGTGTCGCCCAGATCACCTGCCCTGCCAGCCGCACCCGGCCATAGATCAATGGCAGGGAGGCCCCCTCAACAGAGGACTGGACTGAAAGATCGGCCAGCCGGCCGGACTCCACCGTCCGGCTGCTGCCGAACAGGGAATTGTCGATCAGACTCCCGGCCACAGCGCCCGCCGCACGCCCCAGAATGCCACCAATGGCCCCAATTCCAGCCATGTTGCCAAGGGCCTGACCGGCCGCTGCAAGGATCAGGGTTGCCATGGCAGAACTCCGGGAAAGGAAAACACATGCGAAATGCGCCGCGACCACGCAGGCACCAGCGGGCTTTCGATCACGCCTGCCCGCTCATAGGCGTGGATCAGGCCGCCCGTTTCACTCAGGAGACCTGCGTGTTTCACCGGTGCGCCGTCGCGCCAGCGGAACAGCACCACATCCCCCGGCGCGCCAGTCCCTGGCGCCGGCATAAGCCAGGTCCCGGCCGCCTTCAGCAGGCTCTCGCCCGCACTGCCAGCTTCCGCCCACTGCGGCGAATAGGCCGGCACAGGCACAGGCTCCGGCCCCACAAACTGGCGCCACAGCCCCCGGACAAGTCCGAGGCAGTCGCACCCCACGCCCTTCAGCGAGGCCTGATGCCGGTAGGGTGTGCCGATCCAACTGCGCGCTTCGGCCAGCAACACCGCCCGTGAAATCCCGTCAGGAGACAATCGCCCCTCCATCGTTCTCACCTGAATTGCGGTTCGGGTAGGACAAGACGAAATCCGTCCCCGGCATATGCGGAAAGCCCTGAAAGTTCAGTGCATTGGCGAATCTCGCCTGACAGGTGGCAAAGCGCTTGTCACAGCCCGCCGTCACCGTGATGCCGGTCCCCGGCGCCAGCATCTGCGGCGACGCCAGCCACAGCACCAGCTCCGCGCCTTCATCCGTCCGGTCGTGCCGGGCCACCTCGCAGGCAAAGCCGGACAGCGTGCCACTGGTCACCACCAGCCGCCCGCCGTCGAACCAGCCGCCGGCGTAGGAATGAAGTCCTGAGACCCGCAGCCGCCGCGCGTCATGCGAGAGGAGCACCGTTCCTGTTCCCCGGTAGGTGGCCGAGGCCAGATCCACACCGCAGCGCGCATCCCCCAGATCCGCGTCGCACTGGCCGGAGAACACCCGCCCCCGCCGCGCCTCCAGCGCCTGCGAAAGGCCGCGCAGCTCGGCCCGGAACACAAGCCCCGCCCGTGTCACCTCGCCGATCGTGGCCCGCCGCTCCAGGAGCACCTGCGAGGGGTCAGCCCAGTTGACGAGATAGGCGCGCACCCCGGCCCCATCCCACAGCCCCGCCTCCAGTTCGGCGTCGCTCAGGCCCTCGCTCGTCAGGCTACCGCTCACCTCGCCGCCACCCACGGCCAGTCCCGGCCCTTCCGTCACCGCGCTGCGCTCCAGCCCGTTGGCCGGGTGGCACATCACGCCCTGCACGGTCAGCGTCCGGTCGTGGTCGGTGAAGCCAAGCGTCACCCCATCGCTGCGCGTCACCAGCCAGCAGGCGCAAAGCGTCGTGATCCGGCCCGCCAGATGGGCGGCCAGTGCCTCGTCGATTGTTTTCATGGATGATTTTCCTGCTTCGCAGTGCGAACGATTTCCGCGGCTTGCGGCAAAAATTCCTAGAGCCGGATTTCCACCAGCGGAATGGCCGGCGCCTCGCCTGCCTCAAAGTGCGTCAGGCTGAAATCCAGCGTATCGGTGTCAAACCGCACCGGCACATCGAACAGGAACCCCGCCCACACCCTCGCCCCGTTTGCAGGCGCGGCGGTCAGCACCACCTCACCCGTCCCGGCATCAAAACTGAACGCCGCCGGAGCCAGCGCCACACCTTCCACGCTGACCTGCAGGCTTCCGGCAACCGGCAGCGTTATACTGCGCGTATAGGAAAGATTGCCTGCCCCGTAGGTCTTCACCAACGCAAACCGGGTCCGCGATCCATCCCCCAGCCCCAGCAGACAATCTCCTGCCCCGGGCGCCCCCCCGGCCAAGGCAGAACTGTTGTCAAAGGGATCTCGGAACCGGAACCCGTAAAGCCGCCCCCGTGCCCGCTCGAAGAGCCCGGCGACCGCCCGCAGGTCCATCAGCGACCGCACGCCGGAGCCCGCATCATAGCGCCTGCGGCTGTCCGCCCATCTGGCGTTACGGGCTTCCTGACCGCTCGCCAGCTGTACCACCTCGGTCCGGCGTTCCGGCCCGCCTCTGGCACCAAAGGCCACCGGCAATGGAAAACTCTCGTCCAGAAATCCAGCCACGGCATGCTCCCCCGTGTTCTTGCGGTTTTTTGATCTTGCTCAAAGACGGTTCCGGGTCGCCCGGCCATGGTCAGCACACATAAGGAGGACCTGAATGAGCCACGTTGCCCACGAACTTCATGAGGAATTTCCGGAGGCGGCCGGGGCGCTTCACGCGTTGAAGCTGTCCAACGCCCACTTTGCGAAACTGGCCGACGATTATCATGAAGTAAACAGGGAGCTTCACAGGATCGAGAGCGGCATTGCCCCTGCGTCTGATGAAGCTACGGAAGACCTCAAGAAGAAACGCCTTCAACTGAAGGACCAGATCGCAGCCATGCTGGCTGCCTGAAGTGTACAGATGCAAGCATTGGCCGGTCCGGTACCTCACCTGACCGGCCAATGCTTCCCGGGAACACCGGCCATTGAGCCCCTCCTCTTCAAGCCGGTGTTAGAGCCCGCGCCGTCCCCGTCCGACGGCGCGGGCCACCATTGCCGAAACCTGCGCTTCCGACCTGCGGAAACTGGGCGCATCCGGCGTGGTCACGTTGACGACCACCGTTCCCCCGCCATTGCCGCTAGGTCCAGCCACCCCCAGCCGTCCGTCCGCGCCGCGCTGCAGGGGCAAAATGGCCTCTGCCCCTGCCTCCCCCATCAGCCCCAGCCCACTGCCATGATCGAAAAAGGTCGGTGAGGACACCACGCCCCCATCGGCAAACAGCGACACGCCGGAGCTGAACAGCCCGGACACACCGCTTGCAACGCTTGAGGCTGCCGAACCCAGCAGGCTGCTCACTGCACTTCCCGCCAGGTTTGTCAGCGGTGCCAGCGCGCTGGAAAGCGTCCGCGACGACAGGCTCAGAACCATCGACTTCATCACGCTGTCGAGTGACTTGCCGCTAACCACCGCCGTTCGAAGTCCGGCATTCAGCACGCGGGAGAAGTCGCCCGCTGTCCTCTGCATGTTCTGCATCTGCTGGGCCATGCGGTCGAGGTCCGCGCTCCCCGCGCCAATCAGGCTGTCGTCTGCCATCCAGTTCCTCCTTCATCCGGAAAACGCTGCATCAGCGCCTCCAGCCCACGGCGGTTGAGAGCGCCCGCTCCCCGCCGGAGGCCCAGCGCGAAGGCCAGTTCACGCGGCGTCGCGGCCCAGGTTCCGGCCGGGCTCCAGCCGAGGCGCCCCATGGCGGCATGAAGCACCGCCTCCCATGGAAACGCCCCGGCCCCGCCCGCCGCAGCCTTCTGCCCCGCGCCGCCACTCAAGGGCGCGCGGGGGCCCCTGCTGCCTCCGCTGTCTCTTCGGTGGCACCAAAGGTGATCCGCAGCAGATCCGCCGCAATCGCCGCGAAACCGGCCACGCCGCCGGGCGCCCGCATCATCGCCACCTGCTCGTCGGAAACGCTGTTGCCTGCCCCGCGCAGGCCCGCCCCCAGCACGCGGATGATGTCCCGTGCCGCCAGCCGCCCGCTGGCAAAGCGCTCCACCAGCCCCTGCAAATCCTCGCAGGCAAAGGCCGCCTCCAGTTCCGCCAGCGCGCCCAGCGTCAGCACCAGCGTCCATTCCCGCCCGTCCAGCATGGCGCTGATTTCGCCTCTCAGCCGGTTCGTCATCCCTGCCGCTCCCCTCAAAGCGCCGTAAAGGCCAGTTCGCCCGCGGACTCGAGGGCGACCTCATAGGTCACCTCCCCGTCGTGCTGCCCGGCATATTCCAGCGCCGTGATCTGGAACGGCCCCTGAAGCGTGCCGAAATCCGGGATCACCACCTGAAAGGCCCTGATCTCGCCACTGAAGAACAGCGCCCGCGCCGTCTCGTCCGCACTGGCATCACGGAAAAGGCCGGAGCCCGAGATGCTGGCACTGCGGGTGCCAGCCCCGGCCAGCAATTCACGCCAGCGCCCGGCGCTGTCCGCATTGGTGATGTCCACCGTTGCTGCATTGAGCGCGATCCTGCGGGCCCGAAGCCCCGCCAATGTCACAAAGGAATTGCCGCTGCCCGTGCCGAGCTTCAGCAAAAGGTCACGTCCACGCTGCGCCGCCATTGCGCGCTCCTTGCCGTTTGATGTGTTGCTGTCAGTCTTCCGGGCCGGTCACGGCGCGCAGGCGCAATGCCGCCCGCCAGCTCCGCCCGTCCCTCAGCCGTTCGCTGGAAGTCTCGACGGCCCGCAGGTCAGCCAGATGCCAGCCGTTCAGGCTGAGATCGGAACCGAAGAGCGCCGCTGCCGCCGCCATAACGCCCTTCACCGCCTCGTCGCGGCTGTCCGCGCGGGAATAGAGCGCCAGCACCAGTTGATGCTCCATGCCCTCGTCCGGCTCACCGGCCAAAGGCCGGGACGTGATGCTCTCCAGCGTCAGATAGGGATGCGCCGCACTACGCGGCGCCCCGTCATGCACGTGTCCCGCGCCGAGAATCAGCGTCAGGTCAGCGTCAGTGGAAAGCCGGGCAATCAGCGCGTCCCGCAGCGCCATTTCGCCGGTCATGCCTCTTCCTCCTCGCACAGGCACTGGGTCCAGCGCCGACACCCGTCCGGGTCCGCCGCCGCCAGCACCCGGTAGCTCTTCGCCCCGTCCGCAATGCGCCATCCGCCCGCAATGTCTTCGCGGTGCCGCAGGCGGATTTCATGCGTTGCCACGCCATCGGCCCGCGCATCACTCGCCCGCTCTGCCTGGCTGCGCAGCCGCACCGCCGCATGATCGACGCCCATGTCCTCAAAGCTTGTCTGCGCCGTGCCCCCGGCATCCGCCGTCCGCTCCGGCTTCCACAGCCGCACCAGACGGCGCAGATCCCCCGCCCCGCTCACAGCAGCACCAGACGATAGGTGGAAAGCAGCCGGTCCAGCGCCTGCGGCATGGTGCCGTTGCCGAACTCGACGGAGGCCTCCCGGTTCTCGTACCAATGCGCCGCCAGCAGCAGGATTGCCTGCCGCAAAGGCTCAGGCACCGACGAGCCATCAGCCCCGTATCCGGCAATGAACTCAATCTGGATCCCGTTCACCGGCTCAACCGGCCCCATTCCCGGCGCCGCCCTGAGGCTTCCCGGCTCGGAACCACGGTAGAACCGCCAGGCAGAAGAAGGCAGAGGCTGTGGCACCCCGTCCCCGTCCATCAGGCTCACCGCCAGCACGTCCTGCACCGGCCCCACCGGCAGGCGCACCGCCCTCCCAGAAGGCCACGCATCCAGCATCACCTGAAGCGTCTGCGTGATCAGCGCCCGCCGCGTCAGGGCCTCCACATGCTGGCGCGCCGCCTTGATGTAATGCTCCAGCAGGGCATCTTCCTGCGTGTGAACAAGGCGCACCTGCGCCCGCAGTTCAGCCACGCTCACCGGCTCCACCGCTGGCGGGCTCGTCACCATATGGGTCATCTTGTCCTCGGAAAATCACGCCACCCGCGCGGCCAGAAAAAGACGGGCAGAAAAAAGGCCGCCCCGGTCAGCCGGGGCGACCCATCCTCATCTCATCGGCTCAGCCTGCCCTCAGGCGGAGAACACCAGCAGCTTGATGGCCGCGAAGTCCTGCACGCCGCCGCCGACGCGCTTGGTCGTGTAGAACAGCACATAGGGCTTGGCCGAGTAGGGATCGCGCAGGATGCGCACGCCCGTGCGGTCCACCACCAGATAGCCGCGGCGGAAATCACCAAAGGCAATTGCCGCAGCACCCGTGGCAATATCCGGCATTGCCTCCGCCTCGCTGACCGGGAAGTTCAGCAGGGTTGCCGGCGCATCGGAACTCACCGGCGGCTGCCACAGGTAGTTGCCGTCAGCATCCTTCATCTTGCGCACCGCGGCCTGCGTGCGCCGGTTCATGACGAAGCGGCCGTTCTGCCGGTAGCCGCTCTTCAGCGCATAGACGAGGTCGATCAGCTTGTCCGCCGGGCTGGTGGCGGCAAAGGCGGCATTGACACCGGTGTTGAGCGTTCCGAGCGAGCCCCAGGCCCAGGCACTGTCCGCAAGCCGCGGCACCGAGAGGAAGCCAACCGGCTTGTTCACCCCGTCGCCATTGACAAAGGCCGCGCCCTCCTGCTCTGCAAAGGCGGTTTCCACCTCCTCGGCAAGCCACTCATCCACATTCACCGCCGCATCCTCCAGCAGCGAGGCGGTGGCCGCCGGCATGGCGTAAAGCTCCATCGCCGGGAAGGTCAGTTCTGCCAGCGCCGGAGCGGCCGTCTGCGGCCGCGCTGCGGTCTCGCCCACCCAGCCGGTCTGCGGGCCGGAGATGGCGAAGGGCTTCTTGAACACACTCGACGAGACCTGCCGGTTGCCCGCAATCGCACGGATCGGAGAGACTGCCGCAAGGCGGCTCAGGATGCCCGCTTCCGTCTCTTCCGGCACCAGATAGCCGCCATCAGGATCCGAGCCGATGGACATGGCCTTCACCTCCAGCGGCCGCAGCCCCTCCTCGCGGCCGGAGCGCATGTAACCCTCGAAGGCGGTCTTGTGCTCCAGCACCTGTGTGCTGCCTTCAAAGCTCTTGTGGCTCAGCTCCGGGCGGCGGCTCTTCAGCGACAGCTCGTCAAGGCGGCGGCGGGTGGCATCCAGCGCCGTATCCAGCCGGTCCAGCCGCTCCAGCGTCAGCACATCGGCCGAACCGCGCCGCTCGATATCCGAAAGCCGCTCCTCATTGGCCTCGCGGTAGGCCGCGAAGGCCGCATACATCTCGTTCAGCGGATGCTCGCCGGAAACGGACGGAGCAGCGCCCGCCTTGGTCTCGTAGGGCGGCAGGCTCTTGGTCGCAAGGCCATGATCCACCGTCATGCCGTTCATCTCGCAATCCATCATGCGTCTCCAGTTGCAGAAGAGGACAGAGACGGCACGGGCTTCAGCCGCGCCGCATCCAGCAGCGGAAAGGTCACCAGCGACACTTCCCAAAGATCGATCTCGGCCAGCCGCCGCAGCGCGCCGCCTGCCATTTTCTGGGCCTTGATCGCCCGGAACCCGATGGAGAGCCCATCCAGAGCCCCCGCCGTGATCAGCAGCGCCGCCTCCCGCCCAAGTTCCAGCCCGGTCAGCAGCCGCCCGGCCACATAAAGGCCCAGTTGGTCCTCCTCGATCCGGTCCCAGATGCCGATGGGGCGCGACGGGTCATGCTGCCAGAGCATGCGGACGCCGGAGGCGCCCCGGCGGCCCAGCGCGGTCCGGAAGGCCCCCTTGGCCACCACATCGCCGCCGCCATCCCTCAGATTGAACAGGCTGGCATAGCCCGCGATCCGCAAGGCGGGCTCACCGGCAGAAGCCGCCGCCAGGCGCTTGACGCCAGCCTTCATGAGGCCCTCCCGTCACCGGTCCGCTCTCCAGCCCCGGCCAGCTGCGCCAGACGGCAGACAAAGGCTGCAAAAACAAAGCGATGGCAGCGGTTACCCGTGTGTTTGGGCAAGCGTGAGCCCTCGCGGCGGGCATCCGGCGCCCGCCCTCGCAAAAATCCCAGCAATGTCATGAGGTTCTTCCCTCTTCTGTCCGGTCTGATTCCGGACGAGGCTTTTCTGACGTAACGTCAGAATCTTCACATCCTAAGTCCGGAATACCGTGCCGGCCAATTTCACCAGACGTCAGAATGAAGCCCGTTCCATGAGTCATTCCAACGCTCTGCCTACATCCGCTCAACCCGCATCACGGTCGTTGAAGATCTGATTCAAGCGGTCGATCTCATCAACGAAGTCACCGAAACGCCGGTTGCAGGCCGCCAGCTCCTTCAGCAGCGCAACGGCCAGTGCCGAGGCGGAGGCCGCCCAGAGAAACAGCGCCAGATGCGCCAGGTCGCCCCGTTCGACGACGGCCTGCGTCACGCCGCTCATGCCCCGGCCTCGCCGCCTTCCGTGCCATAGCCGACCGCCTGCCGCTTCTCGTCCCGGCTCAGGAAGTCCGCTTCCCCCACCCGCCGCCACAGCGCCTCGCGCTCGGTAGACAAGGCATCGATGGCATCCATATCCGGCTCCAGCCTCAGCCCCTCGCCGAAGGCAGGCGCCAGCCAGGCTGAAAAGCTCAGTGCGGTCCTGCGCACCATCGGCAGCACGCTCTGCCGCCAGAAGGCCCGGTTGGCTTCCTGATAGTTGGCGAAGGTGTTGTCGCCCGGAATGCCGATCAGCATCGGCGGCACGCCGAAGGCCAGCGCGATCTCCCGCGCCGCCTCGCGCTTGGCCTCGATGAAGTCCATGTCCTTCGGCGTCAGTCCCATGGGCCGCCAGTCGAGCCCGCCTTCCAGCAACAGCGGGCGCCCCGCATTGCGCGCACCCTGATAGCCCGCCTCCAACTCCGCCTTCAGCCGCTCGAACTGGTCCGCCGAGAGGTTCACTCCCTCCCCCGCCCCATAGACCAGCGCGCCGGAGGGCCGCGCCGCATTGTCCAGCAGCGCCTTGTTCCAGCCCGATGCCGCATTGTGGATGTCGAGGCTCACCTGCGCCGCCTCGATGGGGGCGAAACCATAGTGATCCGACAGCGGATGGAACAGCTTCAGCTGGCGCACCTGAGCCGGTTCGCCCGCATTCCCTGCCTCTCCGGACAGGCGCACGGTCTTCGCCCCGTTGCTGTAGTCAAAGGCCGAAGGCCAGCCATCCGCTCCCGGCACCACCTTCACCCTGTCCGGCCGCAGCGCATGCAACTCGCGGGGGCTGCCGTCCAGCGGCACCTGCTCCACATAGGCATTGCCCGCCGTCAGCAGATGACCATAGACCTGTTCGAGGAAATCCGGCCCGCTCTGTCCCGGATTGGGCCGCCCCAGAAGCGCGAGCAGCGGATGGCGCACCAGCTCCTCTTCTCCCTCGAACAGCAGCAGCGGCACACTCGCCGCCGCCTCGCTCACCATGCGGATCACCCGGTAGACCACCGGGTTCCGGCAATAACCTTCGCGGGACAGGGCGCCATAGTCACGCGGGCTCCAGACGGGCCGCCCCGCCGTCTGCCAGGCGATCACCGGCGCCGTTCTTGAAGCTTTCTCTTCAACTGCAGGCGCCTTGCGAAAAGAGTCCAGAAGCCGTCCCAAGTTCATGATTTCAGACTCCTTTTTGCGCCGTCTTCACGTGGTAAATCAGCGTCTTGAGACTGTGATTCAGTGCAGGAGAATTCGAGCGGAGGATCAAAGCTGGCGCAGGCGCGGCTCTGCCCGCCCGCTCATCAGCAACTCCGTCAGCGCCCAGACCAGCGCATCCATCCGGTCCGGCGAACGCCCGCTGGAAAGACCCGAAGACCCAAAGTCGGCCATCTCGTCTTCCAGCTCCGGCATGGTGCCAACGTGGTGCACCCGCCCCTGCTCGTAGAAAAGCGCTACCGGCTCGGCCCGCGCAAACTTGCCCCGGCTCGCGCGGACAGACTTCACCGGCACCGTGGGATCAGCCGCATGGATCACCTCCCGCACCATGTCACCGCCCTGGTTCACCTCCGCCACAAGGCAGTCCGCCTCATGGTGATGCCACAGAGCCACCGCCTTCGCCGCCCAGTCAGAGGGGCGCGCCTGTGCCATGCTGTGATCCCCCAGCACATAGGCCTGCCCGGCATCCGTAATCCCCGCCACCACCAGCCCGCAGGCGTCCGACCGCTTGGTCGCACTGGCAGGCGGATCGATGGCTATGACGATGCGGGTGAAACTTTCCGGCGCCCGGCTCACCCGGCAGGCCTCCAGCAGGTCCCGCCGCCACAGCGCACCGGGCCGGTCCTCGATCAGCTCACCGTCCAGCTCCTGTCGCCCCAGCCGCGTGCCCGCATAACGGGCCACCACCTGCTCCAGAAATCCCGGCGCCAGAAACAGCGCATTGTCCCGCGTCCCCGCCCGGCTCAGCACCGTTGTCGGCATCTCCATGATGCGCTTCAGCAGCGGCACCGCGCGCGGTGTCGTCGTCACCAGCTGCCGGGGCCGCAGCCCCAGTCTCAATCCGAATTGCAGCATGTCGAAAGTCTCCTCGCCGTGGCGCCACTTGGCCAGTTCATCGGCCCAGGCGATGTCAAATTGCGGCCCGCGCAGGGCCTCCGGGTCTTCCGAGGAAAAGGCCTGTGCAATGGAGCCATTCGGCCACTCCAGCCGCCTGCGGCTGGCATTCCACTGCGGCCGCTCCGCCTTGGGGTGAATGGCGAGCAGGCCCGAGACGCCCTCGATCATCACCTCCCGCACGTCGCCATAGGTTTCCCCCACCAGCGCAATCCGGCCAGCCGGGCCGTGCGGCGCGCACCAGCGGTGCCCCAGCGCCATCGCCCGCACCCATTCGGCCCCGGCCCGCGTCTTGCCCGCACCGCGCCCGCCCATCATCAGCCAGATGCCCCAGTCCCCTTCGGGCGGCAGCTGGTGCTCATGGGCGAAGGTCGGCCAGTCATGCAGCAGAAACGCCATCTCCGCCGGGGTCAGGCTGTCCAGCACCGTGCCGATCCGCCCCGCCGTCCGGCAGGCTGCCAAGGCGGCGCGCAAGTTCCTCGCGCATCTGTTCGGGATCGCCTGTCTCATCCGCCTCCCCGCTCTGGTCCCTGTGCAATTCCAGCAGCGTGTCGAGCGTGCGGGCCAGGCTCGCCAGTGTCTTGGCCCCCTGATCCATCTCGGTCAGCTTCAGCTCGCCCTTGGCCAGCCCCGCCAGCCGCTCTTCCAGCTGCGCCACCTGCGCTTCGAAGGCCCGGTAGAGCCGGACCACCATCACGCCCCGCGCTTCCGGCCCCGCCGCCGCAAAAGCCGCCGCATCCAGCGAAGGCACCACAGTCTCCGCCGCGCCCTTCGCCGTCCGCCTGCGCCGTACCGGTGCCTTGGGCACCGCCTCAACTTTCAGCTCTTCCCCGACTGCCTCAGCTGGAGAAGCCGCCGCCTTGCGGCTGCGCGTGCCCTTGCGCGCTGCAGGCACACGTGTCCCGTCCCTGCCCGGCCCTTCCACCGCTGCATCCCCTGTCATCCCGTCGTCTCCGGAGTGTTCAAAACGCGCCTGCAGCGCTCACAGGCAAACCGCCTGCACCAGTCTCATAAGCCGGTGCAGGCCGCAGCCTGCCCAGGCTCATTCCAGCTCAAACAAAAAGCGGGCCAACCAGCCCTCGCTGGCGCCCGCCAAAATCGTCATCCGAATTCTATCCCTCACCGGTCCATGTCAGCCTAAACTGCCGCCAGAACCAATTGTGCGCCGCAGCCGCACTTTTCGGATCATGACAAAACCCTACCCAAACAGCGTGCGGGTGTCAAGGATTATTTTCCTATTCCATTGCAAGAAAAAACCGGCCCAGATTCGGGCCGGTTTCAAATCTCTGCGCCTCAGGCAATCCGGCGCGACATTTCCCGCACTTCAGACGTCGCCTGCGCAATACGCTCCGAGGAGTTGCTGATATCGCCCATGCTGGATGTGATCGACTGCACTCCCGTGGAGGCCGCCTGCATGTTGTGCGAAATATCCCGTGTCACGGCCGTCTGCTCTTCCACGGCCGCTGCGATCGTGGACGAAATGGTCCGGATGCTCTCGATCGTCGCCAGGATGGAACCAATTGCCTCCCCGGCGCGGTCCGCTGAGCTTTGCACCGAGGCAATCTGTGCCGCAATGTCCTCCGTCGCCTTGCTGGTCTGGGACGCGAGGTTCTTCACTTCCGACGCCACCACCGCAAAGCCCTTGCCTGCTTCACCGGCGCGCGCCGCTTCAATGGTGGCGTTGAGGGCCAAGAGGTTGGTCTGACCGGCAATCGCCTCGATCAGTTCCAGAACCTCGCCGATTTTCTGCGAATTGGCATTCAGCCCTTCCATGATCTGGCGGGACTGGGCAGCCTCTTCGGCCGCCTGCGCAGAAATTCCGCTGGCCTGATTCACCTGCCGGCTGATTTCGGCAATCGAAGCCACCAGTTCCTCGGAGGCTGCAGCAACCGTCTGAACATTGTCGGATGTGTTTGTGGACGCAGCCGAAACCTCACGGATCTGTTCATTGGCGATATCCACTTCACCGGCGATATTCGCCAGCTCGGCGACGATCTGCCTCTGAATCTCCTCGCGCGCCATTCGCTGGCGCACCGATTCAGTCCGGTCAACGGCGAACTTGATCACCTTCACAACACGCCCGGCTTCATCGAAAACAGGATTGTAGCTGGCGGCGATGTAGACATCCACGCCCCCCCTTGCCAAGGCGGTGGAAATCGCCAGCCTGGAACTTTCCCTGGCGCAGATTTTCCCAGAATGCCCGGTAGTCTGCACTCTTCACCCCTTCCGGAGGCATGAACATGCTGTGATGGCGCCCCTTGATCTCGTCCAGGCGGTAGCCGACCGTTTTCAGGAAGTTCTCGTTGGCCTCGACGATCGTGCCATCCGGCTCAAATTCAATAATAGCGTTCGAGCGGTTGATGGCCGATAGTTTGCTGGCGGTTTCGAGTGCATTACGCTTGGCGGCCGTTATATCAGCAGCCACCTTGATGACACCGGTCACCCTGCCTCCACGCCCGATGATCGGGTTGTAGGATGCCTGGATCCACACATCGCGGCCGCCCTTGGCAATGCGCCGGAACTCCCGCGACGACCATTTGCCAGCCGCCAGATCCCGCCAGAACTCCTTGTAGGCGGGCGTGTTCACCTCCTCAGCAGGAACGAACATGCTGTGGTGCTTCCCGGTGATCTCAGCCAGCGTATATCCTAAGACATCCAGAAAATTCTGGTTTGCCGTAACGATCCGCCCTTCAGTGTCAAACTCGATAATGGCTTGCGAGCGCCCGATTGCGTCGAGTTTGGATTTGGAAAGCGACATATGCATAAGCATCGAAAGCACCTCAGAAAGCGGCCTCATAACCCACGAGACGCAGAACGGCTGCATGCGGGTAGCCGTTCAAAAATCCCACTAAAAACTTAACGAACTCCTGAACGGCAAATACAACCCTCTCAGCACAACTACGTAAACTTAAAAAAAAGAATGCAAATCAGAGATCCAAAGCCAAATCCCGCGCGTACGTAAACCCTGAGAAGGAGAACTGCGAATGAAATTCAGGGTTGAGTTATTTTTAACCAGGAAGTTAAAGTCATTTTTTCTAGTGATTTTCGCCCTGATAATTTCGACAATATCATGGACGAATTTTGCAAGCGCAAGTCAACGGCTCGTCCTTGAAGACTACTTCCGCGGCACCACCACCGCCCACGGAGTTTTCGAAAGCAGGATCGCCGGCGTGCGTCGCGAATTCACCGTCAAGCTCACCGGCACATGGGATCCCAGGACCTTCACCCTCCGCCTGCGCGAGGACTTCGTCTATGACGATGGCGAGAAGGACACCAAGATCTGGTTTTTCCAGAAAGTCGCAGAAGACCGCTACATCGGCCAGCGCTCCGATGTTCTGACCCCGGTCAACATCGGCTATCAGGGCGATAGCATCGTCTTCACCTATCCGGTCGAAGTGCCCTTGAAGGACGGCAGTGTCGCTCTGCGTTTCTATGACACGCTCACCCAGACCGGCCCCCGCACGGTCCGCAATACGGCCACCGTCATGAAATACGGTATCATCGTGGGAACTGTTGACCTGACTTTCACAAAGTAAGGCTGGCTCACAGCAACTGTTCACATATACTGAACATCAGTCGAAGTCTGGACCGGCTAATCAGATCGCTGTTCACCACCTATGTTCACTCCAGAACGAAGGCGCGGCCCCGCCGCGCCAGATCAGGAGATAGGAAATGATCACGCAGATCAAAGGCCTGCACCATGTCACGTCGATTGCTGACGATGCTGTGGCGAACAATGCGTTCTTCACCCGCGTGCTCGGCCTGCGCCGCGTGAAGAAGACGGTCAACTTCGATGCGCCCGATGTCTATCATCTCTACTATGGTGACGAGACCGGTTCCGCCGGCACGGTGATGACCTACTTCCCCTTCCCAGGTGCCCGTCAGGGCCGCCCGGGCACGGGGGAAGTCGGCACCACGCTCTTCTCCGTCCCGAAAGACTCTCTCGGCTTCTGGCAGACGCGGCTTGCCGGCGCCGGGGCGGCCGGACTTGTCGAAGACACGGCTTTCGGCCAGAAGCGCCTGCATTTCTTCGGCCCCGACAACGATGCCTTCGCGCTTGTTGAAGTGGACGGAGACGCCCGCGCGCCCTGGACGGCGGGCGGCGTCCCGGAAGATGCGGCCATCCGCGGCTTCCACTCCACCAGCCTGCGCCTCCGCGATGATGGTGCAACGGCGGAACTGCTCGGCTTCATGGGCTATGAACTGGCAGACTCCGCAGATGGCGTGAAGCGTTTCGCGGTGCCCGGCGGCAATGGCGCCCATGTCATCGATGTGGAAACCATGCCCTCGATTGCCCCGGCCGTCTCCGGTGCCGGTTCCGTCCACCACATCGCCTTCGCGGTGGAGGACCGGGCCGCCCAGCTTGAGGTCCGCAAGGCCCTCATGGACACGGGCTATCAGGTCACCCCGGTGATCGACCGCGACTACTTCTACGCGATCTATTTCCGCACGCCCGGCGGCGTGCTGTTCGAGATTGCCACCAATGAACCGGGCTTCAACCGGGATGAGGACACGGCCCATCTGGGCGAAGCACTCAAGCTTCCCACCCAGCATGCCCACCTGCGCCCTTATCTGGAAAAGCAGTTGGTTTCACTGGAAGGCTGAAATTCTTTCCCGGTGGGCACGTCTCACCGGGAAAGAATCAAGCCCGAGCGGCGTCTGAGCCTGTTCAAGGCCTGATGCGTCAGCATCGAAAGACTTGGTAGATATGACCACAGCACCCTACACCACATACGAGCGCCCTGCCCCCGGCGGGGCGCCAGCTCCCCTCGTCCTCGCCTTTCATGGCACGGGCGGGGATGAGCACCAGTTTGCGGGGCTTTCGGCAGAGATTTTTCCGCAGGCCGCGCTCCTCAACCCCAGAGGCGATGTCTCGGAAGGCGGCGCCCTGCGCTTCTTCCGCCGCACCGGCGAAGGCGTCTATGACATGGCGGACCTTGCGGCCCGCACGGACCGGATGGCAGCCTTCATCGCGGACCAGACGGCGCGTCTCGCCCCATCAAAGGTCTTCGCCTATGGCTATTCCAACGGCGCCAACATTCTGGCGAGCGTTGCGTTCCAGCGGCCGGAACTCTTCAGCGCCATTGCGCTGCTGCATCCGCTCATTCCCTTCACACCGAAGGAGAATGCGGGCCTCCCCGGCCTGCCGGTCCTGATCACCGCCGGGCGGCGTGACCCGATCTGCCCCGCGCCTCTCACCCAGTCGCTGGCGGACTGGTTCACGGGCCAGACAGCGGATGTGGAACTGGTGTGGCACGATGGCGGCCACGAACTGCGCCAGGGCGAAATACAGGCGCTCGCCGCCTTCGCCAGCTCTCATCTGTGACCAAAACCCGCCGGACGGCACCCGCAAGGTGCTGTCCGGCGGCACGTTTCAGGCCTTCTGCGCGGGCCTTTCAAGTGCCTCTTCCGGCCATTCCTCCGGCCAGCTGACCACATGGTTCTCGTAGTCCTCGATCTCGATCCCCGCTTCCGTCACCGTGCGGCCGGATACGGAGATGCCTGCCAGATGCACCGTCTCCGGCGAGCCCGAGATCAGCGGATGCCACCAGGCCAGATCCTCCCCGTCCCGCACCAGGCGGTAGGCACAGGTTGGCGGCAGCCATGTCAGCGTCCGCACTTCAGCCGGCGTCAGCTGGATGCAATCAGGCACGGTATCGGTCCGGTTCGCATAGTCGCGGCAACGGCACGTGGTGCCATCCAGCAGCTCGCAGGCCACATCCGTCCACACGATTGCCCCCGTGTCCCAATCCTCCAGCTTGTTCAGGCAGCAGCGGGCACAGCCGTCGCACAGCGATTCCCATTCGGTCTGCGTCATCTCCTCCAGAGTTTTTGTCTTCCAGAAGGGCGCATTTCCCGGGTTTTCCGCTTCGGTCATTGATTTCATGTTCGCTTTCGGCTTCCCTTGCGGGACAGGGTATGTCACTCGATAGTTTCCTTATCACCATCTGCAGGGCACAGGTAGCTTGCGGTGACGTCGGACCAACACAACGGCAACGGAAGCCCGCCGGAGAACGGCAGCAAACCGGATATGGACAGCCCTTCTGAGGCTGCAGTGACGGAGGCTGGCCAGCCGGATGCGGTGAGCGCTGAAACTCACGCGCCGCCCGAGGCTGAAGTCCATTCCGTCCCATTACCTCCTGAAGAAAAACCCCGCCAGCCGTTTGCCACCCGTCCGCGCCGGTCGCTGCCGGCCCTGCTCATGTCAATTGACGCCTGGCTGGATACGGCCCTGTGGCGCAGCTGGCAGGCCATCACGGACGGCTGGGATGCTTATTCCCGGTTCCTGCGCCGCTTCCGGGCCCGCGGCCTTTGGCGTGGGCTGGCAGAGCTTGGCTCGGATGGCTTCACCTTCGGCCTTCTCGGCTTCATCATCCTGCTCACCTTTGCCCAGCCCGCCTTTGAGGCAACGCGTGTGGCGGACTGGCGCACGACGGATGACTTCGCCGTCACCTTCCTCGACCGTTTCGGCAAGGAAGTCGGCCGGCGCGGCATTGTGCTCAACGACACCGTGCCCCTCGACGAACTTCCCGATATCCTGATCAAGGCAACGCTGGCGACGGAAGACCGCCGGTTCTTCGAGCATTTCGGCATCGACGTATTGGGCACCGCCCGCGCCATGGTGGAGAACCTGCGCGCCCGCACCGTTGTGCAGGGCGGTTCATCTCTCACCCAGCAGCTGGCCAAGAACCTCTTCCTCTCCAACGAGCGCACGCTGGAGCGCAAGATCAAGGAAGCTTTCCTCGCCCTCTGGCTGGAAGCGAACCTCTCCAAGCGCGAGATCCTGAAACTCTATCTGGACCGCGCCTATATGGGCGGCGGCGTTTTCGGCGTCACGGCGGCGTCTGAATTCTATTTCCGCAAGAATGTCCGGGAACTGACGCTGGCTGAGGCCGCCATGCTGTCAGGCCTTTACAAGGCCCCCTCGAAATACGCCCCGCATATCAACCTTCCCGCCGCCCGTGCCCGCGCCAACGAGGTGCTGAGCAACATGGTGCAGGCCGGCTTCATGACGGAAGGCCAGGTCATCGGTGCGCGGCGCAATCCGGCCGTTGCAGTCGACCGCTCCCGTGAGCAGGCCCCCGATTTCTATCTCGACTGGGCCTTCAACGAGGTCAAGCGTCTCGCCCGCCGCTATCCCGCCCTCGCCCGCGACCGTATCGTGACCGTCCGGACCACACTCGACCCCGCCCTTCAGCGGGAAGCCGAGCAGTCCATCGATGCCATCATGCGTCAGTTCTCGGAAGAGCGGCGTGCCCGCGAAGCGGCCATCGTCGCCCTGGTGCCGGATGGCGCGGTGCGCGCCATGGTCGGCGGCCGCGATTATGGTGCCAGCCAGTTCAACCGGGCCGTTGACGCGCTGCGTCAGCCAGGATCGGCCTTCAAGCCCTTCGTCTACATGACGGCCTTCATGAACGGCTATTCGAAGGACAGCATCGTTCCGGATGCCCCCGTTTCCATCGGCAACTGGAGCCCGCGCAATTACTCGCGCGGCTATGCCGGTGCAATCACCTTGAAAGAAGCCCTCACCCGCTCGATCAACACGATCCCCGTCCGCCTGTCCATTGCCCTTGGCCGTCCGAAGATCATCGAGATGTCCTATCTCATGGGTATCAGTCACGAACTGCAGAACTCCACCTCTCTGGCGCTCGGCTCTTCGGATGTCTCGGTCATCGACATGGCCGCAGGCTATTCCGTCTTCGCCAATGGCGGCTACAAGGCAACGCCCTACACCATTCTGGAGGTTCGCAGCTCCAGCGGCACTGTCATCTATGACCGCGCCCAAAACGAGCCTGAGCCCCAGCGTATCCTGCCGGAGGAAAAGGTCTTCGAGATGAACGACATTCTCGTCAACGTGGTGGAGCGCGGCACCGGCAGGCGCGCCCTGCTGGACGGGGTCGTGGCAGCAGGCAAGACCGGCACCACCTCGGCCTACCGAGATGCGTGGTTCGTGGGCTATACCGGCAACTTCACCGCCGCCGTCTGGGTAGGCAATGATGATTTCACCGGCACGAACAATGTCACCGGCGGCACGCTTCCGGCCATGATCTGGCAGCGTTTCATGGCCTATGCGCATGAGGGCATTGAAATCCAGCCCATTCCCGGCGTTGATGCGGCCAAGGTCAAGCCTGCCAAGCAGCTGGCTGCAAGACCGGAAGTGGCCAGCACCGGCAGCCAGCCCCGTATTCTCAACAGCCGCTCGCTGGCGGTCATCACGCAGATCGGCGACGCACTCGCGGCCATTGGCCAGACGGCCAGCGCGGCCGGCATGGACAGCAGCGGGGCAGCCCAGCCATGAACGCCCGCTTTGACTCAGGCCCGGAACTCGACTGGAAACAGGTGGAAACACCCGCCGTCCTGTCGCGCCGCAAGCCGCATCCGCTGTGGCGGGCCTTCACCATCACGCTGCTGTTTGCCGGTGCGCTCATCATTGGCGTCGGCTCTGCTTATCTGGCCCTCAGCCGTGAGGATCTTTTCCAGAGCGTGCGCATCGGTGTCTGGGGTGCTCATCCGCTGGCCGGAACACCGGAGGCCGATCCCTATTCCGCAGCCATCTTTGCACGGCTGGGCCGTATACCGCTTGCCTCCGGCGAGGGTGTGGCCTTCATCGCCAGGGAAACCTCCGCCGGACGCCCGCTCCGCCCCGGCTGCACCTATCTGATTTCGGGCCTGACCCCATCCGCACGCCTGTGGACACTGACCTCCGCTGATGGAGAGGCCCGTCTCGTCCCGGTACCGATGGAACGGCTCTATCTCGACAGCAACCAGATCCTGCGCAAACCGGACGGATCCTTCGACATCACCGCCTCCGCCCGCCCTGCCCCCGGAAACTGGCTGCCGACAGGCAAAGGCGAGGGCCTTTCCTTCATTCTGCGCCTCTATGATGCGCCCATCACCACGGGCTCCTCCCTTGCAGGCCTGACCATGCCCGCGATCAGCGAGGTCTCCTGCCCATGAGCCGCGCCATCACCGGATCTATGCGGTTGCCCCGTCTCTTGAGCCGTGCATCCGGACACGTCCGGGCCGCTCTGCCCCGGTTCTCGCTCTGGCTGCTCGCGATGCTGCTGATCGGCGGCATCATTCATATCTTCGTGGTTCTGACTGTTCCCGGCCACGTGCGCGCCAAGGCATTTGCCGAGTTGCGTCACCTCGGCCCGGACCGCATTTTCCATGTCCTCCCCCCCATTACCGGCGGGGAAGAACTCGCCCCCATGCTGGACCCGGCCATGCGCCATGCCGTCTGCTGGTTCCGCCTGGAGGATGGTCCCCTGACACTTGCGGCCAACGTGGACTCGCCCTTCTGGTCCATGGCGCTGTTCAACGGGCGTGGAGAGGTGGTCTACAGCCTCAACAACCGCACCTCCGGCTCAGGCGCCCTCGCCATGCTGGTCCTGACATCAAGCCAGCTGTCGATCCTGCGTGAGAACCCGCCGGAAAACCTGGATGAGATGATCGTCATCGAGACCGATCAGAACGAGGGCTTCGCTCTCCTGCGCGCCTTCGTGCCGGATGCCGCCGCAGACCCCGTCCTTGCGGATGAACTGGGTGCCGCCAGATGTGCGGATATCTTCACGCCGGATACATAAACCAGCCTGAGACGCACCGGGCCTGAGCAAATTCAAGACGCGATGCGTCTAAGCATCGAAAGCCTTGGCATCACTTCTGAACTGGCGGACGCTCCAGCCCCCAGTTGTTATAGATACGCGACCGCTTCAGATCGTCTGGGGTATCGAACCGGTTTTCCGCCGCACAGCCTTTTTCCGTCAGACGCACCACGTCTTCCAGTTCCTTGATCGCCCGGTTCGTGTCCCAAAGCCGGGATCCGGACGGGGTCTCGATCTCGAAATGGTCTGTTGCCGTCTGATAGGCCTGGATGCGGAAGCGCAGCGCCTGTGCCACCCAGCCGATATAGGCCCGGTTCTCCCAGACGCGGGCATTAGCCCCTTCGAAGGTATCCTGCGTCAGGATATCCCGGCGCGACACCGCAGCCAGCCTCTCCCGGTCGGCGGCCTCCACGCGCGCTGCCACCTCGCAGAACGGCGGCACCAGCTTGGTGTCGCCGCGGGCATCCGCGGCAATCCGGTCAAACCGCGCCTCGCTGGAGTTGAACTTTTCGGATCCGAGGAACACCGAATAGAGTGTCACCGGAACCTTGCCCTCTTTTTCCGGCAGCACTCGCGTGCGGGCCAGTTCCACCTTGGTGCCACCGATCCAGTCCTTCGCCCAGGGCGGCCGGATCAGCCCCCAGCCAAGATCCCGCAGCAGCTTTTCATCGTCCGTGAGAATAAACTCCGACACCGGCTCACCGCGCACCCGCGCCGCCAGCTTGCCTGCTTCAGGCATGATCGTGTCATGTATGACGGAGGGCTCCGCCCTGCCGAAATCTCCCGTCGGCCGGCTGCATCCTGCAACCAGCACAGCACAGCACAGCAGCGGCAAAACGGCAGAACGCGAGGGGCCGCGCTTCGTCCGGATGGGCCGGATCGCAACACAGGCCGGCCGGGCACTGTTTGCCCTGGTAGTGGTCATGCTGGCGTTCCCTGGCCATGGGTGCGGCAGGCACGCCTTGCGCGTCACTCCGCCTCGGGCGCAGCCTGTCCGGCTGGTGTTCCGATGGTCCCGATTCGGGCGGCAAGATCAAGCGCTTCCCGCTCGATACGCGCTCCGGGGAACAGAACGACCACGTCTTCCTGTGAAACAGGCCCCTGCCCGCCCGCTGCTTTGCGCTGCGGCCGCCTTGGTGCCATGCGGAAATCAAGCACGTATCCCATCGCTTCCTCCTTCGGCAGCAGCTCCGGCAAAAGGCGCGGGCTGTTTCAGGACTGTGGACACTTATGCTGGTTTTCAGAGTAACGCCCCTGCAGGGTTAACAGGCCGCTAACGGTTTATGTCTAATTTTAGCCACTGGACTGGGGGTAGCCTGTCCGTCCTTGTATTGAGTATCTGGCTGTAGCGGCGCGTATCATGTCATCAGTTCCGCCTGGTCGCGGTCCCAACTTCCTGAGCGGCACTCCGGATCTCACCCGGCGCGAACGCTTGCTACTGGCGGCCACCGAGCTGTTTGTGGCCCGCGAACGGCACGACCGGCAGGAGATCCGCGCCTTTGGCGAGCTGGCCATCAATCTCTACGAAGGAACCGATGTGGCAGACCGCCGCCGCATCGCCTGCCTCGCCGCCCGCGCCAGCGATATTCCGGCCGAGTTTCTGGATCTTCTCGCCCGTGATGAAGACGCGCTCGTCGCCTATCCGATTGTTCTGCATGCGGCCATGATCAGCACACAGGCGCAGCTTCTCATTGCCGAGCGCGGACCGGAGAGCCTGCGCCGGGCCTTGATCCGCCGTGAAGATCTCGTCCTTGCCGCCCAGACCGTGCTCGCCCGAACTGCGGATGCCCAATCGCTTCAGCAGCTTCTGCCCCGCATTGATCTTGCAAACCGTCCCGAAATCCTCGCAGCGCTCAGCGAACGCTCCGATGTCATGGCCGTGATCGGGCCGGATCTGGCCGCCCGCGCCCTGCTGCCAACGCCGCTTCTGCTCGCCAACTTCCCGTTTCTGGATCATGCAAACCGTCTGCTGGCCATTGGCGCTGCAGAGCTGCGCGCCCTTGGCAACCTGACCCGGCAGGGCGGCAATCGCCCGCCCCGTCCGGCTTTCAAGCCCGCCCTGCTGCAGCGGCTGCGCGAGACTGCCCTGTCCGGTGGCCACGAGGCCTTTGCGGAAGGTATTGCCTATGCACTGGGGCTCGATGCCGGACTTGCCCTGCATCTGGCCGCAGACGAACAGGGCGAAGCCCTGACGGTCTGCCTGAAGGTACTCGGCTTTGACAGCGAGAGCGCAACCGCAATGCTGGTGCGCCTTGGCGGCGTCACACTGGATCTTGCACGCCTGCGCAAGCTTCAACACCTGTTCGAGAACATGTCCCTTGATGCGGCCGATTGCCTGCTATCAAGCTGGCGTCACAGGGGCGAAATCATCGACGGAGAGCTTCAGCAGGCCGCAGCTGCCCGCCTGCAGCAGGCCGGAGGTGCCCGCGCCGGCCAGCGGCCGCAGGACATTGCCCGCCCCGGCGAACGCCCGCTGCCAACCCACAGGCCCGCACCGCGCGCCGTTCCTTCGACCCGCCGTATCACCAGCGTCTGACCGGGGCAGAGGGGTCAGCGCCCCTGCTTCACCACCCCTGCTTCACCACCCCTGCTTCACCGGCCAGCAGTCAGCTCGCCATAGCGGCCGGGCGTCATTCCCGTCTGCTTGCGGAAGGCCCGCGTCATGTGGCTCTGGTTGGCAAAGCCGCAGGCAGCCGAAACTCCTGCCGCCGTTTCCCCTGCCCTCAGCAATTGCCTGGCCAGATTGATCCGCTGCATCATCACCCATTCGCTGGGCGCCATGCCGCGCGCCAGCTTGAACATGCGGTGGAAATGAAACACGGAAAGGCCCGTCAGCGCGGCAAGGTCCTCCAGATGGATCACGCCGTCCATATGGGCCCGCACCCAGTCATCCACCCGCCGCAGTTGATGCGGGCTGAGCCCGCCTTTGAGCAACGGTGCACCACGCGTGAGATGCGCCACCATCACGGCAAAGGCCTCATCCGCCTTGAGAGCATCTCCGGCCATGGCCGCCTCGGCCATCTGGAACAACGGCACAGCGATGGAAGGCGCCGCCACAAAGGTTTCATCCCTCAGGTCCAGCCGCCGCGCGTCGCAGTCATGCACCTCGGCGAAGGCCGCACGCAACGCCTTGTCGCTGACATAGAGATGCACGAAGCGGAAAGGCTCGGTGATCTTCCAGTCCGATGCCTCCCCCTCCGGCATCACGCAGACTGCCCCCTGCCAGCCGGGCAAGGCGCCCTTGTCGAGCCGTGATGTGCCCGTTCCACCCTGAAGATAGAGGCTGAACGTATGCCGCTCCGGCGTCTCATAGGACACTTCGTCGTCATGATTTTCCCAGATCGTCACAGAGCGTTCAGCCCCCATGCCGAGATGGGCGGCCGCAAAGGCGGTGGCAGACTGGCTGAGAAAGTCGTGAACGGTCGGACGCATGACCACTTTCTACATCATTGACGGCCTGCAAGGCAGAGGCTGGACGGAGAATACCGCAAGATCGTGCAAGCCTTGCATTCAAGAGACAGCGTAACACCGGCAGGCAAGGAGCCTGCCCATGACCAACATTCTGCTTTTCGCTTCCACCGTCCTGCTCTGGGGCACCACCTGGATCGCCATTGCCTTCCAGATTGAGGCCGCGCCCGTCCCGGTCTTCGTCTCCATCTTCCACCGCTTTGCGCTGGCCGCCCTTGTCATGGTCGCGGGGCTGGCGCTCATGGGCCGCCTGCGCCGCCCCCGTGTCTGGCGTTTTGTGTTCGCGCAGGCGCTTTGCCTGTTCTGCTGCAACTTCATCGCGCTTTACACGGCCACAACGCTCATCCCTTCCGGCCTCGTTTCGGTGATCTTCTCGCTGGCCTCGCTCTTCAACGCGGTGAATGCGCGGATCTTCTTCGGCGACAGGATCACGCCGCGCACCCTGGTTGCCGCAGCCCTCGGGGCCTGCGGGCTGCTGCTGCTGTTCTGGCACGACCTGACGGTCGACTTCGACATTTCCGTGCTGAAAGGCATCGGCTGGGCGGCGCTCGGCACCTGCTTCTTTTCGCTCGGCAACATGGCCTCGCGGCGCAACACGGCAGAAGGCGTTCCCCCAGCCACGGCCAATGCCTGGGGCATGAGCTTTGGCGCCATTGCCTTGCTGGCGATCATCTACGCCACCGGCAACACCCTGGTGACCCCGCCCTCTTCGGCCTACTGGCTCGCCGCCGGATACCTTGCCGTCTTCGGCTCTGTGGCAGGTTTCACGGCCTATCTGATGCTTGTCGCACGCATCGGCTCGGCCAAGGCAGGCTATGCCACGGTGCTGTTTCCGGTCATCGCCCTTGCCGCCTCCAGCCTGTTTGAAGGCTATCAGTGGACGCCCGAAGCCATCGCCGGGCTGGCGCTGACCGGTCTTGGCAATCTGGTGATGTTCACGAAGGTCAGCTTCCGTCCGGCAAGAGCCGTGGCGTGACGGCGGCGGGCGTCTGACTCTCTCCCCCCAGCCTTGCGATCAGGCGCCCGTATCCACCACCTGCAACAGATCCGTCCCGCCCTTGCTCTCGATTTCGACGACCCAGAAATCCGGGTCCATCCGCTTTTCGCTCTCAAGCCGCGCCCGTGCGTCTTCGCGCGTGCCTTGGGAGATCAGCAGTTCGAAAGCCCTGTCATCGGCCGCCGTATCCATGAAGGCCTGCGGCGCAGGACCGTAGAGGTCGACCGTACCGTCCATCCGGTCCACCAGCACGAAAACAACCCCGGCTTCCTCCGCGCCCTTGCGGGTGGTCGCGGCAAAGCTACCGGCCGTGAAGACCTGCCGCACCAGCGCGCTGACGAAAAATCTGGATGTAAGCCGCGGCATGCGCATTTCCTTCCTGCGGGCCAGCCCGCAAGGCAGGCCCGGTTATCCCTCGAACGGAATCCCTGTGAATTCTTCGAGCTCACGAATGAGCGAGGGCGACACCTGTCCGGTGATGGCAAGCCCCCGGTCCAGCTCGAAGCGCTGAATCGCGTTGGCGGTGTTGTCGCTCATCATGCCGTCTGCCCGCAAGGGGCCATAGCCAAGTTCCGAGAGAAGCCGCTGCACCTTGGCAAGCTGCCCACCGCCATTCTCCGCAACCTGTGTCCCTCTGCCCACCTCCTGGGGGGGCACAGGCACTGTGCCTGTTGCGGTGGGAAGCGGCACATGGCGCACCGGCTGCGACTGTTCGACAAGAGCCGCAATCGTTGCCGGAGGCTGAGGAGCAGCCGCAGCCGGTGCCGGGCTCGCCGCAGCTGCGCTGTTGCGATGTGCCGGGCTGGCGAAAGGTGAGGGTCTCGGCAAGGGCACCGCCCCGCCGCCGCTGCTGCTGCTGCTGGCAGCGGCCCGCTCCACCAACCCTTCGGTCTCCATCAGCAGACGGGCAAGCAGGGCGCTGTTCACCTCGCCGCTTTCCGGCAAACCGGTCAGGATCTCGTAGCGGCGGATGGACCGTTCCGTCGCAGGGCCCACCATGCCGTCCAGCAGCCCCTCATACAGGCCGATGCGGCGCAATTCGGTCTGTACGTCCAGAACCAGCGTCGAAACCGCCTGCGGCATCACCACACGGTTTTCCTGGGGCACCACTTCGCTGTGCCGCTCACGCGTCACGACCAGCGGCGCCGGATGACGGCCTGGCTGAAGTCCAACCGCATTGGCAATGATCAGGCACCCGGTCAGCGCCATGACGATGGAACCACCGGCCGCGACGGGATTGTCCATCGCAGCCGTGCCCATGCGGGCAACCAGCCCCTCACGGGGCGGCGGTTCAGGGTCAACTCGCTTGCGTGCCATGCGCTCCAGTCCGCTCTCCGCTTTCCGGCCTCAGGCCACCGTTCGCACCGGCAGCTGACCTGCCTTGCGCGGTGAATTTGTTTTTGCCCCTGCCGCAGAGGGCGGCAGAAGAACCGTCATGCTTGTCCCGTTGCCCCGTGTCGCATCAACACGGAAGCTGCCGCCATGCAGCTCGGCAAGGCCTCTCACCAGGGCAAGACCGATTTCAGCGCCCGGCAGCGGCTCCGGCTGCCCGCGCCGCGAGGCCGCGCCTGCATCCGGCAGCATCCCCGTCGCCGTCACGCGGAATTCCGCGCCATTGCCGAGATGCCGGGCCAGAAGCTCGACCCGCCCTCCCGCTTGTGCCGACTTCACGGCATTGGACAGCAGATTGATCACGATCTGGCGGCAAGCTACCTCGTCCGCCGGAAAACTTCCCAGCGCCGGATCGATTTCACTAACCAGCGCAGCATTGCGCAGCCGCGCCTCATCCGCTGCCACCCGCACACAGTCCTGCAGGCAGGCAACCAGATCCGCCTCAGCCCGGCTGCCGGGCTTGAGAGGAACGGCCGGCTTGTGCTGCCCGGATATCATCCCGTCCACCACGTCCAGCAGATGGGTGCTGGACGCATGGATCAGGTCGGCATATTCGCGCCTGCGGGCAGCATCACTCAGGCTGTCTGGCCGTTCCCGCAACACCTCGGAAAAACCGGCAATCGCGGTCAGCGGCGCACGCAATTCATGCCCGGCTTCAGCAACTGTCCGCGACACATTCTCTTCGGCAGATCCTGCATTGCTGTGGCCCGCCGCTTCCCGCAGCACCGCGAGCACGCGGCCGGACCTGTCTCTTGCATCGGCACGCGAAGCCGGGCGGCATTCGATCAGAACGCTGCGGTAATCGGCCATTCCCGCCTCACCCGGACGGTTCCGGCCCTGCCGCAGCCGCACCTCAAGGCTCATGGAGCAGCGGTCGCGCTCCACATCCGACACCATCTTCAGGAAGGCCGGCCGGTCTGCCACATGCAGCCGCTGGAACAGCCCTTCCCGCTGCACCTGCCGTGCGCTGGCGCCAAGCAATGCCTCGCAGGATCCGCCGATGGAAATCACGTCACCGCCTTCGCCCAGCAATGCAACCATGCCGCTGGCCTCGTCATTGACCATCTTCAGGCGGCTTTCCAGATGGCGGAACAGGCCCTCGCCGCGCTGCTGTTCGCGCGCAAGCTTGACGCCCATCATCATGGCATAGGCGAGAGCACCGCCAGAGGAGACGGCCAGCGCCGCTTCCGGGCTGCCGGCCAGGGCATAGACGGGTGCAACGGCTCCCAGCAGAGCCAGCAGTCCCACTTCGACTATGCAGAGCGCTGTCACGTAGAGAATCGCGCGCCGGTCGGCGGTCAAGGCCGCCTCAACGGGCGCCAGGATCAGCCAGATCAGGGCAAAGGACGCAATACCGCCCGTTATGGCCGCAATGCCGCCAATGAACAGCGCAAAGACTGCCGCAGAGGCGGCCTGTGCCACCGTCAGATTGCCTGTGCGCGACAGGAACAGTGCCAGCGGCCACTGAGCCAGAGCCCAGCCGAGAATCAGCGTCAAGGGCAGCGAGGCCGGCCCGGCGACAGCGAGATGCAACGGAAACAGAAGCAGAGCGGCCGAGCCTGTCACCAGATTGGCCGTGATAAAGGTCTTGTGGCGCGGCGCGCGCAGCTCATCCCCTTCGACGGATGGATGAACCAGTCCCTCGACAAAACGGGCTATGGGCTGGCCATAGATGGTTAGGAACCTGGATACGCTACGCAACACACTCACCACGGGACCGGTAAGCCCGGTACCTCCAGTTTCTCGTTACCCGATTTTTCGCCCGGATCACTTAAGGAACGTTGAAGGCGGATCGAAACTCCTCAAAAGCCCGGGCAAAAAAACACCAGTTCCGCGCAGCCCCTTGGCTCAATCCCGTTCAAATTTGAATCAAGTTTGCCGAAATATATATTCAACATTCTGTTTTCTTTGAAGAAAATCACCCCCCGGAGAGAAACGCCGCTTTTGGATGTACCGGCTAATGTCGTGCCATAACAAAACCGTCAGCCCATGGCACGGAGACTGGCGGAACCGGAAAACTGAAGGGTAGCGCAATGTTCTTCCTCGTCAGGAAAGCCTTCTGGCTTGTCTTGGTGCTGGCGATGGTGCCGTTCTTCGCCGGCAAGGAGCAGGCAGGCGGCTTCAACGTCGACCCTGTGGCGGCTTTCATGGCCGCTCAGGCAACCGTAAGTGATCTGACAGGCTTCTGCGGCCGCAATCCGCAGGCCTGTGAAACCGGTGGCGAGGCCCTTGCGGCCATCGGCGCCAATGCCCGCGACGGCGCAAAGCTGGTCTACCAGTATTTCGACGGCGCAGAGGCAGGAAGTGGAACAAACGATCCGGCGCTGGCAGCGCACCCTGCCCCCGGTGACGTCACTGGCTCCATTCCAGCCCCGGATGGCACATCCGGCGGTGAACTCAGCATCCCGTCGTGGCATCTGCCTGCGCCGGAGATTGCACAGCAGAATTCCTCCGTTCCGGAGGCCTCCTTTGGGCCGGTGCCACGGCCCAATCCCAGGTCAGTCCCCCGGGTCTGACCGACCCTGCCGCGGCACCGGGCCTGTCATTCCGGACCGCGGTGGTTTGCGCCCGCATGACCGGACCGGTCCCCCGTCCTGACCCGGGGCCGGACTGGAGAGACGGAAAAACTCGGTGGCCATGCCGCCGCGCCGCAAGTGGATTGCTGCCCCTTCCACTTGCGGCGTCTTTTTTCCTGCCGCCATGCCGGGCACCCTTGCCTGCCGGGCCGCAACGTCTATATCTGCGCACCTGACGTGCTCCAGAAAGCGGAACCCCGGCACATGACCGCCAGTCTTGACGAAATCCTCGAGAACTTTGAATTCATCGATGACTGGGAAGACCGCTACAAATATGTCATCGAACTGGGCCGCGCCCTGCCCGCCTTTCCTGATGACCAGCGCACCGAAGACAACAAGGTGCGCGGCTGCGTGTCCCAGGTCTGGCTCGTCACCCAGATCACGCATGGCGAGGATGGCAGTGCCATTCTTACGTTCCTCGGCGACAGCGACGCCCTGATCGTGCAGGGTCTTGTCGCCATCGTGCTTGCCGTCTTCTCGGGCCATTCAGCCAAAGACATTCTTGCGACCGATGTGGACGCGATTTTTGCCCGCATCGGTCTCAAGGATCACCTCACACCGCAGCGCTCCAACGGCCTGAAGTCCATGGTCCAGCGCATCAAGGACGACGCGGCCTCGGCTCTGGCTGCGGCGTGACCGCCGGGCCATCGCATTTCCGGCGCGCTTTCCTCGCTTCCGCCATGCCGTAGTGCGAGGCCAGAGCGGACAGGCCGATCCCCAGCACCACCTTTGCCGAGCGGACCGGCCAGCCCCGTTCCCGCTCGACTGTCTCCAGCCCCTTGAGCAGGCAGCAGACATCCACAAGCACGCCGCCAAGCCCGCGGCCGACGGCATCCAGAGCCCGCTCCACCCGGAGGCGCGCCGCCATCACATTGTCGCTCATGTCCGGTCCGGCCGGGCCACGGCCGGTATGGCGCCCGGCTCCGGCTTCCGTGCGCCAGCCGCCGGACAGGTTCGGCATCATCGCCGCAAATGTATAGTCTTCCCGCAGGCGTTCACCTGCCTCAAACTGGGCTGCCGTCAGCATCGCCTTGCCCTTGCCATCCTTTCTCCGCGCCAGCCAGGCAAGAGGGCTTTCCGCCAGATTGACCGTCACCCGGATCGGGCCGTCCGCCCCTGCTTGCAGCGTCTGCGCCTCCCGGATCTGGTGCTGCAGCTGAAAGCCGTCCCTGCCCCCGCTCAACATCCTGCGCACATGCAGGCGGCCTTCAGTCGAAAGCCTCAATGCGCCATCCGGCGCCTCACGCGTCAGGCCCAGATGCTTCAGTTCGTGCAGCACCCGCACTGTCGCAATCATCTGCCGGCGCTTCCCGCCTGTCTCCTGGCGTCCCTCAAGCCGGACCGGAGCGTCTTCCTGACCGCTGCCGGACACAATGACAGCCCCTGTCGCGGCCAGAAACTTGAGAACCTTGCGACCTTCCTCTGTCAGCGCTCTGCTCATCGGAAACCCTCCCAGCGGGCAAGACCATAGACCGTCATGCCACCTGCAATCAGTTGTTCAATCTTGAAAAGTACGGCGTCGACCTGAGGATCATCGCGCCGGTCCTCCCACTTGCGGCAGGCGTAGGCGACCGTGGACCGGTCTCGGCCGTAGTAGTCCCCCACTTCGGCGCAGGAGAGGCCAAGGGCGACATGGGCCAGATACATCACCAGCTGCCGGGCATCGGCAATCAGCCGGACGCCACGGCCCTCACTGAGCAGCTCCGGCGGGCTGATGCCATAAACTTCCGCAACCAACCCCTCGATCAGCAGAAGCCGGGCCAAGACGGTTCTGTTCCTCACCTCTCCCGCCTGTCCCCCGCCTCCACCCTGACGCTGTTGCCGGATAGAAGTCCTCGCTACGCACTCCATCACCAATCTCCCCGTGGGCTTCCCCTTTAGGCTTATATTCCTACATAATACGTCAGCAATCCGGGGTGAGGGATAAGTTTCCTAGCAACTTTTAAGGGAGCGCAGATATCCGCCATTTCTCCCCATGCCAGCCAGTCCGGCGATGATGGATAAATTCCTGTCTGCAGCTGCGGACGGGAAACCGGAGCCTGAGCCTCTTCGGCGCCTGAGCAATTTCAAGGCGTGATGCGTCAGCATCGAAAGCCTTGGCAGAACGCGTCAGCATCGAAGCCTTGGCTTGCTCCAGGAGGCGTGAAGGGAGCCCGGATGCATAAACCGACAGTGCCGGACGGATTGTTCTGGATGCGTCTTGCGCGTCTTGGGCTTGGGGCAGAAATGGGAGGGACTGATCACCATGACCGCGGCATCGGCATTCCCACCCTGCTGCTCAGCCTGGTCCGTGCCATGCGGGCAGAGCGGGCAAGGTGCCGGCAAGCGCACTGGACAGGCGATCTCAACCGCCTTGCCGGACTGCGCGCTTCCTTCCGCATATTGTGGCCCCTGCGCCACTCATGCCGCCGCCGGTGAGCTTGTCCTGCCAGCAGCTCATCTCAGGCAACTCGGACAGAAGCGGGAACCGGCTTTTCGGCCATACTTACTTCAAGGCCAAGAGAGAGCCTCTCAGCGCCGTCGTTTTCACCGAAAGAGCTCCGGCCGGTGCGGCGCCTGAGCCTCCAAGCACTGCAGCCACAAATGCAAAAGACCGCTGCGGTTTCCCGCAGCGGTCTCAAAATCATGCCTGCAGTGCAGGGCTGCCAGTTACTTGGCGCGCTTGCGCTGCTGACCCAGGCCCATCTTCTTGGCCAGTTCCGAACGTGCAGCAGCATAGTTCGGAGCAACCATCGGGTAGTCGGCCGGCAGGTCCCACTTCTCGCGGTACTCTTCCGGGGTCATGTCGTAGTGCGTGCGCAGGTGACGCTTCAGCGACTTGAACTTCTTGCCGTCTTCCAGACAGATGATGTAGTCCGGCATCACAGACTTCTTGACCGGAACGGCCGGCTTGAGCGGCTCCGGCTCCGGCTCGACCTGGGCGCCAGACGTGCGCTGCAATGCACCGTAAACTTCGTTGATCAGGCCCGGAAGCTCAGTTGCCGCTACGGTATTATTGCTCACATAAGCGGAAACAATCTCAGCGGTCAGGTCGATCAGGTTTGCATCTACCGGCGTGTCAGTCATTTCTCACCCATCTCGTAAATTTGTCGCGTGTTCGCATTCCTGCACAAACCCAAGGTCTTCACCAATCGACGCTTTGCAGCACAAGCTTACTTGGGAAGCGCGACGAGAAAAATTTGATTCTTATGCAGAGGCAACGTATTCGAGCTTATATAGATGCTTCATTCATTGGACAAGCCCTAACAAACAAGAAAAAAGTAAAACGGCCTGTTTTCAACGAAACACCTCCGTCATCTGTAGTCCAAATTTGTCCATATTGTGGTAAAAACCCGCTGTAGTGCCGTCAAGTTGCGGCTTTCCCGCATCCCGCGCGCAACCAGCCTTTGGCCGCGCCCTGCCCGGCCCTGCAAGCTTTCACAGAGCCGAAACTTGTCCCGGCAAAAGTAAGGCCCGGTGTCTGACACCAGGCCTTGCAACAAGCACTTTCCTCTCCTGACCGGAAGGGCAACCCTGTCAGGTCTTCTGCTTCTTCTTCCGGTCGAGAAGCGGTGCGAGGACGTCCATTTTTGTCACCGCGCAAGGGCGGTATCCGGCAGCAAGAGCCGCCTTGGCCACAAGATGCGCCGAAATCGGAGCGGTCAGCAGAAAGAAAACAACGCCAGCGATCGCTCTGGTGATCACATCCAGTTCCCTCGCGTGCAGAGCCAGCGCGATCAGCATCAGCCCGGACCCCAGGGTCCCGGCCTTTGACGCGGCATGCATGCGCGAGAACACGTCGGGAAAGCGGATGAGGCCAAGTGCGGCAGCTGCCGCAAACAGCGCTCCGGCAACCAGGAAGAGCCCACTGGCGATTTCGATTACAGCGTTCATTTTCCAGCCTTTCTGCGGGCGAGATCTTCCTTCACTTCCGCGGAGATGGTCGGATCGCCAACCTGCCCCCGGTTCAGAATGAAGCGCGCCAGCGCCACTGTGCTGAGGAACCCGACAAGGCCAAGCGTAATGGCGATGTCCACGTAGAGATAGAACTCGGTTGCAATGCCGATCACGGCAATGAAGCCGATCGCCGTCGCCACCAGCATGTCGAGCGCCACCACCCGGTCCGGAAGGCTCGGTCCGAGCACTGTGCGCACCACCGTCACGGCGAAGGTGAAGACCAGCAGCACCAGAGAAATCTGGATGCAGACCTCAAGGAAGTTTTCGGCAAACAGGTCAAGCGGGCTCAATGGAAGGCCTCCATGATCTTGCGTTCGAACCCATTGCGGATGTCCGCAATGGTCCCTTCCGGATCAGGAACGTCGATGCAGTGGATGTAGAGCACCTTCCGGTCCTCTGAGACATCCACGGACAGCGTTCCCGGCGTCAGCGTGATCAGATTGGCCAGAAGCGCTATCTCGAAGTCGCTTTCAACCGTCAGGGGGAACGCGATGAACCCCGGATTGAGGTCAAGTTTCGGGCGGATCACGATCCGTGCCACGCGCCAGGCCGACATGACCAACTCGTAGAGGAAGAGCAGGATCAGCCCGGTGACGCGCGAGGCACGGCGGAAATAGCCGCCGGTGTTGATCTGCTCGCGGATCAGATACAGCGCTCCCAGTCCGAGCACGAAGCCGAAAGCAAGATTGACCACCGAGAAGGAGCCAGTCACCGCCCCCCATGCGGCAGCCAGCAGGATATTGACGAGGAACAGGCCGCTCATGCTGCACCTCCGAAGACAGACAGGAAGTAACCGGCCGGATCAATCAGGCCGCCGGCACCGCGCATGGCGATGTTCATCAGCCATTCCGGCGCAAGTCCGAACAGGATGACCAGTGCCGTCAGCGCGCCAACCGGGATCCAGAGCGCCGGAGAAGCAAGGCCTGAGGCCTGCACGGCAACCGCTGCAGAACCACCGCCTTGCAGCGCCACCTGGCCGCCGTCAGCCGTTCCCTCGGGCCCGCCGCGCCAGAACGCATAGATCCACACCCGGCCAACGGCCATTGAGGTCAGGAACCCTGTCACGAGGATGGCGGCCGCCAGCCAGGACCAGCCGGTCTCCAGCGCGGCATCGACGAGGATCAGCTTGGGCCAGAAGCCCGAGAAGGGCGGCAGGCCGGCCACGGCAAAGGCAAGGATCAGGAACACGGCTGCAAGGGCCGGGCTCTCGCCGTAAAGGCCGCCCAGCTTGCGCAGATCATTGCTGCCGCACATCGAAGCCATCACACCGGCGGCCAGATAGAGCGCCGTCATGACGATGATCGAATGCACCGCATAGAAAATGGTGCCGGAAATCGCCGCAGGCGTGCCCATGGCGATGCCCGCCAACATCGAGCCGATGCCGGAAATGACCAGATAGCCGAGCAGACGCCGGAGATCGGACTGCGCCAGCGCACCGATAACCCCCACCAGCATGGTCAGAGCCGCCACCCAGGCAATCACTTCACTCATTTCGGCGCGGGCCACCGGCATCAGCATCACCATGACGCGCAGCAGCGCATAGACGCCAACCTTGGTCAGAAGTCCGGCAAAGATCGCCGAAACCGCAACAGTCGGGGTGTGATAGGACGCCGGAAGCCAGGCATTCACCGGGAAGGCTGCCGCCTTCATCGCAAAGGCCAGCAGATACAGGGCACCGATGGTCATCACCGGGCCGGAAGGCTCTGCATTCGCCAGCTTCATGGCGGCATCCGCCATGTTCAGCGTGCCCAGATGGCCATAGAGCAGGCCTGTGGCGATCAGAAAGAGGTTTGTGCCGATCAGGTTCAGCACACCGTATTTCACGGCGCCGTCCAGCTGCGCCCTGCCGTTGCCCAGCACAAGAAGACCGTAGGACGAGATCAGCAGCACCTCGAACCAGACATACATGTTGAAAATGTCGCCGGTCAGGAAGGCGCCGCAGGCACCCGTCATCAGGAACAGCAGGAACGGATAGAACCCGTAACGCCGCCCGGAGGTGTCAATGGTCCCTGCTCCGTAGATGCCCGCACACAGCGCCACCACCGAGGCAATGAAGGCAAGGACTGCGCCCAGAGGATCGGCCGTGAAGGCGATGCCAAAAGGCGGCAGCCAGTTGCCCATTACCATGGTCACGACGCCGGCCTTCAGCACATGCACCAGCAGGGCTCCGGTCGCCAGAACCAGCAGACCGAGGAAGGCCAGCGCCAGTTTGGGCTGCAGGGACGTGTTCTTGCGCAGCAGCAGGCAGAGTGAACCGCCGATGAGGGTGAGAATCGAGGGCACGACGATGAGCCAGTCCGCCGCCGTCACCGGCGCGGTGGTCATAGCCTGCGAAATATCAACCGAATAGGAAGGTCCGGCCATGGATCAGTACCCCTGCGGAGGACCGGCTTCACCCTTGGGCTCGGCGATGCGCATGTCGTTCACGTCATCGGTGCCCAGTTCCTGATAGGTGCGGTAGGCCAGCACCAGCAGGAAGGCGAAGAAGGAGAAGGAAATCACGATGGCCGTCAGCACGAGGGCCTGCGGCAGCGGATTGGCGGTTGCCTGCGTGACAGTCGCCTGATCCAGCGGGATCAGCGGCGGCACTTCGCGGGTCAGGCGCCCGTTGACGAAGATCAGCATGTTGACCGCATTGCCGAGGATGACGACACCGATCAGCATCCGCACGAACATGCGCGACAGCATCAGATAGACGGCCACGGTGAAGAACAGGCCGATGAGGATGGACAGTCCGGCTTCCATCAGTCGCTCTCCCTTTCCTCAAGCGCGAGCGCGATGGAGCCGAAGGCTCCCACCACGACGAGATAAACCCCGATATCGAAGAACATCGGCGTGGACAGATCCACATCCGTGCCGAAAATATGCACGACAGCCCACTGGCTGGTCATGTAGGCCTGCCCCGTGAAAGCCGACAGCAGCCCGGCAACGGCAGCCAGCAGCAGACCGATACCAGCGAGCGTCATCGGATGCACGCCGATGGCCCTGCGGACACCCTCCACACCGCAGGCGATGCCGTAGATGGCCAGGGCGGAAGCTGCAATCAGGCCGCCAATGAAACCGCCTCCGGGCTCATTGTGGCCGCGCAGCAGTACGAAGATGGAAAACAGCACCATCAGGGCCGCGATATAGGGCGCAAAGGTGCGGAAGATGATCGTGCGCATCAGCGTGCCTCCGCAGGCTTGGTCTTCGTGGTTTTGCCGCCCTTGGCCGTCTCGGTGTCCGGCTTGGTGCGGACCCGGATCAGCGCCAGCACGGCAAGCCCGGTGAGAACCACCACCGCGATTTCGCCCAGCGTATCGAAACCGCGGAAGTCGACGATGATCACGTTGACGATGTTGCGGCCATGAGCAATCACGCGGCTGTACTGGGTAAAGAACTCGGACAGGCGCGCGTCGAAGGGCTGCTGGGTGATGGCCAGCAGCACGAGCGTGAAGCCGAGGCCGACAGCACCGGCAATGCCAAGGCTGACGATCCGCGCAAGCATCGGGCGGTGGTCGCGGGGTGACAGGTTGAGCCGGGTCATCACAAGGGCCAGGATCACCACAGACAGGGTTTCCACCATGAACTGGGTGAAGCTGAGATCCGGTGCACCAAACAGCATGAAGATCAGCGCCACCGCGAAGCCCTGGATGCCGAGTGTCACGATGGCCGTCAGGCGGGTGTTGGCAAACAGAACCGCCCCCAGGCCAGCCACAGCGATCAGGATCACGGCCCACTCATAGAAGCGGAACTCGGGCCATTCCGGCACCTGCGGCATGCCATTGGCAAAGACTGCCGGCAACAGCAGCGCGGCCCCCGTGGCGAGGAAGACAACGGCCATATAGGTCTGCATCGAACCGCCCTGCAGCAGGCGGGTGATGCCGGTGGAGAGCTTGACGATGGCAGCCACAAACTGGTCGAACCCCTTGTCCGGTCCCCAGCCGATGGCCTTCAGCACACCGGCCACCGCCGCACGCAGGCGGTCCAGCATCAGGAACAGCCCGATCCCCAGCGCCACGGTAATGATTGACAGGATCAGCGGTGCGGAGATGTAGCCGGGGATGAGATGCAGTTCCACGGCCGTCTGCGCGCCCATCAGGGAGGACAGCATCGGCCCGATGAACAGTTCGCCCGTCGAATGGGCCAGCAGAGCGGCGGCAAGACCGGTCAGCGACAGCACGACAGGTCCAGCCCACAACAATGCGGGGCCTTCATGGGCATGCTTGGGCGTATGCACCTCGGGCCCGAAGAACGGCTTGATGGCGACAGCTGCCGCAATCACCAGCATCAGCGCATTGCCCGCCACAGCCACGGCGGTGATCAGCAGAGCGCCACTGGAGAGCCCCCAGGTGCCGTAATACAGCACTTCCTTGGCGATGAAGCCGATGAAGGGCGGCAGGCCGGCCATGGAAAGCCCGGCGAGCGCGGCAGCCGCAAAGGTGATGGGCATCGCCTTGCGCAACCCGCCCAGCTTCGTCACATCGCGCGTGCCCGTCTCATGATCGATGATACCGGCCACCATGAACAGAGCGCCCTTGAACAGGGAGTGCGCCAGCAGATAGAGCACAGCGCCTTCCAGCGCCTTCTGCGAACTGGTGCCCGTCAGCATGACGAGAAGGCCGAGCGAGGCAACCGTCGTATAGGCCAGCATCAGCTTCAGGTCGGTCTGGCGCACGGCCAGGACCGTGCCCACCAGCAGCGTGATGCCGCCAAACAGCGGCAGCACGGTCATCCAGACTTCGGTACCGCCCAGAGCCGGATGCATGCGCATCAGCAGGTAGACACCGGCCTTGACCATGGTGGCCGAGTGCAGGAAGGCAGACACCGGGGTCGGTGCTTCCATGGCGTTGGGAAGCCAGAAATGGAACGGGAACTGCGCCGACTTGGTGAAGGCGCCGCCCAGAACGAGGATCAGGATCGGCAGATAGAGGCCGCTGTTGCGCAGCACATCGCCGCCCGCCAGCACCTCAGACATCTGCGACATGCCGGTTACCTGCATGATCAGCAGGAAACCGGCCAGCAGCGCCAGTCCGCCGCCACCGGTCACCAGCAGCGCCTGCAGCGCAGCACGGCGCGAGGCAGCCCTCAGATGATCAAAGCCGATCAGCAGGAAGGACGTGATCGAGGTCAGTTCCCAGAAGATGAACAGCGACAGCAGGTTATCGCTCGTCACCAGTCCCAGCATCGCCCCCATGAACATGAACAGGAACGAGAAGAACCGGCCCTGCTGCGGATGTCCCTTCAGATAGCCGCCCGCGTAGAGAATGATGAAGGTGCCGATCCCGGAGATCAGCATCGCAAACAGCGTCGAAAGCCCGTCCAGATAAAAAGAAAGGGTGACGCCATAGGCGGGCACCCATTCTTTAGCGACGGTATAGACTTCACCCTCGGACACACCCGGTACGAACCGGGTGAAGTGCAGGAAGATCAGCAGCGGCACGATGGCAAGCAGCCAGGCCGCATTGTGCTTCAGCACTTTCGTGGCGAATGGCGCGATGATTGCAGCCGCGAAGGGCGCAAGCACGGCGAGAATGGTCGTGTCGAGTGCGGCGGGTGTCATGCTCACTCTTCGGCTAGGGCAAATTGCCAGTACATGCAAATCGGGACTCTCAGTGTAGCGGCCGAGAGTTAAGAATCTTGATCGAGTTAGGCTCTGTCGAGGTGCTGCACAAGGGCGCGAAGACCACTTTTCGCCATAATCGCAAGACCGCGCGCCTTCACGCTGCGGCAATTCGGAAAGGAGCAACCCGGGACGAAAATCTCCGGGTAGAAAAGCTGCCTGAACGGCACGTTTACCTGGCACTGCCCACCGAGATCTTGCCCCGCATCGCAAGGGGCCGAATCAGATGTTTGCCGGGTCAGTCCCCCGTCCCTGCCCTAAGCCGGGTCCCTTCAAACCCCGCCTCGGCAACCTTGTCACACAGGCCGGACCACTCGCAGCCACTGCAGGCCGGGCGGAGTTCGCCCGAAGCAAAGCCACACTGCATCCGGTTCAGCATGTCCCCGTCCACGATCACCTCGCTGCCAGCTTCCAGCCGCCGTCCGAGCAGTGTTCCGGCACTTTCGAGAGCCAACCGGTCACGTTCCACAACGCTGTCGCGGTGACAATGGGGAGCGTCACCAGCCAGAAGCGGCGCACAGATGTCGTCCGGCCCCTGAACGATCACCACAGGCTCCCCTGCCCTCATCCGCCGGATCACCCTCGCATAATTGGCGACAAAGCGGGGGGAATAGCCCTCCCCGACGAAGGTCAGCATGCACAACAGGTGATGTCCGCGAAGCCGGATGGTCATGCCTTCTACCTCCCCTTCAATGCCAAAAGGCCCGGCGCGAGGCCGGGCCTTTCAACGAAACGGAAGCTTACTTGGCCGCAGCTTCGTACATTTCCAGGACGTAGTCCCAGTTGATCAGGTTGTCGACGAAGGCCTCGAGGTACTTCGGACGGGCGTTACGGTAGTCGATGTAGTAGGAGTGCTCCCACACGTCGACGCCGAGGATCGGAGACGCACCCTGCACCAGCGGGCTTTCGCCGTTGGCGGTCTTGGAGATGATCAGCTTGCCATCCTTGACGGCAACCCAGGCCCAGCCGGAGCCGAACTGGGTGGTGCCGGCAGCGATGAAGTCGGCACGGAACTTGTCATAGCCGCCCAGATCGCTGTCGATGGCCTTGGCCAGAGCACCCGGGATGGACTTGCCGCCACCATTCGGCTTCATCCACTTCCAGAAATGGATGTGGTTGTAGTGCTGGCCGGCGTTGTTGAAGAGACCGGCATTCTTGCCGAAGCTCTCCTTGACGATCTCTTCCAGCGTCTTGCCTTCGAGGCCGCTGTCCTTCAGCAGGTTGTTGCCGTTGGTCACATAGGCCTGATGGTGCTTGTCGTGGTGATACTCAAGCGTCTCCTTGGACATGTAGGGGCCAAGGGCGTCATAGGCATACGGCAGTTCGGGAAGTTCGAAAGACATGGCAAATCCTCCTTCAGGAAAGCTGTGGTGCGGCCCGGCTGCATGCGTTCATGCTGGCCCGGCCCTTCCGGAGCTGCGGGGAAGCAGCTCGCGCCGGGATGCAAAATAGGCGTCTTCTCGCTCGTGGGCAATGCGTCCGGGCAAATAAAAAAATATTTTTCTTGGTTTATTAGCTGGAACCATTTCCGGCGCGCCGCGTTCAGCGCCTCCCGCCTTTCACAAGCGGCCAATCCGTGCGTCCCTTAAAACCGGAAGCAAGAACTTAACAGCCCGTTAACCCTTGCTCCCCACACTTCCCGGCATGCCACCTCGGCCACGCCTGATTCCGGGATTACAGTCTTGAAAACAAACGCAATCCGGCCCTCACTCCGGAGCCGCCTTCCGCTCGGCGCGCTTGTCATTGCTGCATGTGTCACCGGCGGTGCGGCCCCTCTCGCGCTTCAGGGGCTCAAGGTCACGGATGGCGACACGATCGTGCTGAACGGCGAGAAGATCCGCCTGGAAGGGATTGACGCGCCCGAGCTGGCACAGCGCTGCCTTTCGTCTTCCGGCAAGGAGTATGACTGCGGCAAAGAGGCGGCAAATGCCCTGAAGGCGCTGCTCTCACGTGGGCCGGTGACCTGCAAGGGCGATGTTACCGACACCTATGGCCGCCGGCTGGGCACCTGCTATTCCGGCGGCGTCAACGTGAACGCGGCCATGGTGGAAAGCGGTCACGCCTTCGCCTTCGTCCGCTATTCCTCCAGCTACGTGGCCGAGGAAGCCCGTGCCCGTGCGGGGCGTATCGGCATGTTCGCAGGCACAGCCCAAGCCCCGTGGGAGTTCAGAGCCGCCAAGTGGCAGAATGCCAGCACTCAAAGACACGTGCAGGCTTCGGCGGATGCGGACAGGGAATGCCCGATCAAGGGCAACATCTCCAAGAACGGCCGCATCTATCACATGCCCTGGTCCGCGTCCTACGCCCGCACCAGCATCAACGAAAGCAAGGGGGAGCGCTGGTTCTGCACGGAAGCGGAAGCCATTGCCGCGGGCTGGCGGGCCGCCCACAGCAGCTGATCAACTGGTCCCCCGTAGCCGCTCCGTCTTCGCCGCCATGATGTTGGGGGTGTTGACCTCCAGCCAGTCTGCCAGCGTCTTCACCCGCTCGGCAGCCTCGCGGCCCAGCGGCGTCAGGCTGTATTCCACATGTGGCGGCACCACGGGCAGCGATACCCGGTCAATCATGCAATCCCCCTCCAGTTGCTGCAGCGTCTGCGCCAGCATCTTCTCGCTCACGCCGCCGACCTTGCGGCGCAGCTCGCTGAAACGGTGCGTGCCCTCCAGCAGCGCCAGCAGGATCAGCACACCCCAGCGGCTGGTCAGATGATTGAGAATTTCCCGCGACGGACAGGCCACACTGAACAGCGCGCCCCGGCGCATCAGCTCCGAAAGCGGCTGACCGGTGACCAGATCCGGGGCCACGTCCACAGTTCCGGCTTCGTCAGAGATTTTTTCTTCCCTGTCCAAGGTACTGTTTTCCATATCTTTTCTCCTGAAAGGCACATCCAGTCGGGACGCCTTTCCGCTAACTTACCAAATTGTATGTACTTTCCAAAAGAAAGTAAATAGCGCATATCTGCCGCATCGCATTGCCCCGGCGAGCCCGCCGGAGAAAACAACAGATGGAGCCGCATATGAAACTCGCAATCACCGGCGCTTCCGGTCAGCTTGGCCGCCTCGTCGCCGAAAACCTGCTCACCACCGAACCGGCCGCCTCGCTGCGCCTGCTCGTCCGGTCCCCGGAAAAGGTGGCCGATCTTGCCGCACGCGGCGTGGAAGTGGTGGCCTTCGACTATTCAAAGCCGGAAACCCTCGCCCCTGCCCTTGCCGGCGTTGACCGCCTGCTGCTCATCTCCGGCAGCGAAGTCGGCCAGCGCGTGCCGCAGCACAAGGCCGTCATCGAGGCAGCGAAAGCTGCGGGCGTCGGCCTCGTCCTCTACACCAGCGTCCTGCGCGCCCAGCAGTCCGGCATGATCCTTGCCGGTGAACACAAGGCCACCGAAGACATGCTCGCCGCGTCCGGCCTCAACTACGTCCTGCTGCGCAACGGCTGGTATATCGAGAACTATCTCTCCGCCGTGCAGGCCGAGATTGCTCATGGCGTCGTCGGCGCCTCCGGTGATGGCCGCATCTCCGCGGCAGCCCGCGCTGATTATGCCGCTGCCGCCGCTGAAGTGCTGCGCAGGGGCGCACCCTCCGGCACCATCTATGAACTGGCCGGAGATACGTCCTTCAGCAAGGCGGATTATGCGGCTGAACTGTCCCGCGCCTCGGGCAAACCGGTGACCTACACCAACCTGCCGGAAGCGGCCTACAAGGATGTTCTCGTGCAGGTCGGCCTGCCGGAAGGCTTTGCCGCCATTCTGGCTGATTGCGACACCTGCACCGCCAAGGGCGACCTTGAGGACAACAGCAAGACGCTTTCCAGCCTGACGGGCCGCCCCACGACGTCGCTGGCCGTCATGGTCGCTGAGGCCGTGAAGGGCTGACCCCCCAACCGCCTTTCACGCCGCATGTCAGCCTCTCCCGGAGCCATCCGGGAGAGGTTTTTCGTCACAGATCACGCGGCCGCATGCGCCTCGGGCAGCATGGCGGCGGCGATCAGGCGGCGGGTGTAATCCTCCCGCGGCGCCTCGAACACATCCGCCGCAGGCCCCGCCTCGACGATCTTGCCGTGCTGCATCACCATCACCGTGTCCGACATGGCCCGCACCACCGCAAGATCGTGGCTGATGAACAGATACGTCAGCCCATGGGCGCTCTGCAGGTCGCGCAGCAGCGTCACGATCTGCTTCTGGATCGTGCGGTCCAGTGCCGATGTGGGCTCGTCCAGCACCATCAGATCCGGCTTCAGCACCATGGCCCGCGCGATGGCGATGCGCTGGCGCTGGCCGCCGGAGAACTCGTGCGGATAGCGGTTGCGCATCACCGGATCGAGCGACACCTCTTCCAGCGCCTGACAGGCCCTGCGGTCACGTTCGGCACCACTCAGGCCCGGCTCATGCACCAGCAGCCCTTCGGTGATGATCTGGCCCACGGTCATGCGCGGGCTCAGCGAGCCGAACGGATCCTGGAACACCAGCTGCATATGCTTGCGCAGTGGGCGCAGCTCCGCCTTGCTCTTGTCCGAGATGCGCGTACCGTTGAAGAACACCCGGCCTTGTGCAGGCATCAGCCCCAGCAGCGCCCGGCCCAGCGTCGACTTGCCGGACCCGCTCTCGCCCACGATACCCAGCGTCTGGCCCTTGCGCACGGTCAGCGAGATGTCGTTCACCGCCTTCAGGATGAAAGGCTTGGTCAGCAGGCCGCCGCCGAGGGCGAATTCCACCGACACCTTCTGCCCCTCGATCACCACCGGTGCCGACACGTCAACCGGCGCCTTGGTGCCCTCAGGCTCGGCATCCAGCAGCATGCGGGTGTAGTCATGGGCGGGCGCCTCGAAGATCTGCGCCGTCTCGCCTTCTTCCACCACCTCGCCCTTGCGCATCACGTAAACGCGGTCCGCAATCCGGCGCACAATGCCAAGGTCATGGGTGATGAACACCACCGCCATGCCCAGCCGCTTCTGCAGATCCGCCAGAAGATCGAGGATCTGCGCCTGCGTCGTCACGTCCAGCGCCGTGGTCGGCTCATCCGCGATCAGCACGTCCGGATCATTGGCCAGCGCCATGGCGATCATCACGCGCTGGCGCTGCCCGCCGGACAGCTCATACGGATAGGACTTCAGCTTGCGCTCCGGCTCGGGAATATTGACGAGCTTCAGAAGCTCCAGCGCCCGTGCCCTGGCCTTGGCCCAGCTCAGGCCGCCGTTTTCCACCATCGGCTCGCACAGCTGGCGGGAGATGGTGTAGAGCGGATCGAGCGAGGTCATCGGCTCCTGGAAGATCATGGTGATCTTCTTGCCGCGGACCTGGTTCAGCTCGCCGGTCTTCAGGCCGAGGATGTTCCGGTCCCGGTAGAGCACGCGCCCGCCGGTGATGCCGTTGGACGCCAGCAGCCCCATCGCTGCCATCATCGTCTGGCTCTTGCCCGATCCGCTTTCCCCCACGATGGCGACCGTTTCGCCGCGGTTGACGTGGATATCGACACCCCGCACGGCCTCCACCACGCCCGTATTCGTGGCAAAGCTGACCGTCAGGCCTTCGATCTTCAGCACCGCATCATTCTGGTTCTGAGATGTCGTCATGTCAGCGGTCCTTCGGATCAAGCGCATCGCGCAGGCCGTCGCCGATGAAGTTCAGCGCAAACAGCGTCGAGGTCAGGAAGATCGAGGGGAAGATCAGAAGCCACACGCCGCCCTGCAGGTTGCGCGCGCCCTCCGAAATCAGCACGCCCCAGCTCGTCATCGGCTCCTGCACGCCAAGGCCCAGGAAGGAGAGGAAGCTTTCCAGCAGGATCACCTTCGGCACCAGCAGCGTCATATAGACCACCACCGGCCCCAGAGTGTTGGGGATGACATGGCGGCGCAGGATGCCGGCATTGCCAACGCCCATGGCTTCGGCCGCCTGCACATATTCCTGCCGCTTGATGGTCAGCGTCTGCCCGCGCACGATGCGGGCCATGTCCAGCCACTCCACCGCGCCCACGGCAATGAACATCAGCACGAAGTTCCGGCCGAAGAACACCACCAGCATGATGACGAAGAAGATGAACGGCAGCGAATAGAGCACATCGACGATGCGCATCATCACTTGGTCCACCCGGCCGCCGAGATAGCCGGAGGTTGCGCCATAGATGACGCCGATGGAGATGGCCACCACCGTCGCCAGCAGACCGATGGTCATCGATACGCGGCCTGCGATCATGGTGCGGGTCATCAGGTCACGGCCATTGGCGTCCGTGCCGAAGTAGAAATGCAGCTTGCGCACGTCTGCCTTCAGCGTCACCGACTTGCCGTCGGCCGCCATGTCCTCAAGGCGGGCATTCTGGAAGTAATCGCTGCGGTCCACATATTGCACCGAACGCGGATCGATCTCGCGCGAGGAGGTGAGCCGCACGCTCACCGTGTCCCCGTCGCGCTGGAAGTTCTCAGCGTCCAGGCGCGCCCGGCGCAGCACATTCATCAGACCCGGTTCCACCTGTTCAGGCTGCGGATAGGGCTGCAGGCTCGCCGGCACTTTCACGAAGTCACGGTAGACCTGATCGAAGCCATGCGGCGACAGATAGGGGCCGATGATGGAGACGAGCGTCACGAGTGCCAGCACGATCATGCTCGCAACCGCCGCCCGGTTGGCCTTCAGCCGGTCCCGCGCGTCATCCCAGAGGGAGCGGCCCTTGACCGGCTGTGGTCCGTTTGCAGAGGAAGTCAGGCTCATGGCTGGTCCTCAGTCGAAACGCACGCGCGGATCAAGCAGCGCATAGAGCAGATCCACGAGAAGATTGAAAAGGATGACGAAGCAGGCAACGATCACCACGGTGCCCATGACGAGCGTGTAGTCGCGGTTGAGCGCCCCTTGCACGAAGTAGCGGCCGATGCCGGGAATGCCGAAGATGGTTTCCACCACCACCGATCCGGTCAGCAGCGCAGCGGCGGCCGGTCCGAGGTAGGAGACCACCGGCAGCAGTGCCCCGCGCAGCGCATGCACCACGATGACCGTATAGGCCGACAGGCCATAGGCCCGCGCCGTGCGCACATGGTTGGAGCGCAGCGCCTCGATCATCGAGCCGCGCGTCAGGCGCGCCACCACGGCAATCTGCGGCAGAGCCAGTGTCACCACGGGCAGGATTGCATAGGCGTAGTTGCCGGCCGCCCATCCGCCGACCGGCAGCCAGCCGAAATTGACGCCCAGCACCAGCTGCAGCACCGGTGCCACGACGAAATTCGGAATGGTCACGCCCAGCGTTGCGGCAGCCATCACGGAATAATCAAGGCCGTGGTTCTGGCGCAGCGCCGCGATCACGCCCAGCACACCGCCAACGATCAGCGCCAAAACCAGCGCGCTCAGGCCAAGCTGGATGGAGATCGGCAGACTGGCTGCAAACAGCTCGTTGATCGAAAAATCACGGAAGTAGAAGCTGGGGCCGAAATCCAGAACCGCGATATTCTTCAGATAGATCAGGTACTGGTTCCAGAGCGGTTCATTGAGATGATAAATCCGGTTGAGGTTTTCCATCACCTTGGCTTCCAGCGGCCGCTCCAGATCGAAGGGCCCGCCCGGCGCGATGCGGATCAGGAAGAAGGAGATGGTGACAATAAAGAAGAGTGTCGGGATGGCTCCCAACAGCCGTTCAAGCACGTAGCGCAACATGCCCAGACCTTTCCTTCGCCAGCGGGAAACGCTGCCCGGCAGCCAGAAGCTGCAAGACAGCGCCCGTCATGACGCAAAACGGCCAGTTGCAGCTCCCTTTCGGAAGCCGCAACCAGCCGTGTCCTGTCTTACTCGGAAATGCTCATCCAGCGGGTCGGATGCACGTCCATGAGGTTCGTCTCGAAGCCCTTGAGCTTCGGCGAGACGAGGTTCTTGGAGGCGTAGTACATCATCGGGATGAAAGGCAGATCGCGCATGAAGATGGTCTCTGCCTCCTTGAGGATGGCAGCGCGCTTTTCGAGGTCCGTCGTATTGGCGGCCTCTTTCATCAGGTTGTCGTAGTCCGGGTTGTTGTAGTTCGCGTAGTTGAAGCCGTCGTTGCCGGACTCCACCAGGAACAGGAAGTTCTGCGGGTCGGAATAGTCGCCGATCCAGCCGGCACGGGCGACGTCGAAGTCCTGCTTGTCACGCAGCATGGCGTAGTGGGTCGCAGTGTCCGTGTTCACCAGCGAAACTTCCACACCCAGCGGCTTCCACATGTCGGCAATGGCAACAGCCGTGTTCTTGTGGTTCTCGGAGGTGTTGTAGTTGATCGTCAGCTTCAGCGGCTTGTCCGGGCCGTAACCAGCCTGCTTCATCAGCTCGATGGCCTGCTCCTCGCGGTCGATCTGCGGCAGATCCTTGTAATCCGCATAGGCCGGCTCACCATAGTTGTTGATGCCCGGGGGAACCAGCGAGTAGCCGGCAATCATCGTGCCGCCCCAGATCTCGTCCGCAAGGAACTCGCGGTCGATGGCCATGGAAAGAGCGCGGCGGACTTCCGGCTTGGCCAGCGCCTCATCCTTCATGTTGAGGGCGTAATAGTAGGTGCCCAGATAGGGAGCGGGCTTGAACTGATCGGCCAGTTCCTTCTCGATGAAGGCCATCTGCTCGGTCGGCACGTCATCGTTGGAATGCAGTTCGCCGGCCTGGAAGCGGCGCAGCGCAGCGCCGCGGTCTTCCGTCGGATAGAACACGACGGTGTCGATGGCCACATTGGCAGCATCATGGAAGTTCGGGTTCTTCACGGCCTTGAGCTGGGCGTTCGGCGTGAACTCGGCCAGCATGTAGGCGCCGTTCGACACCATGTTGCCGGCCTTGACGAAGTCACTGCCGAACTTCTCGACGCTGGCCGGATGCACCGGCAGGCCGGTCTGGTGGGCCAGGAGGTCCACGAAATACGGGGTCGGCCGCTCAAGGGTGATTTCCAGCGTGTGGTCGTCAACCGCCTTCACGCCCAGTTCTTCACCCTGCTTCTCGCCCTTGTTGATCGCTTCGGCATTGAGGATCGGATAGAGCACGGTCGCGTATTTCGCGCCCGTTTCCGGGTTCATGATGCGGCGGAGCGAGAAAACGAAGTCACCGGCCGTGACCGGATCCCCATTCGACCACTTGGCGTTGTCGCGCAGCTTGAAGGTGTAGGTCCTGCCGTCCTCGGACTGGGTCCAGCTCTCTGCAACGCCCGGAATGATCTTGCCGGCAGCGCTGTAGGCAACAAGCCCCTCATAGAGGTCACGCAGGATATTGCCTTCATAGACCGTCGAGGTCTTGTGCTGGTCCAGCGTTTCCGGATCGGCGGAATTGCCACGGTGATAAACCATCTCCGCCATGGCAGAGAAGGAGGTTGCAGCCAGAAGCGCGGCGGCGAGCGCAGTCATCCTTGCGGACTTGAACATTTTAGTCTCCCCTCTTCAACACTTGAAGAGCACCTGGTGCCGGTGCGCTGGCACGTTCACATGCAGCCCCACCCTGTTCAACCCTGCCACGGGGGAACACGGGTTGCAGGAGGGTAAAAAAACGGATTCTTTTCGGCAGTGCCAGTCATTCGAAAAATTTTTCCTCCCCTGAAAATTTATGCATTCCGCTTAGTTATTCATCGTGCCCACAATCAAGGCGTCAGAAAAACGCCTGCATTCTGCGGCTTTTTTCACCTGCCCCCTGCACGGACGCGCTGAAAACAGAGAATCGGCCCTCCTGCGGTTTCCTCTTGCATGGCGGCCCAAGATGGCGTTCCTCTGCGCCAGACTTCGCGCCGCCCCTCCATGGCAGCGCCTCTGACACTCGACCTTTGACAGGACCACATGGCCCCTCCGCTTCTCATCCTGCGTGACATTCATCTCACTTTCGGCGCCACGCCGCTTCTGACCGGAGCCGAGCTCAGCGTTTCGGAAGGTGACCGGCTGTGCCTTGTCGGGCGCAACGGTTCGGGCAAATCCACCCTGCTGAAGATTGCCGCCGGCATGATTGAGGCCGACAAGGGCGAGATTTTCGTGCAGCCCGGCCGCACCATCCGCTATCTGCCGCAGGAGCCGGATCTGTCGGCTTACGAAACCGTGCTCGACTATGTGACCGCAGGCCTTGCCCCCGGCGATGATCCCTACCGTGCGCCCTATCTGCTGGAAGTCCTTGGCCTCACCGGCAAGGAAGATCCGAAGAGCCTGTCAGGCGGCGAAGCCCGCCGCGCGGCGCTCGCCCGCACCTTGGCGCCGGAACCGGACATTCTTCTTCTCGACGAGCCGACCAACCATCTTGACCTTCCGGCCATCGAGTGGCTCGAAACCGAGCTGAAGAGCCTCAGGTCCGCCATCGTGCTCATCTCGCACGACCGGCGCTTCCTCGAAAACCTCTCCCGTGCCACCGTCTGGATCGACCGGGGCACATCGCGGCGGATGGAGCGGGGGTTTGAGCATTTCGAGGCCTGGCGCGACGAGCTTTTCGAGCAGGAAGAACGCGACCAGCAGAAGCTGGCCCAGCAGATCAAGCGGGAAGAGCACTGGATGCGCTACGGCGTCACGGCCCGGCGCAAGCGCAACATGCGCCGCGTGCGTGAACTGGCGGACCTGCGCGACAAGGCCCGCAGCCACCGTGGCCCGCAGGGCACCGCGAAGCTGGCCGCCACCGAAGGGGAAACTTCGGGCAAGCTGGTGATCGAGGCCAAGTCCATTTCCAAGGGCTATGGCGAGCGGACCATCGTCTCGAATTTCTCCAGCCGCATCCAGCGCGGCGACCGCATCGGCCTCATCGGCGCCAATGGCGCGGGCAAGACCACCCTGCTCAAGATGCTCACCGGCGAACTGGAGCCGGACAGCGGCACCGTGCGCCTTGGCACCAACCTGCAGATGGTGACCCTCGACCAGAAGCGCGAGAATCTCAATCCGCTCGACACGCTGGCCACCGTCCTCACCGGCGGGCGCGGCGACACGGTGGTTCTGGGCAGCGAGACGAAGCACGTCATGTCCTACATGAAGGACTTCCTCTTCGCTCCCGAACAGGCCCGCACCCCTGTCGGCGTTCTGTCCGGCGGCGAGCGCGCCCGTGCCATGCTCGCCCGCGCCCTCGCCAGCCCGTCCAACCTGATGGTGCTCGACGAGCCGACCAACGATCTCGACCTTGAGACGCTGGACCTCCTGCAGGAACTGCTCAGCGACTACGAGGGCACAGTGCTCCTCGTCTCGCACGACCGTGACTTCCTCGACCGCGTCGCCACCTCCGTCATCGTCTCGGAAGGCAATGGCAAGTGGCAGGAATATGCCGGCGGCTATTCCGACATGGTGGCACAGCGCGGCGATGGCGTGACCGCCCGCAAGGCCGAGAAAGCAGCCAAGGCCGAAAAGGCCCCTGCCCCGGCCGCCACCGAAGCCAAGTCCTCGTCGAAGGTGAAGCTCTCCTTCACCCAGTTGCATCTTCTCAAGACCCTGCCGGAGACCGTCGACAGCCTGACGAAGAAGCTGGAGAAGCTGCAGGCCGAGATGGCCGACCCGAACCTCTACGCAAAAAGTCCGGACCGCTTCGCCAAGCTCTCCGCCGAAATCACCCGCCTCACCGGTGAAAGGGATGCAGCCGAAGAGCAATGGCTGGAACTGGAAATGCTGCGCGAGGAAGCCGAAGGCTGAGAAAACACAAAGGCCGGACATTGCTGCCCGGCCTTCGCTGTTTAACGTGATTGCCTGAAGCTTACGCTGCCCGCACCTGTGCGATGAAGCGCGTAACTTCCATCTTCAGCGTATCTGCATCCTTCGCAAGGCCACCGGCCGAGCCCAGGACCTGCGAGGCGGCTGCGCCCGTCTCTTCCGCCGCACGGCTGACACCGGTGATGTTGGAGGAGACTTCCACCGTGCCCGCAGAGGCCTGTTGCACATTGCGGGCAATTTCCGAAGTGGCTGCGTTCTGCTCTTCCACCGCGGCGGCAATCGTCGCGGCGATGCTGTTCAGCTTGGCGATGGTGTCGCCGACGTTCTGGATTGCATCCACCGAAGCGCTGGTGGCAGACTGAATCTCGGCGATCTGACCGGAGATTTCCTGCGTGGCGCGGGAGGTCTGTTCCGCCAGCGCCTTCACTTCCGAAGCAACCACCGCAAAGCCACGGCCGGCTTCACCGGCACGGGCCGCCTCTATGGTGGCGTTCAGCGCCAGCAGGTTGGTCTGGCCGGCAATCTCCGAGATCATGTTCAGCACGTCGCCGATCTTCTGCGAAGCCGAAGACAGGAAGGCAATCCGCTCGCTGGCGGTCTGGGTATCACCAACCGCCTGCTGGGACATGCTGGACGACTCCTCAGCCCGGCGCCCGATTTCATTGACTGACGCCGCCAGTTGCTCAGTTGCCGAGGCCACGGTCTGCACATTGGCAGCAGCTTCTTCGGAAGCCGCCGACACGGCGGTGGACTGCTGGGCCGTTTCTTCTGCCGAAGCGCTCAGCGTGTTGGCTGCAGCCTGCATTTCCTGCGCGGCGGCCGACACGGTCTCGACGATCCCGCCCACGGCACGCTCGAAGCTGTCAGCCAGCTCGTTCATGATGCGGCGGCGCTCGGCCTCCTGCTGGCCCTTGACCGCCGCCTGCTCGCTTTCAAGCCGTTCCTTCTCGATGCCATTGGCCTGGAACACCTCGACAGCCGCCGCCATCTCGCCAATCTCGTCAGAGCGGCCCGATCCGAAGACCTTCATCGTCAGGTTGCCAGCCGCAACGGCCCGCATGCAATCCGTGATCGCAGAGATGGCCCGGGAGATGGACATGCCGAGGAAGACAGCAATCGCCGTCATCACCAGCGTGAAGATGCTTGCCAGCGTCAGCGTCGTGGACAAGGTGCTGTCGATCCCGGCGGATGCCTTGGGGCCGACTTCGTTCTGTACTGCAATCACTTCATTGCTGACGGTTTGATAGGCCGTTGATATGGCCGGACCGATCTTGAAGATCCGCGCTGTCAGGGCCTCCTGCTGGGCCGCAACATTGGTCTCGACGTCCCTGGCCTGCTGCCTGACCTGCTCGAACTCCGCGACAAGCCTGCCCGTCAGCTGAGACAAGCCAGAGCTCTGCTGTGCCGAGGTAACCGTCTTCAGGAGAGGCTCTACATTCGCATAGCGGGTCTGGGCCTGAGCCAGATCCGCCGGATTTGCGGCAAGCCCATACCGCTCCATATACACCCGGGCGAGCAGGAACTCCTGCAAGACCCGCGCAGAGTTAGCCAGCACGACACTGTTGTCTTCGGCAATGGCCTTCTCGATGGTTTCCGTCAGAAGCGCCCGGAGTTCCCCATCCTCTTTCCGCAATCCTTCAAGAGCATTCGTAGCAGCGGTATTGGACGTGCGGAAATCGAGAAAGGCCCGCTCATATGCAACGACATCGCTCTCAAGCGCCTGAAGCTCGGCAAGCTGCGGGGAGCCTGCAAAGAACTGGCTGACCTTGGCCTTGCTGGCCTTGAGATCCGACAGCAGCTTTTCAGCTCGCTGCCCGTCCGTGTCATTGGGAGCAAGAGCATAACGGACCACCGCAAGGCGGGCCTCCGTCAGGATCGTGGCCGATTCAGAAATCACAAGCGACTGCCGGGCCGCTGCCCGGTAGTCATCGAAATAATTGGAGGCGGTCTGCAGGCCACTATAGCCGAGCCAGGAGACCGCAAGGAGTGCAGCGACAGATAGACCGAAGCCGCCGAAGAGTTTGGAGCGCACAGTGAGATTTAGCATTAGAACCCCCGGTTAACAGGCCTCTACAGATTGCGCCAAAACAATATAAACATGGTTAACACCACGATTTAAATATAAAAATACATGACAATCATACTTTCAGCAGCAGAATTAAGACAAAAAATGCAAAAATTAAGCGAATTTTACTCCAATATACGAGCAATAATAATAGCCATATTTAAAAAATACATAGAACAAACTCTACGGAATGCAAATCGCACATATTCATCTCGGAAAGGTTGTCCCAACTCGAACCGGATCAACTCCTCCGGCATGCATCGATAAAAATCTAACGGAAAACTTGATCTTTTCGGCCTCGCACCCTAGACAGCACAGGAATTAAATCGGCCCCGTCGGATTTATTGAAGTTTTTCTTTTGACGAAGGAAAGTTATCCTAGGTTACCGTGAACCGTATTCACGTGACGAGCCCGCCGAAACCTTACGTAGAGTTATCGTTAATTTTAACTAGTGTAAAAACTCCCTTCCGCTCCGCACGTTGCAGATGACACAACGCCTGGAACGGCCGGTGTGTTAAACAGCCAGCCGCCTCGGAAGCCTGCCGCGCCAGGCATCGCCTGCCCACTGCCCCGGCGTTGGCACGCAGCCAACGGCAAAAGGCCGGACATTGCTGCCCGGCCTTTGCTGTGTCTGATATCAGCGTCTGATAGATGTCACGTTTCACGCAGGGCTCAAGCCCCTGCGGCACCCGGGTCCTTCAGGCCATGATGCGTCAGCATCGAAAGCCTTGGCATTACGCGGCGCGCACCTGTGCGATGAAGCGGGCGACCTCGACCTTGAGGGTTTCCGCGTCCCTGGCAAGTCCGCCTGCGGAGCCCAGAACCTCTGAAGCGGCTGCCCCCGTCTCTTCGGCAGCCCGGCTGACGCCGGTGATGTTGGAGGAGACTTCCACCGTGCCCGCAGAGGCCTGCTGCACGTTGCGGGCAATCTCAAGCGCGGCCGCATTCTGCTCTTCCACCGCAGCGGCGATGGTTGCGGCAATGCCGTTCAGCCGCGCGATCGTGTCCCCGACATTCTGGATCGCGTCAACGGACGCGTTGGTCGCCGCCTGGATCTCGGCAATCTGGCCGGAGATTTCCTGCGTGGCGCGGGACGTCTGCTCGGCAAGAGCCTTCACTTCCGTTGCCACGACCGCAAAGCCCTTGCCGGCCTCACCAGCGCGCGCCGCCTCGATGGTGGCGTTCAGCGCCAGCAGGTTCGTCTGGCCTGCGATGTCCGAAATCATGCTCAGCACGTCGCCGATCTTCTGCGAGGCCGAAGACAGGAAGGCGATGCGCTCGCTGGCGGTCTGGGTGTCCCCGACGGCCCGGTGCGACATGGTCGAGGATTCCTCTGCCTGGCGGCCGATCTCGCGCACAGAGGCTGCCAGCTGCTCGGTGGCCGCTGCAACCGTCTGCACATTGACCGCCGCCTCTTCCGATGCGGCGGAAACCGCCGTCGACTGATGCGACGTCTGTTCTGCCGAGGCACTCAGCGTGTTCGCCGCAGCCTGCATTTCCCGCGATGCGGAAGACACGGTCTCGACAATGCCGCCCACCGCCTGTTCGAAGCTGTCGGCCAGGTCGTTCATCAGCTTGCGGCGCTCGGCCTCCTGCTGCTCCTTGACAGCGGCCTGCTCACGCTCCAGCCGCTCTTTCTCAATGCCATTGGCCTGGAAAACCTGAACAGCCGCAGCCATCTCGCCGATTTCGTCGGAACGCCCCGCCCCGAACACCTTCATGGACAGATCGCCTGCCGCAATGGCCCGCATGCAGTCCGTGATGGCGTTGATGGCACGGGAAATGGATGTGCCCAGGAACAGGGCAATGGCCGCCATCACCAGCGTGAAGAGGCTTGCCAGCGTCAGCGTCGTCGAACTCGTGTTTTCAATGCCGGCCTCGGCCACCGGCCCCATTTCGTTCTGCGCATCGATCAGTTTGTCGACGGCCGCCTGATATCCGGACATGATCAGCGGCCCCAGCATCTCGAGCTTGTTCTCGCGAATGTCCGCGGCCTTGGAAATGGCGATTTCCAGATAGGACGCTTCGCTGATCACATCTTCCGTCTGCGCGGGCAGCGGCGCCACAAGCCGGTTCAGCTCTGGCGACTTCTGGGCAAACTGCAGCCGCTGAAGCAGCGTAGTCGCTTCATCGTAATAGTCCATGGCCTCAGAGAGGTCGTCCGCGTTTCCGCTGCTGGCGTAACGCTCGACATAGATCCGCGCCAGCAGAAATTCCTGCATCGCCGGGGCCACGGTTTCAAGAACGAGGTAATTCTGCTCCTCAATGGCCTTGTGCATCACACCGGCCATATTCTGACGGAAAGCGTCGCCCCCTTCTTTCACCTGGGTCAGGCTGAGAGCGACTTCCTCATTCACCGCACGCAACTCATCAAAGGCGGCCTGATAGGCGTCAACCTGCTGGATCAGTTCCCGAAGTTCGGCCAGCAGGGGAGATCCGGCGAAAACCTCCTCGATCTGCGATGCGCCCGAACTGATCTTTCCGATCAGGTCGTTCACCTGGGCCGCGCTGTCCGCGGTTTCCTCCAGCTGATACCGCAAGATGGCGAGCCTGGCTTCCATCAGCGCGGCCTGCGCCTCATAACCAGTCAGGCTCTGCCTCGCCGTTTCGCGGAATTGGCTGAAATAGGTGGCAGCAGTCTGCAAACCACTGTAGCCGATGTACGATACGACAAGCAGGGCGGCAACAGATGCGCCAAATCCGCCAAAAAGCTTCGCACGAACGGTCGAGATAAACATGACAGCTCCTGTTCTGGATTGCGCAACAATACGTCGTGAAATCTCTAGGTGAAGTTAACAAGCCTGTTCAACAATGCGCTGCAAAACGGCCAGCTCAAACACGGGAAAGTTAGAGGCCACGATGATCATCGGCTTTATTATTGCAGGAGGCGCCGGATCCCGGATGAAAGGTGGTCACAAGCCATCAATTCCACTTACGGAACTTCCACTGATCTCGCATGTGGCGGCAAGGCTTCAGAAACAAGTCGAGACTGTTATAATTATCAATAACGATCCCGGCTATTTGCCTGAAACTCTGAAGCTACCGGTCGCCCGTGATTTTCAGCCGGGGCGCGGCGGGCCATTGGTCGGTATTATTACGGCAATGCTTTACGCAAGGGAAAACTATCCGGAGTGCAATCATCTGGTGAGTGTTCCTTGTGATGGCCCCTTCTTCCCTGAAACACTGGTTGAGCGGCTGACCGCAGCCAGCGGCCCCGGCACCCCGGGCATAGCGGTGTCTGATGGCCGCAGGCATCCGCTGTTCGCCTGCTGGCCCGTTTCGCTGCTGCCGCGCTTGCAGGACTGGGTGGCAGCCGGCAACGCCCGCGTGGGCCAGTTCCTGAGCGAATGCGGTGCTATCGAGGTGGATTTTCCGCTCGATGAGGATGGCACAGACCCCTTCTTCAACATCAACACGCCGGAAGATCTCGCCGAAGCCCAACGGATCCTTGCCGCGCGGGAGGGAGCGGGCCTCAGCTACACCTGACCTCTTGACGCATGATCCTGATGCGGCTTGCACGCAGGCGCAAAGCAGGGAATGTTCGGGACGGCCGCGCACGGGCGGCAGAAGGACAGCGGGAAAAGCGGATGCGGGGTGAGGATTGTTTCGGCGCGGATGACACGCGCCTGCTCCATGACGAGGCGCTGGACCTGCTCGCACGCCTGCCTCTGCCTGCGCCCGGCCATGAAACCATCAGCCTCGGCGAAGGGCGCGGCCGCATTCTGGCAGCGCCCGTCACAGCCCCGCGCAACGTGCCGCAGCACGACACCTCCGCCGTGGATGGCTACGCCTTCCGCCATCAGGACTTCGACCCCTGCGGCGGCTTCTTCCGGCTGGAAACGCGCATTCCTGCAGGCCACCCGGCCGTGCAGGCGCAGGCCCCATGGGCCGCCGCCCGTATCTTCACCGGCGGCGTGATGCCGGAAGGTGCCGACACGGTGGCCATGCAGGAAGACTGCCGCCTTGAGACCAGCGGCGGCCAGAGTGTTGTTGTCATCCCCGCAGGTCTGCCCAAGGGCGCCAACCGGCGGCTGGCGGGGGAAGACCTCGCGGCAGGCACGCAGATCCTTGTGCAAGGCCACCGGCTGCGGGCCCAGGACCTTGCCGCCATCGCCTCGACAGGCACCGCCCAGGTCCCGGTGTTCAACCGCATCCGTGCCGGTGTGATCTCGACCGGCGATGAACTCGTCCGTCCCGGCACTGCCCTTGGCGCGGGCGGGCTCTATGATGCCAATCATTTCCTGCTGACATCGCTGCTCGAAAGCTGCCCGGCAGACATCACCGATCTCGGCATCTGCCCGGACCGGCGCGATGCCCTGCAGCTTGCCCTGTCTGAGGCATCGGGCCGCTGCGACGTCATCCTTACCAGCGGCGGGGCCAGCCACGGAGAGGAAGATCACCTTCTGGCCGTGCTGGAGCGCATCGGTGAAGCACAGGTCTTCGACCTTGCCATCAAGCCGGGCCGCAGGCTGATCACGGGCCGGGCCGGAGACTGCCTGATCATCGGCCTGCCCGGCAACCCCGTGGCGGCGATGGTCTCCTTCCTGCTCTATGCCCGCCCCCTGCTGCTGCGCCGTGCCGGAATGGCGGCCGCCCCAGTCCAGGGTTTTCAGGTGCAGGCCGCCTTCGACCTGCCCCGGCGCAAGACCGGGCGGCGGGAGTTCAGCCGCGGGCGGCTTGTCACACATCCCGATGGCTCCGTGCATGCAGAGCTTTATCCCCGCTCCGGCTCCGGGCTGATTTCGAGCCTCAGAGAGGCGGATGGCCTCATCGAAATTCCGGAAGAAACGGCGGCCATCCACAGGGGCGATGCGGTGTGTTTTCTTCCCTTCAGCAGCTTTCTGGCATGATGTCGCGCCCTGCAGCCTCAGCCGGACGCTGCGTCATAGGGTGAATACCGGCAAAAATGTCAGTGCACATCTTCTGTGCCAGCATGTTTTTTCATCTGGGCGAGCGGTTTCTGCCGGGATATGTTCATACAATGGGCGCCGGGTCTGCCGCTTGCTGAAGTGCTGCGGACCGGTGCCTGGATGAATGAAAGAACAAGCAACCTGAGGCACAGCAGCCGCCAGCGGCCTGCTGCCGCGACAAAAGGCGCGAGGGGTAAGTTACATGGGTATCAAGACGATTGCCGCAGCTGCAATCCTGTCCGTCGCCGCATTCGGTGCAGCCGAGGCGAAGGACTGGAGCAAGATCCGCATGGGCACGGAGGGCGCCTATCCTCCGTTCAACGTGCTGGGCTCCGATGGTCAGCTGACGGGCTTCGACATCGACATTGCCAAGGCGCTTTGCGAGGAAATGAAGGTCGAGTGTGAATTCATCACCTCTGACTGGAACGGCATCATCCCGGCGCTGCAGGCGGGCAAGTTCGACACCATCATTGCCTCCATGTCGATCACCGAAGAGCGCAAGCAGCAGGTCGACTTCACCAACAAGTATTACAACACCCCCCCGGCGATTGCCGTGCCGAAGGACAGCCCGCTGACGGAAGCCACCGATGCGGCCCTCGCTGGCAAGGCCATCGGTGCGCAGAGCTCCACCACCCACTCCAACTATGCGGAAGAGAAGCTTCCTTCGACCGATCTGAAGCTCTATCCGACGTCCGACGAGTACAAGCTCGACCTCGTCAACGGCCGCATCGACGGCGTGATTGACGACGTTGTCGTGCTCTCGGAATGGGTGAAGAGCGAAGACGGCGCCTGCTGCAAGATCCTCGGCACCCTGAAGCCGGACCCGGTGATCAACGGCGAAGGCGCCGGCATTGCCATCCGCAAGGAAGACCAGGAGCTAAAGGAAAAGCTGAACGCTGCCATTGCCGCCATCCGCGCGAACGGCAAGTACAAGGAAATCAACGACAAGTACTTCGAGTTCGACGTTTACGGCGATTGATGAGGCACGGGCGGGCAGGCGATCCCCTGCCCGCACCGCTTCAGACAGGTGGCCGGAACGCCGGATGCAGGTACAGGCTGGAAAGCGCGGGCAGGATTGGCCGGCGCTGCCGGTCCATCCCCTGACAGCATGGCATGTCCGGCAAAGCCAGGATCAGGGGCATGTGCCTCTGAGGCGCAGGGTCCGGGCAGCTGATGGACAAATATCTGGAACTTCTTGCATTCGGCCCCACAGGATGGGGTGATGAACTTCTCGGCGGCCTGTTCATCACGGTCAGCCTTGCATTGTCCACCCTGCCCTTCGGGCTGGTGCTGGGCTTCATCATTGCCCTGGGCAAGAAATCGCCCGAGCCGTCCCTGCAGCTTGCCAGCACGATCTACACCACGATTTTCCGTGGTCTGCCGGAGCTGCTGACGCTGTTCCTCGTCTATTTCGGCTTCCAGATCGCCATCAAAACCCTGTCCGAGCGCATGGGTTATGGCATCTCCATCGAGGTGAACAGCTTCCTCGCCGGCATGATCGCGCTGGCGCTGGTGTTCTCTGCCTATTCCAGCGAAGTGTTCCACTCCGCCTTCCTCGGCATCCCGCAGGGCCAGTATGAGGGCGGCAAGGCGCTTGGCCTCAGCCGTTTCCAGACCTTCCGCCTCGTGGTCATGCCGCAACTGATCCGCCTTGCCCTGCCGGGCCTGACCAATCTCTGGCTGATCCTTCTGAAGGAAACATCCCTCGTGTCGGCTGTCGGTCTTGTCGATGTGATGCGCCAGACCGGCATTGCCGCCCGCAACACCAAGGAAGCCTTCTTCTTCTACAGTCTTGCCTGCCTCATCTATCTGATGCTGGCGATCCTGTCCTCCCTGGTCCTGCGCCGCACCGAAGGCTGGGCCAAGCGCGCGGAGATGGCCCGATGAGCCAGACCGCCGCCCCCGCCATCAGCCGCCCGCCCCTGCCCGCCCGGCGCCCCTGGACGGCCGCACGCATCACCGGCCATGTGCTCATGGCCTTCTGGATCGTCAGCGGCATTGGTCTCGCCCTTTACCTCGGCCAGAACCTCTTCAGCACCTTCGCCAGCCAGTATCTGCCCAAATATGTCACCGGCGCGGTGGTGACGCTGAAGCTGACGATCTACTCCTTCCTCATTGGCGCCGCGCTTTCCGTGCCGCTGGCTCTGGCCTGTTCCGCAAAGAACTCAGCCGTCCGGTCACTCGGCAATGCCTATGTCTATTTCTTCCGCGGCACCCCGCTGCTGGCGCAGGTCTTCCTGATCTATTACGGCCTTGGCTCCTTCCGCAGCGCCCTGGACACGGTCGGCCTATGGTGGTTCTTCCGTGACGCTTGGAACTGCGTGCTCCTGACCTTCGCGCTCAACACCGCCGCCTATCAGGCCGAGATCCTGCGCGGCGCCGTCCAGTCCATGCCGAAGGGCCAGTGGGAGGGCGCCTTCTCGCTCGGGCTTTCCCGTGGCGTGACCTTCTTCAAGGTCATCCTGCCGCAAGCGCTGATCGTGGCCCTGCGTCCCTATGGCAACGAGATCATCCTGCTGCTCAAGGGTTCCGCAATTTCCTCCATCGTCACCATCTACGACATCATGGGCGAGGCAAACCGGGCATTTTCGCGCAGTTTCGACTTTCAGGCCTATATCTGGGCGGCAGTTGCCTATCTCATCGCGGTAGAACTCATCCGCCGCGCCTGGGACCTGATGGAGCGGCGCCTGACCCGCCATCTGCGTCACGGCAAGTAGCGTCATTGGGCCGATTATCCGTTGCACCCGGCGCGCGGCTGTGCGAGCAAAACGCAACAGTCCGCTTACCGGGAGTTCTGGCATGGCAAAAGTTGCATTCATTGGTCTTGGCGTCATGGGCTATCCCATGGCCGGTTACCTTGCCTCTCGCGGCGGCCACGAGGTCACCGTCTATAACCGCACCGCAGCCAAGGCAGACAAGTGGGTGGCTGAACACGGCGGCAAATCCGCCGCCACCCCGCGTCAGGCCGCCGAAGGCTGCGACTTCGTTCTTGCCTGCGTCGGCAATGACGACGACCTGCGTGCCGTCACCACCGGCCCGGACGGCGCCTTCCACGGCATGAAGAAGGGCGCCATCCTCATCGACCACACCACCGCCTCCGCAGAAGTCGCGCGCGAACTCCATGCCGCCGCCAGGGCCGCCGGCTGCGGTTTTGTCGATGCCCCCGTTTCCGGCGGTCAGGCGGGCGCGGAGAAGGGTATTCTCACCGTCATGTGCGGTGGTGAGGAGGCAGACTTCAACGCGGCCAAGCCCATAATCGAGTGCTTTGCCAAGTTCGTGGGCCTGATGGGCGCGCCGGGTGCCGGCCAGCTCACCAAGATGGTCAACCAGATCTGCATCGCCGGTCTGGTGCAGGGCCTTGCCGAAGCCATCCACTTCGCCAAGAAGGCAGACCTTGATGTTCCCGCCGTCATCGCCGCCATCCGGGGCGGTGCGGCCCAGTCCTGGCAGATGGAAAACCGCTGGGAGACCATGCTGAACGGCAAGTTCGACTTCGGCTTTGCCGTGGACTGGATGCGCAAGGATCTCGGCATCGTGCTCGACACCGCACGTGAGACCGGCGCCCGCCTGCCGGTCACCGCGCTGGTGGATCAGTTCTACGGCGAAGTGCAGGACATGGGCGGCAACCGCTGGGACACCTCCAGCCTCATCGCCCGGCTGGAAAAATCCGGCAAGGCCTGAGACTTCTTTCAAATACCCGCTTCACTCCACTCTGGGGCCGCCGACTTCACCCCGCCGGCCCCAGAACCAGCCGCACGCCTTGAAGCGCTCCGGCCAGCACCAGAAACAGCCCGCAGAGCCGCGCCGAGTACCAGGCCTTTTCCAGAAGCTCATCGCGCATCGCCGTCGCTATGAGAGGCAGTGCAACCGCCTTGGCCGGGCGGTCTTCGGGGGCCAGCAGCATCCACACTTCCGTGTCCTCGACCCGCCGCCGGTGATGATAGGTCAGGCCATACCACGCCATCACCAGCCCGGTGATGCCGCAGCCCAGCGCTCCGAAGGTGAAGCAATAGGGTGGATGCGAGGCCGTGCCCATCATCACCATCAGGATGGCGAGACCGCAAAAGCCCCAGGCCCGCGTCACGGAAATACGGGCAAGCTTGGTAATGCGCTCCATCAGCCCCGTCCCCCTTTGAACCAGATCCTGATGCTGCCAGATACGCCGCGCCTTGCAAGCCGGTTCACGCGGCACGCGTGCTGAAATCACTGTGAACGCACCAGTGAAGATGCTGCGGCCGGTTCAGCCATGCGGTAAGGTTGGAATTCGGTTCCCGCCCTTGCTTCCTTTCCGGAAAAACCCTACCTCCCCGCCATGACACAGACACTTCCCCCCCGCGCCGAAGCGCGCCCCCTCACCCTCGAAGCTCACGGCATCACCCGCCAGGACGAATACGCCTGGCTGAGGGCCGAAAACTGGCAGGACGTGATGCGTGATCCGTCCGTGCTGGCGCCGGATATCCGCGCCTATCTGGAGGCGGAAAACGCCTATCTGGAAACGGTCATGGCGCCCACGAAAGAGCTTCAGGACAAGCTCTTTGCCGAGATGAAAGGCCGGATCAAGGAAGACGACAGTTCCGTGCCGATGCCGGACGGCCCGTTCGAATATGGCGTGAGCTACGTCACCGGCGGCCAGCACCCGCGCCTTGTGCGCTCGCCTCTTGGCGGCGGCGCGCAGGAGATCCTCGTCGATGGCGACAAGGAAGCCGAAGGCAAGGCCTATTTCCGCATGGCCGGTGCCATGCATTCCCCCGCCCACGACCGGCTGGCCTGGGCCTTTGACGACAAGGGCTCGGAGTTCTTCACGCTGCTCATCCGCGATCTCACCACCGGCAAGGACCTGCCCACCCGGATCGAGGATACCGCTGGCGGCGGCGTTTTCTCCGCCTGCGGACGCTATCTCTTCTACGTGCGCCTTGACGCGAACCACCGCCCGTCCAGGCTCTTCCGCCACGAGATCGGCACTGATCCATCCGCTGATGTGCTGGTTTTCGAGGAAGAGGATGCCGGTTTCTTCATGGGCGTCGGCAAGACCCAATCCGACAGCCATATCCTGATCGACATCCACGACCATGAAACCTCGGAAGTCCACGTCATTCCGGCGGATCAGCCGCTCGCTGCGCCGCGCCTCATCGCTGCGCGCGATACAGGCATCGAATACTCGGTCGAGGAAAACGGCGGCACCTTCTACATCCTCACCAATGCGGATGATGCCGAGGACTTCAAGATCGTCACCGCTCCGGTGGAGACGCCTGGCCGGGAGAACTGGCGCGACTTCATCCCCCATGAGGCTGGCCGGCTGATCCTGTCGCACACGCTCTACAAGGATTTCATGGTGCGGCTGGAGCGGGCCGAGGGCTTGCCGCGCATCATCATCCACCGGCTGGCGGACCACCTCGAACACCCGATTGCCTTTGCCGAGGAAGCCTATTCGCTGGGTCTTGCCGATGGCTACGAGTTCGACACGAACATCATCCGCTTCACCTACTCGTCCATGACCACGCCCGCGCGGGTCTATGACTATGACGTGGAAACGCGCCAGCGCACCCTGCGCAAGGAGCAGGAAGTGCCCTCCGGCCACAATCCGGATGACTACATCACCCGCCGCCTGATGGCCCCGGCCCCGGATGGGGAGCTGGTGCCCGTGTCGATCCTCTACCGCAAGGACACGCCGCTGGACGGCTCCGCGCCCTGCCTGCTCTATGGCTATGGCTCCTACGGCATCTCCATCCCGGCCAGCTTCAGCACCACCAGCCTGTCGCTGGTGGACCGGGGCTTCGTCTACGCCATCGCCCATATCCGCGGCGGCAAGGACAAAGGCTATGCCTGGTACAAGAAGGGCCGCCGCGAGTTCAAGACCAGCACCTTCACCGACTTCATCGCCGCAGCGGTGCATCTGGTGAAGGAGGGCTTCACTGCCCATGACCGCATCGTCGCGCAGGGCGGCTCTGCCGGCGGCATGCTGATGGGCGCGGTCGCCAACATGGCGCCGGAGAAGTTCGGCGGCATCATCGCCGAGGTGCCCTTCGTCGATGTCCTGAACACCATGCTCGACGACACCCTGCCCCTCACCCCGCCGGAGTGGCCGGAGTGGGGCAACCCCATTGCCTCGCGCGAGGCCTATGACCTGATCGCCTCCTACTCGCCCTATGACAACGTGGCGGCGAAGGACTATCCGGCCATCCTCGCCGTCGGCGGCCTGACGGATCCGCGTGTCACCTATTGGGAACCGGCCAAGTGGGTTGCCCGCCTGCGCGAACGCAAGACCGGTGACAGCCTGCTGATGCTGAAGACAAACATGGACGCCGGCCACGGCGGCGCCTCCGGCCGCTTCGACCGCCTCAAGGAAGTTGCCCTCGTCCAGGCCTTCGCCCTGATGCTGACCGGCAAGGCCTGAAGAAACGCCTGCACCGCCCCGGTCACTCGCCGGGGCGGTGCGGATTGCCCCTGAAACCTTTCGTCCTCAAACGTGTTTCAGGTCGAATTTACCGGCCGGGGCGGGCATAGTGCGGGTTCTGCTGGCTCTGCGTGATCCCCTCCATGCTCTTCATTCCCTTCCCCTTTGCCGCAGCCATGGTGCTGCTGATGCTCTTCGCCGGATCGCTGCGCCGGTCCGGAGGGGAAGGCCGCAACATTCCGTTCCTCGCCCTGATCCTTCTGGCGGCCGTACAATCGGTCCTGATTGGCCTGCGCTGGGGCTATGGCATCACCGCCATCATGCATGTCCTGCCTGTCACCGCCGCGCTGGTGCCGCCGCTGGCTTATTGCGGCGTCGCCCGGCTGGTGCGCCGGAGCACGCTGTCACTTTTCCAGCGCCTTGCCCTGCACAGCACGCCGGCGGTGCTTGTGGCACTGATGCTCGCCGTCCTGCCCATGGCCATCGATGTCACGCTGGTCGCCATTTTTCTCGGCTATGCGGCCGCCATCTTGCGGCTCATGCGCCAGGGCACGGATGCCCTGCGGCTTGCCGCCTTCGAGGATGCGTCCCGCGCCCACAAGGCCATTCTCTTTGCCGCTGCCGGACTGATCCTGTCCGCGCTGGTGGATATCTACCTTGCCCTGGATTTCGTCTGGCTTGATGGCCGGCATGCGCTTGGCGTCATCACCGGCGGCAACATCGGCGTGCTCATCGTTCTCGCCATCGCAGCTTCCGCCGCCAGCCGCACGCCGGTTGAATCCTCCTCTGCAGACAGGGGCCTGCCGGATGAAGCCCCGGCTCCGGAAGCGGCAGAACCAGCCGCAGACAGCGCCGCTGCCGACCGTGAGGTGATGGCAAGCATCGAATCCCTGATGCAGACCCGCACGCTTTACCGGGACGCCAATCTCACGCTGGACCGGCTGGCCCGGCGTGCCGGAATTCCCGCCCGGCAGATCTCCGGCGCGATCAACCGCACCACCGGCAAAAACGTCTCGCAATATGTCAACGAGTTCCGCATCGCAGAGGCCTGCCAGCTTCTCCAAAGCACGGACAAGCCTGTGACCGCCATCATGTTCGAGGCCGGATTCCAGACCAAATCCAACTTCAACCGTGAATTCCGCCGCGTGACCGGCCTGAGCCCGGTGGAGTGGCGCCAGCAGAAGACTGGCTCGGCCTGAAACTCTCCTTGCAGGTCCTCGATCACGATCTGCACCCTCCCTAATCGTGTTCAAGGTCGAGCCTATGGCCTGACGGCGCCAGTCTGGGTCCATGACAACCCTGACAGACCAGAACCGCCAGCTCGCCGGGACGCTGCGGTCTCTCTCCCTCCCCGGTCCCGCACCCGGCACGGAACAGCCGCAGCGCAAGCCGCGTCTTTCCCCCACATGGCTTCTGCTCACCGGCCTCGGCAGCGCCGCCCTTGCCATCGGAGCGGCCGCCCTCACCGGCACGGCCTCAATCCCTGCCGCAACCGCGGTTGCGCAGCAGCAGGCGGCCGCACCGCCGCCGCTCCCTCCTGCTCCTCTGTCGCGGGAGATTACCGGCTCGGGCCATGTCATTGCCCTGCACTCCGTCCCTGTCTTTGCCCGTTACGAGGGGCGGATCGAAAGCGTCAACGTCACGCTCGGGTCTGAAGTCCGGGCCGGGGATGTGCTGGCCGTTCTCGCCGACCCCGCCGCCCGTCTTGCCCTGGATCAGGCACACGCACGGCTGCGAACGGCGGAGCTCACCCTTGCTGCCCGCCAGATTACCCTCTCCCAGGCGAACGCCGATCTTCGCCGCGCCGAAGCACTTGCCGCCCGTGGCAGCCTGTCCCAAAGCGTGCTGGAAAACGCCGCCACCGCCGCCCGGACAGCCGCCAGCAGCGTTGATCTGGCCGGTGCAGCCATTGAGGAAGTCCGGATATCTGCCGCCATCGCTGCCGAACGGGTGGAGGCCCTCACCATCCGCGCGCCTTTTGCCGGAACGGTCACGCAGCTCAATGCCCGCCCCGGCGCCATGATCCTCGACCGCTCCGACAGCATCCGTGAGGCAGAGAGCCTGCTCACCCTCACCCGCATGGACAGTCTCGTCATAGAGGCGGATGTGGCCGAGCGCAGCATCGCCGGTCTCACGCCCGGCCTTGAGGCTGAGGCAGAACTTGATGCCGCCCCCGGCGCGCCCTTCCCAGTGCGCCTGACACTGGCCGCGCCCGAGGCGAGCCCGGCCAAGGGCACCTTCAGCCTGCGTTTCACTCCGCTCGCCCCACCTGTCCCACTGCGCCCCGGCATGGCCGCGCGCATCCGCATCAGCCTTCCCTCCACCACACAGACAGCCGGAGCAACGCCCCGATGACCCAGCCCGCACCACAGGAAGACGCCGCCTTCATAAGCCTTCAGGGCCTTGAAAAATCCTACCCCGCAGGCGGCAGCCTGCTGCCGGTGTTCTCCGGCCTGAACCTTACCTTTCCGAGAGGGGATTTTGCCGCGATCATGGGCCCCTCGGGCTCCGGCAAGTCCACCTTGCTCAACCTTCTGGCAGGCATAGACCATCCGGACCGGGGTGAAATCCGCATTGGCCGGGCCCGGCTGGACCAGATGGGTGAGGCCGCCCGCACCAGCTGGCGGGCGCATCATCTCGGCATCGTCTTCCAGTTCTACAATCTGCTGCCCATGCTGACGGTGGCGGAGAATGTGGAGCTGCCCTTGCTGCTGAAGCCGCTCTCTGCCCGCATGCGGCGCGAGCGGGTGATGACGGTGCTGGAGCTCGTGGGCCTGTCCGGCCACGCCCGCCACCGGCCCTCCCAGCTTTCCGGCGGCCAGCAGCAGCGCACCGGCATTGCCCGCGCCATCGTCTCCGATCCGGAGCTGATCCTCTGCGATGAGCCCACCGGCGACCTCGACCGCAAATCCGCCGATGACATTCTCGCCATGCTGCGCGTGCTGAATGCGGAACTGGGCAAGACCATCCTCATGGTCACCCACGATCCTCTGGCCGCCGCCAGCGCAAGGCGCACCCTGCATCTCGACAAGGGCAGCTTCCTTGAAGAGCGGAGGGCCGCGTGATGACCTGGCTCCGCCTTGCCCGCAAGAACGCCGCCCGCAAGCCGCTGCGCCTTGCCCTGCTCGTCTTCAGCGTGGCCATCGCCTTCCTGATCCACGGCCTCACCGCCAGCTTTCTGGCCGGTTCACAAGGCAGTTCAGCGGCAAGTGACGACCTGCTCGGTGTCATGTCTGCCGCAGGCCCAGCTCAGCCGCTGCCGCTCTCGTACCTGCCCCGTCTGGAAGCAGAGCCCGGCGTAACCGCCGTCTCCCATGTGGCACGCCTGCGCGGCTTCCTCGACCGGGAGACCAATGTCATCGCGGTCGCGGCAGTGGATCCTGCCCGTGCTGCCGCCGTCAACGGACAGGAGCTGGGGCTGACGCCTGCCCTCACCGCCAGCCTCAGCGAGAGCCGCGATACCCTTCTGGCAGGCCGCGCTCTGGCGCAGGCGCAAGGCTGGGCCGTGGGTGACAGCGTTGCCGTTACCGCCTTCACCATGGCGCAGAAGGATGGCAGCCGGATCTGGCGCTTCCGCATCGCGGGCATCTTCGACGGCGCCTCTGCTAGCACAGACACCTATTTTGCGATTGCCCGGTACGATTACATCAACGCCCTGCGCGCCAGTGGCTCAGACACCGCCGATGTCTTCGCCATCCGACCCGAACCGGACACCAGCGCCAGCGCGCTGGCCGCCGCGATTGACGCACAGTTCGCCAACTCGCCTGCGCCAACCCGAACCCAATCGGAAAAGCAGTTTCTGGAAGCCTTCCTGCGGCAGTTTGCCGATGTGAAGCTGATCACAGGCCTCGTCACCTCAGCTGCCTTCATCTCCCTGTTGATGATCATCACCAACACCATGGTCTTTGCCGTGCGGGAAAGGCGCTTTGAGACCGGCGTGCTGAAGGCCCTCGGAGTTCCGCCCGCGCGCATCGCCCTGCTGATCCTTGGCGAGACGGGCTTCATCTTTGCCCTTGGCGGCGCCATTGGCCTCGGCTTCACCGGCCTTGCCGCCATGTTCGGCCCGCCCGTTCTGGGGCTGGCGCTCACCGGTGCCGTCATTGGCGAAGCCTTGCTGCTCTTGGCAGGCCTTGCCCTGCTCACCGGCCTTCTTCCCGCCTGGAGCGCCATGCGCATTCCCGTCATTGCCGCCTTCCGCACGAGGTAACCCATGTCCGCCGCAGCTTCCCTCTTCCGCCAGACACATGCCCTCTTGCGCAGCAGCCTTCTCAGCCTGCCGCGCCGGGCAGCGCTCGCCCTCTCCATGGTGCTCTCCGCTGCTCTTGCCGTCAGCGTTCTTGCCGGATTTCTCGCCATGGCCGCCGGTTTCGAGAAAACGCTCAAGGGCACCGGCTCCCCGCTCACAGCCGTGGTTCTCGGCGGCACGCAGGTGCAGGAAACCGGCTCCAGCATCTCCGCCGGTGCCATCCGTACGCTGCTCGCGTCGCGGGATGATTTCGGCATCCGCAAGACACCATCCAGTGTCCCGCTTGTCTCCCGCGAACTGGTCATGCCCGCCAGCCTGACACGGCCGGACGGGCAGGAAGCCACCCTGGCCCTGCGCGGTATGGATGTTGAAGGCCTTCCAGCCCGGCCGGATGTGAGGCTGACTGCAGGGCGGATGTTTTCCCCCGGCGCGCGGGAACTGGTGGCGGGCGAAAGTCTCGCCCGCAGCATGTCCAGCCTTGCACCGGGCAGCAAGATCAGGCTTTCCGGCATGGAATGGACCGTCACCGGGCTGTTCAGCGCAGGCGGCAGCGCCTTTGAATCGGAACTTTGGACCAGCCTTGAAGCCGTGCAGGCCGCCTTCAACCGCCCGGGAGACGTCCACAGCCTGCGGCTTCTGCTGACTGAACCGGATGGCCTCGCACCTTTACAGGAGAAACTCTCGTCTCTGCCCGGACCATCTCTTACGGCCCTCACCGAAGCACAGCTCTATTCCGGCCAGTCGGCCCGCACGGCAGATCTCATCCGCCTGTTCGGCTGGCCAGTTGCCGGGCTGATGGCGCTGGGGGCGGCGGCGGGCGTGCTCAACACCATGTTCAGCGCCGTCTCAAGCCGGTCTGGCGAAATCGCCACGCTGCGGGCCCTTGGTTTTGCCCGTCTGCCCGCCTTTCTTGCGGTCTGGATCGAGGCCATCTGCCTTGCCGGGCTCGGCACCGCCATCGGTGTCTTCGGCTCATGGCTTGCCTTCAACGGCTGGCAGGCTAGCACGTCCGCTGGCAGCAACACCCGCCTTGCCTTTGAACTTTCCGTCGATAGCCACGTGATGCTCACCTGCAGCCTGCTCGGCCTCGCCCTCGGCCTTGCAGGCGGCGCCCTCCCCGCCCTCACCGCTGCCCGCCTCCCCCTGCACAAGGCGCTGCGGCAGAGCAATTGAACAGGATTGTCAGAAACAGCACAAATGTCGCAGAAGCTTCTTCCCATTTGCGTTTACGCTTCCCATAACCTTCCATAAGGCTGAGCTGGGCCCGGCAGGTGCCCGCCCTGGCTGCATCACCGCAGCGGCCGGCAGATTGCCTCATGTTTGGAGAAGTCATGAAAATGTTGAAGAGATCCACGCTCGCCGCACTGGTCCTCGTGATCGGGCAATCGGCTGCCATGGCGCAGGGCAGTTTTCTGGAGCATCTTCTGCTGTCCCCGACCCGCACCCCGGGAGACGTCCCGGAGACCTATGGCACGGCTTATGACTGCCGTCCGCTGAAAGCCGCCAATCAGACGGCAGGCGTCTGGCGCGGCCTGATCGGTGGTCAGGTCTGGCCGGATACAGGCCAGACGCGCCCTGTCAGCCGCGAAGGCTGTTTCAGAACCGAACAGGAATGCCTGGCCTTCCTCAACGTGATGAGCGGCTATATCGACTTCGTCTATTCGCGGGAATGCAAGCGGCTGTAAAGACATCCTCTAGACGCAAGAAAGCCGGAGCATGGGGCTGCTCCGGCTTCCGGTCTGCGGGATCAATGCAGGGGGTCAGTTTGCCCTGCAGGTCTTGATCCCGAACAGCGTATAGGCAGGGCACCAGCCAACCAGTGCGACAACGACCGGAATGACGCCGAACCAGCCAATCCACTTCCAGCTGATGTCAGCCGGGCCGAAAAGCGCGAAACCAATCAGTGCAATCCCTACCAGGAAGCGGATGGCCCGGTCGAGGGTTCCCATGTTCACAGTCATATCCCGTCCCCTTGGCTCAAGGCTTGTCCGGACTGTCCGGACGGTGAGACGACCCTAGCGCCAGCGGGACACCCCGTCTGTGACATGGTCACAAACAAAACCCGGCAACGTAGTTGCACGTAGCCCCGCAACTGGTCAGCCGGTATCCGCGATCCGGCGCAGCGCCGCGGGGTTGAGCAACTGCACTTCACCACGCCCCTGCGCAATATGACCGGCCTCGGCCCAGCGCCCCAGCAGCCGGGCGATTACCTCGCGGGCACTGCCGGTTTCTGCCGCAAGGGCAGCCTGTGTCAGGTGAATGGCTGACCCGTCTCCGGCCAGTTCCAGCAGCAGCCGCGCCAGCCGCGCGTCCAGCCGGTGAAACATGGTGTCTTCCATCTTCCGCAGAATGCTGGCAAGGCGGAGGCTGAAGCCCTGAAAGATGCGCCTGCGGAAAACCGGCTCGCTGTCGAGCAGCCGCGCCACCACCCCGGCCGGTATCATGAAGGCCTGGCAGGCCGTTTCGGTGATGCCCGACGCGGCATAAGGCTCTTCGCCCAGCAGGCAGGATGTGGTCAGCACGCAGCTCTCACCCGGCGCAACGCGGTACAGGAGGATTTCCCGGCCTGTATCGGATGTCATCAGCACGCGGACGCTGCCGGAGGTGAGCACCAGCCAGCCCGGACAGGCCTGTCCGGGCGCAAAGACTTCGGTTCCAGCCGGAATGGCCATCTGCCGCAGGGCCTGTTCAACGGTCCGGCGCCCGGCCTCGGAGAGCTCCGAAAGCCCCATCAGGCGCAGTGCCTCTTCAAAACTGCGGCCCGCAATCTGTCCGCTCATGCCCCTGCTCCGCCTCCCTGTAATCGCTGCCAGTCTAGCGGCAGCGGATGGGGACAGGCCAGTGAGGAAGACTGCGGCCTTTCGCCTACTGGCCCTGCGCGTGGGCGGGAATGGCCTTCAGATAGGCGGCAATGGCCTCCCGGTCTTCCGCCGTCAGCCGGGCCATGTTCTCCTGCACGGCCACCATTTCCCCGCCAACGGAGTCATAGGAAGGCGTGAAGCCGCTTTCGAGGTAATAGGCAATATCCGGGACAGACCAGTCGCCGATGCCCCTTTCACCGCCGGTGATATTGGGTATCCGGCCTTCGCCAACCGGCGCCTTTGCCCCCGCAAGCCATTGATCCAGCTTCAGGCCACCGGCCATGTCCCGGGGCGTGTGGCATTCGCCGCAGTGGCCGGGCCCTTCCACCAGATACTGGCCCCGCTGCAGCTGCTCGTCGATCCTCTGCAGCACCACGGCCGGACCCGGATCGAGATACATGAGCTTCCACAGCCCCAGTCCCCGCCGCAGGGTGAAGGGAAAGGCAAGCTCATGGCCGGGCGCAACACCCTGCACCGGCTCCAGCGTCTTCAGGAAGGCGAAGAGATCGGAGATGTCCTGATCCTTCATGCGGGCATAGGATGTGTAAGGAAAGGCGGGGTAGTAATGCTCTCCCTCGGGCGAAATTCCGGCCAGCATGGCATTGGCAAAGTCCGGCAGCGTCCAGCTGCCGATGCCCGTTTCAATGTCCGGCGAGATGTTCGGGGCAACGAAAACGCCGAAGGGTGTTTCCAGCCGCAATCCGCCGCCCAGCTTCAGCTTGTCCAGCCCCGATGCGCCCGGCGCGGCGTGGCAGGAGGCGCAGCCTCCCGCCCAGAACATCGCTTCTCCCCGCCCGGCATTGCCCTCCGGCAGGGCTGCGAGCCGCACGGGCTCAATCGAGGCGGGCGCAGTCAGAGCCCAGAAACCCAATCCACCCGCCCCCAGTACGAGGGCACCGGCAAGAGCCAGTTTCTTCAGCATCGGACCACGCCTTCCACGTCTTGCTTATCTCTTATCTCTGCACCCGGTAGGCCTCATGGCAGGACCGGCAACTGGCCATCACCGGCCCCATCGCGGTCTTGAAGGCCTCCACATCGGCCGGGCCATCCTTGCCGGAGGCCTGAGCTGCAGCGCCCGTAACCTCGGAAAATTTGGCAAGCGCAGCTTCAAAGCCAGCTGCATCTTCCCAGATCTTCGGGCTGGCGGAAGAGCCTTCCGCATTCTGCGTGCCATCGGGATAGAACGCACCAAGAGCATTGGCGGCTGCATTCATCGAAGCGATCGCCGCCTTGCCCGCTGCCGGGCTGTAGGCAATTTCACCCTTCATCATCGCACCGGCAAGACCGGCATTGGCAGCCACGGACTGCATGATGGCCTTGCGGGTCGCGACAGGGTCACCGGCAGCCGATGCCGCAGTCAGGGTTACGGCCAGCAAGGCGCCGGCCACAAAATATTTGCGCATCAAAGTCTCCCTCAAAAGAGCCGGCCGCGTCACTGGCCGGTGCGCCCATTCAGACCCGACTGCGCCGCAAAACTGAAATCACGGACGCGTGAGAGCTGCTGATCCACACAAAACTACGGAGGACTACGGACAGGGAGGCATTAAAGTTGACTTTTTTTATCAAGTTTGACAAACGGACGCATCCTCAATCGGGAGTAGTCCATGCGCATTTTCAAGCACTTGAGAACCGGCACCCTCGCGGGTCTGCTCGGCCTTGCCGCCGCCACCAGCCTGACCACCGGCGCCTTTGCGGAAGAAAACACCTTCACCGATGTGATAGGCCGCGAGGTCAAGGCGGACCTGCCGTCCAAGCGCGTTCTGCTCGGCTTCTACTTCGAAGACTACATGGCCGTTGGCGGCGAAGCCTCCTACGACAACGTTGTCGGTATCTCGCGTGAAGCCTGGGAAGGCTGGCGCCCGGCCTCCTGGACCCGCTACGTCAAGCACCGCCCCTCCCTCGATGCCCTGCCGGATGTGGGCGAAGTCGAAGCTCAGACCTTCTCCGTCGAAAAGGTGCTGGAGCTGAAGCCGGACATGGTCGTTCTGGCCGACTGGCAGTACAAGGGCCTCGGCCTTGATGCCGACCGCATCGAAGAAGCAGGCATCCCCATCGCCGTCGTCGACTTCAACGCCCAGACGGTGGAGCGCCATCTGGACAGCGCCCGCGTTCTCGGCCTGATCACCGGCGAGGAAGACCGCGCCGCTGAGATCTCCGGCGAGTACAAGGCGACCGCCGACCTCATTACCAAGCGCATCGCCGATGCAGGCAAGCCGCAGCCGAAAATCTACATCGAGTTCGGCAACAAGGGCCCGGCCGAGCACAGCTTCACCTACGGCAAGAACATGTGGGGCGCCATGGCCACTGCGGCCGGCGGCGACAACATCGCAGCCCCCTTCGTCGAATGGTGGGGCCCGATCAACCCGGAACAGGTTCTGGCCTCCAAGCCGGACGTGATCGTCATTGCCGGTACCGAATCGCGCAAGAACCCGACCTCCATGCTCATGGGGGAGGACGTGACCAAGGCTGAAGCCCTGGAGCGTCTGCAGGGCTTCACCGCCCGCGCCGGCTGGGATCAGCTTCCCGCCGTGCAGGACGGCCGCTTCTATGGCGTCTATCAGGGTGCCTCGCGCACGCTGGCTGACCACGCCATGCTGCAGTTCTTCGCCAAGGTGCTCTACCCGGACCTCTTCACCGACCTGAACCCGGAAGAGACCTACAAGGACTTCTACAAGAAGTACCTGCCGGTGGCACCCGAGGGCACCTTTACCCTCGCCATCAAGGAATAAACCTGCATTTGCCAGCGCCCGGAAACCTCGCGTTTCCGGGCGCTGGCATGCCTGCTGCCTCTTTCAGGGACTTTGACAACCAGTGACCGGCACAACTCATGTTGCGACCGCGATTGCAAGCCAGCGCAACCGGGAACGGCGGCGCTGGCGCCTGCTTTTCGGCCTCACCCTCTTCTGCTGCGTGACGCTGGTGCTCGACATCGGCACCGGCCCGTCCATGCTCAGCCCCGCCGATGTGCTGGCCGGCCTCCTGCGGCTGGAAGGCACGGACAGCATGACCGTGACCATCGTCAACAGCCTGCGCTTGCCCATGGCGCTGATGGCCCTTGTCGTCGGCTGCGCGCTGGGTGCGGGCGGGGCGGAAATCCAGACCCTGCTGAACAATCCCATGGCCAGCCCCTATACGCTCGGCCTTGCTGCCGCTGCCGGGCTTGGCGCCGCCTTCAGCATCTTCACCGGCGGCTTCGGCCTGCATCCGGCCATAGCAGTGCCGCTGGGCGCTTTCTTCTTCTCCATGCTGGCCGCCGCCTTCCTCTTCGCGCTGGCGGCCTTTGCGCGCATATCCTCCACCATGCTGGTGCTCGCAGGCATTGCGCTTCTGTTCCTGTTCCAGTCGCTTTTGTCGCTGCTACAGTTCATTGCCTCGCCGGAAGTCGGCCAGCAGATCCTGTTCTGGCTGTTCGGCAGCCTGACCAAGACCACCTGGACCAGCCTCTGGGTCACGCTCGGCGTTACCGTCTTCTGCGTGACGCTGCTGTTCCGCGATGCCTGGAAGCTCACCGCCCTGCGTCTGGGTGAGGCGCGGGCTCAGAGCCTTGGCGTCAACCTCACGCATCTGCGCGTCACCACGCTGACGCTGACCGCGCTGATGACCTCCACCGCCATCAGCTTCGTCGGCATCATCGGCTTCGTCGGCCTTGTCGCCCCGCATGTGGCACGGCTGCTGGTGGGTGAGGATCAGCGCTTCTTCCTGCCCATGTCGATGGTGGCGGGCGCGGCCTTCCTGTCCATGGCCTCGGTCATCTCCAAGGTGGTCATTCCCGGCGCCCTGTTTCCGGTCGGCATCGTCACCGCCATGGTCGGCGTGCCCTTCTTCTTCTGGATCATGCTGGCGCGGCGGCGATGAACGATCTCACCCTTCAGGACATCACCCTCTTCCGGGGCAAGCACTGCGTCGCCCGCGATCTCTCCCTTAAGTTCGAGCCGGGCAAGGTGCATGTCATCCTCGGTCCCAATGGCGCGGGCAAATCCTCGCTGCTGCGCGCGCTCTTCGGCGAGTTCTGGCCGCAGACGGGCCGCATCGCCCATGGAGAGAGACAACTCACCCGCGAAACCCTGCGCCACTGGCGCAAGGCCATCGGTTACATGCCGCAGGACACCGCCCTTGAAGCCTCCCTCACGGCGCTGGAAGTCGTGCTGCTGGGCCGGATGGATGAACTCTCCTTCCACGTGGATGATGCAACGCTCCATGCCGCCGTCACCACCATGGAGGCGGCAGGGATTGCGCATCTGGCCAGCCACGACATTCTCTCGCTCAGCGGCGGCCAGCGGCAGCTGGCGCTGTTTGCGCAGGTGCTGCTGCGCGATCCCGGCATCCTCTTGCTGGACGAACCCGTCAGCGCGCTCGACATGCACCATCAGCAGAAGCTGCTGGATATCGTCCACCGCGAGACCCGCGCCCGCAACCGCATCAGCATCCTGATCCTGCATGACCTCAGCCTTGCCGCCCAATATGCCGACCAGTTGATCCTGATCGGCGATGGCGAGCTGAAAGCCGCAGGCAGCCCCGCCGAAGTGCTGAAGGCCGATCTCATCAGCCGCACCTATGGCGTCGATGTGGAAATCCTCACCGACAGCGCCGGCGCCCCCGTCGTCCGCCCCTTGCGGTCAATGCCCGCAACACTCCACCCCTGAACCCTTGAACCTCAGGAAACACAGCATGAAGCTCACGACCCGCAACGCCCTTCTGGCCATCACCCTCTGCCTCACACCGTTCAGTGCTTCGGCTGCCGATCACGAGGTGAAGATGCTGAACTACGGAACCGAAGGCAGCATGGTGTTCGAGCCTTCGTTCCTGCAGGTTGAGGTGGGCGACACGGTCACCTTCATTCCCACGAATTCGGGCCACAATGTCCGCTCCTACGTGGCCCCGGAAGGCGTTGCGGCCTGGAACACACCGCTGGATGAGAAGACCACCGTCACCATCAGCCAGCCCGGCGTCTATCTCTATTACTGCCCGCCGCATCTGATGATGAGCATGATCGGCATGATCCAGGCCGGAGAGGCCGTCAACCGCGCCGATCTGGACCAGAAGGCCGCCAAGCTCCGCTCCAAGCTGGTCATGAAGGGTGAGCGGCTGGATGAGCTTTTGGCGCAGGTGAAGTAAACACCCGCCCGCCTTTCGGGCCACTCGCCAAGTCCGCCATCAATCGCTAGGCTCCGGCTCACCTGCCAGCCGGAGCCCTTCCGTGACCTCTGCCGCCCCCTCAGCCGCCTCTCCCGTCCGCCTTGCTCTCGGCGGCCTTCTGTCGCTGGCTGCGGCCATGGGCATCGGGCGTTTCGTCTACACGCCCGTGCTGCCTTTCATGATCGCTCAGGTGCCCCTCAGCAAGGCAGACGGCGGGCTCATCGCCTCGGCGAATTTCCTCGGCTATCTGGTGGGGGCGCTTGCGGCCTCCTCCGGCTCCCTGCCCGGCAGCCGCCGGATGTGGTTCATCGGCTCGCTGATTGCCAGCTCTGCCCTCTCCTTCGCCATGGCATGGACGGACAGCATCCCGGTCTTCATGCTGCTGCGGTTTCTGGCGGGCCTTGCCAGCGCCTTCGCCTTCGTCTTCTCGGCAGCACTCATCCTCGACCGGCTGGCACAGGCCGGGCGGCCCGGATTGTCGGCGCTGTATTTCTCGGGCGTTGGTGCGGGCATTGCTGGCTCCGCCCTCATCGTCTCCGGCCTGGCCGTCATGGGCGCAGACTGGCAGGGCTTGTGGACGGGCTGCGGCGTCATCAGTCTGGCACTGACGGTCCTGATCGCATGGATGGTGCCGGGCGCCACCGAAACAGCACCACCCGCGCCCGCGAGGACCGGCCCCCGCCGCCTGCCCGCCGGGCTGCCGCAGCTGATTGCTGCCTACGGCCTGTTCGGCATCGGCTATGTGGTGACGGCAACCTTCATCGCCGTAATCGCCCGCTCCGATCCGGCGCTGGCAACGGCCGAACCCTATCTCTGGCTGATCGTGGGCCTTGCCGCCGCACCGTCCATTTTCATCTGGAACCGAATCGCTGACCGCACCGGCGTGCCGCGGGCCTATGCACTGGCCTGTGTCATCGAGGCTTGCGGCGTCGCGCTCAGCGTCACCGCAACCGGCCCTGCCGGCATCCTGCTCGCGGCTTTTCTGCTCGGCATAACCTTCATGGGCATCACCGCGCTGGGGCTCATCGAAGCCCGGCGCCTGTCCACGGGCGATCCGCGCCGCACCATCGCGCTGATGACGGCCAGCTTCGGCCTCGGCCAGATGCTGGGGCCAACCCTTGCCGGCTTTGCCGCAGGCAGCACGGGCAGCTTTGCCCTGCCCTCGGCAGGTGCTGCCATCTGCCTGCTGCTGGCTGCCGGACTGGTGCTTATGCCCGCCCGGCAGCAGTGATCAGCCGACGCCTCAGCCGTGGGCGAAGTCCCAATAGAGTTCCCGCGCCCTGGCGGCCACCGGTCCCGGCTGCAGGCTGCGCTCCTCGATGCGGTTCACCGGCACCACCTTGGAATAGTTGCCGGTGGAGAAGATCTCGTCCGCCTCCTGGAACTCACGATAACCAATGGTGCGCTCATGCACCGCATGGCCCGCGTTGCGCAGCAGCTGGATCACCCGCTGGCGCGTGATGCCATTGAGGAACGTGCCGTTGGGCGCGGGCGTATGCACCGCCCCGTCCTTGACCATGAAAATGTTGGCGCTGGTCAGCTCGGCCACATTGCCCAGCATGTCCAGCACCACCGCATTGTCAAAGCCGCGGCCCTTGGCTTCGGCCATGGCGCGGGCGTTATTCGGATAAAGGCAGCCCGCCTTGGCATTCACCGGCATGGTTTCCATGGTCGGGCGGCGGAACGGCGACAGGGTGATCGAGAAGGAAGCACCGGCCGGCGCCATCGGCGCCTCGAACAGGCACAGGCAGAACCGGGTGCTCTCCGGATCGCCCACGATCACCCCCGGCCCGTCGCCTTCCGCCCAATACATCGGCTTGATGTAGACGGCGCTGCCCGGCTTGAACCTGGTGACGCCCTCACGGGTCATCTCGATCATCTCGCCCGCGCTGACTGTCGGCTTCAGGCCGAGAGCCACGGCCGAATCATTCACGCGCTGGCAATGCAGGTCGAGATCCGGCGTCACGCCCTCGAAGAACCGGGCCCCGTCAAAGACCGAAGATCCCAGCCAGGCCGCATGGGTGCGCGGCCCCATCAGCGGCGGATTGCCCTCATGCCAGGCGCCATCCACATAGGTCCAGGTCTCACTCCAGCCGCTCATCTTGCGCGTCCTCCGCTGTATTTTTCACTGCCAGCGAACAAACGCCCGGAAAAAGGCAAGGTCAACCGTTTGACGCCCTTCACCCGAAAATCGGAAGACTTGCTCCGGCAAGGCCGCACCCGGACAGGCTCTCATTCCTGAAAAGCGCTCTTGCAGGAAAATTGATCCGCAGCATCGCCATCCGCCACGGCTCATCGGCGCACAAAGCCTTTGATCTTTCACGGATTCCGCCTGATCCTCCATCTGCCCGCCGCTCGCCGGGCGCCATCCGGAGGACTGACCATGGACCTCGCCACGCTTCTTGCCTTTGCTGCCGCCTTCTTCGTCTTTGCCGCCAGCCCCGGCCCGGACAACATGACCATCATCGCCCGCACCCTGTCGCATGGGGCCGTGTCCGGCCTTGCCTATGGGGCAGGCACCGTGGCGGGCATCCTCATCTTCCTCTGCCTTGCCGCCTTCGGCCTGTCGCTGCTGGCCTCGGAAATGGGCACGGCCATGACCGTGCTGCGCTACGCCGGTGCCCTCTGGCTGATCTGGACGGGCATCCGCCTGTGGACGGCAGAGCCTGTGGTGCCGGCCCTGCAACCTACCGGCAGCGGCAATCTCCTGTCCGCCTTTGCCACCGGCATCGCCCTCAACCTCGGCAATCCGAAGATGCCGCTGTTTTATGTGGCGCTTCTGCCCAATGTGGCCGGAACCGCCCTCACCCCGTTGAGTGTGCTGGAGCTTGCTGCCGTCATTCTGGCGGTTGAAGTGGTGGTCATCGGCGGGCATGTTCTCATGGCCATGCGCGCCCGCCGCCTGCTGCACAGCCCTGCCGTCGTGCGCCGGGTCAACCGCACCGCCGGAGCCGTCATGGCCGGAACGGGTGCCACGCTCATCGTCACCCGCTGATGCCTCCAGCCCAAGGAAATCCGATCATGGAACAGCGCCTTTCCCTCATCACCCTTGCCGTCGATGATCTGGCCGAAACCCGGCGCTTCTTCGAGGATGGGCTCGGCTGGACAGCCTCCTCCGAAAGCCAGGAAGGCATCGCCTTCTATCAGCTTCCCGGCCTTGCTCTTGCCCTCTATCCCCGCGCCTCGCTGGAAAAGGACATTGGCCGCCCCGTTCCGGAAGGGCTGGGTGCAGTCTCCCTTGCCTGGAACGGCCGCAACGAGGCCGAGGTCGATGCCGCCTATGCACGGGCGCTGTCGGCTGGCGCTGAAGCCGTCGTGCCACCGGAAAAGGCCTTCTGGGGCGGTTACACCTCCTATGTGCGCATTCCCGGCGGCCATCTTCTGGAAATCGCCTTCAACCCGTTCTGGTCCCTGGATGAACACGGGGCCATCGTGCTGCCGGGCTGAGCCCTTGGCCGGGCCGTGGAGAAGCTGTGACTACCGGCTGGAAACCTGCAATTTGTGATCCTCTGGACATGACCCTGCAGCTTTCACCATGTTAAGACCCGTGCGCTTGTTGTGAAAAGCAACTCAATTTTCGATCAGAGGTCTTCAAATGTCGTCGAGCACCGTTTCGGTCACCAATTCTGGCATGGGTGCCAATCCGTCCATGATTTTCTGTGGCACCTGCGGCCACCAGATTGCGTCAACGGCACCGTCCTGCCCCAAGTGCGGCGCACCGAACGCCCTGGCCGCAGCGCCTGTCTCCGAGAAAAGCATGGTTGCTGCGGCTCTGCTTTGCTTCTTCCTCGGCACCTTCGGCATCCACCGTTTCTACACCGGCAAGATCGGCACCGGCATCCTCATGATCCTGACGCTCGGTGGCCTTGGCATCTGGTCGCTCATTGACCTGATCATGATCATCGTCGGGTCCTACAAGGACAAACAGGGGCTGCCGCTCCGCCGATGAGTGAGCCCCGTACAGAGCCGCAGGGCGGCGGATGGAGCTTCTGCATCCACTGCGGGGACAAGATCGCTTTCCGGGCGCATTTCTGCCCGCATTGCGGTTCCCCCCAGCCGGAAGCAGGCAAAGCACAGGCAGAGAACGTCAGTGACAAGAGTTACGGCGTTGCGGTTGCCCTGTGCGGCGTTTTCGGCGTGATGGGGCTCCATCACTTCTACCTCGGCAACATCCTGCACGGCCTGTTCGACCTTGGGCTCTTCGCGCTCTGGATCTTCTGCCTTCTTGTGGCACCTTCCCAGGGCACGAACCTCATCCTGATTGGCCTCCTGCTTCTGGCCATTGATGTGCTGCACACAATCTATGTGTTCTTCCAGCTCATCGTTGGAAAGCAGCGCGATGGCAGCGGACGGATCGTCGCGGTGCCCTGAACAGCCCGGCCAGAGCAAAAAGTTAGAACCGGTTCTGCGGCTGGAATTGCGTAAAATGAACGGAAAGAGCACTTTCGATGGCAGCGTCTTCATCGAAAGTGCTCCAGCGTCCGCTGTTCAGGTCAACAGCGATATCGGCCTTTACCCTTTGTCCTGATTGCATCCCGGCAAATGATCGGCATATGTTCGGACGCTGTTCAGGAAAGCTGACGGCGGAACTTGTCCTGCGACCCCACGGAGCATCCCGATGGCCCATTCGGCCTATGTCTTTGACGCTTACGGCACCCTCTTTGATGTTCACGCCGCCGTGCGCAAACATGCCGCGAAACTGGGGCCCGACGCGCAGACCTTTTCCTTCGTGTGGCGGCAGAAGCAGCTGGAATATTCCTGGGTCCGCGCCCTCATGCAGCGCTACGAGGATTTCTGGGTGCTGACCGAGCAGGCGCTCGACACCACCTTCAATCTCTTCCCCTCCGCCGACCGGGGCCTGCGGGCCGACCTTCTCAACGCCTACTGGGCGCTGGACTGCTATCCGGAAGTGCCCGAAGTGCTCACCAGCCTGAAGCAGGCCGGGGCACGGCTGGCCATCCTGTCCAACGGCACACCCTCCATGCTGGAGTCAGCGGCCAAGGCTGCCGGCATCACCGAGCTTCTGGACGAGATTTTCTCGGTGCATGACCTGCGCACCTACAAGACCGATCCGCGCGTCTATGAACTGGTGACGAACCACTTCCGGGTCTATCCGGAAGCGATCTCCTTCCAGTCCTCGAACCGCTGGGACATTGCAGGCGCCACCGCCTATGGCTTCCGCACCGTCTGGATGAACCGCACCGCCCAGCCGGACGAATATCCGGACCTGGCCCCCAGCGCCGTTCTGTCCGACCTGACGGGCCTGCCGTTTCTGGTCTGAGTGCCATTCCGGCAAGCTCCGGGCAAGTTAAGGTGTCTAACCCTGTTACAACTGACAGGAGGATGAACGGCTGCGCATGCTGCGCGCCGCTATTGCCATTTGGACAAACCATGACCCGCGCAACTCCAGCCCGTACAGGCCACCGCTTCCGCCCGCCGCAGCTCAAGCCCGCCTTGAGGGCGCGCATGCGCGGCGGCCGCCTGAAGACGGAAGACGGCGCGGACATCACGGCCTGCACCCTGTTTGATGCGGAAAGCGGTGAAACGGGCGCCCTCATCGAGGTGAAAGTCACCCTGCCGCCCCGCGTTCTGGTGCTGGACGAGCAGGATCAGACGGTCTGCGCCGCCAGCGTTCTATGGCATCACGGCCGCCAGGCTGCCCTCAGCCTGACGGGCGAGCCAATGCTCGCCAGCCGGCATCTCGCCACCCAGGCCTTTTGACGCCCTACTGAGAGATTTCCTGCCTGCTGCGGCCCGAAACCATGCTTTCGACGGCCAGTGTCAGCGCATATTCCGCCTGCTCGTCAAACGCCCCCTGCAGCGTGCTGCCATTCGCGCATAACAGCCCCCTGGCCCGCAGATCTGCAAGCCCATGCACCAGCGCCCAGAGGCTGCCCGCAATCTTTTCGGCATCAGCCGTCTGTCCCTCCGGCAGCAGGTGCGACAGCCCTTCCGTCAACTGACGGAACGCATGGGCCGCAGCCTCCATCAGTCCGGTATGGGACGGGCTGTAGGTCCGGCCAAACATGAGTGAATAAAGCCCCGGCTCAGTTTCCGCAAAGCGCAGGTAGGCCCAGCCCATGGCCTTCAGGCGTTTTGCCGGATCATCGCCGCCTGTCCGGGCACCAGCCTGAAGATATGCGGCAAACCGGTCGAAAGCCTCGTGTGCTGCGGCGGCCAGAAGGGCCTCGACATCCGGAAAATGCCTGTAAACCGCCGCCGGGGAGACCCCGGCGCTCGCCGCCAGCCACCGCAGCGACAGATTTGCAAGACTGCCCCTGCCCGCTTCCGCCATTGCAGCATCAACAAGAGCTCGGCGCAGATCGCCGTGGTGATAGGCAGGCCTGCGGCCATTTCCGGTTTTATCAGGCATGTTGACACCGTTTACATCTGAGCTTATGTTTACAGTGTACACATCAAGATATCCCCCTGGCAACGTGCCCTGGCAGGCTGCTCAGACTATTTTTCCGGTGCGGGGGAATACGGTGTGACCACAGGGCCAGTCATACCCTGCGCGCCGCAACGGCCCCACCTGCAGGTGGGGCGCGCGGGGGCGGGTTGCCGGGCCGTTTTGTTCCCTCTGGAGGATTGAATGGCAGACGCGTCCTTTGCTCTTTCTGGCCTTGTTCTTGCTGGCCTGCATCATCTGGCCGTCTTCGCGCTCTTCGCGGTGCTGGTGATGGAACTGGCCATCTGCCTACGCCAGACACTCGCAGCGGAGGATCTGAAGCGGCTTGCTTTGCTCGATCTCCACTATGGCGCGCTCGCCGTCCTGGTGCTGCTGGCTGGCGGCCTGCGCGTCATGTATGGCGGCAAGGGGCCGGAGTATTATCTCGAGAACCTGTTCTTCTGGGCAAAGATAGGCGTCTTCCTCGCCATCGGCCTTATCTCCATCCTGCCAACCCTGCGCATCCTGTCCTGGCGGCGCAAGCAGAAGGCAGATGCGGCCTTTGTGCCTTCGCAGGCAGAGCGCAGGCAGGTCCGCCGCGCGCTGGTGGCCGAACTGCTGCTCTTCCCGCTTCTCCCGCTCTTTGCCGCCGCCATGGCCCAAGGCTACGGGCTCTGACACACAAGGCCTGCAAACGAAAAACGGCGCCCCGGTTTCCCGGAGCGCCGTGTTTTGTTTCCGTGACCGGACGGATCAGGCCGTCAGGTCGAAACGGTCTGCGTTCATCACCTTCACCCAGGCAGCCACGAAGTCCTTCACAAACTTCTCTGCCGCGTCATCCTGGGCATAGATCTCGGCATAGGCGCGCAAGATCGAGTTGGAGCCGAACACCAGATCCACACGGGTCGCCGTCCACTTCACCGCGCCGGTCTTGCGGTCGCGGATTTCGTAGAGGTTCTTGCCGGCCGGCTTCCAGGTGTAGGCCATGTCGGTCAGGTTGACGAAGAAGTCCGCCGTCAGCGCCCCTTCGCGGTCCGTGAACACGCCATGCTTGGAGCCGCCGTGATTGGTGCCAAGAACGCGCATGCCGCCGAGAAGAACGGTCATTTCCGGACCGGTCAGCCCCATCAGCTGGGCGCGGTCGAGCAGCAGCTCTTCCGGCGAAACCACATAGTCCTTCTTCACCCAGTTGCGGAAGCCGTCATGGATCGGCTCCAGCACGCTGAAGGAGTCCGCGTCGGTCATCTCGGCAGTGGCATCACCACGGCCCGGAGCGAACGGCACGGAGACATCGAAACCGGCGGCCTTGGCAGCCTTCTCGATCCCCACGCTGCCCGCCAGAACGATCACATCGGCGAGGCTCGCGCCATAGGCCTTGGCGATCGGCTCCAGCACGCCCAGCACCTTGGCCAGGCGGGCCGGCTCGTTGCCTTCCCAGTCCTTCTGCGGGGCAAGGCGGATACGGGCACCGTTGGCACCGCCGCGCATGTCAGAGCCGCGGTAGGTGCGGGCGCTGTCCCAGGCGGTGGACACCAGTTCGGCAACCGAAAGGCCGCTGGCGGCGATCTTCGACTTGATGGCGCCGATGTCGTAGTTCTTCGGGCCAGCCGGGATCGGGTCCTGCCAGATCAGGTCTTCCTTGGGCGCATCCGGGCCGATGTAGCGCACATTCGGGCCCATGTCGCGGTGGGTCAGCTTGAACCAGGCGCGGGCGAAGGTGTCCTTGAAGTACTCCGGATCAGCCATGAACTTTTCGCAGATGGCCCGGTATTTCGGATCCATCTTCATGGCCATGTCGGCATCGGTCATCATCGGCATGCGGCGGAGGGACGGGTCGGTCGCATCAACCGGCATGTCCTCTTCCTTGATGCCGACCGGCTGCCACTGCTGGGCTCCTGCCGGGCTGCGGGTCAGTTCCCACTCATAGCCGAACAGCAGGTCGAAATAGCCCATGTCGAACACGGTCGGGTTCGTGGTCCATGCGCCTTCGATGCCGGAGGTCACGGCTTCGCTGGCCTTGCCATGCTGGTTCGGGTTGAGCCAGCCGAGGCCCTGAGCTTCAAGGCCAGCAGCTTCCGGCTCGACGCCGAGCGCACCGGCATCGCCATTGCCATGGGCCTTGCCGACGGTGTGGCCGCCTGCGGTCAGTGCAGCGGTTTCCTCGTCGTTCATGGCCATGCGGGCGAAGGTCTCGCGCACCTGGGCGGCGGTGGCCAGCGGGTCCGGCTTGCCGTTGACGCCTTCCGGGTTCACGTAGATGAGGCCCATCTGCACGGCGGCCAGCGGGTTCTCCATGGTCTCCGGCTTGGTCACGTCCTCGTAGCGGTTGTCGGACGGCGCCAGCCATTCCTTTTCTGCACCCCAGTAGGTGTCCTTTTCCGGATGCCAGATGTCCTCGCGGCCGAAGGAGAAGCCGAAGGTCTTCAGACCCATGTCCTCATAGGCCAGGGTGCCGGAGAGGAGGATGAGGTCGGCCCAGGAGATCTTGTTGCCGTACTTCTTCTTCACCGGCCACAGCAGGCGGCGGGCCTTGTCGAGGCTGGCGTTGTCCGGCCAGGAATTGAGCGGGGCAAAGCGGATGTTGCCCGAGCCGCCGCCGCCACGGCCATCGGCCAGACGGTAGGAACCGGCCGAGTGCCAGGCAAGGCGGATCATCAGGCCGCCGTAATGGCCCCAGTCAGCCGGCCACCAGTCCTTGCTGTCCTTGAGCAGCGCCTTCACATCGGCCTTCAGCGCCTCTGCATCCAGCTTCTTCAGCTCGTCGCGGTAGTTGAAGTCCTTGCCCAGCGGGTTGGACTTGGCGTCATGCTGATGCAGGATGTCGAGGTTGAGGGCGTTCGGCCACCACTCCATGTTCGAATTGCCGGTGGCGGTGTTTCCACCGTGCATCACCGGGCACTTGCCTGCCTTGCTGGCATTCGTCGCGTCCATTGTCTCTCTCCGGTCCATATGGTTCTTGAGGCGGCCAGACGCCGCCTGTGTTTACCCCAAGCGGTACAGCCGACCGCCCGAACATTGGCCCCGGCAGCATCTCTGCCGCCTGAGGCACGTCAGCAGGGCGGCACGGCGCGCCGCCCTCTCCTTCGGCAGGCAGCGGCGGGGTTACGCTGCCCGGAAACTTTGCCCCGCTTCAGCAGGGATCAGCCGCCGTTCCCTGATCAGAAACAGCGCCAGTGACATGACGTTACCCAATTGCTGGAATTAGCAAAATTCGTATCTTCTGATTGTATCAATCAGATTTTCTGATCAAATAGCCGGAAACGCGGTTTGGCCATGCAATTCAGGACGTTAGGTCAGTTCCAGGCAGGAGTACGCGGGAACCCTGATCCGCCCATGCCATCCAAACCCTGCAACAGGTCAAAGATCCCGCATCGTTGGGCCAAACACCTGAGACCAGCAGTCGTCTGCTCGCCGCTCACACTGTCCCTCACAAAAGCAGACAGCGTCCGGCACGGTGTGTCCGGACGCTGTCAACAAGCAACAACAGAAGCGGCCGAACCTAGGCCTCCTGATAGTATCCCAGCACCGACTTGACTTCGAGATATTCCAGCATGCCCTCAAGGCCATATTCGCGCCCGTTGCCGGACTGCTTGTAGCCGCCGAATGGGGCGTGGGGGTCCCAGGCCGGATAGTTCAGGTGCACCTGGCCGGAGCGGATCTGCGAGGCAACGTGCCGGACCAGATCCATGTCGCTGCCCTGAACATGGGCTCCGAGGCCATAGACCGTGTCGTTGGCGATGGCGACGGCTTCCTCGACCGTGTCATAGGGAAGGATGCAGAGCACCGGCCCGAACACCTCGTCCTGCGCGATCCGCATATCCGTGCGCACGTCTGAGAAGATGGTCGGCTTGACGAAGAACCCGGCCTTGAGGCCGTCCGGGCGGCCCTGCCCGCCAGTCAGCAGCTTGGCGCCTTCGGCAATGGCCGCCCCGATCATGATCTGGATGCGGTCAAACTGCGCGCGATTGGCGATGGCCCCGTGCGTTGCCGTTTCCACAAAGGGATCCCCGACAACGATATCGGCCGCAGCCTTGACGGCGAGTGCCTCGACCTCGGCCAGCCGCGCGCGCGGCACGATCATGCGGGTCGGTGCGCTGCAAGATTGTCCCAGATTGCGGAAGCTGGAAGCAACGCCGGGAGGAACTGCACGCGCGAGATCGGCATCCGGCAGGATAACGTTGGGAGATTTGCCCCCGAGTTCCTGGGCCACGCGTTTCACCGTCATTGCGGCAGCCTGGGCCACCGCAATGCCGGCGCGGGTGGAGCCGGTTATGGAGATCATGTCGACATCGGGATGCGCGGCGAGCGCGGCCCCAACGTCCGGGCCGTTGCCGTGGACGAGGTTGAACACGCCATCCGGGAAACCCGCCTGCTCGATGGCTTCGGCGAACAGCAGCGCACTCAGCGGCGACAGTTCGCTCGGCTTCAGCACCACGGTGCAGCCTGCGGCAAGGGCCGGTGCCACCTTGGCCGTGATCTGGTAGAGTGGCCAGTTCCACGGCGTGATCAGCGCGCAGACGCCGATTGCCTCGCGTGCGATGGCGGTCTGGCCGCGCCGCTCGATGAACCGGAAGTCCGCAAGGACCTCACGTGCGGCCTTCACATGGGCGATGGCCAGCGGCACCTGGGCGCTCCGCGCGTAACTGATCGCAGCCCCCATTTCGAGGCTGAGGCACTGCGCGATGCGTTCGCTCTGCGCCTCGAGCTGCTGCTGCAGACGCTCCAGCAGCGCAGCGCGTTCGCCCGGCTGCGTCCGGCTCCAGCTGGCGAACGCCCCCCGCGCGGCAGCCACCGCAGCATCCACATCAGCGCCGTTTCCAAGCGGCACCCGCGCGATGATCTCTTCGGTGGCCGGATTGACCACATCGGCGTGGGCAGCGCCCTTGGGGGAAACCCATTGGCCGCCGATGTAGAAAAGGCCGAGATGGCCGTTGTCGGCGAGGTGCGTGAGCGGGGACACCGCCCCGCCAGATGTCAGTTTCATCTTGCTTCGTGCCTCTTGTCGTAGCGGCGGCCTTCACCAGCCGCGAATGCGTTCCCAGCGTGCCTCGATACCGGCATCCTCGCCGTCAACAACGCTGTAAAACCCGTGCTGGGCGGCCATGGCGCAGGCATGGTTGGGCAGAATGCGGACCCTTGTGCCGACGGGCAGATCCGGCATGGTCCTGCCCGAGCCTGGCCGGATGGACAGGATGCCGTGCTCCTGGCTTGCCTGCGAGACGATCACGTCCTCAATCACCCGCCCGGCTTCGTCGCAAACCACGCCATAGCCCTGGTCAACGCGCTGACTTGCCGTGCCGCGATCACGCGACAGAGCCATCCAGCCGGCATCGACCAGGATCCAGCCCTTCTCCGGCTTGACGCCGATCACCGAGGCGAGCACGGAAATGGCGATGTCATCCTTGCTGCAGACGCCGACACCGTGCTGGACAAGGTCGAAGAACATGTAGACGCCCGCGCGCAGCTCCGTGACACCCTCGAGGTTCCGCGCGAAGTGGGCGGTCGGGGTGGAGCCCAGGCTGACGACCGGGCAGGCATGGCCATGCGCTCGCAGGATTTCGGCGGCCCGGACCGTGGCCACCCGCTCGCTCTCGGCGGCGACTACCAGGGCTTCAGGCGTGTTCAATCCATAGGACTCGCCGGCATGCGCCAGAACTCCGAGAAGCTTGGCGCCCGCCGCAACGACGCGCCCGGCCACCTCGATGAGCTTGGGGTCGTCGGGCTTGAGCCCGCCGCGATGATCATCGACATCCAGTTCGATCAGCACCGACGGGACCACCCCGGACGCCTCGCGCACCGCAGCCAGGGCATCGGCCTGTTCCACCGTGTCGAGCAGCAGTTTGAGGTCTGCGCCCGTGCGGGCGCAAAGCTCCATGGCGCGCAGGGCAGAAGCAGGCGACAGGCCCACTGCATAAGTCATGTCACGATAGCCGTGGCTGGCGAAATACTCGGCCTCGGCAATCGTGGAGACGGTGATCGGCCCCTGCCCATCCGGAAAGACACGCCGTGCCACGTCAATGCTCTTTGCGGTCTTCATATGCGGGCGCAGGACCACGCCCAGCTGCCGCGCGTGATCAGCCAGCCGGGTGATGTTGCGGTCGAGCTTGCTGCGGTCGAGCAGAAGCGACGGCGTGACGAGATCGTGGATCGATTGCGGGTGCGGGCTGGTTTGTTCTGCGGTTTGCATGGGTGGCGCGGTCCTCATCACTGGCCGAAGGATTGATTTTCAGGGGCGGACCTGAGGGCCGCCCTGCGGCCCAGGCAGATCTTTGAAGAACCGGATGCCATTGCCCTGCGCCGGAGGCGTGGCGATGGTCATGCAAGCCGCAGTGTCTCGAACGCTCTGGCTTGCCACAGGTGCAACGGGGTCCGGCTTCTGTTGAAGTCACAGACAGGATGTCATCCTCCGTCAAGGCGCCCCTGCCGTTTGCCGCAGCCAAGCCAGTGGAATCATTCGTTTTTGCCGTTCAATCGGCACAATTGACGGCGGCCGTGCGGGCAAAGATGCAGTCTGCCCCCTGACACCCCCGCCCCTGACACTGCCCCTGTCAGCGGCCTGCGGCGTTCCACGCGCAATCGGAGCCCCCGGATGATCTATGTGAGCGAAGAAGAATCCGCCGCAATGGTGACGCATGAGCTGGCGTTCGAGGCGGCGCGCCAGGCGCTCGCTGCCGCAGCTTCCGGCCAGAGCGGCGTCTTTCCGGCTGTCCTGGGGCACTCCAAGGACCCAACCAACAGGTTCTCCCTGAAGTCGGGCTGGTCGGACGAGCTGACCGGCGTGAAGGTCGGCTCCTTCTGGTCCGGCAACCCGGCCATCGGTCTGCCGCGGCACAATTCGACCATCGTGCTGCTCGATCAGCGGACCGGCCGTCTGCGCGCCGTGCTTGAGGGCGGCAAGGTCAACGCCTACCGGACCGCCGCCGCCGATGCGGTTGCCGCCAGCCTGCTGGCGCGCAAGGATTCCAGGACCCTTGCCGTCTTCGGGTCCGGCAATCAGGCCAGCTTCGAGATTGCAGCCCTTGCAAGGATCCGGCCGGTTACGGAGGTGCTGATCGTCTCCCGCCCGTCCGAACGGCTGGACGCCTTTGTCGGGCAAGTCTCTCAGACCGGGCTCAAGGCCCGCGCGGTTTCGGCCCAGGAAGCGGTGCAGGCCGCCGATATCATCGTCACGGCACCCCCTTCGCGTGAACCGCTGTTCGATGCCGGCTGGGTGCGCCCCGGCACGCATGTGGTCAGCATGGGCTCGGATGCGCCCGGCAAGCACGAATTGCCCGCCGGTTTCTATCCGCGTGCGCGCCTTTTCTGCGATCTGCTGTCCCAATCCGTCCAGATCGGTGATTTCCAGCACGCGCGGCAGGAGATCGAAGCGGGCACTCTCAAGGTTACGCAGATCGGCGATGTCATCGAGGGACGGGCGCCCGGACGCCGCAGCGATGAGGAGATCACCGTTTTCGACAGTTCGGGGATTTCTCTTCAGGACCTGTTCATCGCCGATGCGCTGATCCGTGCCAAGACACAGCAAGGCTGACACGCCAGATCAGGCGGCTGCGAACCGGGGGAACGGCAGATGCCTGCTCCCCCGGCCAATATGCGGGCCGCCCGCTTAGCACTGACGCATCACGCCCGGATATCAGATGGCGGAGACGTCCAGCTTCGAGCCATCAACCAGACGCGACAGGCGGAACGGCGCCGGATCGACGCTGGGCGTGTCGTTGACGATGAGTTCTGCGGCCAGATAGCCCAGCCCCGGCCCCAGACCAAAGCCATGGCCCGAACAGCCCGCCGCGAGCACCAGCCCCTCAACCTTGTCCACCTTGGAGACCACAGGCACGGCGTCCGGCGTGCAATCGACGAAGCCGCCCCAGGCGCTTTCGATCTTGATGCCCTCCAGCTGGGGGAAGGTCTTGCTGACGCTCTCCACCACCTGACGGATCAGCCACTTCAACGGCGGCGGATCCAGCTCCCGGTTCTTCTCGAAGATCCGGTCGTCGGTGGCCAGCAGGGCAGACAGTGAATCCGGCCCGGACAGGAACGATTTGCCAATGCCGAGTTTGACATTCTTCAGCCGGCGGATGAACTGCGGCATGAATTCCCGGCTGTAGCGGATGGCCTGGGGTGTGATCTCGAGGTTCGCCTTGCCGCTGATGGCAAGTGTGTAGCTTCCGTCCAGCCGGCGCGTGATCGTGCAATAGGGCGTGGAAATCGCCTCGCCGATGTTGACCGTCGGGGCGGAGCGCAGCGCAGTCTGGCGGATGCTTGCCTGCGGGAAGCTGACCCCAAGCGGCCTCAGGAACCGCGAGGACCAGGCGCCCGCCGAACACAGCACCGCACTGGTCTTGATATAGCCCTTCTCCGTGTGCACACCGGTGATCCTGCCATTGGCCAGATCAATCCCCCGGGCGGCGCATCCCTGATGGATCGTGGCACCCAGAGCTCTGGCCCCTTCCGCGATGGCTGGCGCGGCGAGTGCCGGTTCGGCCTTGCCATCGTGCTCTGAATAGGTGCCGCCAACCCATTTGCCACGCGTCTCGGGAACGCGCTCGGCCAGCTCGGCCCGGCTGAGCACGCGGGTGCCGACGCCATAGTCTCTGGCGACTTCACGCCATTTTTCCCAGCCGGCGAGCACCGCTTCGTCATGGGTCGCATAAACAAGGCCGCAACGCCGGAAGCCGAGATCCCGGTTGATGTCCCGCGTCAGCTCGTCCCACAGCCGCATGGAGATCACCGAGAGCGGCAACTCCCGCCTGTCGCGGTTCTGCTGGCGGCACCAGCCCCAGTTCCGGCTCGATTGTTCGCAGGCGATATGCCCCTTCTCGAGCAGAGCCACAGACAGGCCCCGCTTTGCCAGGAAATAGGCAGCGGTGGCGCCGAGGATGCCCCCGCCAACAATGACGGCATCGGCCTCAGCCGGAAGGCGTTCATCGCTCGGAATGCGTTCGACTATGGGCGACATGTTCCAATCAACCTCGGCTGCAGGACTGCGGACACAAAGGCCCGATCAGCCCTTCATCGCACCATGCGGGCAAAACAATGCGCCGAAATCACTCACGATGCCGCCAGATCTGCGGTCTTTCGCGCCGTCCGGCCGGTACGATCTGCTCACGTTTGGCAGGGTCACGGGAATGGACACATCAGGCACGAACGCGGTAAAGTATTAAAAGGTAATACCTTTTACTCCGGAGCATGAGATGGCATCGGCAACCTCCATCAAGCTGGACGACAGCCTGAAAGAGCGCATCCAGAATCTGGCGGAGGCGCGTCAGCGCAGCTCGCACTGGATCATGCGCGAAGCCATTGCCCAGTATGTCGAGCGCGAGGAAAAACGCGAGGCACTGCGTCAGGAAACCCTCAAGGCATGGCAGGAATTTCAGGAAACCGGCATGCATGCCACCGCCGAAGAGGTGGATCAATGGCTGACGAGCTGGGGCTCTGACACCGAACTGCCCGCCCCCAAATGCCGCAAGTAATCTTCGCCCCCACCGCAATACGGGATCTTCAACGGCTGCGCGCGTCTCTGCGTGAAAAGATCCCGGCACCTCTCCATCGTCATCCTCGGCCTTGTGCCGAGGATCTGCACAAGCCGTTGGTCAGCGGATGGCCGGGACAAGCCCGACCATGACGAAGGAGAGAATAACCGCTTGGTTAGCAGCCGAGGCAACTTTCCGGCATCGCATCATAATGCGACATCTTCTGACTGTTACCGTTCCCGTATAGATACTTAAATTTAAAATCTTGAGAATTCGCTACCCATAGCTGGATTCACGACCTAAACTTAGCAGTAAGACACGTCTCACCTCAACTTCAATGGAGACACACTTTGATTAGCTCACTTCACTTCAGTTTTGGATCGTCAGCAACCGAAAAGCCACTCGAAATCTCACTCCCTCCATCAGTAACGATTTTCTTGGGGCCCAATAACTCGGGTAAAAGCCAAGCGCTAAAGGATATACTTCATGCGGCTCAAACTTGGGCAAATCCTCAAAAAAAAGTAATTTCTGAAATTAATTATGAGCCAGTTCCAGAACAGGCAGCTCAAGAGTTCCTTGAAAGCCATCAAACCAAACCAATACCCGGTCAAAACATATATCCCGGACAAAAATTAATTCAATTCAACGAAGAAATACACAGCATTAATGTGAATAACTTCATAAAATCCTTTCAAAATCCAAATATAAAAGATCAAATCAGTCAAGAAAATTTTTCCATATTTATTCGAGGTAATACACTTTACATCGACGGAACCTCAAGAATTAATCTTTTGGCACCCCAAAGCAGAGGAGATTTGAAACATCCAAGAAGTCTACTTGCAAGAATTTTTAGAGATGACGAAAAACGTAAAATTATGAGAGATATTATTTTTGAATCTACGCAGCTATATCTCGCCTTAGACGTTTCAAACGGGGATCAGATTCAAGTCAGATTTGGAAAGACCCCACCACTTGATGAGAGGTCATTAGGGGAGGAAAATTTACATTACATGGAAAGTTCACTTTCAGTCGAAGAAGTTAGTGATGGAGTAAAAGCATTTTCCGGTATAATCATCAATATTCACGCAAGTAAAAAAAGAATAATTCTTATTGATGAACCAGAAGCATTCCTACACCCAAGCCTTGCCTTCAAACTTGGAAAGGAAATATCAAAGGGAGCAATGGATGAGAAAAAGCACATATTTGCTGCAACTCACAGCGCGCATTTTCTTATGGGAGCCATATCATCCGGGGCAACAGTCAATATTATTCGGCTGACATATAAGAATGGAACTGGAACTGCCAGACTGCTCCCAAATGCTGAACTGAGAAATCTGATGAACGACCCCTTACTGCGTTCTGTGGGAGTACTCGAGGGGTTGTTTCACGAGTCAGTTATTGTAGGCGAAGCCGATGCCGATCGCGCATTCTATCAAGAAATAAACGAACGATTGCTTGCAAAGAATGATCCAAGAGGGGCACCGCACGCGCAATTTCTAAATGCACAAAACAAGCAAACGATTCCGCGTATCATAGGCATTTTGCGCAGACTTGGCATACCAGCAGCGGCTGTCGTTGACATCGATGTTTTAAAAGATGGAGGAAAAGTTTGGGCGTCATATTTAGAAGCCGCTCACATTCCCGAAGCAGAACACCAATCATACTCGACACGAAGAATTTCCATTTTAAATTTACTGCAAGATTCCAGCGCCGACTTCAAAAAAGACGGCGGGATAAATACACTCAAAGACCAAGATCTGGAAGCGGCGAAAAATCTGCTTCAAGACCTGCAGAAATACGGAATATTTGTTGTCCCTAACGGTGAATTGGAAAGCTGGTTAAGTAATTTAGATATATGTCGCACAAAGAGCCAATGGCTTCAGAATATCTTCTCGAGGATGGGAAGTAACCCATCTTCGGAAAGCTATGTAACGCCAACGGACGGCGATGTGTGGGACTTTATAGGGGCCATGTCTCGCTGGCTCAAAGCCCCGGAAAGAAAGGGGATTCCCAAATAGATAGCCCCCCCCCTCACGCCGCCGCACTCCCCTCATACCCCAGCCTCGCATTCAGCTTGGCGATGAGGTCCACGGCGGCGTCGGCGATGACGGTGCCGGGGGGGAAGATGGCGGTGGCGCCGGAGGCGTAGAGGGCGTCGTAGTCCTGCGGAGGGACGACGCCGCCGACGACGATCATGATGTCCTCGCGCCCTTCAGCGGCGAGTGCCGCCTTGAGGGCGGGCACCAGGGTGAGGTGGCCGGCGGCAAGTGACGAGACGCCCACCACATGCACGTCATTTTCCACCGCCTGCCGGGCGGCTTCCTCAGGCGTTGCAAACAGCGGGCCGATGTCCACGTCGAAGCCGAGGTCGGCAAAGGCGGAGGCGATCACCTTCTGGCCGCGGTCGTGGCCGTCCTGCCCCATCTTGGCGACGAGAATGCGCGGGCGGCGCCCGTCGTTCTCCTCAAAGGCCTCCACGAGCTTCTGCACCTTGCCCACCTTGTCCGACATGGCCCCTGCCTCGCGCTTGTAGACGCCGGAAATGGAGCGGATCTCCGCCTTGTGGCGGCCAAACACCTGCTCCATCGCCAGGCTGATTTCGCCCACCGTCGCCTTCGCCCTTGCCGCCTTGACGGAAAGGTCCAGCAGGTTGCCTTCGCCGGAGGCCGCGCAGGCGGTAAGGGCGGCCAGCGCGGCCTGCGTTTCGGCCTCGTTGCGCTCGGCCCTGAGGCGCTGCAGCTTTTCGATCTGCATGGCGCGCACCTGCGCATTGTCCACCTTCAGAACCTCGATGGGCTCTTCAAAGTCGGGCTTGTACTTGTTGACGCCCACCACGGTCTGCGCCCCGCTGTCGATGCGCGCCTGCGTCTTGGCAGCGGCCTCCTCGATGCGCAGCTTCGGAATGCCCTTTTCGATGGCCTTGGCCATGCCGCCCAGCGCCTCGACTTCGGTGATATGCGCCATGGCCTTGGCGGCGAGATCAGCCGTCAGCTTCTCCACATAGAAGGACCCGCCCCACAGGTCGATGGGGCTGGTGGTGCCGCTTTCCTGCTGCAGAAACAGCTGGGTGTTGCGGGCAATGCGGGCGGAAAAGTCCGTCGGCAGGGCCAGCGCCTCGTCCAGCGCGTTGGTATGCAGCGACTGGGTGTGGCCTTGCGTCGCCGCCATGGCCTCCACGCAGGTGCGGATGACGTTGTTGTAGACATCCTGCGCCGTCAGCGACCAGCCGGAGGTCTGCGAATGGGTGCGCAGCGACAGGGACTTGTCGCTCTTCGGCGCAAAATTCTGCTGCATCAGCTGCGCCCAGATCAGGCGCGCGGCGCGCAGTTTTGCCACTTCCATGAAGAAGTTCATGCCGATGGCCCAGAAGAACGACAGGCGCGGCGCGAACTGGTCGATGTCCATGCCCGCCGCCACCCCGGCGCGGGCATATTCGATGCCGTCGGCGATGGTATAGGCCAGCTCCAGATCCGCCGTCGCCCCGGCCTCCTGCATGTGATAGCCGGAGATGGAGATGGAATTGAACTTCGGCATGTTCTGCGAGGTATAGGCAAAAATGTCCGAAATGATCCGCATCGAAGGCGCGGGCGGGTAGATGTAGGTATTGCGGACCATGAACTCCTTGAGGATGTCGTTCTGGATGGTCCCGGACAACAGGTTCTGCGCCACGCCCTGCTCTTCGGCGGCAACGATATAGAGCGCCAGCACCGGCAGCACGGCGCCGTTCATGGTCATGGACACGCTCATCTGGTCCAGCGGGATGCCGGAGAACAGCGTGCGCATGTCGAAGATGCTGTCGATGGCCACCCCTGCCATGCCCACATCCCCGGCCACACGCGGATGGTCGCTGTCATAGCCGCGATGGGTAGCAAGGTCGAAGGCGACGGATAGCCCCTTCTGCCCGGCCGCCAGATTGCGCCGGTAGAAGGCGTTGGAATCCTCCGCCGTGGAGAAGCCCGCATATTGGCGCACCGTCCAGGGCTGCTGCACATACATGGTGGGGTAAGGCCCGCGCACGAAGGGCGGCAGGCCGGGGTAGCTGTCGAGATGCGAGAGCCCTTCAAGATCGGCAGCTGTTGGCACCGGGGGGACGGCGATGTCTTCCGGCGTCATCCAGCTGTGCAAGCCTTCAGGCGCTTCGGCCTTGCCGAGCACATCACGGAACGGGCGGTCGGCAAAATTCGGAATCCGGCTCACAGCAGCCCCTCCCCTGATGTTCCCGCCGCAACCGGCAATCCAAGACGCCTGTGCGCATCGGCAAGGATGTCCAGCATGGCACAGCCCTCGAAGACAAAGGCGCTGACGCCTGCATCCTTCAAGGAAGCCTCCAGTTCGCCCGGCTTTCCGGCCAGATAGATGTGCTCCGCCCCGGCGGCGGAAAGGGCCGCGGCCGCCTCCGCGCCTTGCGCGGCATAGATCTTGTCGGAAGAAACAAGGCAGACCAGCGGCGCCCCGCTGGCGCGCCAGGCCTCGACGGCGGCGCCGATGCCGTCCGTCTCTGTCCCGCCGGTCACCGGCAGGCCGCCCGCCTCGAAGAAATTCTTGGCCCAGGTTGCCCTTGCGGTGAAATCCGCCAGCGCCCCCAGCCCGGCCAGGAAAACGGTACGCCCGGCCGGGTTGGTCAGGGCTGCGGCCTCCCGCAGGCGCTCGAATGGCTCGGACTGGCGCTCCGGCTGCGGCATCCTGGTGTTGAGGCTGATCTCGTCGATCAGCGGGCGGGACGCCATGATGTCCGTCAGCGTCGCGCCCTGTTCCAGCGCGTCGAAAATCGCCTGCATGACGGAACCCTCCCCCGGTCTCGGCAGGGCGAGGGTTGAAGAGGCGACGTCCAGCAGCAGATGCTCACCGGACAGAACCCGCACCGGCCCTTCCTGCAGGTTGGGGAAGGCGCTGACGCCGGTGATCTGCTGGCGGCGGCGGGCAATCTTCTGGCTGCGCTCCGTCCTTGCCGCGTCCACGTGTTTCTGCACGGTTCCGGCCACCATGGCTTCAACGATGCCGCCAGCCGCTTCCGTTTCCTGAAACAGCGCCCAGGCAGCAGCGGCCAGATCTTCAGTCCGGGCTTCGATGGCGCCGGAACCGGCGCCCGGATCGGCCACCCGGTGCAGGTTGCTCTCCTCGATCAGGATGGTCTGGGTGTTGCGGGCAACGCGCCGGGCAAAGCTGTCCGGCAGGCCGCAGGCGGTGGTGAAGGGCAGCACGCTGATGCTGTCCGCCCCGCCCACGCCAGCCGCAAAGCAGGCCACGGTGCCGCGCAGCATGTTCACGTATGGATCGGCCTTGGTCAGCATCCGCCAGGAGGTCTCCATATGCAGATGCAGGTGGTGTTGCGGCAGGCTGCTTTGCTCCAGCACCGCCGCCCAGAGACGGCGCATCGCCCGCCCCTTGGCAATGGTGCCGGTCTGGTCGGCCGTCGCGGCCAGCGTCATGCTGATGAGCGAGGCGGGGTTGTCTCCCCCTTCGCCTTCTGCATCGAGGTCGCGCAGATAATGCAGGGCCGTCGCCAGTGTGAAGGCCAGCTCCTGCGCATCCGTTGCGCCCCGGTTGTGCCAGCTGCGCCCGTCGGCGCAGAGCAGCGGCCCACGCATCCCCTTTGCCTGTGCAAAGCGGGACAGGTCAGCGATGCGTTTGCGCAATACGGGAATGGAATTCTTGAGCGTGCCGGTGTGCACCAGCTTGGCCACATAGTCACTGCAGGAAATGATATTCAGCTTCGACACGTCCAGCCCCATGCGCTGAGCGTGACCAATCAGCAGGGCCAGCGTCGAGCCGCTTTCATAGCCGCCATCGACCCGTATGGTGATGAGATCGGTGTAGACACCTTCGAACAGACGGTCGAACCCGGCTGCATCCTGCGCCCCGCAGCCAAAGCCATGGGCATTGGCTGAGGAGGTCAGAACCAGGTCGATGCCATCGGCACCGCCCGCCAGATCCTCCAGCAGCAGCCGGTTGGCAGCTTCCACATCCGGGTGGTCAACGCGCTGCAGGATTTTCCAGGGCTGCCCGGCCGGGCGGCCGGCGCGCGGGGAGGCTTCCGCCTTGCGCGGATACAAGGGCGCAATGGCAAGGCTGTCCTCGCTGCGCGAGACGAGACGCTCGCGCGGAGCGCCCTTGAGCGCCTTGTCAACGGCTGCCAGCCATGCAGCTTCATCAGGTGTCCAGTCCGGGTGCAATTCTGCCACGACGCTCAACTCCTCGGGATTGTCACCTTTATTTCATTTGAGGGAGAGTGAGACAAGCTCGCCCAAAGGCTGAAGCCTTTTCGCCAACGGACGCAGCGTTATCATGATGATAACCATCCAGCCGCCGTTTGCCCGTCTTTGCCCGATTGTTCCGGCCTCAGCTGCAGATTGGCGGATTTGGCAAAAACTCTGCTCATATTACGGTTGGTATTTTTATGGTTTCTGGGCTAAAAGCAAAGACAAGCTTCCGAGCAAGCAAAACGCTTGTTTCCCGGCAGCCTGCAGACCGGAAACGCTTCCCATCAAAAAACAGCGGACGGCCTGCAGACCCGAATGAGGTCAAACTTCCGGTCACCCGGAAGTATAACAACAAGCGGTTCATGCCGCCTGCAAGTGGATGTGCACAATGATGGATGAAGCTGAACTCAGCACAGAGCTGCGTACCATTTCAGAGTCGAACTCTGCCCAGATTGTCCTTGACGTTCTGGAGACAAATCTCCGTCGCCTGGGTGCGACCCATATTCTCGTCACCGGCCTGCCGATGCCCAAGCGCTCCATCGAGAGCCTTGTTCAGCGCTACCGCTGGCCGGATGCCCGCACCGGTTCGGCTGACAATCCGCCGCTCTCGGCCAATGATGCGGTCCTGTCTCTCGGCCTTGCCTCGGACCGCACCTCGGTCTGGACCGTGTCGGCCGGTGACACACAGCATTCGCGCCTGATGGCTGCGGTTGGAGAAGGCTACCAGATCATCGCGGTGCCGGTGACCGAGTTGCAGCCCTTCCAGGCCTTCGTCTATTGCGCCGGCCCCAGCCTGAAGGCTGACAAATGCTCCCTCGCGGCTATCGAAATGATTGCGGAAGCGGTCTTCGTGAAGCTGCAGGACATGGGCGTCATCACCGCCCAGCGCCCCGGCGCATTGTCCACCCGCGAACGCAAGGTGCTTGAGCTCACCGCCTTCGGCAAGACTGCAGGGGAAATTGCCGAGCTTCTGGATATTTCCCAGCGCACGGTGCACGCCCACCTGCAGAACGCCAGCGTCAAGCTGAACGCCTCCAACAAGACCCATACGGTCGTTGAGGCCCTGCGCTACGGCCAGATCCGCGTCTGAGCGCTGAAGGCTCCCGAACTCCAAGTTTCAAAAGGCCCGCCAGTTGCATCCGGCGGGCCTTTTGTTTTTCAGGCAGCTGCGAAGCTCGGCTGTCAGTATGTGAGGATGGCCGGCAGCTGCTTGGCCTCTTCGATCCAGCGGGCCACCATCGTCTCCGACGGCACCTGGCGGACAAGTTTTTTCACCGCATTCACCTCGGCCATTTTCGCGGTCAGATTTGCGGGCACCCGGTGCTTCAGTTCCTTCACCGTGTCGACACCAGCAGCTTCCAGCAGTTCGGAATATTCCTCTGCAACGCCCCTGATGCGCATCAGATCGGCCATGTTGGCCCATTTCAGGATCCGCTTGTGCTCGATGCCGGTTTCCGCGCCCAGCGCCTCGCGCCCCTTGGGATCCTTGGCACGCTCCAGCAGATCGCCGGTCGTCCGGATGCCCGCCGCGTGAAGCCTTTCTGCATAGACAGGACCGATGCCTTCAATATCAATGACTGGATAAGACATGCGCATTACTCCCTTTAGCTCCCACCGGTCCGGCGCGGCAGCGCCAGCCCCAATCCATTGAAGCCGTTGCGTCAGAAAATGCAATCACCGGTTCCGCAAGATTTTCCGGAAACAGATTTGCCTCTGGACCGCGCCCCTTACGGTGATAGAAATCACCAAGGGACATGACGCCAAAGGACGGGAAAACGTGACGGACAGCATTTTCATTGGCAGCAGCGGCAAGGATGAGGTTCTGAACCTGAAGTTTGCCAACCGGCACGGCCTCATCACCGGGGCCACTGGCACCGGCAAGACGGTGACATTGCAGATCCTGGCGGAGGGCTTTTCCAAGGCCGGCGTCCCGGTCTTCTGTGCCGATGTGAAGGGCGATCTGTCGGGCATTGCCATGCCGGGCGATCCGAAGGACTTCCTGCTGAAGCGGGCAAAGGACATCGGCTTTGCAGACCGCTATGAATTTGAAGGCTTCCCCACCGTCTTCTGGGATCTATTCGGCGAGCAAGGCCATCCGCTCAGGGCAACCATCTCCGAGATCGGGCCGCTGCTTCTGGCCCGGATGCTGGACCTCAACGAAACGCAGGAAGGCGTGCTGAACATCGCCTTTGAACTGGCCGATGACGAGGGCCTGCTGCTGCTGGATCTGAAGGATCTGCGTGCCATGATCGCCCATGTGGGCGAGCGGGCGGCCGAGCTGTCACGCATCTATGGCAATGTCTCCTCCGCCTCCGTCGGTGCCATTCAGCGCGCCCTGCTGGTGCTCGAGCGCGAAGGCGCCGACAAGTTCTTTGGCGAGCCTGCCCTCGACATCCGCGACTTTGCCCGCCAGAGCCGCGACGGGCTCGGCACCATCAACATTCTGGCCGCCGACCGGCTGATGCACTCGCCCCGGCTCTATGCCACCTTCCTGCTGTGGATGCTGTCGGAGCTGTTCGAGGAGCTGCCCGAGGTGGGCGATCCGGAAAAGCCGAAGCTGGTCTTCTTCTTCGACGAGGCGCATCTTCTGTTCACCGGCGCGCCCAAGGCGCTGCTGCAGAAGGTGGAACAGGTGGTGCGCCTGATCCGCTCCAAGGGCGTGGGCGTCTATTTCGTCACCCAGAATCCGATGGACGTGCCCGAAACGGTGCTGGCGCAGCTTGGCAACCGGGTGCAGCACGCCCTGCGCGCCTTCACCCCGCGCGAGCAGAAGGCCGTGCGTGCGGCCGCTGAAACCTTTCGCCCCAACCCGAACCTTGATACAAGCAGCGTCATCATGGAAATGGGCGTCGGCGAGGCTCTGGTTTCGACGCTGGAAGGCAAGGGCGTGCCCTCTGTCGTGCAGCGCACGCTCATCCGCCCCCCTTCCTCCCGCCTTGGCCCCATCAGCGCGGCAGAGCGGCGCGACTGCATCCAGTCCAGCCCCCTCTTCGGCCTTTATGACCGCGCCCGTGACCGGGAGTCCGCCTATGAAATGCTGACCGAGCGGGCACGCGATCAGGCCCGTGTGGAAGAGCGCCAGAGGACGGAAGACCTGCGCACCGGCGCCTATGACCGGGAAGAGCCTGTCCACCGCACGCGCACCGGCTTTCAGCTGCCGGATTTCGGCCGCGACGACCGGCCCCGGCAGGACAGCCAGACCCAGCGGCGGCAGCGGGCCTCTTCCCGCGACACTGCACTGGAAGCAGGCATGAAATCCGCCGCCCGCAGCCTTGGTTCCTCGCTGGGCCGGGCGCTGGTGCGCGGTGTTCTGGGCTCGCTCAAGCGGGGCTTCTGAGCCCTGCTTCACTACTGCGGCGCACAATTCACTTCGCAGGCGCAAGAAAATATGCCAATGACGCAGGCCATGCGCAACGCATCGGCCTGCGGCGGCCCCGCCCGGACCTTCCGGCAGTCTCCGCCATCAGGCCTCTGGGAGGAACTGCATGAGCGCTTCGGCTTCCATCAGCGGCCTGACGCCGCCCGAGATCAAGGCCCGCAAGGGCGGCACACCGCTGGTGTGCCTCACCGCCTACACCACCCCCGTCGCCCGCATTGCCGACACCGCCTGTGACGTGGTTCTGGTGGGCGACAGCGTCGGCATGGTGCTGCATGGCCTGCCCTCTACCCTCGGCGTCACCATGGAGATGATGGTCCTGCATGGCCAGGCCGTCCGGCGCGGCGTCGAAAAGGCCCTGCTCGTCATCGACATGCCTTTCGGCTCTTATGAGGAGAGCCCCGAACAGGCCTTCCGCAATGCTGCCAGGCTGATGCGCGAAACGGGCGCAGGCGCGGTCAAGCTTGAGGGCGGCGAGACAATGGCGCAGACCATCGCCTTCCTCACCCGGCGCGGCATTCCCGTCATGGCCCACATCGGCCTGACGCCGCAGGCGGTCAACGCTTTTGGCGGCTACAAGGTGCAGGGACGGGGCGAGGATGGGGCTCGCATTCTGGCCGATGCCCATGCGGTGGCGCAGGCCGGCGCCTTTTCGGTGGTGCTGGAAAAAGTGCCGGACAGCCTCGCGCGCCAGATCACACAGGAGCTTGCCATTCCCACCATCGGCATCGGCGCCTCGGTGGATTGCGACGGGCAGATCCTCGTCATCGACGACATGCTCGGCATGTTCACCGCCTTCCGCCCCCGCTTCGTCAAGCGCTACGCCGAACTGGGCGACACGGCTGAAGCCGCCGTTGCCGCCTATGCCGAAGAGGTGCGCACCCGCAGCTTCCCCGGTCCCGAACATGTCTTCGCCGATGCGCCGCGCTCCAAGGGAGAAAAAGCATGAGCCTTGAGACGATCAACCGCCTTGCCGCCCTGCGTGCCCGCACTGCCGGCTGGCGGCGCGAGGGGCTGACCATTGGCGTGGTGCCGACCATGGGCGCGCTGCATGACGGCCATCTCAGCCTTGTGCGCACCGCCCTCACCCGCACGGACCGGGTGATCGTCACTCTCTTCGTCAACCCGAAGCAGTTCAACAACGCAGCGGATCTCGCCGCCTACCCGCGCACGGTCGAAAGCGATGCGGCCAAGCTCGCTCCGCTCGGCACCCATGTGCTCTATGCGCCGGAAGTGGAAGAGATCTATCCCGACGGCTTTGCCACCAATGTCTCCGTCAGCGGCGTCAGCGAAGGTCTGTGCGGCGCGCACCGGCCGGGGCACTTCGATGGCGTCGCAACGGTCGTCAGCAAGCTTCTGCTGCAGACCGGCGCAGACCTTGCCTTCTTCGGCGAGAAGGACTTCCAGCAGCTGCAAGTGGTCAAGCGCATGGTGCGCGATCTCGACATACCGGTCGAGATCGTCCCCTGCCCGACGGTGCGCGAGGCGGATGGCCTCGCCATGTCATCCCGCAATGTGCGCCTGTCAGCGCAGGCCCGCAGCACGGCAACGGCCCTGCCCGCTGTCCTCTTCGCCGCCGCAGAGCGCCTGTCCGGCGGCGAAGCGGCAGAGCCTGTTCTGGCAGACGCCCGCGCCGCCATTGCCGCTGCCGGATTTGGCGACCTTGAATATCTGGAACTGCGCGCCGAAAGCGACCTGACGCCCCTGTCCCGCGCCGACCGCCCCGCCCGCCTCCTCGCCGCCGTCTGGCTCGACGGCGTGCGGCTCATCGACAATGTGGAGGTGATGCCGAGGGGGTGAGCTGCCCTTTCGTCACGCCTCAACGGAAATATAGCCCGTCAGTCCGGTCTTCTGGTGTTCGATGACATGGCAGTGGAAGGCCCAGTTGCCGGGGTTGTCGGCCACAAGGCCAACCTCGATGGTTTCCTGCGCCATCAGCAGCGCCGTATCGGTCACCAGCGGCGGCAGCTCGCGCTTGTTGGAGCGCAGCAACTGGAAGGACAGGCCGTGCAGATGGATGGGGTGGTCGTTCTGCGTTTCGTTGCGCAGGCGCAGCACATAGGACCGGCCCTTGCGCAGCACCGCCAGCGGATCGACCGGCCCCGGCGCGTCCCCTTGCCAGGCCACCCGGTTGATCGACCAGAAGTTCAGCCCCAGCGTGCCGCAGATGCTGGGCTGCGGCGCGGTGCCATCCGGCGTCCAGCCGAAGACGAAGTCGATTGTCTCCGCAGATGCCAGATCCGGCAGCAGCACGGGATTGGCGGGCAACGGCTTCAGCTCCGCCAGACTGCGCTTAAGGCTCTGCCCTTGCGCCTTCAGCCGGGCCATCACGCGCGGCCCCTTCTGGGTGGCCAGCGTCACCTGCACTTCCTGCCCTTCCCCATCCGGCATGCGCAGCGCCACATCAGCGCGCTGGCCGGGGGCAAGCAGAATGCTGTCTGCGGGAAGAGAAGCCGCCAGCGGGTTGGAATCGAGCGCAATCACCCGCGCCTCGCCGCCTGAAACAGCAAAGGTTCCAACGCGCGTCACATCCGTCATGATCAGGCGCAGCCGCACAAGCCCGCCAGCCGGGGCCTCATAGACGGGCTCTTCCTGCCAGTTTGCCGTGGAAACCGTGCCCAGCGTGCCGCCTCTGGCCGCGTTGCGCAGCTTATAGAACTCGATGAACTGCCCGTCGCTGCCCAGCCGGAAATCGCGCAGGTTCAGCGGCAGGTCTAGATCAAAACCGGGATCTTCCGCCTCTTCCACGATCAGCGTGCCCGTCAACCCTCTGGCCATCTGCTCCAGCGTGTTGCAATGGGGGTGATACCAGAAGGTGCCCGCATCCGGCGCGGTCAGCTCGTAACGGAAGCTCTGCCCCGGCTCGATGGGGTCCTGCGTCAGATAGGGCACGCCGTCCATGGCATTGGCGATACGCAGGCCATGCCAATGCACCACGGAGGCTTCTTCCAGCTGGTTCTGCACATCGACAATGAAGGGCTGCCCCTGCTTCAGCCGCAGCACGGGCGGCACGCCCGTCTCACCGAAACCCATCATGCCGCGGGTAACGATGCCGGGGCGCAATTCATGCTCGCAAGGGCGGATCGGCAGCACGAAATCCGCCGCCTTTGCCCGGCTTGCGGCAAGACCACCCGCCCCGAAGGCCGCAAGGCTTGCGGCTGTCCCGGTCAGGAATTCGCGGCGGGAGATGGAGAACATGAGTTTTTCCTTCAGCTTGTGCCGGCGATCCTAGCACCGGCACGGCCAGATGCAATTTGGCAGGAAGGAACGGATTGACGCAGGGCGCAGCCAACTGTGTCCTTTGTCCGCAGCACACTTGCCCCGCTGGTCCGATGCCGCCATTGTGGCGCAACCGGAGCAAGGCCCATGCCTTCGCCCCCCGCCTTTTGCCCCGTGATGGCAGACATACCCCAGGAGCCTCTTCATGAGCCAGATCGACAAGGTTCTCGCCCGCATTGACGCGGATCTCGACAACGCCCTTGCGCGCCTCTTCGACCTTATCAAGATCCCCAGTATCTCCACCGACCCGTCCTACAAGGCCGATTGCCGCAAGGCGGCCGAGTGGCTGGCGGCTGAGCTGACCGGCATCGGCATTCCCGCAAGCGTGCGCGACACGGCGGGCCATCCGATGGTCGTCGGCCACCGCAAGTCCGGCAAGCCCGGCCCGCATGTGCTGTTCTACGGTCACTATGACGTGCAGCCGGTCGATCCGCTGAACCTTTGGGAGACCGATCCCTTCGAGCCGCGCATTGTCACCCGCGCCGATGGCTCGAAGATGATCGTTGCGCGCGGTGCCGCCGACGACAAGGGCCAGCTGATGACCTTCGTCGAAGCCGCTCGCGCCTATATCGCCGAAACCGGCGATCTGCCGGTGGATGTCTCCATCCTGTTCGAGGGCGAGGAAGAATCCGGCTCGCCCTCGCTGCACCCGTTCCTCGAAGCCAACAAGGACGAACTCTCCTGCGACCTCGCGCTTGTCTGCGACACGGGCATGTGGGACCGGGACACCCCGGCCATTGCCCTGATGCTGCGCGGCATGGTGGGGGACGAGATCATCGTCAAGGCCGCCGCCCGTGACCTGCACTCGGGCAGCTACGGCGGCTCGGCACAGAACCCGAACCATATCGTCGCCAGCATCATTGCGGGCCTGCATGACGAAAATGGCCGCATCACCCTGCCCGGCTTCTATGACGGCGTGCATGACCTGCCGGAGAGCCTCGCCGCCATGTGGTCGAAGCTCGACTTCTCGGCAGAGGAATTCCTCGGCGAGATCGGCCTCAAGTATCCGCGCGGCGAAAAGGGCCGCTTGCCGCTGGAGCACATCTGGACCCGCCCGACCGCCGAAGTGAACGGCATGTGGGGTGGCTATCAGGGGCCCGGCTCCAAGACGGTGATCCCGGCCGAAGCCCATGCCAAGTTCACCTTCCGCCTCGTCGGCGATCAGGATCCGGAAAAGGTGCGCGAGGCCTTCCGCGCCTATGTACGCTCCAAGATCCCGGCGGACTGCACGGTGGACTTCATCGCCAAGGACGGCAGCCCGGCCATTTCCCTCAACCCGGATATGCCGGCCATCGCCAAGGGTCAGGCCGCGCTGAAGGCAGAATGGGGCAAGGAAGCCGCCCTCATCGGCATGGGCGGCTCCATTCCGATCGTCGGCGACTTCAAGCGCATGCTCGGCATGGACAGCATGCTGATCGGCTTTGGTCTTGATGACGACCAGATCCACTCGCCGAATGAGAAATACGAGCTGAAGAGCTTCCACAAGGGCATCCGCTCCTGGGCCCGCGTGCTGGAAGAGCTGGCCAAGGCCTGATCAGACGCCTTCTGCCTGACCGTTCCGGACAATGCTCCGGAGCGGTCAGGCCCCGGCGCCCGAGGCGCCGTTCTGGCGGCTGCGCTTGCGCACATGGAAGATGGCCCGCGTGGCAATGAGGCTGAGCGCGCCGGAGCAGATGAACAAGAGCCCCGCCCCGATCTCCCGGTAGACGAGAACACCCGCCACGCCTCCGGCGAGGAACGACAGGATCGTCGCGCCATGCAGGCGCAGCTTGGCCATGTTGTGGGCTGCGTCCGTCTGCGTATCGCGCCCGCGCGCAATATCAACGGCAACGCCGATCTCGATGCCGATATCCGTCGCCATGCCGGAGACATGCGTCGTGCGCACCCGCGCATCGGAAATGCGGGTCACCGTGGCATTCTGCAGCCCCATGAGGAAGGCAAGGCCCAGCACCAGCACCGTGCTGCGCCATTCCGCCAGCAGCCACAGGTCCGCCGCCGCCAGCGCCGCCAGCAGAACGGCCTCACTGAAGATGCTGTAGGCATAGATGCCGATATTGCCTCTGCGGCGCCCGGCGCTGATCATCAGAGCGGACACGGCAGCACCGGCGATAAACACCACGACGATCGTCAGAAAAAACAAGGCCGGCAGCCAGTTGCCCTCAGCCGCCTTGTCGGAGAACAGCGAGACATTGCCCGTCATGTTGGCCGAGAAGAAGCCGACAGCGTAAAAAGCTGCCGCATTCAGCGCACCTGAAATCGCGGCAAGCGAGCAGGCCAGCGCCAGATCGATCCGTTCGTTGCGGGCAAGCCCTTCCGCAATCAGCATGGTGACAGCCCTGCTCCCATCCGCAACACCCCATTTGCGGCAAGGCTACAGCGGGCACAGCAGAACGCAAGGTACTATACCCGTCAGATGGCAAAACACCGGGTGGACCCGCAAAAGAAAACGGCAACCCCGCTGCCGCAGCTGCAAGGTTGCCTTCTTCAAACAGTTGACCAGCCCAAGACGGACAGGCAGCGCGGTCTCCCCAGTCTCCAGAACAGGCGCAAGCCTGAATGGGACTGGAAACAAGCACTTTCCGTCCAGTCTCCCCGGCTGCTGGCCTCGCAACCGGGGCCCGGTACCGGGAGCCTTCTGGCTCTTCTCGCACCGGTGGTACAGCGTCGATGGGGCGCGTTATGCGTTCTGTACTAACGCCAAGGTATGCTTGTCCCTTTGCGCTTTCAAGCCGAATGAGAAGCACGCAGAAAACTTGTCTAGATGAATCCCACCAAAGTCTTACAATGTTTGATGAAAACGTTCCAAGACGCACCAAAACGATACAACCGCCCTACACGCTTACGGGATGGACGAACAAGTATCGAGAATCACAGCTCATTTCAGCGGCTTCACCCCCATGAGAAAAGGCGCAGGCAACCGCTGCCTGCGCCTCCTGCTTTTCCCATGCTGCCGGTCTCAGCCGCGCTGGCGGGCCTTGGCCTCGCGGCGGCGGGCGTGCAGCACCGGCTCGGTGTAGCCATTGGGCTGCTCAACGCCCTTGAACACCAGATCGCAGGCCGCCTGGAACGCGACGGAACCGTCGAAATCTGCGGCCATCGGCTGATAGGCCGGATCACCGGTGTTCTGCCTGTCCACCACAGCAGCCATGCGCTTCATGGTTTCCATCACCTGTTCGCGTGAGCAGACGCCATGGCGCAGCCAGTTGGCGATATGCTGCGAGGAGATACGCAGCGTCGCCCGGTCCTCCATCAGCCCGACATTGTGAATGTCCGGGACCTTGGAGCAGCCGATGCCCTGATCCACCCAGCGCACCACATAGCCAAGGATGCCCTGGGCATTGTTGTCTAGCTCGGCCTGAATGTCTTCCGCACTCCAGTTCGTCCGAGTGGCCACCGGGATGGAGAGAATGTCCTTCAGCTTTGCCTTCGGGCGGCTCTTCAGCTCCTCTTGGCGGGCGGCGACGCTGACCTTGTGGTAATGCAGCGCATGCAGTGCGGCAGCGGTAGGCGACGGCACCCAGGCGGTGTTGGCGCCGGCCATCGGGTGGCCGATCTTCTGCTCGATCATCGCCTTCATCAGGTCCGGCATGGCCCACATGCCCTTGCCGATCTGCGCATGGCCCGGCAACCCGCAGGCAAGACCCACATCAACGTTGTTTGCCTCATAGGCCGAGATCCATGCGGCGGCCTTCATGTCGCCCTTGCGGATCATCGGCCCGGCCTCCATCGAGGTGTGCATCTCGTCGCCCGTGCGGTCGAGGAAGCCGGTGTTGATGAAGAACACCCGGTCCTTCGCAGCGCGGATGCACTCCTTCAGGTTCACCGTGGTACGCCGCTCCTCGTCCATGATGCCCATCTTCAGCGTGTTGCGGGCCATGCCCAGCACGTCCTCGATGCGCGCAAACAGCGTATCGGCAAAGGCCACCTCTTCCGGCCCGTGCATCTTCGGCTTGACGATATAGACCGAGCCCGCCCGGCTGTTGGCGCGCCGGCCCTTCGGCCCAATGTCATGCAGCGCGATGGCCGCTGTCACCATGCCGTCGAGAATGCCTTCCGGCACCTCGTTGCCCTCCGCATCCAGCACCGCATCGATGGTCATCAGATGCCCGACATTGCGCACCAGCATCAGCGAGCGGCCATGCAGCGTGAAGGTGTCTCCTCGCGGCGACAGATAGGTCCGGTCGCCGTTGAGGCGGCGGGTCATTTGGCGCCCGCCCTTCTCGAACGTATCTTCCAGATCGCCCTTCATCAGGCCCAGCCAGTTGGCATAGACCGTCACCTTGTCTTCCGCATCAACCGCAGCAACGGAATCCTCGCAGTCCATGATGGTGGACAGCGCCGCCTCCACCACGACATCGGCGATGCCCGCCTTGTCCGTGGCGCCGATCCGGTGGGTGCGGTCCCGCAGGATTTCCAGATGCAGGCCGTTGCGGCGCAGCAGCACCTTCTCCGGATCCTGAGCCCCGCCCGTGTAACCGGCGAACTGCTCCGGCTCGGCAAGCCCGGTCTTGCCGGACATGAGCGAACAGACCAGCGCCCCGCCTTCAACGGCAAGCCCGGTCACCTGCGACCAGGAGCCTTCGGCCAGAGGCGCCGCCTCATCCAGCACCTTGCGGGCATAGGCAATCACCTGCGCCCCGCGCGCTTCGTCATAGCCACCGCCTGCCGGTGGCGTGCCCATGGCGTCGGTGCCATACAGCGCATCATAGAGCGAGCCCCAGCGGGCATTGGCCGCATTCAGCGCATAGCGCGCATTCATTACCGGCACCACGAGCTGCGGCCCGGCGACTTCGCCGATTTCCGGGTCCACATTCTGCGTGCCAACCGCAAAATCCGCGCCTTCCGGCACCAGATAGCCGAGCTCCGTCAGGAAAGCCTTGTAGGCCTCCATGTCCGGCGCGCCCGGATTGGCCCGGTGCCAGGCATCAATGGCGGCCTGCAGCCCGTCGCGCTTTTCAAGGAGGGCCCGGTTCACCGGCGCCAGATCCGCCAGGATCTTCGCAAAGCCGCTCCAGAACACCTGCGGACTGATGCCAGTACCCGGCAGGGCCTGATCATTCACGAAGTCATGAAGCGCGCGCGCAATCTTCAGGCCATCGATTTCAATCCGTTCCGTCATGTCCAGCTCCCGGCAACTGCCCTGTGCAAACACCTCTCGCGGCAGATACCGCCGCATCATGCCCGCACTCTCTCCGCGAGCAGGCTTTGCGTCAATCCAACGAAATCCCACATGACCTTTTCCCTGAGGGAACAAATCAAATCTCCCGGCTCCCTTTGAGAAAGGGAGCCGGGCCTGATGCAGACGCAAGGCAGAGAGGAATTTTCAGGCAGGGCCGCTTGCCAGCAGTGGATCAGCCGTGCAACTTCTTTGGGCACACCGCGCAACGTCCGACCTTCCAGCCAGAAGCGCCTGCAGGCGCCGGAGCCTCCTTTCGGGGGCGTCCGTCATGGAGCCATCATGATACAGCCGCTTTCACGCCTCCTGCGGAGCGCCTATGACCGTCCCGTTCTCATGCTGATGCTGGCGACACTGGCCTGGGGCGGCAATTCGGTGGCAGGCAAAATGGCGATTGGCGAAGTGTCACCGATGGTGATCGTGTTCCTGCGGTGGGCCATCGTCGGCAGCATTGTGCTTGTGACCATGCGCAAGGGCATCACCGCCCACTGGCCGCAGATGCGCCCCTATTTCCTGCATCTGACGCTGATGGCCCTCTTCGGCTTCGTGGGCTTCAACATGCTGTTCTACATTGCCGCCCATTCAACGTCGGCAGTCAATCTCGGCATCATCCAGGGCGCCATGCCCGCCCTTGTGCTCATCGGCGCAGTGATTGCCTTCGGCACACGGGTGGTGGCGCTGCAGGTTGCCGGGATCTTTGTCACCATGACGGGCGTCGCTCTGGTGGCGGCCAAGGGGGATCTGAGCAATCTGGCGGCACTGGAGATCAACATGGGCGACGGCATCATGCTGATCGCCTGCGTCTTTTATGCAGGCTACACGCTCGCCCTGCGCAACCGTCCGCTCGTGCCGGGCGCCATCTTCTTCGGCGTCATGGCACTCATTTCCGCCGCCGCCTCCGTTCCGCCGGTGATCTATGAGGTGATGGCCGGAAATGCCCTGTGGCCGACGCCCAAGGGCTGGCTGATCGTGCTGTTCATCGCCGTCTTTCCGTCCTTCCTGTCGCAGATCTTCTTCATGCGCGGCGTGGAGCTGATCGGCCCGGCGCGGGCGGGCATCTTCATCAATCTGGTGCCCATCTTCGGCGCCATTCTGGCCGTGCTGATCCTGAGCGAGCCTTTCCACCTCTACCACGCCCTTGCGCTGGGTCTGGTGTTCACCGGCATCTGGCTGTCCGAGCGGCGGAAGGCACCGGAGGCCGCCTCTGCGTCAGGTGAGGGCTAAGCACATAAAAAAACTGCTTTCAAAGCAGCTTGGCAGAGAATTTTAACCACATTTTGCCACATCGCCCGCCAAGATAGGCACATGCACACTCCTGTCGTCATCGCGGCCTTCGCCAGCCTCCTTGTTGTCATTGCCCTGCTGCAGCCTCTGGCGCGGCGGCTTGACCTTGCGCCCAGCGTTCTCATTGCCGCGGTGGGCGCCATGATCGGCGTTCTCGCGGCCTATCTGCTCTATACGCCGCGGACCGACACCTTCAACGCGCTGGCCTATGTCTTCGTCGATCCGCCGATCGATTCCGAGACGGTGCTCTACATTTTCCTGCCGCTGCTGCTCTTCCAGACGACGCTGACGCTGGACGTGCGGCGGATCCTGGAAGACTGGGTTCCGATCCTGCTGCTGGCAGTCATCGCCGTGCTGGTGGCCACCGCGATCATCGGCTTTGCATTGTTCCCGCTGGCGGGCGTTTCCCTGGTGGCCTGCCTGCTGCTGGGTGCCATCGTCGCCACCACAGACCCCGTGGCCGTTGTCTCCATCTTCCGCGACATCGGCGCTCCGGGGCGCCTCGGACGCCTCGTTGAAGGCGAAAGCCTGCTGAATGACGCCGCCGCCATCGTGCTCTTCGTCATTCTGCTGGGCATGCTGACCGGTGCGCAGACCCCCGAGCCGATGGCAGCTGTCGTCACCTTCTTCCGCTCCTTCATCGGCGGCATCCTTCTGGGCCTCGTTGCGGGGCGCGGAGCGGTGGCCCTCCTGCCGATGATGCGGGAGAACAAGCTGGCGCAGGTCACCTTCTCCGTCGCCCTGCCCTATCTCGTCTACGTGGTCAGCGAGCAGCTGGCGGATGTTTCGGCCGTAGTCGCCGTGGTCGCCAGCGGCATCGTCTTCAATCTCTACGGCCCGGCCCGCATCACCCCGGATGCCTGGTCCTATCTGCATGATGTGTGGGAGCAGATCGCCTTCTGGGCCAGTTCCCTCATCTTCGTGCTTGCCTCGATCCTGATCCCCGAGCTGCTGACAGGCTTCCGCATGCTGGACGCCCTGCTGCTGGTCGTTCTCATCGTTGCCGCCCTTGCCGCACGCGCCGTGGTCATATTCGGGATCATGCCACTGCTTGAGGTGATGAAACTCAGCGAACCGGTCAATACACGCTACAAGACCGTCATTCTCTGGGGCGGCATGCGCGGTGCGGTGACGCTGATCCTTGCCCTGTCCATCACCGAGCACCGGACCCTGCCGGATGATGTGCAGCGCTTCGTGGCCGTTCTGGCGACCAGCTTCGTGCTCTTCACCCTGCTGATCTACGGCACCACGCTGAAGCCGCTGATCAAGATCCTGAAGCTCAACACCCTGTCGCCGCTGGATCAGGCGCTGCGGCACCAGTTCCAGGCGCTTGCCCTTTCGGATGTGCGGGACGAGGTGGACGAGGCCGCGCACGCCTATTCCATTTCGGATGCCATCGCCCGCAAGGTCAGCGATGACTATGCGGCGCGTTCGGCGGAAGCGGCGGAGATCAATGCCTTTGCCGAAGACATCATGGACCGTGAACGCGTGCTGCTGGGCCTCATCGCCCTTGCCGACCGCGAGCGCGTTCTGGTGCTGCGCCATTTCCGCGAAGGCACGGTTTCCAACCGTACCATCACCAGCCATCTGGCTCTTGTCGGCCGGATCGCCGATCAGGCACGCACCAAGGGCCGGACCGGCTACAACCGCTCGGCCCGGCGGATCGTCTCTTTCGGCAAGCTGTTCCGCCTCGCCCAGTGGACCCAGCGCTGGCTGAAGATCGACCTGCCGCTGCGCATCGTCGTGGCCGACCGTTTCGAGCGGCTGCTGCTGACCCGCATCGTCCTGAACGAATTGATCGAGTTCAACAGCAACCGCATCAAGCCGCTCCTGGGCGACCGTGTGGCTTCGATCCTGCACGAAACCCTCGACATCCGCCGCGAGGATATCGTCCAGGGGCTGGATGCCATGCGCCTGCAATATCCCGATTATGCCGATGCGCTGGAGCTGGACTTCCTGCGCCGCACCGGCCAGCGTTTCGAGGAGGCGGCCTATTCCGACGCCTATACCCAGACACTGATCGGCACCGAGCTGTACAACGACCTCAAGCACGAGCTGGCCCAGCGCCGCACCACGGGCGGCGGCCGCCCGCGTCTGGACCTTGGCCTGAAGACGCGCGATCTCGTTGCCCAGAACCCGTTCTTCTCCGGGCTGAAGGATGCCGAGCGTGAGGAAATCGTCCGGCTGATGCGCCCGCGCTTTGCAACGCCCGGCGAATACATTATCCGCAAGGGCGAGAAAGGCGACGCCGCCTATTTCATCTCATCGGGAGCCGCAGAGGTGCGGACCGCCTTCGGCACTCATGCTGTCGGACGTGGTGACGTGGTGGGCGAAATCGCCCTTCTGACCGGCCAGCCGCGCAGTGCCGATGTGGTCGCCCTTGGCTATTGCAATCTGCTGGTGCTCTCGGCCACCGATTTCCGTGCGTTGATGAAGCGTTCGGCGGATCTGCGCGCCCACGTGGAGCATCTGGCCCAGGTCCGCCTCGGCATGAACCAGGCAGATGCGGCAGCGCTTGCCACGCCGGAATAGCTTTCCCTTGTTGCAGAACACTTTTGCCGCCTTCCGGTCTTGCCGGAGGGCGGACCTGCGGGCTAGCTTGCAGCCGGAGTTGTCAGACAACATGGCCGCACAGGCTTGTGGCCGTATGGGAGATGTTTCATGGATTTCACCGGCAAGACCGTTCTCGTCACCGGCGCAAGCTCCGGCATTGGCCGTGCCACCGCCATTGCCTTCCTGAAGGCCGGCGCGAATGTGGTTCTCACCGGCCGCCGGGAGGATGCCTTGGCGGACACGCTCGCCCGCTCGAGTGCTGCCGCTGACAAGGCGCTGATCCTTGCCGGAGACGTAAGCACCGAAAGCTTCACCGATGGTCTCTTTGCCCGTCTGGGCGAGCGGTTCGGCCGTCTGGACGTGGTGTTCAACAACGCCGGCATCAGCCTGCCCTCGACGCTGATCGACGACATGAAGCCGGAGGACTTCCGCAAGGTGCTGGACGTGAACGTCTACGGCGCTTTCCTCATCGCCCGTGGCGCCTTCGGCATGATGCGCCGCCAGTCGCCGCAGGGCGGGCGCATCATCAACAACGGCTCCATCTCCGCCGCCGTGCCGCGTCCGGGTTCTGTTGCCTACACCGCGTCCAAGCATGCCATCACCGGCCTCACCCGCACCCTTTCGCTCGACGGGCGGCCCTTCTCCATCGCCTGCGGCCAGATCGACATCGGCAACGCCGCCTCGGACATGACGGAAGTGATGCAGAAAGGCGTGCCGCAGGCCAATGGCACCATCGCCCCGGAACCGGTGATGGACGTCGCCCACGTCGCCAACTCGGTGCTGCATATGGCCAGCCTGCCGCTGGAGGCCAATGTCCAGTTCATGACCGTGATGGCCACAAATATGCCCTTCATCGGCCGCGGCTGATTTTCTTCCAACATCTGACGCAGATGCCGCCGGACCTTCCGGCGGCATTTTTATTTTGCAGTCTTGTGCAGGCCACTTCTCACAGAGAGCTGAAGAGTCTCATCAATAAATCTCTGTTTATTTCAGAATTACTTGCAACATTTTTTCTGCAAAATCGCCACATAAACACCAAACAGACAGTCCATCTTTTCAGGTAACGCAGCTTTGCCAGTTTTCGGCAAGGCGAAGACCTTGTTTTTGATTTAGGAATTCACGGAGCCAGCCCCGTGCCTCACCCGCTCTACAGCTACCGGCGCCTGCGGTACGGTCTGCTTCCGGCCGTGCTGCTGCTGCTGGCAGGAGAGGCACCGGCCAATGCACAGGCAGTCTCGCAAGGCTGCCTTGAGATCAACGCCGGGCATTTCAACGCCATGTCCGGCAATCTCAATCAGATCGAGCGGACGGCAACCGGCTTCGGCACTGGGGACACGGTGACCATCACCTTCACGCCGAACAGCGGCACGCCCTATCGCTACACCCTGTCCGAAACCGGCGAAGCGCCCAGATCCGCCGCTCCCTCCGGTGCGATGACGATCACCCGCACCATCGAGCGGGCAAACAGTGCATTGACGCTGCAGTTCCGGACTGAGGGGCTTTATTTCGACACGGTCACGGTTACCGCCGCCTGCGTTCCATCGCGAGAGACAGGCCCCTTGAGCCCGGAAGCTGCCAGCATCCGGAGTTTCCGGGAGGCACAGGGGCGGGCCTCTCTCTCCGCTCTCGCTGCCTCGGCCAGCACCATGAGCGATGTGGTGAGCGGAAGCATCGGCGCCGGCTTCGGCGGGGGAAAGTTCTTCGCGGCAGCCCCCGGCTATATCACCCTCAACCTTGGCGAAGGCATCGCCGCCAAGGAGAATGCGGCGCGCAACCGGGAACTCTTCCGCAAGCTGCGGATGGATGAAAGGCTGGCACTTGCCGCCACCCGCCAGCCCGTGCCGGTGCAGCGCCCGTGGACTGCGTGGGCCACCGTACGCGGCAGCTGGCTGAGCGGCGGCCCGGAAAGCACCGGCAGCCAGATCAATGCCCTGTCAGGCGTCGGATACCGGGTGGCACCGGATACAATCCTCGGGGTAATGGCCGGGTCCGAGCGCTTCGATTACGGCTACAGCTCCGCAAAATCCGGCCTCATCGGTGAAGGCACCACCCTTGGCAGCTATTCCGGCTGGCGCCTGACCCCGGCGCTGACGCTCACCACCATGGCCGCATGGTCGGGTCTCACCTACAAGGGCCGCTCCGATGACATTGGCGGCAATTTCTCCGGCTCACGCTATCTCGTGGGTGCCGGCCTGACAGGCCGTCAGACATTTGGTCCCGTTACCCTTTCTCCGGAAGCGCGCTTCTACGGCGCCTATGAGCGGCACGGCAGCTTCACGGCCAGCAACGGCACCTCAATGGAGGCGATGGATGTGTTTCTGGGGCGCACGACCCTCGGCGCGCGGGCCAGCATCACCCAGACACTCACCCCCTATATCAAGGCCTCTCCCTATGCGGGCGTCTATGCCAACCTGCGTTACTCGCAGGCGCTGGATCTCAGCCAACCGAATACCGAGCCAATGGTGGCCGGAGCCTGGTCTGCCCTCACCAGCGCCAGCCTCGGCGTCAACTTTACAGGCCGCCGGGGAGCCAGCCTCAATCTGGGCGGCCAGGTGTCCGACATCGGCGCCAGCAGCCAGAGCTGGAGCGCCACGGGGCGCCTTTCCATCGGCTTCTGATATCAACTCCCCTGCCGCACTTGAGCCGTTTCAAGGCGTGATACGTCAGCATCGAAAGCCTTGGCAGGAAGCGCTCAGCGCCGCATGCCACGCATCATCTGCCGCTTGCCCGCAAAGCCCTTGATGCGCTCCACCTCGAAGCCCGCCGCCTCAAGGTTTCGCCGCACCCATCCAGCGGCGCTATAGGTGGCAAAGGTGCCGTCCGGTGCCGTCAGGCCATGCACAGCCGCCATCAGCTCCGGGCTCCAGAGCTCCGGATTCTTCGCCGGGGAGAAGCCATCGAGGAACCACGCCTCGACCGGCAGCACGGACAAAAGCCCCTCAGGCCCCTGTCCCGATGTCAGCTCGGGCAGCAAGCTGCGCGCGTCACCAATGCCAAGCCACAGGCGCGCCCCGTCCACCCCCGCCAGGTGCCAGCCCGGCGTCAGGGCGCCGTCATCTGAAGCCATGCCGGCAAGCGCCGACCGCAGCTCAGCTGCTTCCCCGGCCACATCCGGAAAGGCCGCATGCGCCCGCTCCAGCTGCACCAGCGTCAAGGGATAAGCCTCGAAGGACAGAAAGGTCAGCTGCGGCGGCGCCTCCAGTGTCCGGATCAGCTTCAGCGTCGCCAGAAGGTTCAGCCCGGTGCCGAAGCCAAGTTCGCCGATGGTGAAGCCTTGACGCCCCGCCATGCGCTGCGGCAGGCCATTGCCTGCGTGGAACACGTGCCCCGTCTCGGCCAGACCGCCCGCGCGGGAGAAATAGGTGTCGCCGAAGCGCCCGGCGCGGGGCACTCCGTCTTCCAGCCATTCCAGCTCCGGCGCTGTGCCTGCCTGCGGCAATACAGCACTCAAATCCTCTTGCCCTGCCTGTGTCATGCGCTACTGATCGGATCGTGACAGTTGCCTTGGATTGCATCACTTCCGGACGAGATGTCAAAGCCAATCCATCCTTCTGCCCGCGCCATCAGCACAAGCCAAGGACGCCCCGCATGACCCAGCAGCCCAGCCCCGCCATCCTTCAGGGGGCACCGGATGTTCTGGTCATCGGTGCTGGCGTCTTCGGCCTCTCCACCGCACGGGCTGCGGCAGAGGCCGGTCTGTCGGTCACACTGGTGGAAGCGGATCAAGTGGGGTCAGGTGCCAGCGGCGGCGTTCTTGGTGCGCTGATGCCGCATATGCCCGCCCGCTGGAATGCCAAGAAGGCCTTTCAATTTGAGGCCCTTGCCGGTCTTGAGGGGCACATTGCCCGGCTTGAGGCCGAGACGGGCCTTGAGACCGGCTACCGCCGCTGCGGCCGGGTTCTTCCCATCACCACGGCGGATCTTCTCGCGCACCACCACGCCCGGGCGGCTGAGGCGCGGACGCACTGGAACACGCCTGTTACCGGCTTTGCCTACGAGATCGAGGAGGCGGGGGACCACGCTGCCTGGCTTGCCCCCGAGGCCGCGCCCTTTGGCGTTGTGCGTGAGACGCTGGCCGCGCGCATCAGCCCCCGCCGCTATCTTCAGGCGCTGGCGCAGGCCTTTTCCGCGCGCGGGCACCTCATCACCGGTGCGCCCGTTGCCAGCGTCAGCGGCAGCGCCCCTTCCGTCACCCTCGCGGATGGTCAGGTGCTGAGCGCCGGTGCCATCGTTCTGGCGCAGGGCTTTTCCAGCTTTGCCATGCTGGAGGCGCTGACCGGCAAGCCGCTTGGCGAGGGCGAGAAGGGACAGGCCCTGCGCGTCGCCGCCCCGGAGCTTTCCGCCATGCCCGCCGTCTACTGCGACGGCCTCTACGTTGTCCCCCACGGGGACGGCACCGTCGCCATCGGCAGCACCGCGATTGCCGGCCGTACGGACACCGAAGCGGAGGCGGGCCCCGCCGCGGCCCTGCTCGCCCGTGCCATCCGTTTCTGCCCCGCTCTTGCTGGCCGTGAGCTTGTGGAGACCTGGGCCGGGGTGCGGCCAAAGCCGTTTGGCCGTGATCCGCTGGTTGGCCGCATCCCCGGCTTTGACGGCATCTTTGCCGCCACCGGCGGCTTCAAGATCAGCTTTGGCATCGCCCACCTTGTTGGCGCCGCCCTTGCCGCCGAGCTTTGCGGCAAGGAACCTGAGCACCCCCTGCCCCCGACCTTCCGCGCCAGCGCCCACTTTGCCTGACCCCGCGGTTTGACCATCTGACATTCCGGCCTCCCTATGCCCATCCGGCAAAGCCCCGGGAGGGCGCTGACCTTCTCCACCCGCTCAGGAGAGGCTTCCATTCCCAGGGACGCAGGGACGCTGCACATGTGAGATGAGGGGCTGGACAGTCCGCCAACCGGTCATTACTCTCCCAAAAAACGAACCGAACGGTTCGGTACGCAGATCATCACCAGAGTTGCAGGGGAAGACTATGAGCCTTGAAAGCGTGCGCGCCTTCTTTGCCAGCAAGGCACCGGATATCGAGGTGATGGTGAAGGACGCCAGCACCGCCACCGTTGTGGAAGCAGCAGCTGCCCTTGGCGTGGAACCGGCGCAGATTGCCAAGACGCTCTCCATCGCTGCAGGCGATGAGACGATCCTTCTGGTCACACGCGGCGATGCCCGCCTCGACAACAAGAAGGCCAAGGCCGCCTTTGGCAGCAAGGTGAAGATGCTGGGGCTGGATGTGGTGGAAGAGATCACCGGCCACCCGGTCGGCGGTGTCTGCCCCTTCGGCCTCGTCCAGCCGCTGAAGGTCCACTGCGACATTTCGCTGAAGGCCTTTGATGTGGTCTATCCGGCGGCCGGTGCCGTCAATGCTGCCGTCTGCATCACCCCGGAGCGCATGGCCGAACTGACGGATGCCATCTGGGTGGATGTCTGCCGGGAGCCGGAAGCCGCCACGCAGGACGCCTGAACGCCGTCCTGCGGCTTCATCTTGCCGCCGCATTCTCTGGCCTTAATGCCGCTCCAGATTTCTATTCGCGGAGCGGACCAGATGATTTCAACCCGTTATTCTCTTGCCCGGCTCGCCGCCATCTCACTTGCCGGCGTTTCCCTGTTCGTTTTCCCGGCAAATGCCGGGAGCATCAACATTACATTCACTCTGGCCGGCGAGGCATTCGACGGCCCGCCCGCCTACGAAATCCGATATGGTGATCAGGAAATAGCCAAGGGCACTGTTGAAAACGCAATCGATACATCCACAGACGGACCGCTCTCGAAGCTGACGGACTGGCAGGATCATCAGAAGGCAGTCACTTTCACCATCGATTCTGCCGATCTTGAAAAGAACCAGCCCTTCTCCGTCCACTTCACCAATGACAAATGGGGCGGCGCAGGCACGGCGATGGACCGGAACCTCTACGTGCTGTCGGCGGAAATCGGCAGCGTGAAGGTTCCAGCGCAAGACATCAAGGTGCTCGACAAGGCTCAGCCCAAGGACAACGCCACCGGACCGCGCGGCGCCCGGCTTAGCAACAATTCCAGCATTGCCGTGATCGAGCCGCCGGCAACCGGCTGGCTGCCGGCCTCTGCACAGGCCGGGGAAAACACGCCTTCCGAAGGTGCGGAGCCTCCGGTTGCGGACGCGCAAACACAGGAGCCGCAAACACAGGACGCGCAAACACCGGGGCCCCAGTCTCCGGCCGAGCCTGCTCCCGCGGACAAGACTCCGGAAGCACAGGCTGACGCCACTGCCGCGCCGTCCACGTCCCCGGCCGTTCCCGACGCCCCGGCCGCTCCTCAGGCCTCTGCGCCGGAGGCTGCCGTGCCTGCCGCTGGTGAAAAGGTGCCGAATGCGCCGAAGTCCAAGGCATCGACCAACACGGCAACGCCGAGCCCGAAAGCCAAATGCGCGCCCAAGCGCGTTGATGTGACCGGCTTCCCGCTCAACCGCTCGGACCTGCCCGGCGAAGCGCATCTGCCGCTGAAGGCGGTGGCGGAGCTGAGTGCAAAAGAGGGCTGCAAGCTGGAGGTGACCGGCTTCAGCAGTGTGGCTGGGCCGCGCAAGATGAACGAGGCCCTGGCCCATGTGCGTGCGCAGGCCGTGGCAGATTTCCTGACGGAACAGGGCGCCAGCGCGGACCGCATCACCATCGTCACCGGCGGCGAAACCCGCCGCTTCGGCCGCACCGGCGCGCTCAACCGCCGCGTCACCGTCGAGGTCATGGACGGAAACTGATACCAAGGCTTTCGATGCTGACGCATCACGCCTTGAAGATGCTCAAGCGCCGCACGGGCTTAACCAATTCTCGATGAGTCAAATCCCCCGCGAAACGGAAAATGCCCCGGCTCATCGCCGGGGCATTGCTGTTTCATGAGACCTGACAGATATCAGTAGCTGCGGCCAACACTGACGTAGTTGAAGCCGCGCTGGGTCATGTCTTCCATACGGTAGATGTTGCGCAGGTCGATGACATTCGGCGTGCGCATGATCGACTTCAGCCGGTTGAGATCCAGCGCACGGAACTGGTCCCATTCCGTGATGATCACCACCGCATCGGCATTCTCGACCGCATGATACGGGCCGTCGCAGAACATCACGTCCGTCATGGACTTGGAGGCCTCGTGCATGCTCACCGGGTCGAAGGCGCGGATCGTGGCGCCGGCTTCCTGCAGGCGCTTGATGATCGGAATGGACGGCGCCTCGCGCATGTCGTCGGTGTTCGGCTTGAAGGCAAGGCCAAGCACGGCCACCGTCTTGCCGGCGATGTCACCGCCCAGATGACGGATCACCTTGTCGGCCATGGCCAGCTTGCGGTCATCATTGACCTTGATCACCGTATCGACGATCTGCACCGGAGACCCGGCCTCGTGGCCGATCTTGGACAGGGCCAGCGTGTCCTTCGGGAAGCAGGAGCCGCCATAGCCGGGACCTGCATGCAGGAACTTGGAGCCGATGCGGTTGTCGAGGCCGATGCCGCGCGACACTTCCTGAACGTTGGCCCCCACCTTCTCGCAAAGGTCGGCCATCTCGTTGATGAAGGTGATCTTCACGGCGAGGAAGGCGTTGGCGGCATATTTGATCAGTTCGGACGTGCGGCGGCGTGTCACCAGGATCGGGGTCTCGTTGAGATAAAGCGGGCGGTACAGTTCGCGCATCACCTCGACGGCACGCGGATCATCCGTGCCGACGACAATACGGTCCGGACGCTTGAAGTCCTCGATGGCCGCGCCTTCGCGCAGGAACTCCGGGTTGGACACAACGGCGAAATCAGCTGCCGGGTTGACGCGGCGGATGATGTCCTCCACCTCGTCACCGGTGCCCACCGGAACGGTGGACTTGGTGACCACCACCGTGAAATCCTTGATGGCGGCGGCGATCTCTTCGGCCGCGCCATAGACATAGCTCAGGTCCGCATGGCCATCGCCACGGCGCGACGGCGTGCCCACGGCGATGAACACCGCATCGGCACCGGCAATGGCGTCTGCCGCGTCGGTGGTGAAGGACAGGCGCTCTTCGCGCACATTCTTGGCAACAAGTTCAGCCAGGCCCGGCTCATAGATCGGGATCTGGCCCTTGTTCAGGGCGTCAATCTTGCTGGCGTCCTTGTCGACGCAAATGACCGTATGACCAAAATCCGCAAAGCAGGTACCGGAAACAAGCCCGACATACCCAGTCCCAATCATTGTCACGCGCATGGCGGTAACCTCATTTAATCAAATATGACTTGCTTTCAGAACCACCGGAGCAAGCTCCGGATCGCCGATCGCGATGAAAGCGGAATTCTCGAGCCCGCTGCCATCCCGGGAGGCGGGAGCGTGGTACGCGAGTTCCGTGGCCTCTGCCCCACCCGGGGTCAGAGACAAAACCCTTCCGCCGGCTGCACGCAGAACCGCGTGACCGGCAGCAATATCCCATTGCATGGTCGGCGACAGGCGCGGATAGACATCCGCGCGTCCTGCGGCCACCAGGCACAATTTCAATGAAGATCCCGCAGACGTGACATCCGAGACGGGCAGCTGCTCAATCAGCTGCTTGGTGCGCGCGCAGGCATGGGAACGGCTGGCCAACACCGTCAAACCACCCTCCGGCGCGGGGCGAACATGGACCGGCACACCGTCCCCCGCCTCAAGCGCGTCAGGGCTGACCCTGGCCATGCGGGCATCCGCACCGCCGGTCCAGTAGATTTCGCCTGAGGCCGGAGCATAGACGACGCCGGCCACCGGAACACCCCGGTCGATCAGTGCAATATTGACCGTGAATTCGCCGTTGCGGCTGATGAACTCGCGGGTTCCGTCAAGCGGGTCGACGAGAAAATAACGGCTTGCAGCAGCCGGCACATGCCCGGCCGAAACTGCCTCCTCCGCAATAACCGGAATGTCCGGGCAGGCATCCGCAAGGCCCTTCAGGATGACCGCTTCAGCCGCCTGGTCAGCCAGGGTCACGGGCGATCCGTCCTTTTTTTCGGCCGCGTCATGATCACCGGTATAAATAGCGAGGATAGCCCGCCCCGCCTCCAGCGCCATGCTGATCAGAGGTTTGCAGTCGATGGCAGCTTCACTCGCCGCAGCCATATGGCCAAGCTCTGTCACACCAGATCCCCACGCTTTACACTGCTCTTCTCATACAGAGGAAAGCTGTGCAGCGCGAGCGGAAATTGGCAGCAGAAGTTGCGAATGAAATCAGCGGCTTCGCTGAAAGCTCTCAAGCCGCGAGACGTTCTGCGGGCTGGGTTCCAGCCCTTGCACGTGCCTGCTGGCCAAGGACGGGGCCAGCCTTCGGCCGCATCATCAGCGCTGCCAGCGTCGCCACCACAAGCGCAACAGGCCAGAACAGCGCGGAAACCACGGCAAGTGCGGCGGAGAAGCGGGAGGAGTTACGGGTTTCAACCAGCTCGGCAAAGGAGAACGTCAGGAAAAATCCGGCAACAATGCAATAGATCCCGCCACCGAGAAGGCTCAGAACAAGGGTTCCAGTCATCGCAAACTCCACGCCGGTCGACTGCCGATGCCAGTCTCCGCGGGCACTGCCGCCCGGTGGAGATCCTCGGCATTTGAGCAATTCGATTCATAGACTGGAAATCATTAACAAGGCTTGAACTTCCGTAGCGGCTCCACGGCCCCGTCACACTTCTCTTCAAGCGCCAGAAAAAGAGCACTTCGATAAAATTGTCCCGATCCATTTAAAATGGTTTCAGGAGGAGACGCTGTATCAACGGAACAGGATCAAGGGAAAGTCATGCGCCGTAAGGTCTCAAGCCGATGGCTGCTGCTTCCACCATTCGAAGATGGGAAAAGGTCATGTTCAAGAAAGTACTTGCAGCGGCGGCCGCAGCGCTTTTTCTCAGCGCAACCGCATATCAACCGGCACAAGCCAGCTGGTTTGGCGGTGCCCGCACGCTCGGAGACCCGGAAATCTCGCGCATCGAGCCGAAGAACACTGTTCGCGCGCCGCTGGCCTATCAGATCTTCTGCCTGCGTAACAGTGCCGAGTGCCGGAAGTCCAAGGGTGCAACGTCTGTTCCCTACTCGGCCGCCCTTGCCGCCAAGATCGAACGGGTGAACCTGTCCGTGAACCGCTCAATGAAGTGGAAGCAGGACGAGCGAGACGTCTGGAAGGTTGGCGGCGCAGCCGGCGACTGTGAAGATTTTGCCCTGACCAAGCGCAGCCGCCTGATCCGCATGGGCGTTCCTGCCGGAGCACTGCGCATGGCCGTCGTGAAGACACGCAAGGGCGAAGGGCATGCTGTTCTGGTGGTCCGCACCACCAAGGGCGATCTTGTTCTCGACAACACCAAGGATGAAGTCCTCACCCGCGAACAGACGAACTACCGCTGGATCGGTCTTGCCTCTGCCGACCCGCTGAAGTGGGAACGCCTCTGACACGGGACATGCGACACAAACGCATTGTGCCCTGAAGTGCCAAAGCGCCGCCTGGCTCCGCCTCAGGCGGCGCTTTTTTTCAAAATGGTGCTGCGGGAGATCATGCATGTTCTCTCGCGCGGGCAGCTTGCGATCCCCCGCCCTCCCGCTGCACGCAGCGGTGTGAGGCCGGATGAGGAAAAGGCGTGCCAAACAAAAGAAAAGCGCGCCAAATGGCGCGCCTTTTAGTCTACCGCAAAGCGGCAGGAATTCGCATCAAGCCTGACGAGGTCAGGCAGCAGCATCAGCTTTCGCTGGCAGCCGTCTCGATATCAAGGCCACCGGCGTCTGCGCTGAGGGTGCTGGCGAGGCTGGCAAGCTGGGCGCGCTGACCGGCATCCGGGCTGTATGCGGCGGCGGCCTGAATGCCGCGGGCCACGTTTGCGCCGGCACCCGGAATTTCTGCAAGGCGCGCTCCGAGATTGGCGATCGCGGCGACACGGCGGGCAGCCGGCACACTGGCGAGGTACGCATTGACGAGCGCGGCACAATCACTGCCGGACGCGCAGCCTGCAACGACTGCCTCGACAGTCAACGCCTGCTGAGCATGCGCCGGAACAGAAACACCTGCGATCATTGCGGCTGCGGCAGCAACCTGAACCATCTTCAAAAGAGCCATTTTGTGTCTCCTAAACTATAAATTTCATTACGCAACGGAGCGCATGCCGTAAAGTCCGGCAATCTCGGACTCTTGTATGCCATACCTTTCAAAACTTGTCATCAGTTTTTAAAGATTCCGTTAACCCATGCAAGGATCATGGTTACCTGCCATTTTCCGCGAAGGAAAGTCCGGCTGGCGGCACTTTCTGGGGACACTGCCCTCCGCCACCCTTCCGCATCTATTTAGAATTTTGGTGTAATACGCAATAACGTGATGCCAATGACAGATTTTGCCGTGTCAGACGCATCAGGATGGGTTTGTGTTCACGTCCTGCAGGCACTGCAGGCAACAAAGCAGAGCAACTTTAGCCTTGAAGTCTCGTAAAGGAAATTTCCCAACCGGGCGACGACCGGCGCGTTTGGCGCTTGCCGGCTGCATCGCCGGCCTCGGCCTCGCCCTTGCCGGGCTGGATGCGGTCATCGGCGAAAGCAGCGCCTTCTTCACCCGGTCGGGCAATCAGGCCGAACGGCTGCAGCCGCTTTATGATGGCGGGGCCCGGGCCAGCTTGTCGACCTACTCGAACAAGCTGCTGATGCGGGACTGCGACGAAGCCCTGTCCTCCGTTTATGCCCGTCTTCTTCCCCAGGAGCAGCGGGAGGCCGGAGCGCGCAACTGCCTTGCCCTTGCACGGGAAGTGACAGGCGGCTCGCCTGCCAGCGGCGTGGCATGGCTCATTCAGGCAAAGGCACAGGACATGCTTGGAGATCGGGCCGCCGCGGCGGCGGCGATCCGGCGCTCCCAGGAGGCTTCGGCGGGAGAAGGCTGGCTCGCCGTTTCACGCATCCGCTTTCTGCTGCCGAGACTTTCGGCGATGGGTGAGGAGGGACGGACCATCCTTGTGCCTGACGTGACATTGCTGGCGATGTCGCGCAACGGTCCGGCCCGCCTTGCGGAACTCTACCAGCAGAACGGTGAAAACGGTCAGGCGCTGATCGGTATAATCGACAGCTTGCCGAATGAGCCAAAGACGCAATTCTTGCGGCAGCTACGCGCCCTGTCGCGTCAGGGCGCCTGACGCGGTCCATAAGAACGACGTTATTCAGAGACCCATAAATGTTCAGCAGCAGGCCCAGAGCAACCCGGGACAGACTGTCCTCAGGCGGCAGCGGCACCACCCGTCTCAATGACACCGCCGGCAGGGTTCTCCTTGCCGTCATGCTTGTGGCCCCGGTGCCATTCGGCAGCAACAGGCCTGTTTTCTGGGCGCTCTGGGCCCTGGTGCTCGGGCTTGTGCTCGCCTGGTACTGCTTGCAGTTCAGCCGCTCCGGCAGCGTCAGCCTGCGGATGCCTCTTTCCGCCACATGGCCGGTGGCGATCCCGTTTTTCGCCGTTGCTGCCTTCATGCTGGCCCAGATCCTGCCGCTCGGCAGTTTCACCTTCACCGGGCAGACCGGTGCCGTTTTCGAAAGCCGCAGCATCAGCCTTGTGCCGGGCGACACATTTCTTGCCCTGTTGCGCTGGCTGTCCTATGGCGTGCTTTTCTTCCTCGCAGTACAGGCAGGCGTGCGCAAGAACCGTGCAAGACGAATTACGCTGTTTCTGACAGGCATCGTCACGGCCCAGGCGCTCTATGCCATCATCGCCCTGCTTTACCTGGGTGATGGCGTGCTGTTCGTCGAAAAGTCGCAATACATGGGCGATGCCACAGGCACATTCATCAACCGGAACTCCTTTGCGACTTTCATGGGGTTCGGCGCCATTCTGGCTGCCCTGCTTGTCCTGCCACCGGCTGAGAACGAGCCCGGCTCGCCCCCGCCGCAGTTGCGCGGCGTCGGCGAGCGCAGCGGCCTGCCCAAGCGGGGCTTCAGGATCTCATCCCAGCAGGTCCTGGCTGCCACCGCCTTCCTCATCATCATAGCGGCACTTGCCGCCTCCAATTCGCGCATGGGTCTTTTTGCCGGCGGCTGCGGCGTCGCAACCGCCGTGCTCCTGCGCCTGCCCTCACTGCGCAGCCGCCTCATTGCCTTCAGCCTGCTGATAGCGGGCGGACTGGCGATCGTTGCCGTTTATGGCCAGGGCACGCTGGAGCGCAGCCTGACCGTTGAACGGGATGCCGACGTCCGCTGGGCAGTCTACGAAAACACCTTCAGAATGATCGGCGACCGTCCCCTTCTCGGTTTCGGCGCGAGCACGTTCGAAGCGGCCTATCCGCTTTACAATGTCATGCCCCGGTCCACGTCCGTCGTCTTTGACAAGGCGCATTCCACTTACCTCGCACACTGGAGCGAGATGGGCCTCCTGTTCGGCAGCCTGCCGATCGTCATCGTCCTTGTCATTGCCGCCTCGCTTCTGCCGGCGGCTCTGTTTCGCGGCAACCGGCAGATCGAAATCTGCGCTGCAACGGGAGCCATCGTCCTGGGTGCCGTTCACTCGCTTGTCGACTTCAGCCTTGAGATCGAAGCCGTCACCTTCCTCTTTGTCATCATGCTGGGCCTTGGCTATGCCGCAGCGCGTGAACGCGCTGCGCGCGCCGCGGGAGACGCAGGAGGCAGCGCATGAGGCGCCTGCTGACTGCATTTGGCGGCCTCTTTTCGGGCAGAGCACGGGAAACCGGAGGCGTCAATCCGCGCGTTATCCTGCGCGAAGACCGGCCACAGGTGCTCTATGCCGTAGGCGACATCCATGGATGCCTTGATCTCTATGAAGAGCTCGAGGCCATGATCCTGGAGGACGCGGCCCAGTTCTCCGGCCCTGCAGACCTCATTCTGCTCGGCGACATAGTCGACCGCGGCCCTTCGACCGCGCAGATGCTCGATCGCATGCTGGCCCCGCCTCGCGGCGGCATGAGGCGCACCATTCTTGCGGGCAATCATGAAATGATGATGCTCGGCTTCCTGGAGGATCCGAAAGCGAACATGGCCTGGCTGGCCCACGGCGGCAAGGAGGCGCTGTTTTCCTACGGCATGAGCGCGGAAGAAATTGACAACCTCCGGCGCAATCCCAGAACGGCTGCAATGCTATTGCGCAGCTACATCCCGGAAGAGCATGTGCAGCTGCTGGACAGCCTGCCGACGGCATACGCGATGCCCGGCATCATATTCGCTCACGCGGGCATCCGCCCGAATGTGCCGCTTGCGCTGCAGGACGATCTGGATCTGGCCTGGATAAGACAGGATTTTCTGTCCAGCACCGCCGACCATGGTGCCATCGTGGTGCATGGGCATACGGTCGTTCAGGCGCCCGAGGTCCATAGCAACCGCATCGCCATCGACACCGGCGCATATGCAACCGGTATACTGACGGCTCTGCGCGTGACCTACGACGGGCATATTTCATTCCTGCAGGCAAGCGCTGGACGCAAAGGCGCTGCTCAAGTATGACTTTGCGCGATAATGTTTTGTCTCCAATCATTGACCCAAGATCTGAGCCCTCCCCTCAGTCTGACAGGAAAGATGTCTTTTCATGGATGACGCAGAGATTGATTTCCGCCGCCTTTTTGGCATAGTTCGCCGCCAGCTCAAGTTAATCATTGCGACAATTGCAATCATCCTCGCCATTGCGAGCATCGCACTTTTCTCGATTACACCGCTCTACACCGGAACCGCCCTGGTTCTTGTCGATCCCAGCCGCAAAAACCTTCTGGATCCCAGCAATTCCATGGGATCTTCGGCAGCTGACAGCGCGCGCGTCGAGAGCGAAGTGGAAATAGTCGATTCCGACGCTGTTCTTCTTTCTGTCATTGCTGAAAAGGGGCTTGTGACCGATCCCGAGTTCGGTGTGAAGATTGGCCTTCGGGACAAACTGCTCGCATTCCTGCGTATCAGAGACATAACGATTCCGACGGGCGAAGAGGCACTTGGCTCGGTTCTGGCCAAGCTCAAGAACAATGTATCCGTGTCCCGCCGCGGCCTCACCTATCTGATTGCAGTCAGCGTTCGGTCAGAGAATCCGGCCCGTGCTGCCGAGCTCGCCAACACAATCACCACGACCTACATCCGGCTGCAGATCGAGTCCAAGACATCGAATACAAGAGAGGCGCGCGATATCGTGCAGCGCCAGGTGGCCGATGCTGAAAATGCCGTCGTCACCGCCGAGAAGGCCTACGACGATTTCATTCTCTCCAATGTCAACGCAATTGCCGAGCAGACAGGACGCACTGATCTGACCAGCATGCGCGGGCGGATCGATCAGCTGATCGCGGACCGGTCCTCGGCAGAAAGCCAGGCCATGGCGTTGCGCCAAAGCGTGGCGCGGAGCGACTGGCAAAGCGTTGCCGACAATCTCCAGACGGCTGCCGTAGCCGAGCTGAACCGTCAGCGCATGGAACTGGAGCGCAGCCTGGCACAGGTAGAAGGCGGCTCTGCACGGGCCATCAATCTGCGCGAGGAACTGGACAAGATCAACGCCAGCCTGCAGCAGGAAACGACCTCGGCGCTGCAACAGCTCCAGAACTCCGCATCTCAGTATGACCAGGAAGCTGCAACGCTGCGGCGAGACCTCAGCAGCGCCATCCTCAACAGCAATCTGCCTGCCGACATGCTGGCGCAGATCTACCGGCTCCAGCAGATCTCCCGTAACGCGACTTCCCAGTACCAGATGCTTCTTGCCCGCTCGCAGACGCTGGAAACGGAAGCCGCCCTGCAGATTGCCGACAGCCGTGTCGTCTCTCCGGCTTATCCGCCGAACAGGCCCAGTTCGCCGAAAGTGCCCCTGATTCTCGGTGTGGCTGTTCTCTTTGCCATTGGCGCCGGCCTTGCACTGGCTTTCATCTTCGAGAATTTCGTTGGCGGCTTTACGGACGAGGAGCAGGTTCAGGCCGTGACACGCCTGCCGCTTGCAACCGTCGTCCCCCGGCACAACAGCAATGTAGCCGACATGCACTCCATTTCAGATGCGCTTGTCGACAGTCCTTTGTCCATGTATGCGGAATCCATCCGCAGGCTCCGGGCGACACTCGACAATGCGCTTCAAAGCTCCTGGGCACAGCAGCCGGAAGAGGCCCGCAAGTCTGGCCGTGTGATCATGCTGTCTTCAGCCATGCCCGGAGAAGGCAAGTCGACTCTCGCCCTGTCACTGGCACGCACGCTGGCTCTTTCGGGCGCCAGCACGCTGATCATCGACTGCGACTTCCGCAAGCCGAGTATCCAGCGCCATCTGAACATCGAGCCCTCCAATGGGCTGGTGGACTTCCTGATTGGTGACATCGGCTCGGATGAGCTGCTGCAGAACATCGTAAGGTCTGATCCCAAAACGTCGCTCACGGCCGTGGTCGGCGCCCGCCGGGCAGACGTGCCGACGGATCAGCTGCTGACCCGGGAGAAGTTCTCCCGTCTCATTCAGACCGCACGTCCCCGCTTTGACTATATCGTGCTGGATTCCCCCCCGATCGAGCCGGTGGTCGATGGCCTTTATCTCGCAAAATATGCGGATGTGATCACCTTCGTCATCCGCTGGGCCCGGACGCCGCAACGCATGTGCGTCAACGCCATCCAGCGCCTCAGCCAGACAAAGAGCGAGCATTGCCGTATTCTGACCGCCCTGAACCAGCAGGAAGGCAAGACGACCTTCTACAACACCTATTCCGACTACTACACGGAGTAGGTGCGGGCGCAGGCGGCGGCTTGTCCGCCGGAGGGCGGTGGACAAGCCGGCTCATCAACGGCCGTTGACAATCAGCCCCACAACCGGCCGGCTGCGGTTCCGCAGCCGGTTTTTTCATGGCCGGAGGCTGCCCGAACCTACGTCAGGTTCCATCGCCGCGCAGACTTCCCGCGCCGGATGCAGATTGGCTGCAAAGACGGCGTATGGACCGGTGTCCTATGAGCCAAACGCAGCGAATGCCGGTCCAGCCGGCGCGGCCCGTGAGCAATTTCAAGGCGTGATACGCCAGTATTTCAGCGCCTTAAAGGAGACCGTGCCTAAAAGTGCCGCATCCCGCCGATTGCGCTGCGGTGCGGAATATGTTACCAAAGACCTAAAGTAAGTCTGAGAATTGATTTAAATTGATCAACATCCGCGCCGGTTTTGAAGCGGAGATCGCATCGGACAGAACGCCGTTCAGGCACCTGACGTGTTAATTTCTTGTGAGTTTGGAGATTGCAATGGTGCACGAGTTTATTGAAGGTGAAGCACGCAAGCGCTCCACCCCGCAGAAGCCCGCGAAACGCCTTCCCTTTCTCTCCAGAGCCCTTTCAGAGCGTAATCTGGCGCCTGCCCGGCATCTTGGCCCTTTGGCCGCCGGCCGGCAGCATGGCGTCACCCACACACCGGAACTGGGCGCCCCACTGGCAGCACAGTCCTCAGGCATGGGACAGGCGCTTCACCCTTCCATTCCGGCACCTGAAGAGGCGCTTCAGGATGCTCTAGCCGCTGCGAGCGGTATTCAAAGCGGCCTTCGCAGCCGTATCCGTCCTTTCCTGAAGCGCAGCATCGACATTGCCGGCAGCGCTGCAGGCCTCATCCTGCTGAGCCCCCTGCTCGCCGGTCTTGCCATTGGCGTGAAGCTGTCAAGCCCCGGCCCGGTAATCTTCCGTCAGGCACGCTATGGACGGAACAACGAACTGTTCATGGCGCTCAAGTTCCGCTCCATGTATGTGGCCAAGCAGGATGCCACCGGCGTTGTCCAGACCCGGAAGAACGATCCGCGTATCACGCCGATCGGGCGTTTCCTGCGCAAGTCGAACTTCGACGAACTGCCGCAGCTCTGGAACGTGCTGAAAGGCGAGATGTCTCTCGTCGGCCCGCGCCCGCATGTTCCGGGTATGCTCGCCGCCGGCAAGCTTTATGAAGAGTTCGACACCCGCTATCTATCCCGCCACCAAGTGCGTCCCGGCATCACCGGCCTTGCACAGGTCAACGGCTTCCGCGGCGAGACGACCGACCCTTACCATGCGTCCATGCGTCTCGAATATGATCTCGAATATCTGAAGTCCCAGAGCACGCGCGGCGATCTGAAGATCATCGTCATGACCGTGGTCAATGAATTCACGCGCGGCTCGGGCTACTGAGCCCAAGCTTTTGCGCCGCACCATCAAAAAGAGCACAGCCTTAGCTGTGCCCTTTTTTGTTATGCAGACAGCGTGATCACTGTCGTGGCACAACGCCACCGTGCTCTGGGCGGTTTCCGTTTAACAAGATCCTGTCCGCTCAGCCGGGCGGCCCGTAAGGGACCAGCCGAATGCGGCACCGGCTGCAGCCAGCAGGATAACGGCCACGCCAGCCATTTGCAGCGGCTCCAGCCTGATCCCGAAAACCAGAAAATCCGCCACGATGGCAACGGCCGGATAGATGAACGACAGCGATCCGGCAAGGCTGGCTGGCAGTTTCTGGATGGCACCATACAGCAGTACATACATGAACCCGGTATGGATGACGCCCAGCGTGATGATAAGCGCCCAGGCATGCAAGTCCGCCGGCATCTGGCCGAAGTCCGCGAGCGGCGCCAGCATCAGCAGGCCCGTGGCCAGTTGAATGAGTGCAATCAGATGCGGTGGGATGCCCTTGAGCTTCTTGGCAATGATGGCGGCGGCCGCATAAAAGAACGCTGCTCCCAATGCCAGTCCCACGCCCGCCAGATAGCTGCCTGCCCCGGCCTCAGTCAACGCTCCGGGGCGCCCCTGAATGATTGCGAGCATGCCTGCGAAGGCCATGACCATCCAGCCGAGCCGGGATGCCGTCAGCTTCTCCCCGAAAATGACGGAGGCCATGACCGCCAGCATGAAAGGCTGGGTGTTGTAGACAGCCGTGGCAACGGAAATCGAGGCCCGCGGGTAGGCGGCAAACAGCAGGATCCAGTTGATGGCAATGGCCACCCCGCCAAGAGCCGCCAGTCCTGCCTGCGGCAGGCTGATCCGCCTGCGCCGGAACAGTCCCAGGCCCGCGCAAACCGCCAGAAGAACGCCCGCGCCAAAGACGCAGCGCCAGAAGACAATGTTGAGAACCGGCTGTCCGGAGAGAACGACGAAAACGCCGATTGTTCCGGATATGATCATTGCGGCGGTCATTTCGGCCGTTCCGCGGGCATGAGTGCTTGTCATTGTGGCGCTCCATCCTGAATGCCCTCATGATAAGGGCAGACAGGAGCGCAAAACATGATCTAGAGTAGGCAGTATCTCGTCGAAGCCTTATTTGCGAAGGTGAAATAGGAAGAATACCTTAAAGAGAGCCGATGCTTGACGACACAGACCGCCGGATCATTGACATCCTCACCCGGGACGCACGCGTTTCACTGAAGGAACTGGCGCAGGCCGCCGGTCTGTCATCGCCCAGCACATCGGAGCGTTTGCGCCGTCTTGAGGAGCGCGGCATCATCCGCGCCTTCACGGTAGATCTCTCCCACGAGGCGTTGGGCTATACCTTGCAGGCCATCGCCCGCATCCGCCCCCTGCCGGGCAAGCTGCATATCGTGCAGCAGATGATTGCCGATCTGCCTCAGGTGCTTGAATGCGACAAGGTGACGGGTGACGACTGCTACATTGCCCGCATTGCCGTGCGGTCGATTGATGAACTGGACAAGCTGCTGGACCGGATCGCCGACAAGGCAGAGACCAACACCTCGATCGTCAAGTCACAGCCCGTCAAACGCCGGAATCCGCCCCTCGGCTGACGCCACCTCTCGATGAGAACGATTCATCGAGAGGTGGTTAAATCCTTGCGGCGCTTGAGCAGTTTCAAGGCATGATGCGTCAGCATCATAAGGCTTGGTATGACGCCCGCGCTTGCGGCAGCCGCGCATCACGCCTTGGCATCAGGCCGCCGCGATACCGTTGAGGAACCGCTCCACTTCACTGCGCAGGTCCGAGGTGCGGGCGGCGAGCTTTTCGCTGGCTTCCAGCACCTGGCCTGAAACTTCGCTCGCCTGTTCCACGGTGGCAGACAGGGCGTTCATGTTGCCGCGCACGGCCTGCGTGCTTTCGGCGGCCTTCTGGACGTTGCCGGAGATTTCGCCCGTTGCCGCCCCCTGCTGCGTTACGGCCCCTGCAATGGCCGTGGTGTAGCTGTTGACGTCCGACATGGTGCGGGCAATTCCCGCGATGGCATCGACGGCAGCCCGGGTGGAATCCTGAATGGCGGAAATCTGTCCTGAGATTTCCTCGGTTGCCTTGGACGTCTGCGTCGCCAGCTCCTTCACCTCGGAGGCAACCACCGCAAAGCCGCGGCCGGCTTCACCGGCACGGGCCGCTTCGATGGTGGCATTCAGCGCCAGAAGGTTGGTCTGCTCGGCAATGGCGCGGATCAGGGTCACGACCTCGCCAATGCGGTCGGCCGCTTCCGACAGGCTTTCGACCTTGCGGTTGGTGTCGTCCACAGAGGCGGCTGCCATTTCAACAACCTGGCTGGTGCGCTGAACCTGGGAGCCGATCTCGCCGATGGAGGCGGCCAGTTCCTCGGCGGCGCCTGCAACGCTTTCGACACTGTGGGCCGCAACGCCGCTGACATCCAGCGTATCGCCGGCCTGGCGCGCGCTTTCGCCTGCAATCCCGGCCAGCGCCTGCGCAGTGCCTTCCATGCCGGACGCGGTTTCACCCACAGCCGCCAGCGTTTCCTGCACCCGGTCCCGGAAGCTGGCAATCAGGGCCGTCATCCGTTCCTGCCGCTCCACCTGAGCGCGGGCCTCTTCTTCATTGGCTGCTTCAAGCCGCTGACGCTCGAGAATATTGTCACGGAAGACGCGGATGGTGCGCATCATTCCGCCGAATTCATCCCGGCGCGCCTCCTGCGACAGGTCAATGTCCGTGCGTCCTTCCGCCAGCCGCTCCATCTGCACGCCAATGGCACGCAGCGGCCGGGTGATGAGCATGGCCAGCAGGACCGCCAAGCCGATGCCTGCGGCAATGGCAAGCGCGACCGCACCACCAATGGTGCCCAGAGCGCCGTTGGCGGCGGAAAACGCAGCCTGGGACTGGGCGCTGGCGAGCTGGCTGATCTGCTGGCGCACATCTGCCGACAAGGCATCCAGCGCCGTGGCCGTTTCGGCCAGTTGCTGCAGGGCGCTGGTCAGGCTGGCAAATTCGGCGGCATAGACATCCACCTCGGCCGTAATCGCTTCCACGGCGGGCTTGATTTCGGGAAAGGCACCTGCATCCGCGGCCAGCGTGTTGGCCAGGGTCCGCAGGGATTCCATCCGGTTCAGCACCGGATCGGGCTTGAACGGCCCATCTGCGGCCAGCGTTTCCATCGTGGCCGAGCGCAGCTCCAGCACGGCGCGGGTCAGCTTGTCCACGTTGCTCTTGACCAGATCCACGATCCCTGCCCGACTCTGGGCAGAGGCTGCCGACTTGCGGGCGTCATCCTGAACTGCGTAAAGGCTCTGCTGCAGGCCGGAGGCCTGCTTGCGCACGCCCTCCAGTTCACCCGCCAGCACAGCCACCGCCGCGCGGCGGCCCCAGGGGTTGTCCATGGCACCCAACGGCTGCAGACGGGTAGCAAAGGCCGTCAGGCCTTCGGTCAGTGCAGTCAGGCTGGCAGGCTCAATGCCGCTGCCCTTGACCTTGGCAATCGCCCCGGCAGCATCCGTGAGATGTCCACTGAGGGAGACGGCATCGCCGATCAGAGTGAGATTTCCGTCGCGCCCTGCCCGCAGCAGCGTGATCTCGACCATCAGCAGGTTTTCCAGCATGCCGGACAAGGGCCGCACCACGCGGTCGGCCCGGTCACGGGTGCCGCCAGCCTTCTTGCTTTCGTCAATGGCGGCGCGCTGTGCCTGCTGCATCTGGTCACTGATGGAGGTCACCAGTGTGTCGAGCTTGCCTGCAGAAGCCGTCAGCCGCTCAAGCTGAGCCTGACGGGCTGCGATGGTGCCGACCACTTCGGTGAAATTCGCCTGCAGCTCCGCGACAGCGCCCGATGCCGCCTGAGTCGCGGCGCGGGCCTGGCCGTCAGTGAGACGGGACTGGAGCTGGGTGAGCTGGCCCGCCAGTGCGGAAAGCCTGTCTTCTGCCGTTTGTGCAGCTTCCGCGGCAGGCGCTGCCAGATAGGCCTGACTGGCCGCCGACGCCTCCTGAAGCGCGGCAATCGACTCCGTTGCCAGACCGCTGACCGCCTGCTTGTCCTTGAGGTCCAGCACGGCCAGCGTGCCTGCCCCGCCCGCTAGACCCGTCAGGAGGATCATGGCGGCGAAACCGCCCGCCAGCTTGGTGGAAACTTTCAGATGGGAAAAAACCCCGCGCAGCCCCGGCATACTCAACTCCCGTTACCCTTGCAGGAATTACGGGGTATCGGAATAAAAATTCAGTAAATTCCTCCAGGTTAAATAAATCAGGCCTTATGCGCAGCAGAGGGCACAGCTTAAAAACCGCACTCTTCAGCGGATTGACTCTGCTCCGAGCCCGGGGCGGCACAGCCTCGACTCAAGGGAAGGCGCTTGCCCGAAATAAATAACGCAACAGGATTCTGACGGCGGAAGGTTAGGAAGGCCTGCCGTCTGCCATTTCCCGACCTACCGCAAGGGAAGCTTACTGACCTGCGGCAGCGCCCAGTTCCGCCTTGATCGAGAAGGGCGTGCCATCCATCGACAGCACGATGTCATCGACCACCGGCTTGCCGTTCTCGACGATGACCTTGAACAGCGTCTCGTTATAGGCCTGATATTCGGCCTCCTGACCGAAGCAGGTCACGGCCTGAAAACGGGCCTTCACATCTGTCACGGCGCCCTGCGGCGGCGCGGCGGTGATCGTGACATTCTTCAGAGGACAGCCATCCTGACCGTTGACGATCACATCATAATCAAAGGGCGAGCCGCTCTCGCGGGCATATTCGCCCTGCATCGCCTTCTCGTAGCGGGCAGCAAAATCGGAGCTGAACAGCACCTTCAGCCGGCTGGCGTCAAAGATGTCCTGATACTCGGCCCCGCTCTCGGACCAATTCGCTTCCGTCATCTTCATGATCTCGCGCACCGGCGCGGTGGCATCGGCGGCAAGAACGGCCCCCGGCAGGACAAGCCCAATTGCGAACACGGCTGTCTTCAGCATTTCCGGCACTCACCCCATCTGGCGCACCCGGCCTCGCCGGGACTGCAGCATGTTTTAAAGCGGCAGAATCCCTGCCATGCCGCTTTCTCTCTCAGGCGATCATGTCAGCCTTGCGGCAAAGCGCAAGCCGGGAATGGACAGGCATTGATACTGATCCGGCAGGAGCTGATCGGGTGGATCCAGACAGGAGCGGAGACTCCTCTTGCCTGTCTTGAAGGAACGGAGTATAGGAACAAAAAGAGAACGAACCAGAGTCACTGCCATGGACGGACAGATGGATATCAGCATCACCCGCTTCGAAGTGGAAGACGTTGCGCGCTATCTGCGGGCAACGCTCAATCAGGCCAGCCGCATCCGCAGCAACGCCCCGGCTGGAAGCTACCTCGACACAGTGCTCGCCCGCACCATTGAGGGGTTGGAGCTGGAACTGGCACAACTGAAATTTTTACTGGCGGACCCGGAGTTTCCGGTCCCATCGGTGCAGCCATCCTCTACCCCCATGACACGGATGCGCCGTGCGCAATAAACTGTGGCAGCCCCGTCTTACGCTGAGGAATACTGGACTATATATTCAATAGTCGGCTATCGAATTTATATTTATTCCTGAAGGGTTACACTTTTTTCACCGCACACACGCAGAATTCCGGCACTTGTTCAAGATGTCTGGAGCATTCCATGTCGCTGAAGGGCCGCATCTTCATTTCGGCGAGTGCCGTATTCATCATCGGGTTTGTCGTGGTCATCGCGGTGATCTCGGCAATGATGCAATCGTCTGCCCGCAGGTCAGGCGAAGAGCAGGTTGAACAGGCAACGCTGTCGCTTGCCACACAGGTCAGCAAGACCGTGGCCGAAGCTCAGCTGGCCGCACGCTCTGCCGCAGATGCGATGGAAGGCCTGCTCCATGCCGGGATCACGGACCGCAATGCCTATGGCGCGGTCATGCAGCAGATCATTGCCCGCAACCCGCAGTTTGTCGGCGGCGGCGCCATCCTGGAACCCGATCTCGCCGGCCTTGATGCGGACAACAAGGGAACCGGCTTCTCGGACGGGAACGGCCGTTTCATTCCCTATTTCTATCATGCGGACGGCAAGGTGGCGATGGAGCCGCTGATCTTCGGCGGCGACAGCGGATCGGAGGACTGGTACGACAAGCCCCGCCAGCTGCGGCAGGACACGGTGACCGAGCCCTATCTCTACCCGGTCAACAACGTTGATGTGCTCATGGCCACCGCGTCTTCTCCCATCATCGATGTCAGGGGCAGCGGCGCAGGCGGCGCCACCATCGATGTGTCTCTGGAAGGACTGCAGAAGCAGGTCGCCTCCTTCGATCCCTACAAGACAGGCTATGTCGGCCTCATCAGCGAGGGCGGCGTCTGGGTTTCCCATCCCGACAACAGCCTGCTGGGCAAGACGGCGGACCAGAGCCTGATCGCCCGCCTTTCGCAGGCTCAGGACGGCATCAGCATGAAGGAGACGGATGGCGTCTATGAAGCAATCCGCGCCATTCCGCTGGTCAACACCAGCCAGAAGTGGTTCGTCATCCTCACCGTTGAGGAAAGCGAGCTGCTGGCAGCCGCCATCACCACCCGCAACACCGCCATCATCCTGGCTCTGGTCATTCTGGCGGCGGGCACGGCATTGATGTGGCTGCTGGGCGGCAATATCTCCCGCCCCATTTCCCAGCTCACCCAGCGCATGCGTGCCCTTGCGGCCGGGGATGTGGACAGCCCCGTTGCACACCGGGAACGGAAAGACGAGATCGGCATGATGGCCGGCGCCCTCGGCGTCTTCGTGGAAAATGCGATCGAACGGGTGAAGCTCCAGGGCGAAAGCGAGGCAGCGCAGCAGGCGCGCCTTGCCCGGCAGGAGCATGTCGAGGCGCTCATCCAGGACTTTGAGGCAGAGGTCCGCCAGGCCATTTCCGAGGTATCGGCCAACTCGGGCCGGATGGAACAAACGGCAGGTGCACTGACCTCGATTGCCCAGGCGACCTCCAGCAAGGTTTCCACCGTGGCTGCCTCCTCTGAAACGGCCCAGATCAGCGTGCAGACGGTTGCCTCTGCGGCGGAGGAGCTGTCCGCTTCCATCGGCGAAATCAGCCGCCAGGTGGAGCAGACCAAGGGCGTGGTGGAAGCTGCGGCCCGTGCCGCCGCCCTCTCCAACGAGCGGGTCGGGAGCCTTGATACCGCGGCCCAGAAGATCGGCGAAGTGGTGCAGCTCATTCAGGCCATTGCCGAGCAGACCAATCTTCTAGCCCTCAACGCCACCATCGAGGCGGCCCGTGCGGGCGAAGCCGGACGGGGCTTTGCAGTTGTGGCGGCGGAGGTGAAGGAACTCGCCAACCAGACCGCGAAAGCGACCGAGGAAATCTCGTCGCAGATCAGCGGCATCCAGTCCTCCACCCGCGAGGCGGTTGGCTCGATCCAGGAAATTGCCGAGACCATGGGTGAGGTGAACCAGTTCACCACCACCATCGCCGATGCCATTTCCCAGCAGGGAGAGGCAACGCGTGAAATCACGGTCAACGTTCAGCGCGCCGCAGATTGCACCAGCGACATGAGCGGCAGCGTCGGCAATGTGATGCAGTCGGCCCAGGAGACCAGCGGTTCGGCCAGCGATGTTCTGCAGGCCTCGCAGGATGTGACCCGTCAGGCGGCAAAGCTGGAAGGGACGATCGCGAGCTTCCTGCAGCGCGTGCGCGCCGCCTGACAGGCAACAACTATCGTCACAAGGAACCGAAGGGGCGCTGCGGCGCCCCTTTTCATGTCAGGGGAGCGAGGTCTGGCGCGTCAGGCCTTGAGAATGCTCTCAGGCTGCCGCTTCCGCATCGCCCGGGGCTGTCTGCCAGCCCAGGTCCGTCAGCGTGACAATGCGGTTGCCGCGCATGTCGGTGGCGCAGAGCAGGAAGCCCCGCTCCTCCATATGGGCCAGCAGCCAACGGGCACGGCCCGGCGAGCGGGTGCCATAGGCCTTGGCGATTTCCGCATTCGGCGGGCACGGCGCCTTGGCGAGCGCCGCTTTGGCCAGCAGCAGATAGACCCCGCGCATGTCCTCCGGCAGTTCCGCGGCAATCAGTGCCGCCCGCTCCCAGTCATTGGTGTCCACCTCACCGCTGTCGACGCCGGCACGGGCCACCGACAGCTTCTCGCGGAAGACGGAGAGATCCGGCACGCCGCCGGGCACCTTGGCGATACGGCAGCGGACCTGAAAGTCCTGATAAAGCGCTGCCACCGGCTGGAAGGCCGCCTCGGGCTCCGCCAGAATTGCCGTCATGATCTCGTCGATTGCCGCATCCCGCTCGGCCGTGTCCACCGGCAGTTCGTCCGGCTGAGGTGCGGGCTGGTTGCGGGCGCTTTCCATGCGGCCCGCAGCCGACAGCTGCGTCAGGATCTCCGCCGTCGAAACAGGCTCCGGCGCACGCGGACGGATGCGCAAGGCCTCATCCGGCATGGGCGTGAAGATCAGATCCTTAGCGTCTTCCGCCGGCTTGTCCGGCAGCGGCGTCAGCTTCGGCCCGCCGCCGCGGCCGGAGGTCTCCACCGGCCCGATGCGCACCGGCACCGGACGGCGCGACATGGCAGGCCCCAGGGCAATGAAATGCCCCCGGTCGAGATTGCGGAAAGCTTCCGCCTGCCGCCGTTCCATGCCGAGAAGATCGGCCGCGCGGGCCATGTCGATGTCCAGGAAGGTGCGGCCCATCAGGAAGTTGGAAGCCTCCGCCGCCACGTTCTTGGCAAGCTTGGCGAGGCGCTGCGTCGCAATGATGCCGGCCAGCCCGCGCTTGCGGCCGCGGCACATGAGGTTCGTCATCGCGGTCAGCGAGCGGCGGCGCGCCTCTTCACTCACTTCACCGGCAGCCGCAGGGGCAAAAAGCTGCGCCTCGTCCACCACCACCAGCATCGGATACCACTGATCACGGTCCGCATCGAACAAGCCGTCAAGGAACGTCGCCGCCGCCTTCATCTGCCGGTCGGCGTCCAGACCTTCCAGATTGAGCACGACGGAAACCCGGTGCGCGCGCACACGGGCAGCGATCATCTGCAGGTCACGCTCGGTTCCGGCGGCATCCACCACCACATGGCCGAATTTCTCGGCAAGGCTGACGAAGTCGCCCTCCGGATCGATGATCGCCTGCTGCACCCAGCTGGCGGACTGTTCGAGAAGACGGCGCAGAAGATGCGATTTGCCAGAGCCGGAGTTGCCCTGCACCAGCAGGCGCGTTGCGAGCAGTTCTTCCAGATCCATCAGCGCCTTTGCGCCGCCTGACATTTCGCCGATATCGATGCTGACCGTCATTCCCCGTCCCGTGCCGCTGAAATCCGGTTAGGTCTAAAGACCTCGGGCATGGCATTGCTGCCGCCTGAGACTTGCCGGTCAAACCCGGCCGTCCGGCGGTACTCCCTCAAGGTGGGCAAGGTCAATGCTCTGCGCCGCAAACATAGCGATTTTCAGGCGGGGGTGAAGCCGATTCCCCCGCTCTTCTGCGATCGCCTTGTGGACGAGCGGCAGCAAGGCCCTGCCCTGCCGCCGCTTCTGCGTTCAATTCCTCTGCGCGATATAGGCGCGCCAGCCGCCGAGGCTGGTGATCTCCTGCGCTCCGGCCACGGCATGGCCCTCGCACAGGAAGCCGGAGACGGCGCTGCCGTCATCCAGCGTCACCTTGCCAATGCCGAGCGGTGCCGGGATCTTCTGGACAAACCGGCCGAAAGCCTCCGGCGTCACCTTCCACACTTCCACCTCAAGCCCGCTTCCTGCAAAGCCCGGCTCGCGGATGAGGCCCGGTTTTGGCGGCGTGGAGCCCGGCAGCACGAAGAGGCGGTAGTCGCCCGCCGTGCGGCAGGTTTTCACCAGCTTGCCGCCCGGCCCGGTCAGCTCGTGATTGAGCGGCATGCCGGTCAGATGCGCGCCAACCACCACAACCGGGACCAGCCCGTCGTCGGGCTCCGGCACGCGGCTGGCCTGAGGCAGCTCTGCCGTCTTGTCCTTGCCCATGCCGCAGGCCGCTGCCCGGTGCAGGGCATCGGCGAAGGGAGCGAGCGCATCATCGCTGAAGGCAGGACCGAACAGGGTCACCCCGCCCGGCAGGCCATCCGGGCCGAACCCGGCCGGCACGGCAATGGCGGCATAGCCGAAGAGATTGGCAAAGTTGGTGTAACGGCCAAAGTGGCTGTTTCTGGTGACAGGATCAGCCAGCATCTCCTCGACCGTATAGATCGTGGGCGAGGTTGGCAGCATCAGCACATCCACCTTCGCCCACTCGGCCAGCGTCTTCTGGCGCAGGTGGCCCAGCCTGTACTGGCCCTCGAAAGCGGCAACCGCATCATAGGCCCTCGCCCCTTCGATGATGGCGCGCACCGTGGGGTCGAAGTCAGCGGCATTCGTGGCGATGAAATCCTTCACCGCCGCCAGGCGCTCCGCCACCCAGGGGCCGTTGTAGAGCAGCTCCGCTGCCTGCCGGAACGGGGCATAGTCGAAAGGCACGATGACGGCCCCCAGCCCCCGCGCCCGCTCGATGGCTGCATCATAAAGGGCTTCGACGCTGGCATTGCCGAAAAACTCCCGCTCTGGACCTGCCAGCACCCCGACTCTTAACCCGGAGACGGGCAGGCTCACAGGCTCTGCCTTGCGGGAATAGGGATCGCCCGCGTAAAAGCCATCCATCACCTTGCGGATGGCAACGCCATCGCCCACAGTCGCGGCGAACACCGTCACCACATCCACGCTGCGGCAGGCGGGCACGACGCCGGTGTTGGGCACCAGTCCCGGCGTCGGCTTGATGCCGGCGAGATTGTTGAAGGCCGCAGGCACGCGGCCAGACCCTGCCGTATCCGTGCCCAGCGCAAAACTGACAAGCCCCGCCGCCGTAGCAACCGCCGAACCGGAGGAAGAGCCGCCGGAGACATAGTCCTTGTTGAAGACGCAGCGCGGTGCCCCATGCGGAGAGCGGGTACCGTTGAGCCCGGTGGCGAACTGGTCAAGATTGGTCTTGCCCACCACCAGAGCCCCGGCAGCCTTCAGCCGCGCCACCACTGCCGCATCCGTCTCCGGCTGATAGGCATAGGCCGGGCAGCCTGCGGTCGTCGGCAGGCCCGCCACATCGATATTGTCCTTCACCGCGAAGGGAATTCCCCAGAGCGGCAGGCTGTTGGGCTCCGGCGCCCGCGCCATCAGCGCCATGGCGGCGGCCCGAAGATCTTCGTCCTTCGCACGCGTGATGAAAATCGCCGGATCATCACAGGCGTTGCACCGGGCAATCACCTCTTCCACCAGAGCAAGCGGCGTCAGGCCACTCTGATAGGCTGCCCGCAGGGAGGCAAGGTCAAGCATCACCGGGATCATAGTCCATCCTCCAGTACCACCAGCACGTCACCGGCCCGGATGCTGCGGCCGGGGGCGGCACGCAGCTCGCTGACCCGTCCGGCCACATGGGCGGTGACCGTGATTTCCATCTTCATTGACTCGATGATGGCGAGCGTTTCGCCAGCTTCCACTTTCTGGCCGGCCTCCACCAGCACTTTCCAGACATTGCCGGGCACGGCGCTTTCGACGCCCGTGCAGCCTTGCGGAATGTCGCCTCCAAGGCCCGGCCCGCCCCCCTCGTCCGCCACGAAACTGTCGAGCCCCGCGTCCTTCCAGCGCTGGCGCTCTGCCTCGAAGGCAGCCTGCTGCCCCTGCTTGAAGGCGGAGATGCCGGCCGCATTGGCCGCGAGGCCAGCCTCATACTCTGCCTGCGAGAAAATGCCCTCCTCGATCCTCAGCGGATAACCGCCATGGGGAAAGGTGGCCCGCGCTTCGGTCAGTTCCTGATGCGAGACAGGAAAGAAGCGGATCTGGTCGAAGAAATCGAGCAGCCACGGCTTGTCCTTGCCGAACACATCCGTCTGCCGCCATGTGTTCCACATCTGAATGGTGCGCCCGAACAGCTGATAGCCCCCAGGCCCTTCCATGCCATAGATGCACATGTAAGCGCCGCCGATGCCGACCGCGTTCTCCGGTGTCCAGGTGCGAGCCGGATTGTACTTGGTCGTCACCAGCCGGTGGCGCGGGTCGACAGGCGTTGCCACAGGTGCGCCGAGATACACATCCCCCAGCCCCATCACCAGATAGGCTGCGTCGAAGATGGTGTCCTTCACCGCCTGCTCATCTGCAAGGCCGTTGATGCGGCGGATGAACTCGATGTTGGAGGGGCACCAGGGCGCATTGGGGCGCACCAGTTCCTGATACTTGCGCATTGCCAGTTCCGCGTCCGGATCGTTCCAGGACAGCGGCAGCCAGACGGTGCGGCTTGGCACCTTCACCTGCGAGGCCGGCGGCAGAGTCTCCTCGATCTCCGCCAGAAGACCCAGCAGGCGGCGGCGGGTCAGGCTCGTGCCGTCATAATGGATCTGCAGCGAGCGGATGCCCGGTGTCAGGTCGATCAATCCGGGCAGCTTCGCCGCTTTCACCGCTTCCATCAGCAGGTGGACACGCATGCGGATGCCGATGTCGAGCTGCATCGCGCCATATTCGACCAGCAGGTTGTCATCGCCCTGACGGCGGTAGACAACGGGCACTGTCCCGGCCATGCCCGTTGCCAGCACAGGCGCCCCCGCCTCCTCACCCAGCTTGCGGACCGCAGGCCCCGCCAGCGGATCGCCCTTGCGCCCGGCCGCATGGAAACGGATCCGGTCGCCGGGCTTGAACTGGCCCATCTTCCACTGCTCGTCCCGGGCGATCACCGCCGGGCAGACGAAGCCGCCAAGGCTGGGGCCATCCGGCCCCAGGATGATCGGCATGTCGCCGGTGAAATCGATGGCACCGATGGCATAGGCATTGTCATGCAGGTTGGAAGGGTGCAGCCCCGCCTCCCCGCCATCAGCCCGTGCCCACTTCGGTGCCGGGCCGATCAGCCGCACGCCCGTGCGGGCCGAGTTGTAATGCACCTCGTAAGCGGCGGAAAACAGCGTCTCGATATCTTCCTCAAGGAAGAAATCCGGCGCGCCATGCGGGCCATAGAGCACGCCCACATGCCACTCCCGCGTCAGCTCCGCAGGCACACCGGCAGGTTTGACCGGAACCTGCTCCGCCCGCGCCAGCCGCAGCACATGGCCAGCCCGCAGGGTGCCGGTGGCATTGCCGCCGAACTGTCCCAGCCCGAAGGTTGCCCGCGAGCCCAGCACCACCGGCGCATCAAGCCCGCCTGCAACAGCAAGGTAAGTCCGCTGTCCGGCCCCCTTGATGGCTCCGATGGAGAGCGTCTGGCCTGCCAGCACCTCGAAGGCCTCGTTGTGCGGCGCCGGCGTGCCGTCCAGCGAGGCAGGCATCAGGGCTCCAGCCAGCGCCACGCGCACGTCCGAGAAGAACCGCAGCACCGGGCCGGAAACGGTCAGTTCCAGCGCCGCTGTCTCATCCGCATTGCCCACCAGCCGGTTGGCATGGCGGAAGGAGCGTTCATCCATCGGTCCCGACGGCGGCACGCCCACATGCCAGAGGCCAAGACGGCCCGGCAACTCCTGCAGGCTCGACTGAGCCCCCGGCGCGATCACCTCGATCACATCCGGCACAAAGGCAAAATCCCTGAGCGCCGTCGTCGCCACCTGACCGCTGCGGAACAGGTCCGAGGCGGCAATCGCCTTCAGATAGCCGAGATTGGTCTCGATCCCGCACAGGGATGTCTGTGACAGTGCTGTAGAAAGGGCTTCAATGGCCGAGGCCCTGTCCTTGCCACTGACGATGATCTTGGCCAGCATCGGGTCATAGAACGCGGTCACCTCCGTGCCCGTCTCCACCCAGCCATCCACGCGCACGTCTTCAGGAAAGCGCACCTCCGTCAGAAGGCCCGCGCTGGGGCGGAAGCCCGCATGGGGCATTTCCGCATAGACGCGCGCCTCGATGGCCGCCCCCTTCGGCCTCAGATACTCTGCGCCAGTCAGCACATCCTCCCCGGCGGCCTGACGGATCATCCATTCCACCAGATCGATGCCGAAGACGGCTTCCGTCACCGGATGCTCCACCTGCAGGCGGGTGTTGACCTCAAGGAAGTAGAACTCCTCCCGCGCCGGATCGTAGATGAACTCCACGGTACCGGCCGAGGCGTAGTTCACCTGACGGCCCAGCGCCACAGCCGCCGCATGCAGCTTCTGCCGCACCTCAGCGGAAAGACCCGGCGCCGGAGTTTCCTCGATCACCTTCTGGTTCCGCCGCTGCAGCGAGCAGTCCCGCTCGCCCAGCGCCACCACGTTGCCCTTTCCGTCCCCGAAGATCTGCACCTCCACGTGGCGGGCTCTGGCAACGAAGCGCTCCAGATAGACACGGGCATCGCCGAAGCTGGCCTGCGCCGTCCGCTGCACCGTCTCGAAGGCGGCGCCCAGCGCTTCCGGCGTCTCGCACAGCTGCATGCCGATGCCCCCGCCCCCGGCGGTGGACTTCAGCATCACCGGATAGCCGATGGCCTCCGCCGCTGCGAGAGCTTCAGTCCCGCTGGCAATGAGGCTGGAGCCCGGCAGCAGCGGCACGCCGCTGGCCTTCGCCAGTTCCCGCGCCGTATGCTTGAGGCCGAAGGCCGCGATATTGTCCGGCGAGGGGCCGATGAAGGTGATCCCCTCCGCCTTCAGCCTTTCGGCAAAGCCGATGTTCTCCGACAGGAAGCCATAGCCCGGATGGACAGCCTCTGCCCCCGTCTCACGGCAGGCGGCGATGACGGCCTCAACATTGAGATAGCTTTCAGCCGCCGGGGCGGGGCCCAGCCGCACAGCCTCATCGGCCATCAGCACCGCTTTAGAAAACCGGTCGGCATCGGAATAGACCGCAACGCTTGCGATCCCCATCTTGCGCAGCGTCTTGATGACGCGCACGGCGATTTCGCCGCGGTTGGCGATCAGAACCTTCTGGAACATCACGCCGCCCCGTCATCCCAGACCAGAACCCGGATGGGTGTCGGGTCAAAGCCATTGCAGGGATTGTTGATCTGCGGGCAGTTGGAGATGACGAGCAGCACGTCCATCTCCGCCTTCATCTCCACGTAGTCACCGGGCGAGGAAATGCCATCAACGATGGTCATCTTGCCGGACGGCTCGATCGGCACGTTCATGAAGAAGTTGATATTCGGCACCACATCCCGCTTGCTCATGCCGTGCTTCGATACCTCGATGACGAAATTGTCGCGGCAGGCATGGAGATATTTCGTGTAGGCGCCAAAGCGCACCGTGTTGCTCTCGCAGGAGCAGGCCCCGGCGGAGGTGTCATGGCGGCCGCAGCTGTCCGCCGTTACCGTCAGCATCACCCGGCCTTCGCTGGACATGATCTTCGTGCCGGTGGAGACATAGGCCGCCCCCTGCTCGCGCATGGTGTCCTGGCTGGAATAGCGCTCGGAGAAGTCATGGGCGTTGTAGAACAGCGTGTCGACGGCCTGCTGGCCATAGCTGTCCTCAATGCGCAGCACCTGCCCCTTGCGGACAAAGGTGGAGAACGGCGCTTCAGCGGGAATGTAGTGGTCCTGTACGGCGGTTTCAGGCGTGCGGGCGGCAGAAGTCTGAATGAATGCGGTCATCGGTCTGTCTCCCCCTCACAGCGCTGCCAGCGCATTGTTTTCAAAGCCACGCACGGCTTCGGCGGTTGCCGTGCGGCACAGGTCGTCCGCAGCGGGCAAACTGGCCGCAATGCGGGTGATGGTGACGGGACTGGGTGCATAGACCGGACTCGGGTCGAGCGGATGCGGGCAGTTGGAAAAGGCGACGGTCATGTCCATCTCGGCGCGCAGCTCCACGTAGTCGCCAGCCGAGACCATGTCCGCCACCCAGCTGAACCGGCCTTCTGCATCAACACGCACGGGGGCAAACAGGGCAAGAGCGGCGGGAATGTCGCGCTTGTCCAACCCGGCCTTGGTGGCGGCCAGCACGAAGTTGTCGCGGGTGTTGCGCAAGGAGGCTCCGTTTGCGCCGACATATTTGCGGGCATTGGACGCCGCAGTGGACCCGCCCATCAGGCAGTCATGGGTACCGCAGCTGTCCCCGGTGATGGAGAACATCACCTTGCCCATGTCGGAGAAGATCACCCGGCCCATGGCAAGGGCGGTGGTCCACTGAACCTTCACCGTATCGGGCAGGTTCAGCCGCTCGCTCGGATCCGCTGCGCTCCAGGCGACCAGAGACACGGTGGACAGGCCCTCATCCAGCGCAACACGCAGGGTTTCTCCGATCTTGACGCGGGTTGTCCAGTACCAGCCGCCGGGAATGACCTCCCGGTGGATGATCCTGTCTGCGGCGATGGCAGGCGCGGGCTTCACGCTCTTGCCCGGCAGGGCCTTGGGGGCAAACTCTAGACCCTTCTTCTGATGTTCCTCATAGCGCGCCCTGTTGGCGGCGATCTCTTCGGGAGAACGGCGGATGTGCACGGTTGCAGCTCCTGTGGATGGATGGCCGGGCCGTCCCGGCTATTGCCCGTCCAGAGAGACCGGGCCGTCCCGGTCAGGGCGAAAGAGTGAGGGCTGTCCCGCCTTGCGGGGCGGCCAGATGCCGATATCGCGGGTGATGGTGGCCCCGTAGCGCAGCTTCTCCTCGGGCCGGTCGCGCGGGCGCTCGAAGGCGACAACGCGGGTGGCGAGGGTAAAGGCCTCCCGCATGTCATGGGTGACCATGACCACGGTCATCGGCGCCTCGTGCCAGAGCTTCTTCATCAATGTATGGATCTCGGCGCGGATGCCGGGATCGAGCGCGCCAAAGGGCTCGTCCAGCAGCAGCACCTTGGGCCGCATGATCAGCGCCTGCGCCAGGGCAAGCCGCTGCTGCATGCCGCCGGAAAGCTGGGCCGGATACTTGGCCTCGGCGCCAGCAAGGCCAACCGCCGCAATCATCGCCCGCGCCTCATCTGCACAGGTGCGGCGGGCCGCACCGAACAGCCGCCCGGCAATGCGCGAGGCTTGCAGTTCCTTGCCCAGCATCACATTGCCCAGCACCGTCAGATGCGGAAACACCGAGTAGCGCTGAAAGACGACACCCCGGTCCGGGCCCGGCTCCTTCGGCAGCGGCATCCCGTCGAGCAGGATTTCGCCCCTTGTGGGCACCTCCTGCCCAAGCAGCATGCGCAGGAAGGTGGATTTGCCGCAGCCGGAAGGGCCGACCAGCGCAACGAAGGCACGGGACTCGATCTCGATGGAGACATTCTCCAGCACGATCTGGTCGCCATATTCCTTCCAGAGGTGCCTGACGGACAGCGCGCTCATTTGCCCTTCTCCAGTTCAGACCAGGGAAAGACGGCGATGCGCAGCCTGTCCAGCAGGATGTCCGTCACGACAGCCAGCAGGGTGATCCACACCACATAGGGAAAGATCACATCCATGGAGAGATAGCGGCGCACCAGAAAGATGCGGTAGCCAAGACCGCTGTCCGCCGAGATGGCCTCCGCCGCGATCAGGAACAGCCAGGCAGGCCCAAGCTGCAGCCGAAGGCAAGTGATCAGCCGGGGCAGCACCTGCGGCAGCACCACACGCAAGGCAATCAGCCAGGAGGAGGCGGAGAGAGTTTCCGCCTTGACGATCATCTCGCGCGGCAATTCGATGGCCTTGAGCGCTAGGTCGCGGATCATGACGGGAGCAACGCCGATGACGATCAGCGCAATCTTGGACGCTTCCCCCAGCCCCATGACGATGAGCAGCACCGGCAGCAGCGCCAGCGGCGGCACCATGGAAAAGGCTCCGACGAAGGGCGAAAGCAGCGTCCGCGCATAGGGCAGGATGCCGATGACAAGACCGGTCAGCAGCGCGATGACCGTGGCAATCCCAAGACCCGCAAACAGCCGTTTCAGGCTCGCCAGGGTGTCGGTCCAGAGGAGATAGTCCCCCGTCCGCACATCGGGCTCAAGCGCCATGCGGCTGATGGCATCACCAAGTGCCGCAAGGCCCGGCAAGAGCTTGTCATTGGGGTTTTCCGCCAGCCTTGCAGCTGAGCCCAGCATGTAGGCCGCCAGCAGCAGCACGAAGGGCAGCATCACCAGTGTCAGGCTGGCGCCTTTTCCCGGGCGTGAATTGATCCAGCGCATAGGTACCTCTCGGGACAGCGGGAGAGGGAATGGAGGCTCTCCCCATTCCCGGACCGGGCAGGAGATCAGAGGTCGCCCTTGGCGGCTGCTTCCATGAAGGTGCCGGTGAAGCGGAACTTGATGTTCTCCTTGTCGCCCAGCACGCTGCCGTCCGGCATCTCGATACCGATCACGTCCGCAGAGGCGGCACCGCTGCCCAAGAGCCCCTTTTCGAAAAGGAAGTTGCGCACCAGGTCCATGGTCTTGGGCAGGCTTTCCGAGAGGGTGAAGGCCAGGGCCTCATCCGGCTTGCCGAAGAGCATCGTCGCCGCCATCTGCGCCTCGAAGCCGACCAGATCCGTGCCTGATGCCGCGCCCATCGCCTCGCGCGCAGCCTTGCCCTCCGGGCTATCGGCCAGCATGATGCCCATGGTCTCGTACCAGATGCCGGCCAGTGCCTTGCCGAACTCCGGATTGTCCTTCAGCACTTCGGTTTTGGCCACCATGAGGTCAATGATCTCACCGGGGATCTGCGAGCTGTCGAAGACCTTGCGGGCCGAGGGGTCTTCCATGATCGAGGATACGAGAGGGTTCCAGGTCACCACCGCCGTCACGTCCGGTGTCTGGAAGGCGGCCACCATGTCCGCATCGGAGGTATTCACCACCTTCACGTCACGCTCGGACGACCCGATGGTCTCCAGTGCCCGGGCCAGCAGGTAATGCGAGACGGAGAATTCGACCAGATTGACGTTCTGGCCCTTGATGTCCTCCAGACTGTCCTTGTCCTTGAGGATCACCGCATCATTGCCGTTGGAGAAGTCGCCGGTGATCACTGCTGTCGTATCAACGCCGCCGGCGGCCGGGATGGACAGGCCGTCCATATTCGTCAGCGTCACCGCGTCATAAGCACCGGCGGTATACTGGTTCATGGACTCCACATAATCGTTGAACTGGGTGACCTCGATGGTGATGCCGTATTTGTCAGCCCACTTCTTCACGATCCCCTGATCTGCCGCATAGCCCCAGGGCATCCAGCCCACATAGATGGACCAGGCAACCTTGAAGTCCTTCTTGGGAGCAGCATGGGCGGCAAATGGAGCGCCCGCCACGAGGGCTGCAACCGCAATGGACGCCAGGAATTTGGAAATGGTCTGCATTGGTGTTCCCCTTCTTGCATCTTTAGAAAGGGATCGGCATGGACCTTCGCGCCGCCAATCCCTTGGCTTACGAGGTCTCCCGGGCTTTTATCCCGCCGTGCACCCGGCGGACTGTCTCCCCGCCGGTAGCAGCTCTCGGACCAGCCACGTCATGAGACGCCGGAACCCTAGCCGCTAAACTCTGCGTGATGTTTTGCAAGTGCCGTGCCAAGGCGCAATGACTACCGGGACGGCAGGAAACCGGCATTTCCCGCAGACACCTTGCGGCAAGACTGCACAAGACGCAGGGGAAATGCCCACAAATCAGGCATCAGCCGCCATCAAATCTGACAAGAACGGATCTATCTTTGCGCTTGACCGGACGATACATTACGTTGACGTAATCGGAAGATAGCCAGACGAGGGGCGCATGCGGGAGCAGACAAGAGCAGAGCGGATTGCAGACGGAACGGTGCATGTCATCGGCATAGCACTGGGGGTGGCAGCCACCATCATTCTTCTGACACTGGTTATCCCGCAGGAAGATGCGGCTGGGCGCATTGCCAGCATTTCCGTCTATACAGCCTGCCTGATGGCCATGCTGATCTGTTCGGCACTCTACAACATGCTGGCCAAGAACAACCATGCCAGCTGGTTCCGCCGTTTTGACCATGCCGCCATTTTCCTGATGATTGCAGGCACCTACACCCCCTTTGCCGCCATGGTCATCGGCGGCTGGCCGGGCATGCTGGTGCTTGCGGTCGTCTGGACGGGGGCAATCACGGGCGCCACCATCAAGCTGGTGCGCCTGCAGCGCTTTGACAAATACACCGTCCCGATCTGCCTGGCGCTCGGCTGGGTCATCGTCTTTGCCTATCAGCCGCTGCTGCAAAACGCGTCTCCGCTGGGCTTCTGGCTGCTGGTGGCGGGCGGTGCGCTCTATTCGGCGGGCACGGCCTTCTACGCCTGGAAGTCCCTGCCCTTCCAGAATGCCATCTGGCACAGCTTCGTGCTGGCCGCTGCCATCTGCCACTTCGGCGCCATTCTTTCCGATGTGGCCCTGACACCCGTCCTGACCTGAGCCGGAACGGAAAAGGCCCCGCACATGGCGGGGCCCGATCGTCTCGAAAGGCAGGAATGAAAGCGGCTCAGCCGGCCTTCTTCTTTTCCGCCTCGGCCATCTGCTTCTTCACGCTGTCCGGGATGGCATCCCCCAGAACGACGACCTTGGTGTTCATCGGAACGCGCTCATAGAGGTCGATCACGTCCTGATGCCACATGCGGATGCAGCCGCTCGATACGCTGCGGCCGATGCTCTGCGGCTCGGTGGTGCCGTGAATCCGGTACAGCGTGTCGACATTGCCCTGCCACAGATAGAGCGCGCGGGCACCCAGCGGGTTGTCGATGCCGCCATCCATCTTGCCGTCCTTGTACTTCTTCAGCTCAGGGCGGCGTTCGATCATTTCCTTCGGCGGGAACCATGCGGGCCATTCCTGCTTCATGCGGATCGTCGCAGCGCCGGACCAGCCGAAACCGGCCTTGCCGACGCCGATGCCGTAACGCAGGGCCTTCTTGCGGGAGATGGTCCAGTACAGGAAGTGATTATAGGGATCGACGATGATCGTTCCCGGGGCTTCCTTGGTCTCGTAGTCCACAACCTGACGCCAGAACTGCCGGTCAAAGTTCTTGTACTTGATCGCCGGAATGTTCCAGTCGCCATCCTTGCGGGCCGCATAGGCCAGATCATAGTCGAACTTTTCGTCCGGCAGCGGCGGCTGGTTCGGCAGCCCGACAGGCTGCTCGAGCGTCTGGCACCCAGCGGCCGACAGCACCATGAGCGCCGCACCTGAGAAAAGAAAACCACGCCGGCTCAGACCGCGCGACTCACGTTCAAATTCCGAAGCAACATCCGCTGCCATTTTGGGCTCACCCTTGACCTGACGAACCGTCATAAACGCCATCTTTTGCGCCGGTTCTTCAGGAGAAGGCAATATTCGGGAAGAATGGACAAATGAAATCCCCGCGAGCGCGGCAATTCCGCCACAGATGCGTGCTCCGGCTTGCCATATGGGGTGCCGGAATGGCTAAATGGACGCCACTCCAGCCTGCCCTCCGCCAGTTCCCGGCTCCCTTCACGAGGTTCCCTTGAGCGAATCACAGTCCGGCCATCCGCCCGTGCCCGTTTTCGATGGCCACAATGACACTCTCCTCAAGCTGGAGATGCGCGAGCGTGCCGGGCGCGGCAAGTCCTTCTTCGACCATTCCTCAGAGGACCACATAGACCTGCCCCGCGCCCGGGCGGGCGGTTTCGCCGGCGGGCTCTTCGCCATGTTCGTGCCCGGCGTGCAGGACATGCAGCTGATGCGCTCGCTTGGCTCCGCCGATCCGCGCCACTATCAGCGGCTGGGTCAGGAAGAAGCCCTGAGCTGGACCCTTTCCATGACATCGCGTGCCCTGAAGCTGGAAGCCGCTTCGCAAGGCGCCTGCCGCATCGCCCGCAGCGCCCGCGAAATCGAGGCGGCAATGGCAGCCGGACAGATGGCGATGGTGCTGCATATCGAAGGGGCGGAGTGCATCGGCCCGGACCTTGCTGCGCTGGATGTGCTCCATGCCGCGGGCCTGCGTTCCCTCGGCCCTGTCTGGAGCCGCCGCAACATCTTTGGCGACGGCGTGCCCATGGCCTTTCCCTCCTCGCCCGATACCGGCGAGGGGCTGACAGACCTTGGCCGCCAGCTTGTGCGCCGCTGCAATGCTCTCGGCATCATGGTGGACCTGTCGCACATCACCGAAAAAGGCTTCTGGGATGTGGCAGCCATCTCGGACAGGCCGCTCATCGCCTCCCACTCCAACGCCCATGCCCTGTGCCCCAGCGCCCGCAATCTGACGGACCGCCAGCTGGCTGCCATCGCAGAAAGCAAGGGGCTTGCCGGCGTCAATTTCCACTGCGCCTTCCTGCGCGAGGATGGACGCCCCGACAGCAATACGCCGCTCGAAACAGTCGTGCGCCATGCCGCCTATCTCATTGACAAGCTGGGCGAGGATCACGTTGGCCTTGGTTCCGACTTCGACGGATGCCTTGTGCCCCGCGATATCGGCGATGTCTCGGGCCTGCCGCGTCTGATCGCCGCCTTCCGGGACCACGGGTTTGGTGAAAATCTGATCGAAAAGCTGGCCTGGAAGAACTGGATCTCCGTCATCTCGCGCAGCGGAATTTGAAGCCGGTCCATATAGACCGGACCAATCGAGCGTAAACTTGTTTACAGTACTATACAAATTTCATGATAAATTATGATACATGTCCGGATAAGCGTCACTGTAAGCTGATCTACATGCATCGCAGGCCGTTTGCTTCAGAATGAGACAATTCCAGCTGCCGAAGTGGCGCGGCAGGCTTGTTCCCGCCAGAAGGTTCTTCCAAAAGACCGCTTCAATCAGCATTCTGCTGTCAGCGGCACGCTTCAGCCTCCGGTGCCATTTGGGTCTGGTTTGCTGTTTCCTGCCGGGCCGCTGCCCGGAACGTGCATGTGAGAAGGTGGGGGCACAGCCGCATGTCAGTGGCGATGCAGATGAAGTTTCCGACGCTTCCGAAGGAGAACGGGCGCAAATCGAATGCGGTTTACGGCAGCTTGAGACGGCTCATCATGCTGTCGGAGCTGAATGGCGGCAGCATTCTGACCGAACAGTCCCTGGCGCACGAGTTCGCCTGCTCGCAAGGCACCATCAGAGAGGCGCTGCTGCGGCTCGAACAGGATGGGCTTGTCGAACGCAGGGGCTATCAAGGCACCTTCGTCACAAGCATCAGTGAGGCCGAGGCAGAGATCCTCATCCACCAGCGTATTGCCCTCGAAAGCGCCGGCATCGCCCGGGCCTGCCTGAACATTGATACGGCCACCCGTGAGTTCCTGCTCCAATCGGTCGAAGATTACCGCAAGATCCGTGATCTGGGGGATGGCTACCTTCTCAGCCGTGTCGATCTCGCTTTTCACTTGAAACTGTTCGAGCGCGCGGATTTGCCAAACCTGATGCCGGTTCTGGCGCGGACACTTCTGCTGGTTCACCGTTTCATGATCGCCCAGCGCGTGGGGGAAACCTTCTGGCTGGATCTGTTCCCGGATCAGCATGTGGCCATCATCGAGGCAGTTGGTCAGCGGGACCCGGAGCTCTGCCGCAAGCTGATGGCACGGCATGTGGCCTCCAATATCGAGGCTTTCCATCCCATCATGTTCAGGCGCCTGTTTGGCGGCATGGATCAGCCCTCCGCCTGAGGGGCTGTCAGCCGCTCACCGTGTTCCCCGAAATTGTCAGATGCTGCGGGACGGTGCGGGCTCCGGCAAGGTCGCCGGTCACCGCCTCGCGCCAGCGGTGGCCGACAATGGCCCCGCGGCGCGCTGCGGAAATGATATTGCCCTGGATGACGGCCGTGCCCGCGCCCTCCACCACGGTCACGGCAATGCCCAGCGGGCAGTCTCTCAGAATGTTCTGGGCAATCAACAGGTCGCGCATGTAAGGACCCCAGCCCGCAAGGATGCCGTATTTGGGCGCGCCTTCGACCACATTGCCGCTGACCACCGTATCGGCCTCCACGGCGATGCCGATGCCAAAGCCCGCCACTTCTTCCGGATAGGGGCCATCCAGGCGGATGTTGCGCACGATATTGCCCGTGACCGACGCCAGCCGCCCGCCCTGCTGGAAGTTGGCAACCGAAATACCCATGGTGCCGCCATCCACCAGATTGCCGGAGATGATGGCCCCCTCGAAGCTGAATTCGCTGTAAACCGCCGTCTCGCCCGAGCGCAGGCATGTGTTGCCGCTGATCTGCACATTGGAAGCCGAGTTGGCCCGGATCGCTGAGAAGGCGCAGTCCGACACGTGGTTGTTGGCGATGATGACGCCGCCCGCGCGAAAGACATTGATGCCATTGCCGTGCTGACCGGTGCCGCCCGCCTTGGCTGCAATCGCGCTGATCCGGTTGCCCGTGATCAGCGTGCCGTCCTCGCCTCGCGTCCAGCGCAGCACCAGCAGCCCGCCATTGGCGCATCCTGTAATGGTGTTGCCGGAGAAGGTCAGCCCCGCACCCTCGACGGAGCGGATGCCGGCCTCCGCCGCGCCGGAAATCACGCAGCGCTCCACATGGCCGCTGCAGCGGTCCAGCGCCAGTCCCGATCGGCTGGAACCGGTGATCTCACAATCCGTCATGCCGAGATTGGTGACGCCAATAAAATGCAGCAGGCCGAAGCTTCCCTCCCCCAGCGTCTTGTTGCCACCGTCAAAGGAGAGGCCCTCCAGACGGATGCGGCTGGCGCCATTGGCCCCCATCAGCACACCGCCGCCGCCCAGATGCACCAGCTGTGTGCGCCCCGGCACGCCAACAATCATGGCACCGGAGGGAAGATCGAGGTTGGAAACGGGATAGCTGCCAGCTGGCAGAAACAGCGCCTTGCCGCGGGCCACGGCCCGGTTGATGGCCTTCTGCATGGCGGCGCTCTGGTCTTCGGGCCGGTCCGGCACAAGGCCCAGATCCTGCCCGTCAATGCTGCCGCGCAGATCCGCCACCTGTGTCAGCGCCAGAACAGGTGTGCCGGAAAGGCACAGGCCCAGCCCGGCCAGAAAGCCCCTGCGGCCCATCTTCAGCCTGTCTGACCTGCAAATCCCGCTCATCGCCTCACCGCACGTTTCAATCTGGCGCAGCAGGCGGCGCTGCCACCTGCCATTGTGCAACAGGGAGCAAGAACCATGCCCGCAGACAGGGGCAAGCAAGGGTCAGATGCCGGTAAGTCTGGCGATGTCCTCCACGGCGGCGGAAGCGGGAACCTCGCCGGAGCGCACCTTGTCCTCAAGCGCGCGAATATGGGCGGCCCGGCCGGGATCGCGGGTCAGGGCCTCCATCAGCCGCTGTTGCAGCATGTCCCACATCCAGGACACCTGCTGGCGGGCGCGCCGCTCCTGCCATTCGCCGGTCGCCTGCATCTTGTCGCGGTGCAGTTCCACCTGCGCCCACATCTCGCGCAGGCCCTCGTTGGCAAGGCCGGAGACCGTCACCACCGGCGGCGACCACGTGGGCGAGCGCGGTGCCATGATATGCAGCGCACTGCGGTAATCGGCCGCCGCCGCCCGCGCCCGCATGGCCCCCTCGCCGTCTGCCTTGTTGACGGCGATGAGGTCGGCGATTTCCAGGACGCCTTTCTTGATGCCCTGCAACTCATCGCCGGCGCCCGGCAGCATGAGCACGAGGAAGAAATCGACCATCTCCGCGACGGCCGTTTCCGACTGGCCGATGCCGACCGTCTCCACAAGGATCACGTCGAAACCGGCCGCTTCACACAGAAGCATCGTCTCGCGTGTGCGCGCCGTCACGCCGCCCAGCGTTCCGGCGGAGGGGGATGGACGGATGAAGGCCTTCGGATCGACAGCCAGCCGCGCCATGCGGGTCTTGTCGCCCAGAATGGACCCGCCGGTGCGGGTGGAGGAGGGATCAACCGCCAGCACCGCGACCTTGTGGCCATCTTCGGTCAGGTTGCTGCCCAGCGTGTCGATGGTGGTGGATTTGCCGACGCCCGGCACGCCGGTGATGCCGACGCGCTGTGCCTTGCCCGTATGGGGCATCAACAGGGTAAGAAGCTCCCGCGCGGACTGGCGGTGCTCGGCCTTGCGCGATTCCACCAGCGTGATCGCACGGGCCAGCATCGCCCTGTTCCCGGCAAGGATCTGCCGGGCGAGATCGTCAACGGACGGCGTGCGGACAAGGGATTCGGCGCTCATGCCTTCAGGCTTAGCCGATCAGGCCCGCCCCGTCACCATCGCCGAATGTCTGGGTGTCAGCCCTGAGCGGTAGGCGTCCAGACGATGCGCTGCAGGGCAGCGCCGCGCAGCTGGCCTTCATCCGGCAGGGCATCCCAAGGGCCCTGATACTGCGGAATGGCGAAGACAAGCTCCACATTCGGCGCGCCCTTGGAACGGCAGATGGCCATGCCGCGCCACAGGTTCTGGCCGACACGGCAATCGGACCGGCGCATGCCGGCCTCGGCAAAGGTCATGCCGATGCGCTCGCCGTTGGGGCCGGCCAGATGATGGGTCACGCCATGCACGGCGCGGACATTGCCATCCCGTCCACGGAAGATCTGCAGCACCTGGAAACCATCCGAGTTGAACGCGCCCAGCGCATTTTCGGTGGTGGTTTCTTCCGCCGTCTGGATGGTGTCGGTGGTAAAGCCCGGAAGGGCAGCCTGAATGGCCTTGGAGGAATAGGCCGTTCCGGCACGGATGCCGCCAACACCGGCCCCGGTGATCTGCACCAGCGTCACATTCGACGTCCGCGCGGCCGGCACCGCTGCATAGGACATGGTGCTGACCGAAGACGTGGTCTCCGCATAGTCCGACGTTCGCGAGCATGCGGGCAGAAGCAGGGCAAGACCAAGTGCAGCGGCAAGCGGAAGACGCATGTGAGAATTACTCCGGACACTAGAATGATGCTTCGGCAAATCGGCAGGCAGCCGGGCCAGACGGCATTCCTTTGCCAGCCAATTGGGGCAGCCCTGCGGCAAGCCTGCCCCCTGTTGCGCGGGACAATGGTTGATCCGGGTTAACCAGCCGTTTCGATCAGCGGACTGTCAGGTATCCTGTTTCTTGATCCACTTGGAAATCACCGGCGGCACATAGGCTTCAAAGCCTGCGATCAGATGCGCCGGATCTTCCGATACCAGCAGCATACTGCGCATCTCCGCCCGCACAAAGCCCTTGGAAACCTGCTCATCGAGGAAAGTCAGCAGCGCATCGTAAAAATGCGCCGTATTGAGCAGGCCGAAGGGCTTGGAGTGATAGCCAAGCTGCCCCCAGGTCCAGACCTCGAAGATCTCTTCCATGGTGCCCGTGCCGCCCGGCAGGGTGATGAAGCCATCGGAGAGTTCGGCAAACATCGCCTTGCGCTCATGCATGGAGCGGACAATGTGAATTTCACTGAGGCCCTTGTGCTCCATCTCCTTGGCCTTGAGGGCTTCGGGAAGAATACCGATCACCTTGCCGCCCGCAGCAATCGCACCATCGGCCACCGCGCCCATCAGGCCCACCGCGGCCCCGCCATAGACCAGCGTCTTGCCCGCCTCGGCAATCACCCGCCCCGTCTCGCGGGCGGCCTGTTCAAATGCCGGGTCCGTGCCGAAATTCGACCCGCAGAAAACGCAAATGGACTTCATGTTCTTCCTCGCCCGTACAGCCGTTCGAAGCAGCTTGTTAAAGCAAGCCTCTGGGCAGGTCCATCCATCAGCGGCACACACACCCTATAACCCATGATTGAATTTGCGGTTGCATACCCGCTCTGCGGATTTTTATGTGGTTTCACGGATGCGCGAGTGCTACCTTAACGCGAAATGTCTGAGGGGGCGTTGAAATGTCGAATGTTGCGGGCAAAGCCTATGGCATGAACGTGATCACGCCGGTTCCGCCGAAATGGTCCTGGCTCAATGCCCTGATCTTCATGGTCGCCCGCGTGCTGCCATCGACGCTTTCCGGTCTGCTTGGCCTGTCGATCATCCATTTTGCCCGCTGGGTCATCATCCGGCGCGACCAGTGGCCCGATCTGGGGCAAGGAAAACAGACGCTCCAGAACGATTACATGCTCTTCTGCAGCAATTTCAACGGCACCTGGGACCAGTATATCGACGCCTTTTCCGATGGCATTCCCGGCGGCCTCGATCTCTTCTGGTACTGCTCCACCAAATACCCTCATTCCATTTCGATCTCACCCTTCAAACGCTACATCCGGGCGAACCAGATCGACACGGACTATTATTACAATGCGACGCCCGGGTCCTCGCAGCGTGAAATCAAGATGGCGCTCAGGGTCTACAGCCAGCTTTTGCCGCTGGCGGAAGCCCATGGCCGGATGACACCGGAACAATTTTCCGAGGCGTACCGCAAGGCCTGCATCGCGGCCCAGAACAACCTGGGCGTTCCCGGCTTTGCCCCGGTCGCCAGTAACGACACCGAAAACGCCGACCGTAACCGCGAGCCTTATGTCCGCGCCCGCTGGGGCAGCCCACCGCTGCCCAGCGGCCCCGCATCTCCGGGCGCCTGATAGCGGCGCCTGATGCCAGCCCCTTCACCGGTCCCGCTTTCCTGCTGCTCGCGGCACCGCAACGGCCCAACCTGATCCGGAGGAACCCAATGCCCAGTTTCGATGGTGGCCACTATTTTCTCACCGTTCTGGTGCCGGTCCGCACTGACCTTCTGCCGCAAACGAAAGTGACGGACGAGTTGCTGGAACGGGACGACAACACGCCTGTTTCCTATGCCGACCAGTTGCGCAGCACCCTCTCCACCTTGCCGGTGGCGCTGCAATCGCCTGCGACCATTCACACAGGCATCCAGAGTTTCTTCGCACGTAACCTGCGCACACATCTCACACGCTTCGTGGTCATTGAGACCCCGATGTACAATGGCCGGAATCCGCAGGATTCCATTTATGCGTCCATCGCCGCAACGGACCTGACGCAGCCTCAGCCGCAGGATCAGCTTTCCTGCCCCTACCTGCTCTGGGCCGTGGATTTTGATCCCGTCGACCCCAAAGCTCCGCCCTCCGAGGAACCCGCTGCCTACCTGCGCGAACTCTGGGCCCAGATGCAGCCGATGCTGCATGATGTTTTCATCAACTGCTACGGCTTTGCCGACCGGGTGAAGGACGCGGACAGCTTCGCCCGCTACATCCTCGACTGCCAGGTCGAGACGACCATGCCCTTCAACGACTACTGGATCACGCCGCCGCCCCTGCCTTCCCTCGGTGGCTTCTTCAGCTTCTACGCGTTTCCAGCCATTCTTGCCGGCGCTGCCTTCGTGCTCGGCCTCATCGGCTGGCTGATCAGCGGTCTCTTTGGCGTTGATCCCTTCCTCTGGATGGCAGCCTCCACCTGGGGCTGGATCACCTGCGGCGGTTTCATCAGCCTGCTGCTTCTGGCGGTTTTCGCATACGTCCTGGTCCTGCGGCGGGGCGCCGTTCCCTTCCCTCCGGCACCCAATTCCGATCTGCGCTCCGTTCTCAAGGCTATCTATCTGCAGCGCCATTTCACGCGCTTCATGATCGCCAACCAGGGGCTGGATGACGAAACGCTCTACCGGAACTTTGGCGAGTTCATCACCCAGCATCAGCCCGCAAATGTGTCCGCGCCCACCCAACCGCCCGGTGTCATCGGCTGAGCCGCCGACGACGAGGAGACTTCTTCATGACCGTGAAACTCGATCTCGCCGACATTCAGGGCAACATTCTGGCGCCCTATGGCAAGCAGGGCTATCCGAAAGCACGCTACTTCACGCTGCGGATCAATGACCCCGCCGAAGGGCGGCGTTTTGTCGAGGCGATCCGCCGCAAGGTCACGACGGCCGCATCCCTGCCGGGCAGCAAAGGCACTGCCGTCACCCCTCCCGAAATCGCCATCAACATCGCCTTCACCTTCTCCGGCCTGTTCATGCTGGACGTGCCGACACGCACCCTGCAGGGCTTCCCGGACGAGTTCATCGACGGCATGCCCAAGCGCTGCATGATCCTGGGGGATGATGGCCCCGCCGGTTCGATCAAGGACTGGGATCCGGTCTGGCGCACCAATGGCGAGCCCAATCTCGCCATCGCCCGGCGCATCCACATGCTCGTCACCCTGAATGCCCGGATGACGGTCCCCGATGCCCTGGAAAAGGCCACGGCGAACCTGCGCGCCCTTTGTGCGGAACATCGCGTCGAAATTCTTGCCGGACACGGCGGCCCCAATCCGGATTTCCAGGAAGTCACCGTCCTCTACGACCGCTCGTCAGGCCACCCCATTCCGACGCCAAAGGAGCATTTCGGCTTCACCGACGGCATCAGTGACCCGGTGTTCCATGGCCAGTACGGGCCTGAAACGGAAAAGACCGTTGTGGTTGGCAACGGCAAGCTGACGCCGGACCAGACATGGGAGCCGCTGGCGACGGGCGAGTTCCTGCTCGGCTATCCGGACGAGGCGCAGGAAGTGCCCGGCGCGGCCATGCCGCTGGAGTTCTCGCGCAATGGCACCTTCATCGCCTACCGCAAGCTTCACGAGAACGTCGCCACCTTCAAATCCTACATGAGCGAACAGGCAGAACTCTACGCCCGCATCATGGGCGTTCCGCAAGACGAAGCCTATGAGACGCTGATGGCCAAGTTCGCCGGGCGCTGGTCCGACGGTATCCCGCTCATCCTCGCCCCAACCTATCAGGACTGGATCAGCGAGCGCTGGAACACGTGGCGGTCGGATCTTCTGAAGGCACAGATTGCAGGCGATGATGCCAAGGTGCTGGCTCTGTCGCAGGTGATCACCGACTACGACTTCAAGGGCGACCCCAACGGCACGGCCTGTCCCATCACCGCCCATACCCGCCGTATGAACACCCGTGACAATCTCGATCCCGGCTACGGCTCGGCTGAAACGCGCAAGAGGGCGTCATCGGTCCTGAACAACCGGCGCCGCATCCTGCGCCGGGGCCTGCCCTATGGCGCCAGTGATCCGGCAGCGCCCACCGACGACGGTGACCATGGCGTCCTGATGCTGATCATGTGCGCCAGCCTGTTCCGCCAGTTCGAGTTCGTGCAGCAGCAGTGGATCAACTACGGCCTCGATTTCAACGCCGGAAACGACACCTGCCCGATACTCGGCCGTCACGATGCAGAGGCCAAATTCGTCATTGCAGTGGGTAAGGACAGCGGCAAGCCGCCGTTCATCGCCGCCCGCCTGCCTCAGTTCGTCACCATGCGCGGCGGCGACTACTTCTTCGTCCCCAGCATGACCGCGCTGCGCATGCTGGGCATGGGCATCATCGATCCGACCTGATCCGCAGCGGGAAGGCAAACCGCACCGGAACAGAACGAGGGAGACAAACGGGCATGGCAGTCATCGGCAATCTGATCAAGGCGGTTCTGGTCCGCCTCGCCATGCTGTGGGACGCACTGGCGGCCATTGTCCGGCTGGCCGTGGCGCTCATCCGGGGCGGCCTGTCAGCGCTGACGCAACCTGCGAACCTGCGCGCCGTCATGGCCATCGCCCGGGCCTTCCTGCCCAATCTGGCCATTTCGAAAAAGGTGGTGACGGCCTACGACAACACCGGCACCGTCTTCGTCACCCGCAATGCCGATGTGCGCGAGGTGCTGGACAGGGAGAGCGATTTCGGCGTCGTCTACGAACCGAAGATGCGGGCGCTGACAGGCGGCGGCAACTTTTTCCTCGGCATGCAGGACACGCCGGACTACACCCGGGATGTCTCCAACATGCGCCTCGCCATACGGCGGGAGGATATTCCCGGGCTCGTCCAGCCGCTGGCACATCAGACGGCGCAAGCCGCCGTGGATTCCGCTGTCAGGCGCATTGACGTGCCGCAGGATCTGTCCCTGCTGGTGTCCTGGGCCATCGCCGCCCGCTATCTCGGTTTGCCGGGACCGGACCGGGAGACGATGACCGCCTGGACCACCATCATGTTCTGGTACCTTTTCATCGATCTGGCAGGGGACAAACAGGTTGAGCAGCAGGCGCTTGCCGCAGGAAAAGCCTGCTGTGACTACATTGATCAGGTCATCGCGGCCCGCAAGGCTGCCGCTGCAGGTGACCCGCAGGGCTTTGCCGGGGAGGATGTCATCAGCCGCTGCCTGACCATGCAGGCCGCAGGCATGCCGGGCATGAGCGACGTGGAGATCCGCAACAATCTCTTCGGCATGCTCATCGGCTGCATTCCGACCATCAGCAAGGCGGCCGTTCAGGCGCTGGATGTGCTGCTGGACCGGCCCTCAGACCTCGCCCGCGCGCAAGGCGCCGCCCGCGCCGGAGACGAGACGCTGGTGGCGCAATGCATGTTCGAGGCGCTGCGCTTCAACCCGGTCAATCCGGTCATCTACCGGCGGGCCAACCGGGATACCCGCATTGCACGCGGCACGCTGCGGTCGGTCAAGGTGAAGGAGGGCGCAATGGTGATGGCGGCCAATCTTTCCGCCATGTTCGACCGGTTCCTGATGGAGGCACCCGAGGACTTCCGCCCCGGGCGGCCCTGGAGCAGCTACATCCTCTGGGGCTATGGCATGCACACCTGCTTCGGCGCCCACATCAATCAGGTGGCCATTCCTGCCGTTGCCATGCCGCTGCTGCAAAAGCAGAACCTGCGCCGTGCGCCGGGGCCTGCCGGCACGGTGGACACCACAGCGGGCGGCAAGGCAACGCCTTTCCCCGTCCACTGGACGCTGGAATTCGACTGAAGCCGGGCAACTGTCCGGTGGCATCCGGCCCGCCGTCAGGCACTGACGCTGGCGGCGCGGCGCAGGTCCGTCAGGAAGTCCTGCGCGGGGCGGATCAGCCCCACCTCTGCATTATTCCGGCTTTTCAGCACCGGCTGGCGCAGGTCCGCCAGCAGGCGGGCTTCGTCGTCATTAAGATCCAGGAAGGCCTCCAGCACGGCAGCCATCATCACTTCCGAGGCCCGCGACGCGCCGTCATCGCATTTCAGCGCGATGCCAAGCCCCAGTTCGGGGATCGCGGCACAGAACACGCCCTCCGCCCCGGTCTTGACGAAGACGCGCTGGCGCAGGCCTTCCATGGCACGGGTGCAGAAGCGGCCGGTGCCAGCCACCATGAAGGGATTTTCAACACAAGCCTTCAGCAGCCGCTGCGCCGCCTCCGCCCGCTTCGGCTCAAGCCCTTCACCGGTGCCGAAGGCCGCAAAGGCGCGGGCAAAGCCGTCCAGCGGGCTGGCATAGGTGGGGATGGAGCAGCCGTCGGTACCGCAGACATCCGCCGTCAGGCTGTCGCCAGTGAGGGATTCCAGCACGAGGCGGATTTCCTGCTGCACCGGGTGGTCCGATTCCACATAGCCCTTCGTCTTCAGCCCCATCGCCTTGGCAAGACCGAGGAAACCGGCATGCTTGCCCGAGCAGTTGTTGTGCAGGGCGCAAGGGGTTTCATCAGCGCGCGCGAGGCTGGCAATATCCTCCAGCCGGGAAGGCCACTGAACGCCGCATTCAAGGGCATCCTCATCCAGCCCCGCCTTGATCAGCATGACGCGGGCGGCATTCACATGCCGCTCCTCGCCGTTGTGGGAGGAGCAGGCCAGCGCCAGTTCCGGCGCCTCATAGCCCAGCGCATCGGCGGCACCCGATTCAATCAGCGGCAGCGCCTGCAGCGCCTTGATGGCCGAGCGCGGAAAGACCCGGGCGCCCGTGTCGCCAATCCGCAGCACCGGATCACCATTGGCATCGAAGATGGCAATCGCGCCCCGGTGGCGGCTCTCGGTCATCTGCCCGCGTGTCACTTCCACAAGGACGGGATTGCTCATGTTTGCCAGTCTCCTCAAGGATTTCCGTTTGCGGCCTGTCAGCCGTTGCTCGCAGCCTTCATCGGCATCAGCCAGGCCCGCAGCCTGTCCAGCGCCTCGCTCAGCACCTCATCACGCTTGCAGAAGCAGAAACGAACATAATTGGGCGGCGCGTCAGTGATGTAGAAGGCAGACACCGGCACTGCCGCAACGCCCGCTTCCGTCACCATGCGGCGGCAGATGTCCACATCCGTGCCCTTGATGCCCAGCGGTGCCACGTCACAGGTGAGAAAATACGTTCCCTCGCAGGACAGAACGCCAAAACCGAGTTCGGACAGACCAGCGGCAAAGAAGTCGCGCTTGGCCTGCAGTTCGGCGGCAAGGCCGGTGAAATAGCTGTCATCCTTCTGCAGCCCATAGGCCACGGCCTTCTGCAGCCCCGGCGGCGTGGTGAAGGTGACATATTGATGCGCCTTGGCGATGGGGTCGAGCAGCTTGGCCGCGCCCGTGACATAGCCCACCTTCCAGCCGGTGAAGGAGAAGGTCTTGCCGGCAGAGCCGATCCGCACCGTGCGCTCGCGCATGCCCGGAAAGCTCATCAGCGGGCGGTGCTTCACCCCGTCGAACAGCAGGTGCTCATAGACCTCGTCGCAGATGGCGAAGACGTCATGCTCCACGCAAAGCTCGGCAATGCGGGCCAGTTCCGCCTCGGTGAACACCTTGCCGGCCGGGTTCATCGGATTGTTGATGAGGATGGCCTTGGTGTTCTCGGTGAAGGCCTTTTCCAGCGCTTCAAGGTCGAGGCTCCAGGTCGGCGGTGTCACCCGCACGCGCACCGGAATGCCGCCCGTGCGCCGCACCATCGGCAGATAGCAATCATAAAGCGGCTCGATCAGGATCACCTCGTCGCCCGGCTCCATCAGTGCCAGCAGGCAGTCCGCAAGCGCTTCCGTCGCGCCGGAGGTGACCATGACCTCGCTCTTCCAGTCCACGTCGAGACCGTAGAAGCGGCTGGCGCTGTCCGCCACCGCCTGCCGCAGTTCCGGCAGGCCCAGCATGGGCGGATACTGGTTGGGGCCGGAAATGAAAGCCTCGGCGGCCACGCGCCGCACATCCTCCGGACCGTCCACATCCGGAAAGCCCTGGCCGAGATTGACCGCCCCATGCTCGTTGGCAAGGCGGGACATGGTCTCGAAAATCGTGGTCTCAAGCCCGGTGAACACCAGGTTTGTCGGCTTCATGGAAAAGCACCTCCTGCCCCGTCCAAAGCATCAGGCCCGGCGGACACATCCGCACAGGCCTCTTGTTGCGGCAGAAGACTCACCCCCTGCCACTTCCCCTCACCTTTACCCCCCACCCCGCCCCCCGCCAAGCGCGAAAGAAGGGCAGGCGCTGACAGGTACCGGCCGGAGCAATTCCCGTAATCTACTCTTCAGCATCCGGTTCAGCGTCGTGAGTGGGGGAATTCTGGACAGGACGGATTGGGCCGGTGGTTTTGAAGCCACCGTCGAGGTGCACCAGAGCATAGGCCTCGCAGACTTTGGCCGAAAACAGACGATGCAGTTCCTTACCCTCATCGATGGCGGATGCCTTGACCTCCCCGGAGCTGATCCGGATCACCTCATGAGGCTGGATCGCGCTGTTGTCGATCAAAAGGACTTCGTCAGCCAACCTTAGAGCTTCCGCCAGATTGTCGAGTGATCGCTTGTAGCGCTCACGGATGACAGTCTCGGGGATGTCATGACCGCCCTTGAGTACACGCTGCCGCACGCGCTCAATATTCGTCTCAACATCATCCAGAGCAACGTAATAGAGGCCAACCAGGAACCCGGCCGCCTTGGCACGTGACATCAGATTGATGGAATGCCGGCTGCTAAGCGTTGCCTCGAAGACAAACGGCTGACGTGCACCCACCAACTCCGAAAGCTGGCGCAGCACAATCTCGGATGCCCGGCGTTCTCTTGACTTGCCGCCGCCGGAGCCGGGCAGCGCACGTGCAATTTCGTCGGCATTAACCCAAACACCATCCAGATTCAGCTTTGCAAACGCTGATGTTTTACCCGAACCATTCGGGCCGCCGAGGATGATACAGGAAGGCTGCGGCAAGCTTTACCGCCTTATGGCCGCAGGAGTGCGTTCTTCCTTATCGTGTTCTGCACAATCCTTGGCCTCATTCTCGAGATCCTTGGCAGAGACTGGCAGCCCCAAACGGCGGCTCTCGGCGATCGCTTCCCGGCCGATCTGCATCAGGGCTTTCTTGTTCTCATCGAACTTCTTCAACAGCATCTTCGATCTCCTGATGCCTGCAATATAGTGCTTTCCGGACCAAGCAGCAAATGCTGAGGGCGCTGCCGCACGGGCGCCCGCAATGCCCCGGAGGCCGGGAACCGCGATGGCGCGCTAAACCCTATCACTGCCATTGAGGCGGCCGTCTGCGGGGAAGGATTCCTGCCCTCTGTGATTGCCATCACTTCGCCGCGATCCGGGTTCAGATAATTTGAGCTTGGTCCGGAGCCCCTGTTTCGCCCTCTTGAGAATGGGCGCGAGGCGGTGGGGCCGGTTCCTTCGGAGACGAAGTCATGATGACTGTATCGAACATGAATTTCGCGGCTCTAGCCCGCAAAGCCGGCGCCACCGCGCTGGCGCTGGTGATGGCCGGTGCGCTGACGCTGGGCGCCGCCACGGGCTCTGCCGAAGCGCGGGATGGGCGCAACGGCGCGCTGGCAGCTGGTGCTGTCGTCGGCCTTGCCGCTGGCGCCCTTTTGGGAACGGCCATGGCCAACAGCGGCCCGGACTATATCGACGCTCCTCCGGCCTATTACGCCCCGCCGCCCCCGCCGCCGGTCGTCTATGGTGGTCCGGTCTATTACGCGCCGCCGCCGCCCCCGCCGGTCCGCTGCTACCTGAGCCCGGTGCAGCGCTGGGATGGCTATATCGGCCAGTATGTTGTCGTCGGCCATCAGGAAGTCTGCAACTGATCTGTTGCTGCCCTGACGCGATGGTTTTGCCCCCGCCGGTTCGCCCGGCGGGGTTTTTCTTTGTGCTGTCTTGCCACTTTCCGGGGCAAACGGACAGAGGCCGCCAATGCGGGTTAGGATGAGCCTTCAGCGAATCTGTGCGGATCAGCCCTGCCGCCGGATGAAACGACAAGGCCAGCGACAGCCCATGCCCTTTACCCTGCGCCTCACGCCCACGCTCGCCACCGTGATCGGCACCTTCGTCTTTCTCACCACCGCTTCCGTCCTCTATGTGGAAAGCACGGCCTCCCGGCGGATCGTGGCCGGGCTCGGCAGCCGGCTCGTCGATCTTGGCATGGATGCCTATGAGCAGAAATTCGAAAGCAAGATCAACGTCCTGCGCAATCAGGCAGGGTTCATAGCCGCCGCCTTCGCGCGCGGCGCCTCGCCCATCGCGCTGGATGAGGATGTGGCGCGCCTTGCCTTTGGCGGGCTGGCCGCCGCGCCGGAGGGCACCCGCATCACCGTTGCCCGTGCAGCGCAGGGCGATGCGCTGGAAGTCGGCCAGATGCCCGGCGGCGGCATGATGCTGCGCCGGATCCCGCACACGGAGGATGCGGCGCTGACAACCCGCCTCACAGAGGCGGAGACCGCAGATGTCCCCTTCTGGCTGCCGCCGGACTACGATGCGCAGCGCCAGGAAACGCTGCTCTCCTACGTGGTTCCGGTCAGGCGGGAAGGCACCTATCTGGGCTACACCGCCGTCTCCATCCCCTCCTCCGGCCTGTCCCGCATTGCGCAAACCCTGTCTGACGAGACTTTGAAGGTGTTTCTTCTTTACGGAGAGGCCGACATTCTCGCCCACCCGGATCTCGACCCGCTGGATGCCACCCTGTCCGAAGAAAATGACCTTGTGGACATAGAGGACGCGCCCGACCCGCTGCTCGCCCGCCTTGCCAGCCTCAAGCCCGTTGATCCGCTCCGGTTCGACCTCAATGAAGCCCATGCCATGTTTGAGGGCGAGACGGAGGAGCATGGCCGCTACTATGTGGTGCTGGAGCGCACGGCGACGAAATTCGGCGAGCTGCCAGTCATCACCGGGGCGATCATGCCTGCCTCCGTTCTGGAACAGCCGCTGGAGGAGCTTTACGTCTCCATTCTCATTGCCCTGGCCATTCTGGCCGCAGCCCTTGCGGGCAGCGCCGTCATGGCCTACCGCATCGCCCAGCCCATCCGCCGGGCAGCGGCAGGCGCGCGGGCCATCGCGCGGCTGGATATTGCCGGGCTGAAGCCCCTGCCCTCCAGCCGCATCGAGGAACTGAAGGATCTGGCCAGCGGCTTCAACGCCATGACGACGGCGCTGACCGCCTTCGTGCGCTACGTGCCGCGCAGCCTCGTTCTCAAGCTGCTGCGTGAAGGCAGCGGCAGCGCCGCTCCGCAGGAACGCCAGGTGGCCGTGCTCTTCACCGATGTGGTGGGCTTTACCAGCATCTGTGAAGGCATGGACGCACGGGAGACGGCGGATTTCGTCAATCACCACCTCACGCTCATCGGCAGCGTCGTCGAGCGCCACGGCGGCACCATCGACAAATATATCGGCGACAGCGTCATGGCCTTCTGGGGCGCGCCCGATCACATGGACAATCCCGCGGCAGCTGCTGCAGCCGCAGCACTCGATATCGAACGGGCGCTCAAGGCCGACAATGCCGTCAGGCGCGAACAAGGCCTTGCCCCCGTGCGCATCCGGGCAGGCCTTCATGTGGGGCCCCTGATCGTCGGGGACATCGGCGCACCGGGCCGGGTGAACTACACGGTCATTGGGGATACGGTGAACATCGCCGCAAGACTGGAGAGGCTCGGCCACACGGCAGAGCCCGGCGCGGAAGCCATCATCCTTGCCTCCGCCGAGGTAGCCGGCGCCCTTGCCGCACAGCAAGGCTCCGCCCGCCCCGTCGTCACACCGCTCGGCGAGCAGACCGTCAAGGGCAAGACCCAGCCGGTAACGGTGGTGAGGCTGTCGCTGCCGGGGGAGGAAACCTGACGCCACGTTTGTCCGGATGAGCTCCGGCATGCTAGGCAGACATATCAGACACCCTGCCGCGAGCCCGCCATGTCCGCCACCGAGACACTTACCCTTGCCGAAGCTCATGAACTGGCCGTTGCAGCCCTTGTGGCCAGCAATACGGCACCGGATGTGGCTGAAAGCGTTGCGCAGGCGCTGGTGGCCGCAGAGGCAGATGGCCAGAGCGGGCACGGCCTGTCGCGGGTTCCCTCCTATGCAGGGCAAGCGCGCAGCGGCAAGGTGAACGGACATGCGGTGCCGAAGCTGGAGGATGTGACGCCGGCCCTCTTCAGGGTGGATGCCTGCGACGGCTTTGCCTATCCCGCCTTTGACATGGTCATCCAGCATCTGCCGGAGCGTGCGCACAAGCTGGGCATCGCCATGGCGGCCGTGCGCCGCTCGCATCACTTCGGCCAGGCCGGGGCGCATTGCGAAAAGCTGGCAGAACATGGGCTGGCAGCCTTCGTCTATGGCAACGCGCCGAAATCCATCGCGCCCTGGGGCGGACGGACACCGCTGTTCGGCACCAACCCGATTGCCTTCGCTGCCCCCGCAGACAAGGGCCGCGCGCCGCTTATCATCGATCTGGCTGTCTCGCGCGTCGCCAAGGGCAAGATCATGGCAGCGGAAAAGGCAGGCAAATCCATTCCCGAAGGCTGGGCGCTTGATCCCGACGGCAATCCGACGACCGATGCCAGCGCAGCCATGGCCGGAACCATGATCCCGATCGGCGAGGCCAAGGGCGCGGCATTGGCGATGATGGTGGAAGTGATGTCCGCCGCCATGGTGGGCGCCAGCCTGGCCTTTGAGGCACCCAGCCTGTTCACGTCCGAGGGGCCGGTGCTCAATCTCGGCCAGACGATCATTGCCATTGACCCGGAGCTGGTGTCCGGCGGCCTGTTTGGCGAAAGAATGGATACCCTGCTGGATACGGTGGCGGCTGAAGACGGCGCACGCCTGCCCGGCTCCCGCCGCCTCGCTGCCCGGCAGAAAGCCACCGCCGAAGGTCTGTCAATCCCGGTTCCGATTCTGGACGAAATCCGGCAGATCATCGCAGTTGCATGAGCCCTGCGCCATCGCAGGCACAGGGCTCATGCATTTGGTTCAGGCCGCGCGGGAGGTGACGCTGCGCAGTCCGGTGAAAGGCATCATCTGCGCATAGACCGGATCTTCCGCACCGCTTGCCTCGACGAGGCCACAGGCTCCGGCGAGTGCGCCTTCCTTCAGCTCGAGGCCGAGGAAGCGCTGACGCTCCACCGGTCCCGGCAGATCAAGGCCAAGCGTCAGGTCCGGCGAAAAGCCGAACCTTGCATAATAGGCATGATCGCCCACCAGCATGACGCCGCCAAAGCCGGCAATGGCGGCCTGATTGAGCGCGGCACGCATCAGACGCGCGCCAAGCCCTTCGCTGCGGCAGGTGGCCTCCACCGCAAGCGGTCCGAGCAGCAGCAAGCCCTGGCCGCCTTCGGCCGTGACATGCCACAGGCGCAGGGTGCCCACGAGCACACCAAGGTCATCCAGCGCGGTCAGGGCGATGGCGGGCACGCGGCCTTCGCGCAGGCGTTCGGAGGTTTTCTGATGCCGGTCCGGACCAAACGCCCGGTCGAGCAGCAGCTCGCGGGCGCCGGTGTGCTCCGGCGCCTCGTCCAGGATTTCGATCATCTCACCTGATCCTTCAGATCACGTAGGATGCGAGAGCGGCGAAGCCGTTGAAGCCGACCGTGGAATAGGTCGTCGTATAGGCACCGCAGGACTCGATCAGCACCTTGTCACCGATCGACAGGGAGACCGGCAGCTCGTAGGGCGTCTTTTCGTAAAGAACGTCCACGCTGTCGCAGGTCGGGCCAGCCAGCACGCAGGGCGCGGTGGCATCGCCATCCTTCGGCGTGCGGATCGGGTAACGGATCGCCTCGTCCATGGTCTCGGCGAGGCCATGGAACTTGCCGATGTCCAGATAGACCCAGCGCACGGTGTCGTCAGCCGACTTGCGGGAAATCAGCACGACTTCCGCTTCGATCAGGCCGGCATCGCCCACCATGCCACGGCCCGGCTCGATGATCGTCTGCGGCAGGTTGTTGCCGAAGTGATCGGTCAGAGCCTGGAAAATGGCATTGCCATAGGCCGGAACGCCCGGGACATCCTTGAGGTAACGGGCCGGGAAGCCACCGCCCATGTTGACCATCTTCAGCGGGATGCCGCGGGTGGCGCATTCACGGAACACACCGGCAGCCGTTGCCAGCGCGCTGTCCCATGCACCCAGGTTTGCCTGCTGCGAGCCGACGTGGAAGGAGACACCATAGGCGGTGAGGCCGCCGCGGTGCGCAGCTTCCAGCACGTCCGGAGCCATTTCCGGAGCGCAGCCGAACTTGCGCGACAGCGGCCATTCGGCACCTGCGCCATCGCACAGGATGCGGCAGAACACGCGCACGCCCGGTGCGGCACGGACGATCTTCTCGACTTCGGCTTCGCAGTCGACGGCATAGAGGCGCACGCCCAGCTCAAAGGCGCGGGCGATGTCGCGCTCCTTCTTGATGGTGTTGCCATAGGAAATGCGGTCGGCGCTGGCACCGGCGGCCAGAGCCATTTCGATTTCGCCGACGGAGGCGCAATCGAAGGAAGAGCCGAGTTCAGCCAGCAGGCTGAGGATCTCGGGGGCCGGGTTAGCCTTTACCGCATAGAAGACGGAGGTGTCGGGCAGCGAACGGGCAAAGGCCTCGTAGTTCGACCGCACAACGTCAAGGTCGACAACAACGCAAGGACCATCTTCGGTGCGCTGGCGGAGGAATTCACGGATGCGATCGGTCATCGGGGTTCTCCCGTTCATCAAGTCTTGGCGCGAGGTCGTCCGTCCGCTCGCCGCGGAGCCCTCCGGTATGGACAGGGAGGCTCGGCAAGAGGTGACGATCGGTCGAGCGCACAGCGGGGGCTGCACACTGTCCCTTTATGGGATGCCTTGGCTTGGAACGGGGATCGCTCCGCACGGCCGGCAATGAAGTAACAAGTGCCTCTTCAGTAACCCCGGGATGTGGAAACCCGGCAGAGACCAAAAAAGCCCTCTTACGTCGTTGCTTTAAGCCGTCCGGTTTTGTCAGACCCCAAGAGTCGTAGTGGGGCTTGTCTGACTGCCACTGGAATTCATGGACGACCACGGGCACGTGCGAATTTGGGCAAGGGTTATTTGCGCTCATTCGCTGTCATGTTCAAGGGATTTTTTGAATGAGGCGCAGATTTTTTTCGTGAAGCCGGAAGCCTGGAAAAGACAAGGTAAACGCCGGATTTTCGCCACTTTTTTAGACGTGCAAACATCGCGCGCAGAAGCCCGCCGCGCAGCGGCCGCAGATGGGGCAACGGCATGCCGTCCCAGCAGCAATCAGATGCTTTTCTTCATAAGCACGAAGGGCCGCACTGGGGCGGCCCTTCGGCTGAGATCTGCCCGCCGTTCGGGGGGCGAAGCTTGGCGGCTTTTGACGGACAGATCTGATTCTGTTCAGGTTTGCGCCTGCAGATCAGCCCTGGCGGCCCTGCGGGCCCTTGCCCTTGTCGCCACCTTGGCGATCACCGTGGCGCTCACCATGCGGGCCCTTGCGGCCTTCCTTGCCACCCTTGCGGAAGTCGGCCTTGGTCAGCACACCATCTCCGTTACGGTCCATGCGGGCCACAAGATCAGCAGTCCGTGCCGCGTTTTCTTCGGCGGTGATGGCAAGGTCGCCGTCCGTGTCGAGCCGCTGGAACATACGCACCAGGCGCGGCTCGGCCATGCTGGCGAACAGCGCATCAAAGCCCTGCAGGTCGAAGCTGCCGGCATTGCCCGTGTCAGCAAGGGCAAAGAGCTGGCCGCGCACCTCGTCGAATTCAGCGCGTGTCACCGTGCCGTCGCCGTTCACATCGAAGCGCTCGAACATCTCCATCATCATCATGCCGTGACGGCCATGCGGACCCTGGGGGCCATGGCCCATCTTCCAGCCCTCACGATCCTTCCCTTCAGGGCCCCTGCCTTCCGGTCCCTTACCTTCCGGACCCTTGCCACCAGGGCCACGTGCCTCGGCACCACGGCCTTCAGGGCCGCGCGGCGGCACCGGCATCGCCTTCAGTTCCCCGTCACCATCCCGGTCGAGCCGGGCGAACATGCGGTCAGAGATCCGGTCGAACTCGGCGCGGGTGACCTTGCCGTCGCCATCGCGGTCCAGCCGCTGGAAGGCACGCACCTTCATCGGCTGCATTTGAGCAAAGCGGTAAGCCTTGAATTCTTCCAGAGTGACGCGCCCGTCCTTGTCGGCGTCAGCGGCTGCGAAGCGCTCCGCGACAACGGCGTTCACTTCATCCTGGGTGACGGCGCCGTCCTTGTTCTGATCGAACATTTCGATCATCCGTCCGCCGTGGCGGCCGCCTTCGCGGTCCATGCCGCCCCAGCCTTTGGGCCCGAAGCTGTCAGCCAGCGCGATCCCGGCCACAGAGGTGGCAAGCGCGGCAGCAAGCGTGCCAATGGCGATGGTCTTGAGTGCGGTCATCAATCTTCTCCTTTTCCGGCCTATCCGGATGTCTGCAGCGGCAAGGCGTACCTTGCGGTCTGTGCCTGGCGGTCTTTGGCGAAACCGCCGTGCCGTCCTGCGATGACCTGAACATAGGCGAAGGATCCGCGCCGGATTAGGGCGGGCAGGAGGCCCAAGTGTCGTGACCTGTGACAGGTCTGGCCTCCTGCGACAGACTGTTACACTTTCCCCTGCCCCGGCGCGGAAAATGGCGCTACCTAGAAGATGAAGGACGGCGGCATCAGCCCGCCGGCAGAGAACAGTGAACCGGAATCAGCGTGATGAGTGACCCAAGCCCCCATATTCTTGTGGTCGACGACCACCGTGATATCCGGGAAACGCTGGCCCGCTATCTGGTGAAGAACGGCTACCGGGCCACCGCTGCCGAAAGTGCAGCTTCTGCCCGCAAGGCGCTGAAGGCGGCCGTCATCGATCTGGTCGTGCTGGATGTGATGATGCCCGGTGAAGATGGTCTCAGCCTCTGCCGCAGCCTGGTTGATTCAGATGGCCCGCCCATCATCCTGCTCACCGCCATGGCGGAGGACACCGACCGGATCATCGGCCTGGAGATCGGCGCGGATGATTATGTCACCAAGCCTTTCAACCCGCGCGAGCTGCTGGCCCGCATCAAGGCCGTCCTGCGCCGCACCGCCAGCGTGCCCAAGCCCCGCGATCCGATCACGCAGGAGCGCCTCGTCTTTGAAGGCTTCACCGTGGATACGGCGCGGCGTGAGCTCTTTGACCCGCAAGGTGCGCCCATCGCGCTGTCCAGCGGCGAATTCCAGCTGCTGCTCGCCTTCCTCAAGCGGCCGCGCATGGTGCTGACCCGTGACCAGCTGATGGACCTGACGAGCGGGCGCACGCCCGGTGTCTTCGACCGGTCGATCGACAATCAGGTCAGCCGCCTGCGCCGCAAGATCGAGGAGGACCCGAAGGAGCCGCGCATCATCAAGACCGTCTGGGGCGGCGGCTACATGTTCACCGCTGCCGTGGAGGAGCTTGACGCATGACCGCGCCCGCCTTCTTCCGCAAATCCGCCGCCTTTCTCCGGCGCCTGTGGCCGCGCAGCCTTGGCGGCCAGCTCATCGCGCTGCTCCTGATCGCCCTCATCGGCAGTCAGGCGGTTTCCATCTGGCTCTTTGCCGGGGAGCGGCGGCTTGCGGTCTATGAGGCGATCGGCGACGGGGTGATTGTCCGCACCGCCTCTCTGGTGCCGCTGCTGGAGACCTCCGGCGAAGCGACCCGCACCCAGCTGCTGCAGGCCACCAGCTCTGCCATCACCCGCTTCTGGCTGGACCAGAAGCCCTCGGTGGCCAACGTGCCTCAGTCCGGCGCGGAGCGGCGGCTTGCCGCAGCACTGGCCGACGAGCTCGGACAGGACCCCGGCATCCGTGCCTCGCTCAGCGCAGCGGGCAAAGGCCCGGAAAGAGGCGCTGAAAGAGGCTCCAGCAGGCCGCCGCGCGAAGAACGGAAGAAGCGCGAAGAGGCAGGCGATACCAATCTTGAAAAGCTGGAGGAGCGGGAGCGCCGCCGCGAGGAGCGGCAGCGCCACCGGCTGATTGCGATCGAGTTTTCCGTGCCTCTCGCCGATGGGCAATGGCTGAACGTGGTGACCAGCCAGCGCCCGCCGCCACCCGGCGCCTTCTACACGCTGGTCCTGCAGATGGGCCTGATGGCGCTGGCCATCATCGCCATCGTTGCCTTCACCATCCGGCAGGTCTCCCGCCCTCTGCGCCAGCTGGCCGATGCGGCAGACCGGCTGGGCCGGGGCGAAGACGTGCCGCCGGTGCCGGAGGCAGGCCCGCGCGAATTGCGCAGCACCATCTCCGCCTTCAACGCCATGCAGAACCGGCTGAGCCGCTTCGTGGCAGACCGCACGCGCATGCTGGCCGCCATCAGCCACGACCTGCGCACCCCCATCACCTCCCTGCGCCTCAGGGCCGAGTTCATCGACGATGACGAGAACCGGGAGAAGATGATCGCCACGCTGGATGAAATGGCCGCAATGACGGAAGCCACTCTCGCTTTCGCCCGGGACGAAGCCGTCAGCGAGCCGCGTGAAGCCGTGGACCTTGTCGCCGTTCTGGAAAGCCTTGCAGGTGACCAGTCCGACATGGGCCACGATGTGCGCCTGATGGCACCCGGGACAGATGCGGAGACAGCGCCTGTCACCCTGCCCTGCCGCCCGATGGCGCTGAAGCGTGCCCTGCGCAACCTGATCGAAAACGCCGTCCGCTACGGCGGCGTGGCCCGCATTTCGCTGGAGACGGGCCAGCGTGAAGTCATCATCCGCGTGGAAGATGACGGCCCCGGCATTCCGGAAGACCGGATGGGCGATGTGTTCGAGCCCTTCGTCCGGCTGGAGACATCCCGCAGCGGCGAAACGGGCGGCATCGGCCTCGGCCTTGCCATCGCCCGTTCCCTCATCCACGCCCACGGCGGCACCATCACCCTCACCAACCGCTCCGAAGGCGGCCTCACCGCCACGGTGACGCTGCCGCTCTGATGAGTTCGATATAAAGATATCTTTATATCATTGACATGCGCAAATATTGCGGCAACACTGCCTTCATCGTGGTTCTGCGGATCAATGATCCGGAGCTAAGAGGGAATCCGGTGCGGTGCAGAGATGCGCCCATGCCGGAGCTGCCCCCGCAACTGTAAGCAGCGAGCAGCCATTCACCATGTCACTGGGGAAGACGCCCCGGGAAGACGGATGGCCGTGATGACCTGCAAGCCAGGAGACCTGCCACGGTAGATAACGTTCTCGGGCGGGGTGTCCCGGTGTGCGCCTGTTCCGCCCGGCACACGCATGCGCGTGCTCAGGCTGTCTTGCGTCATGCCCATACCTTGCCCGCAACCTTCGGGGTAAGGAAATGAGCATGCAGACCGCAAACCTCGGTTTTCCGAGAATTGGCAGACAGCGCGAACTCAAGTTTGCTCTGGAAGACTTCTGGTCAGGCAAATCTGACGAGGCCACCCTGCAGGCCAAGGCCCGCGCCTTGCGCGCGGCCCACTGGCAGCATCAGCGGGAGGCGGGAATAAACATCATCCCGTCCAACGATTTCTCGCTCTACGACCATGTCCTTGATCTGGCGGTGATGACCGGGGCAATCCCGGATGGCTATGGCTGGACCGGCGGACCGGTCTCCATTGCCACCCTCTTCGCCCTTGCCAGAGGCTCTGCCGGCACTGGCAGCCACCTCTGCAACTGCAACGGCCAGTCTCCTGATGGGGCAGAGACAAAGCCTGCGCTGGAAATGACCAAATGGTTCGACACCAATTACCATTATCTGGTGCCGGAACTGCACGCAGGGCAAACATTCAGCCTGACCGGCAACAAGCCGCTGGAGCATTTCCGGGAAGCCGCCGCTCTGGGAATTCATACCCGGCCCGTCATTCTGGGGCCGGTGACCTTCCTGACGCTTGCCAAGACGCGGGACGGATCAGCCTCTCTCGCGCTGCTGGATAAGCTGCTGCCGGTCTATGGCCAGATCCTCAAGGAGCTGAAGGCGGCAGGCGCAGACTGGGTGCAGATGGATGAGCCCTGCCTTGTGACCAGCCTTTCCACCATCGAGAAGGAAGCGCTGGTGCAGGCGTACCGGTACTTCGCCGCAGAGGTTCCCGGCCTCTCTCTGATGCTGGCCACCTATTTCGGCGGACTTGAGGACAACCTCGAAACGGCCCTTTCCCTGCCCGTTGCCGGACTGCATGTGGATCTTGTCCGCGCACCGCAGACCCTTGCCCCCTTGCTGGCCAATGCGCCGGAGCATTTGCGCCTGTCACTGGGCATCATCGACGGGCGCAATGTGTGGCGTGCGGATCTCGCCCGATGCCTCGACCGCATCAGCACGGCAGCCACCTGGCCAGGCGGCATCGAAATCGCACCATCCTGCTCCCTGCTGCATGTGCCGGTGGATCTCGCGCTTGAAACGGACCTCGATCAGGAGCTTGCATCCTGGCTCGCCTTTGCCACGCAGAAGCTGGGCGAGCTTGCAGCCTTGCGGAATGCTCTCGCAGCCCGGGCCAGCGGCAGCAGCCAGCTTAACGGCGGCACGCAGGCGGCCTTTGACACGGCGGCTGCAGCCCTTGCAACGCGCAGCAGGTCCCACAGGGTCAGCGACCCATCCGTGCAGGCAAGAGTGCAGGCCCTCGGCACGGGGCAGCATCTACGCGGTGCGCCTTTTGCCTTGCGGCAGGTGCTGCAGCGCACCCGCAATCCGCTACCGCTCTTTCCAACCACCACGATCGGTTCGTTCCCGCAGACGGCAGATGTACGAAAGGCCCGCGCCCTGAATGGGCGCGGCAAGCTGACGGATGAGGATTACACAGCCTTCCTCAAGCGCGAGACCGCCGCAGCCATCCGCTGGCAGGAGGAAATCGGCCTTGATGTGCTGGTTCATGGCGAGTTCGAGCGCAACGATATGGTGCAGTATTTCGGCGAGCAGCTGAAGGGCTTTGCCTTCACCCGTAATGCCTGGGTGCAGAGCTATGGCTCCCGCTGCGTGCGCCCGCCCATCATCTATGGCGATGTCTCCCGGCCCGCTCCCATGACGGTGGACTGGTGGCGCTTCGCCCAGTCCCAGACAGGCAAGCCGGTCAAAGGCATGCTGACCGGTCCGGTGACCATTCTGAACTGGTCCTTCGTGCGCGACGACCTGCCACGCGAAACGGTCTGCCGGCAGATCGCCCTGGCCATCCGGGATGAAGTGTCGGACCTTGAGACGGCGGGTGCCTCGATGATCCAGATCGACGAGGCCGCCCTGCGGGAAGGCCTGCCGCTGCGCCGCAGGGACTGGGATCACTATCTCGACTGGGCCATCCGCTGCTTCCGCATCTGCTGCAGCGAGACGGGCGATTCGACCCAGATCCATACCCATATGTGCTACTCGGAGTTCAATGGCATCCTTCCCGCCATCATCGCCATGGATGCGGATGTCATCTCCATCGAGGCCTCCCGCTCGCGGATGGAACTGCTGGATGCCCTGACATCACAGGGCTACCCGAATGAGATCGGTCCCGGCATCTATGACATTCACTCGCCCCGCATTCCCGGCATCGGCGAGATCGAAACCCTTCTGACCCTCGCGCACCAGCGGTTGCGCGACGGCCAGCTCTGGGTCAATCCGGATTGCGGGCTGAAGACGCGCAAGTGGGATGAGGTGCGCCCGGCCCTGATCAACATGGTTGAGGCAGCCCGTGCCCTGCGCCGTGCCGCAAATGCCCGCACACAAGGCGGAGACGCAGCATGACGGCCACAGCCATTTTACCGCAGGAAGGACTGGCGCACGCGCCAGCCCCGATCGCCACTCTGCTGGAGATCGTCTTTCCGGGCGACACCAACCACCATGGCACACTCTTCGGCGGTGCCGGTCTGGCCTATATGGACCGGATCGCCTTCATCGCAGCCAGCCGTCACGGCCGTGTGCCTTTCGTCACGGCCTCCTGCGAAAATGTGGATTTTCGCAAGCCCGCGCATGTGGGCGAGATCGTCTCCTTTGACGCTTCCATCCGTGAGGTGCGGCGCCGGTCGCTGACTGTGGAAGTGAAGATGGCTGCCCAGACCATTCTGGGCGGCGAACGTCATCTCTGCACGGCGGGTGTGTTCCACATGGTTGCCATGCCCGGTGAAGGAAAGACTGCCGGCTGGAGCCTTCCGCCCCTGACGGAAGAGGCTGCCCCTGCCAGGCCTGACGAACTGTGCATGGCGGACATTGTCTTTGCAGATCAGGTCAATGGCAATGGTGCCCTGTTCGGAGGCCACGCCCTTGCCTTCATGACCAAGGCAGCCTTCATCACCGCCTCGCGGCTCAGCGGCAGGCTCACAGTGCTGGCAGCAACAAGGCAGATCGACTTCCACCATCCCGTTGCCCTCGGGGCAATCGTGGAGGCTGTGGCGCGGATAGCTTCCGTCGGACGGTCCTCGATTCATGTCGAGGTGGATCTGTGGTCCGAAGGCCTGCTGACGGGAAAGAGGCAACTGGCCGCGAAAGGGCAGTTCGTCATGGTCGCAGTGGATGCCTCACACCGGCCGGTGGCTGCGCGGCAGAAGCCAAGCGCACCCGAAAGCTGACGGAACGGGGCCCCTTTAAGGGTGCGGCAGGCAGATCTGTTCTGCCGCACGTCCCTCAAACCGTTCCGAACACCTTGTCCACGTCAGTGGCATCCAGCAGGCGCCACTTGCCTTCTTCGACGCCGTCCAGCGGCAAATTGCCGATGCGGATGCGGGAGAGGGTGTTCACGTGGTTGCCGGTGGCGGCGAACATGCGGCGGACCTGGTGGTAACGGCCCTCATGCAGCGTCAGCCGCACCTTTTGCGGGGTCAGGACTTCCAGTTCGGCAGGCTTCAGCGGCTTGTCCTCGCTCTCCAGCATCATCGTGCCGGAGGCAAAAAGTTCAGCCTCATTGCCCTGCAAGGGCCTGTCCAGCTCTGCCTCATAGACCTTCGGCACCTCGGCCTTGGGCGAGATGATCTTGTGCAGCAAGGTGCCGTCATCGGTGAAGAGCAGCGCGCCGGTTGTCTCGCGGTCGAGGCGGCCAACGGTGGACAGCACCGGCTTGCGGTAGCGGAACCGGTCCGGCAGCAGGTCATAGACAAGGCGCCCCTGATCCTTGGTCGAGCAGGTGTAGCCCACCGGCTTGTTGAGCAGAAGGATCATGCCCTGCGGCGGATCCAGAGGCTCATCATCAAACAGGATGTCCTCATGAGCGGTTTTGGAATCGGCCTTGAGCCGCTGCCCGGCCCGGTCGGTCACCCAGCCGTTGCGAATGGCGATCTGCACTTCCTTGCGGGTGCCGTAGCCGAGGTTGGCGAGAAGCTTGACCAGTCTCATCGGCCGCGCGCCTTGCGTGCGTGGATCACCTTGTAGCCGCCCTCGTCCGCCACCATGATCGCCTCGGCAAAGACTTCATTGATGACGCCCTCGTAGGGAAGATGCCGGTTGGCGACGAGCCACAGATGCCCGCCCGGCTTCAGGGACCGCGCAGCCGCCCGCACGAAACCCTGGCCGATATCCGTCCGTCCGGCCTTGCCGGTCTGGTGGAACGGCGGATTGGTGACGATGAAGTCATAGGTCTTGTTCAGCCCCTTGGTCACGTCCACCCAGTGGAAACCGAGACGGCGGCCGGTGGCCAGTGGCGTCACATTCTCCCGCGCCAGATCCAGCGCCCGCTGTTCGGCCTCGTAAAGGTCGAGCCCGGTCACCTTGGCACAGCGCTTGAGAACCTCGGTGGAGAGATAGCCGAAGCCCGCCCCCAGATCCGCGCCTTCGCCGGAGAGGCTCGACGGCAGATTGGCCGCCAGCAGCGCGGAAGCGGCATCAATGTGATCCCAGGCGAAAACACCCGGACGGCTGAGGAACTGCCCGTCAAGGATCGGGCGCACCGCATCCAGTTCCACCCATTCGGCCACCAGCGCGCCGTTGACGCGGGCCTCGTCCTTGATGGTCCAGGCAACGCGGCACTTGGCCTTGGAGAGTTTGCCGTCCAGTCCGGCAAGGCTTTCGAGATCGCCTTCCAGCGCCTTGCCGCCCTCCGCATTGGTGGCACAGACCACGATCAGCCCGCCCGGCGCTGTGCGGCGCACGGCATCGGCCAGCAGGGCACGGGCTTCCTGCTTCTGGCGCGGCGGCAGCACCAGCACCAGCGGATAGCCCTCGCCCTCCGCCTGATGCAGCACCGTGTGGCCCAGTGCGGCCAGCGCATCCCGGTCGGGCGCAAAGCTCTGCACCGGCACCAGCGCGCCCTCGGGCAGCTCCTTCAGGTCCGCGCCCGCGCGGGCACGCAGAAACAGGATGCTGCCCCGCGCTTTGGGCAGGTCCAGCGTGCCGTTCAGAAAGGGAAGGAGGAGCGTTTCAAGGACAGGATCGGACATGGCGGCGCTTTCAATGCAGGCGGGCGGCAGTTCTGCACTGCCGCCCGGCCGGTTCATCCGCACTCATACAAGCCGCAGCGGGCAAGGTCAAAGCCGCCTTGCGCCGCCTGCAGGCAGATCATGCAGCAGCAAGCCTGCGCACGAAGTCATCCACCGCACGGCGCAGGGCATCCGTCTGGCTGCCCACCGCATGCGAGGAAGTCATGAGCCGGGCCGCAGTCTCATTCGTCTGCGCCACCGCGCTGCGCATCTGCTCCATGTTGCCGGTAACTTCGGAGGTGCGGGCGGAGGTGACCTGTGCGTTGGAGGCAATTTCCGCTGTCGCCTGCCCCTGCTGCTCGACGGAGCGGCTGACGGATTCGGCATGTTCATCAATGGTGCGCATGATCTCGGTGATCTTCTCAATCGCCAGCACCGCGTCATCCGTCGAGGCCTGAATGGCCGAAATCTGGCTGGAGATCTCGTCCGTGGCCTTGGCCGTCTGGGAGGCAAGCTGCTTCACCTCGGATGCCACAACCGCAAAGCCCTTGCCCATCTCGCCGGCCCGCGCCGCCTCGATGGTGGCGTTGAGTGCCAGAAGGTTGGTCTGGGCGGCGATCTCTTGGATCAGCGTCACCACCTGGCCGATCTTGTCGGCCGCGACTGCAAGGCTGGTCACCTTCTGGTTCGTAGCCTCCGCCTGACGGGAGGCATCATCCACCACCTGTGCCGTGGTCGTCACCTGCCGGGTGATTTCACCGATCGAGGCAGACAGTTCCTCGGAGGCCGCGGCGACCGTTTCCACATTGGCGGATGCCTGCAGCGCGGCGTCGGCGGCGGCACTCACCATGCCGCTGCTCTGGCGCGCGGTCGCGTCCATCGCCGAAACATCACGCCCGAGTTCCACCGCCGCATTCTGCAGGGCATCGAAGTAGCTGCCTGTCGTGGCGCGGAAGTCCTCGGCAAGGCGGCGCATGAGTTCGGCCTTCTCGGCCTGCGCCTCGTCCTCACGCCTGCGCACGGTCTCGGCAAGCTCAGCCTGCTCGATCAGCGACTGGCGGAATCCGGCAAGAGCATCGCGCAGATCGCCCAGTTCATCCGCGCTGGACCATTCCGGCAGCCGGTGGGACAGTTCCCCTCGCGACAGGGCACCGGCGGTTGCCGCCAGTTCATCCGCCCGCACCGCGATGCGCGAGCGCAGGAACAGCCAGCCGCCAATGGCCGCAACAAGGGTCGCGCCAATCGAGATCATCTGCACCAGCGCCACAACGCTGGCGGTGGCACGCAGACCAGCAATGCCTTCGGCCATCTCTTCCTTGATCAGCTCTTCCGCCACATCGGCCTCGGCGATCAGCATGTCGAACGCCTTGTCAAACGTTTCGTCAGCCGTGCTGCCGGCTATGTCGGTGCCCACATTCCTGTAACGCTCGCGGGCGACACCCTCAAAGGTATCGAGTTCTTTCAGAACACCCTGCATCACCCGGCGCACTTCCGCCGATTCCGTGGGAAAGAACCTGCCCTCATCATTGGTGCCGCCATTCAGGATGGCCCCGGCGAAGAAGCGCGCTTCCTTCAGAAGGCCCCAGACTTCGTTGATGTCCTCGCCCTCGTCCCCGGTCATGATTTCTTCGAAGACCAGATGGGCGCGGGTAGCCGTCAGCTTGATTTCCATCGCAGCGTCAGCGAGCGGCGCCAGCCTCTCTCCGACGTGGAGGCCCTCATCGGCCAGTCTGGCACTTTGTATGAAAGTCAGTACGCCCGTCACAACAACGACTGCAGCCATTGCGGAGAAAATACTCAGCAGCTTCCCTGAAACACGCATCCCGCAATCCCTCTTTGGTGCATGTGGTGAACGTACCAAACCATGTGGGATGATGCGGGATAGATGTTACGACAATCTTAGCCTCTCAAGTCATTCAGACAGAGCCCTGTCAAAACAACTAAGAGGTAGCCAGTTTCTCCATGCCATTCAATCGTTCCGGCAAACGGATCAACAATCAGGCACTGTGCACAATCTCACGGGTTTCACGGAAACCGATATCCGGGTTCTTTTCCCCTACGTAATTGACTTCCCAGCCGCTTTTGAACAGGAAGACCGGCTTGTCGTCACGGTCGAGGGCGACGCTCATGCGGTTGGCCTCGATGAATTTCTGCAACTTGACCGGATCATTGCACTCGATCCAGCGCGCCGTCGTATAGGGCACGGTCTCGAAGCCGATTTCGGTGCTGTATTCGTTCTTCAGGCGGTCCACCACCACGTCAAGCTGCAGCATGCCGACGACGCCGACGATCCAGTTGGAGCCAAGGTCGGGCTTGAAGATCTGCACCAGTCCCTCTTCTGCCAGATCCGAAAGGCCCTGCCGCATCTGCTTGACGCGCATGGTGTCGGACAGGCGCACGCGGCGCAGCACCTCCGGCGCGAAGGCCGGCAGGCCGGTGACGTGGATTTCCTCGCCCTCCGTCAGCGTATCGCCCACCCGCAGCTGGCCGTGGTTCGGCACGCCGATCACGTCGCCGGGATAGGCCTCATCGGCAATTTCGCGTTCTTCGGCGAAGAACAGGATCGGCGCCGAAACGGCAATGCTCTTGCCCGCGCGCACATGCTTCAGCCGCATGCCGCGCTTGAAGGTGCCCGAGCACAGGCGCACGAAGGCGATGCGGTCGCGGTGCTTGGGGTCCATGTTGGCCTGTACCTTGAAGACGAAACCGGTCACATCCGGCTCGTCCGGGCTGATTGTCCGCCCGCCCGTTGCCGCCTGCGAGTGGGGGGCTGGCGCATATTCGGCAATGAAATCCAGCAGATCGTTGATGCCGTAGTCGCGCAGGGCCGAGCCGAAGAACACCGGCGTCAGATGCCCTTCGAGGAAGCTTTCCCGGTCGAACGGAGTGTAGCCTTCCGCGCCCAGTTCCACATTTTCCGTCAATTCGCCCATGATGCGGTCAAACACCCAGTCCGTCAGCGCCGGGTCTTCCAGACCGGAGACCTCCAGCGTGCGGGCATAGGGGCCGCCGCGTTCGCCGGACGAAGTCTGGAACGTCTTGCGATGCCAGTCATAAATGCCGAAGAAATCCGAGCCCATGCCCACCGGCCAGGTCATCGGTGACACGTCCAGCGCCAGCGCCTCCTGCACCTCGTCGAGGATCTCCAGCGCGTGGCGGCCTTCACGGTCGATCTTGTTGACGAAGGTGATGATCGGAATGTCGCGCAGGCGGCAGACCTCGAACAGCTTACGCGTCTGGGTTTCGATGCCCTTCGCCGCGTCGATCACCATGATGGCCGCATCCACCGCCGTCAGCGTGCGGTAGGTGTCTTCCGAGAAGTCCTCGTGGCCCGGCGTGTCGAGAAGATTGTAGATGATGCCGCCGCGCTCGAAGGTCATCACGGAGGAGGACACCGAGATGCCGCGCTCCTGCTCGATCTTCATCCAGTCCGACCGGGCGCGGCGCCGCTCGCCGCGGGCACGCACCTGACCGGCAGCCCGGATGGCGCCGCCCGAAAGCAGCAGCTTTTCCGTCAGCGTCGTCTTGCCGGCGTCCGGATGCGAGATGATCGCAAAGGTACGGCGGGTCAGATAGGGGGCGGTCATGGTCGGCTCCTTGGCGAGAGGCGGGCACAGGCGAAGCGTGGGCGAACAAGGCAGCGCGGACGCGCCAGGCGCCGCAGGCTTCAGCCGGCAGGGTCTGTCATTGGCGCAAGGTCATAGAGCCAGCAGCGCCAGAATGCCAGCACAGAATAGGGCTTTCCCGCCGCTTGCCGGCCCCCTGCCCCGAGCCGTCACGCAGCGCCTCTGGCCAGCGCAAGCGCCTGCGGCTAAGGATGATATGGGCAGTTTCAACAGGAGATCCATTTGTCCGCACGTGCTTCCTTCATCACCGGCCTCGTTCTTCTGGCCGCCACCGCCGCAATCCTGCTCGCCATGGGCCGCATTCCCATCTGCGAATGCGGCTACGTCAAGTTCTGGACCCCGGCGAGCGATGTCTCCGGCTCCTCCCAGCATATTGCCGACTGGTACACCCCTTCGCACATCATCCACGGCTTCCTGTTCTTTGGACTGGCCTGGCTCGTAATGCGCGCCCGTCCGCTGGGCGAAAAGGCACTGCTTGCCATCGTCATCGAAGCGGCCTGGGAGATCGTCGAGAACAGCCCCTGGGTCATCGACCGCTACCGCGAGGCCACCATCGCCGTGGGCTACACCGGCGACAGCGTGCTGAATTCGATCGCCGATATCCTCTGGATGCTCGCCGGCTTCTGGTTCGCCGCCCGCATGCCGGTCTGGGTCACGGTTGCCGTCGCCATCGCCTTCGAGCTGATCGCCCTCTGGGTCATCCGCGACAACCTGACCCTCAACGTGATCATGCTGCTTTATCCGCTGGAGGCCATCAAGGTCTGGCAGGGAGGGGCTTGAGGGAGCTGTCAGCGCAGCTCTGGCTGGGCTGACAGTGCCTTTGCCAGGACGTCGAACACGAGCCGGATGCGCGGGCTGGTGTGGAGCTCCCGGTGCGTGACCAGCCAGACCGGAAAGCTGATGCTGATTTCCCCGGGCAGCACCACCTCGACCTCCGGAGCGAAAGGAATGAAGTCAACGGCCATGAAGCCGTAGCCGAACCCATGCCGCACCGCTTCCCAGGCGGCGGTGCCGCTGGCCGAACTGAAACGAAGGTCCCGTTCAGCCGCCTGGATGCCAAACATCTTCAGATATCTGATCATTTCAGCCTTGTTGCCGAAAGCGACGAAGGGCTGACCGGTCAGATCAGCGGCCGTTTCAGGACGTCCGGCCTGATCAAGAAAGCTGCGTGCGGCATACAGATGGGCGTCCGTGTGCCGTAACAGGCGCCCAATCAGGTCTCCCCCCTCCGGCCGGACATGACGCACGGCGATATCTGCCTCACGCCGCTTCAGATCGCTGATTTCGTTGGAGCAGATCAGCTCGATTTCCAGGCCGGGCGCAATGGCATGCAGATGGCGCAGGACCGGCGGCAGCAAATAATGCGCAAACATGTCAGAAGCTGAAATGCTGACCGGCCCGGCCACGGCCTGCGCCTGACCTGAGGCCACGAGACTGAGCCGCAGGCCCGCTTCCGCCATCGACCGGGCCGCTTCCACGAGCTGCCTGCCCGTTTCCGTCAGGACGAGCGTGCGCCCCGTCCGCTCCACCAGAACAAGGCCAAGCTCCTGCTCCAAGGCGGCAATCTGGCGTCCGACAGTCGGCTGGGTAAGTCCAAGCGCCTTGCCCGCAGCCGAAAGGGAGCCGAGATCCGCCACCGCGGCCAGCGCACGGGCATGGTTCCAGTCAAAGGCGAGTTTTGGCCAATTCATGCATTTTTGCATATCATGATTACATGAATCCGCAATTTCAAATTTTCCCGCATGGATCTACCAAGGAGTTCGGCAAAGACGCAGGGACAGCAGATGAACAGTGACGCGAAGTTCTGGGACAGGGCGGCTGAGAAATATGCGCGCTCCCCCATCAAGGACATAAAGTCCTACGAATACACTCTCGAAAGAACGCGCAGTTTCCTGCCGCCTCATTCCGATGTTCTGGAAGCTGGCTGCGGCACCGGAACGACCGCCTTGCGCCTTGCGGGATCAACGGCTCACATTCTGGGCACGGATATCTCCGCCGCGATGATCGAGATCGCAAGACGAAAGCTTCTGGAGCCAGATGCGCCGGTCAACGTCACATTCGAGGTTGCCGCACTCGATGATGAAAGCCTGCCGGAGGGGCCCTTCGATGCAGTCATGGCCTTCAACATCCTGCACCTGTCGCGCAATCTCGATGCAGCTCTGGCAGCGCTTGCCCGGCGGGTCCGTCCTGGCGGGCTGTTCATCTCCAAAACCGTCTGTCTGTCCGATTCACCCTACCGTCTGCTCCGGCCGGTGCTGGGCCTGATGAAGCTCGCCGGCAAGGCCCCGCATGTGCTTTTTCTGTCCCGGAAAGACCTTGAGGACCGGGTCAGGGCACATGGATTTGCAATCCTGGAAACAGGCGATTTTCCGGTCAGTCCGCCCTGCCACTTCATCGTGGCGCGCCGCATGGCATGAGGTTTCTGCCATCCCGGTCAAAGGGCATCCAATATGCGGAGCGGCCCGGCTGTTCCAGCCGGGCGTCGCGTTGCAATCGGGAAACGGTCAGGACGCCTTGCGGAACCAGTCGTACCAGCGGCGCTGCTGGCGGGCCTGGATGCGTTCCAGCACCTCAGCTGCAAACAGGGCAGCATTGTCCCGCGCCTTGTCGAGATTGGTCACCAGCTTGGGATCAAGCGTTGCCAAGCTGCCGCCGAATTCGAACATGTCGCGATAGGCAGCACGCTCCACAATCGCGGTCATCAGCACATCGATGCCGCTGACGGCGAGATGATCCTGCACCGCCTTGAGCGCGCGCGTTGTCACGGCGGCATTGGTGCGTGTCAGCACGACGCAATGGCGGATTTCGTGACGGACGATTTCTTCCAGCTTGGTGATGAGACGCAGGATCTTCGCCCCGCCCCTTGCATCCATGGACGAGCCCTGGATCGGCACCACCACCAGATCGGACACGGAAAGGGCGTTGGCGACGAGCAGATTCTCCGTCCCCTCCAGATCAACGATCACGTAATCACTGACGGCAGATGCCTCGATGATCTGTTCCGTGATGGTGGCAGGCGTCAGCTGGCTCTGGACTGAAATATTCGCCGGCCGGCCCGGCAGGTCCGACCAGGTGGAGATCCAGCGCTGTGGGTCCGCGTCAAAAATGGTGACGGTCATCCCCCTTTCGGCAATTTCCGTTGCCAGCAGCAATGCCGCTGTCGTCTTGCCGGCCCCGCCTTTGGCATTTGCGAAGGAAATAACGGGCATCTGGTCTCTCCTGGATCTGCGGCAGGTGGCGCTTTGCTGACTGCCTCTCCCGGGAGTGATTACAATACTCCATGGTTAACAAATTCATAACCGGTCTGCAAAATGCAATTTCCTGTCATTAATACCTACTTAATTCCACAGTATTGGCAGTCTACGGGCGCCATCATCATGACAGAGCCAAGCAAAAATCGCAGAAGCGAACGAGAATCAATCAGCCACTCTGGAAGAGGCAGAACAAATTCACAGGTGTTCCTTGGCCAGGGGACTGCGTGTTCAAAAGTGCCATTAATCGTTTGTCAGGCCCCTCCCCCGCCGTTATCTCTTGGCACCATGAGCTGCATGTCCGGCCCCTCTGCGCAATTTCGTGAGGCGGGTGACGGATACAGCGCCGATTTCAACCGGATGCCGCAATGACCGCAAGACCTTCCCGCTTCCTTGCCGGACTGAGTGCCCTTCTTGTGGCCACAAGCCTTTCCCTTGCCCCCGCGGCCGCCCGGTCCCTGGCCCCCTACAAGGATGACCTTTTTGCCTATCCGGGCCTGCTCAACAGCTACCATGATGGTGATTTTGAAGTGGTCGCCTATGACAAGGCCCGTGACATTCACCAGCGGGACAAGGAGCCGGAGCGCGAGGTCTGGGGCAACTATGTCTCCTACCATCCGCGTGGAAGCCAGGAAGATCTGGAGCTGAAGGCCAACGGCCGGACAGTGAAATACATGGCGGCCGGCAAGACCAGGGGCGGTGCAGCCTATGTGGTGATCTATGTTCACGGTCAGGGCGGCAACCGCTTTCAGGGCATGAATGACGTCACCTTCGGCGGCAACTTCAACCGCATCAAGAACCTGATGTCGCGCAACGGCGGTGTCTACATCACCCCGGACTTCACCAATTTCGGCGCTGAAGGCACGAAGGACGTGGAAGCCATCATCGATGCCTATGCCGCCAACTCGCCGGGCGCAAAGATCTTCGTGGCCTGCGGCTCCATGGGCGGCATCCTGTGCTGGAACTTCGCCAAATCCCCGGCCACCGCGCGCAAGCTCTCAGGCCTGCTGTTCTTCGGCTCGCCCAAGGACGAGGGCATTTTCGCCAGCCGCACCCTGAAGGATCCGGCCCTGCGCGTGCCCATCTACATGGGCCACGGCAGCTGGGACAAGGTCTACAACTGGGAAGAACAGGTGCAGTTCTTCGAGCAGTTCCGCGCCAGAGCCCCCGGCTACCCGGTCCGCTTCACCCTGTTCGAGACCGGCACCCACGGCACCCCGATCCGCATGACCGACTGGCGCCTCATTCTCAACTGGATGATTTCAAAGGGCTGAGATCTCACTCTGGCGCCCTTCCTGGGCTCCCTCTGAGGCGATGCCGAACTGCTGGCGATAAGCGGCAGGTGGCAGGCCTGTCAGTTTCTGGAACAGCTTGCGAAAGGCTGCCGGGTCAGAATAGCCGACATCCCACGCAATCCGGTCGACCGGGGTCAATGTGCGCTCCAGCGCCTCCCGGGCCTTGGCGATACGGACCTGCTGCAGATATTCGACGGGTGTCAGCCCTGTGGCCGCGCTAAAGCGGCGCAGAAAGGTCCGTGCGGTCATGCCTGCGGCAGCGGCAAGACCGGTAACGCCCTGCAGGCTGGCTGCCTCGGCATGGATCCGGTGCTGGCATTGCCGGATCGCATCGTCGCCATGGTCCAGCCGCGGAATGAACTGCGCAAACGGGCGCTGGCTTTGGCGCGGCGGCTCGATCAGCAGAAAGCGCGCCGTGGCCAGCATGGTTGCCGGCCCCAGCAGCCGCCCCACCAGCGTCAGCCCCAGATCGGCCCAGGCCAGGATGCCGCCAGCCGTCATGATGTCCCCTTCGTCGACCACCATCTTCTCGTCGGCCAGATGCACCTTGGGAAACCGTTGCGCCAGCTGCTGTGCGAAGGCCCAATGCGTCGTGGCACGGCGGCCGTCAATCAGCCCGGTCTCAGCCAGCACGAATGCACCGGCACAGACTGAGCAGAGCGTGGTCCCGGACCTGTGCTGATCCTTCATCCAGTGCGCAGCCGCTGGCATCGGCGCCATGCGGTCCGGCATGATCAGGCTCGGCGGGGCAATGACGTGGCTCAACCGGTGGGGCCCGCCAGGATGGCTGTCCCAAACAGGCTCCACGCCCGCATCGCTTGCCTGCCAATGCGAGACACGGATGGCGCGCGGCGGTTCTCCGGTCCACTCGCCCGCAATACGGAACAGGTCCGTCAGCCCGTAGACCGCCGCAAGCTGGCAGTCCGGATAAATCAGAAGGCCGATTTCGGCCACGAGTGCTGGCGCCTGCGTCATTGTCCGTTTTACCCCGGTTATTGTCTTTTCCGCCACGTCCTTTCGTACGGGCTACGGCGTAGCTTGTCCATGCCAAACAGAAAGGGATCGCAATGACCTTCGACCTCACACGGCGAACTCTTCTTTCCACCGGGGCGGCCGCCGCCGCCCTTCTCATACTGAACCGGGCCACGAGCGCCCAAGCGCAAGGAGAAATCACCATGGCGACGATCAAGACGCAGGACGGAACCAACATCTTCTACAAGGACTGGGGCCCCAAGGACGCCCAGCCGGTTGTCTTCCATCACGGCTGGCCGCTGTCCGGCGACGACTGGGACAATCAGATGCTGTATTTCCTGGAGCAGGGATACCGCGTCATTGCCCACGACCGGCGTGGCCACGGACGTTCGGATCAGACGGACACCGGCAATGACATGGACACCTACGCCAATGACGTGGCCGAACTCGCTCGCGCCCTGAACCTGAAGAACGCGATCCATATCGGCCATTCGACCGGCGGTGGCGAAGTGGCGCGCTACGCCGCCCGTGCCGAAAAGGGCCGCATCGCAAAGGCTGTCCTGATCGGCGCGGTTCCGCCGGTGATGGTCAGGTCGGAAGCCAATCCCGACGGCATTCCGCTCGAGGTCTTCGACGGCTTCCGCGCGGCCCTCGTCGCCAACCGGGCCCAGTTCTTCCTCGACATTCCGAGCGGGCCGTTCTTCGGCTTCAACCGGGAGGGCGCCAAGGTCAGCCAGGGCCAGATCCAGAACTGGTGGAGACAGGGTATGATGGGCGGTGCCAAGGCCCATTACGATTGCATCAAGGCCTTCTCGGAAACCGATTTCACTGAGAACCTGAAGGCCCTCACCATCCCGGTCCTGTTGATGCATGGCGAGGATGACCAGATCGTCCCGATCTCGAACTCCGCGCACAAGGCCATCAAGCTTCTGAAGAACGGCACGCTGAAGACCTATCCGGGCCTCTCGCATGCCCCCTTCGCGACCCATCCCGAGGTGATCAACCCGGATCTGCTGGCCTTTGCCCGCGCCTGATCACCAGCACGCCAAGAGCACCTGGGGCAGCCATCAGGCAGCCCCAGGTCAATTTCCGTCAGCCCTGCAGCACGATCAGGTCGCGCGGGGCGAAGCCGATTTCGACTGTGGAGCCTGCAGAGGGCGGCGGGGCATCGCTGCGGTTGAAGGTGTCGAGCGACACTTTCGTGCCCGCCACATCCAGCTTCAGGCGGATGATGGCTCCCATGAAATGCACATCCTCGACCTCGGCGGGCAGAAGAACGTCATCGTCATTGCCGCGGCCCAGATGCAGCGCCTCCGGCCGCAGCGCCACGGAAAGCGCCTCATCCTTGCGCGCAGCAAGGCCGCCTTCCGTCAGCATGATCTGACGCCCGGCAAGGCTGACGATGCCTTTCTCCCCATCCACCGCCTTTGCCTCGAACGTGTTGAGCGTGCCGACGAAATTGGCAACGAACTGCGTTCTCGGGCGGCTGTAGATCTCGAAGGGATTGCCCACCTGCTCGGCCACGCCGCCATACATGACGACGATGCGGTCGGACATGGACAGCGCCTCTTCCTGGTCGTGGGTCACGAAGATGGTCGTGATGCCCAGTTCCTTCTGGATCTCGCGGATCTCGTTGCGCAGGCTGACGCGGATCTTGGCATCGAGCGCCGACAGCGGCTCGTCCAGCAGCAGCACATTGGGGCGCGGTGCCAGCGCACGGGCCAGGGCCACGCGCTGCTGCTGGCCGCCCGACAGCTGGAACGGGTAACGCCCGCCCAGATCCGGCAGGCCGATCAGCTTCAGCATCTCCGCTACACGGGCATCAGTTTCGGCCCTGGACACGCGCTTGATCTTGAGGCCAAAGGCAACGTTCTGCGCCACCGTCATGTTGGGGAACAGGGCGTAAGCCTGAAACACCATGCCGATGTTGCGGGCGTTCGGCTTGGCGTAGGTGACGTTCTGCCCGCCGATCTCGATGACGCCGGTGGTCGGCGTTTCAAAGCCGGCGACCATGCGCAGCACCGTCGTCTTGCCGCAGCCCGAAGGCCCCAGCAGCGAGATGAATTCCCCCGCGCCTACGGACAGGGAGAAATCCTTCACGACGGTGTTGAGCCCGAAGGACTTCTGCAGGTTCTTGAGTTCGAGAAAAGCCATCAGCGTCGAGCCTGTAGATGTTTGGAGAAGCGGGCGGCCAGCTGGATCAGCGCCATGCAGCCCCATGTGATGGCAAAGGCGATCACCGCCAGCGCCGCCGGCTCATAGGCACGGTTGACGCCAAGGCTTGCCATGAAGGGTCCGAAGGCCGGACGGTTCAGAAGCGCTGCCATGGTGAATTCGCCAATGACGATGGCAAAGGTCAGGAAAGCCCCCGAAAGCACCGAGATCAGCACGTTGGGCAGGATCACCCGGAACAGGATCGTCGTCCATCCGGCGCCAAGGCTCATGGCTGCTTCCGTCAGCGTCGCCACGTCGATGGTTCTGAGCCCCGTATCCACCGCGCGGTACATATAGGGCAGCGCCAGCATCACATAGCCGCACATGAGCAGGATGTTGGTGCCCCAGATGCTGCCCGTCAGCGGCAGGAAGGACGAGGTGTTGTAGAGCCGGATATAGCCGAAGACCACGATGATGGCCGGGATCACCAGCGGCAGCAGGGTGATGAATTCCACCCATGGCCGGGCGGCGGGCAGCTTCAGCCGCACCCAGAAGGCCGTCGGCACCACCAGCAAGACCCCGGCAACGATCGTCGCCAGCGCCATGGACACAGAGTAGATGAAGGTGTCCTGAAAGCGGCTGTCGGCCAGAACCGCCACATAGGCATCGAAGGAATAGGCATCGCGCCGCATCCGCAAGCTGAATTCCGTCATGCCGATCAGCGGCAGGGCGAAGAAGATGCAGCCGAGGATGAGCGTGCCCCAGGCAAGAAGACGGTTCACTTGAGCCACCTTTCACTGCGCACCCGCAGCCAGATGTAGATCCCGTTGGCAACGCCGGTGATGACGATCATGCCGAAGGCCAGCGCATAGCCCAGATGCGGATTGCCGAGCACGTCGCCGCGGATCTGCGCAAACAGCTTGATGGGCACGATGTTGAACTGGGGCCCGGCCAGCGCGAAGGCCGTTGCAATGGCGCCGAAGGAATTGGCGAAGAGCAGCGCAAACGTGCCGAGGAAGGACGGGAACAGGATCGGGATGGCCACCATGCGCCAGTATTGCGCGGAGGTCGCGCCCAGGATCGAGGCCGCTTCCTTCCACTCGCGCTTCAGGCCGTCCAGCGCAGGCGCGATCATCAGGATCATCAGCGGGATCTGGAAGAACAGATAGACGACCACCAGCCCCCAGAAGGACAGGAGGTTGAAGCCCATCGCCCGGAGATTGATGCCGAATTCGTTGCGCAGCCAAATGGTGACAAGACCAACCGGACCAAGTGTGGCGAGAAAGGCAAAGGCCAGCGGCACGCCGGCGAAATTCGAGGCAACGCCGGAAAAGGTCATCAGCGCCGAACGCACCCGCGCCGGCAGCCCGCCGAGGATGACCGCAGATGCCATGCCAAAGCCGATCAGGCATCCCAGGAGCGACGTCACCAAACTGAGCTGGATCGACACCCAGTAGGAGGACTTGATCGAGTCCGTGTTCAGGCCGCGGATGTTTTCGAGGGTGAAGCTGCCATCGGGCGTCTGGAACGCCCCCACCACGATCTGCAGGGCAGGCAGGATCAGGAAAAGGAACGCAAAAAGCGTGAAGGGAGCAAGGCCGAGCCAATTGAGGTTCAATCGGAACGCGCTTGCCCTTGCCGGTTTCGTCATAAGGCTGAGCCCCCAAGGCGCCTTGTGAAACGCATGCCAGCCACGCGCAGGCAGCTGACTCGGAATGCAGAGAACCGGTCCCGGCCAAAGGGCCGGAACCGGACAGTCTCATGCGTCAGACGTTCTTACTGAACGTTGGCGCCAACGACCTTGTCCCAGCCGCCGACAACAGCTTCCTTGTTGGCGTTCTGCTCTTCGATGGTCGGGAAGTAGGCCTTCTCATAGGGGCCGGCCGGCGGCAGGGCGTCCAGCAGGTCCTGCGGGATCTTGCCGTCAGCAACCATCTGGTTGAAGCGGGCGGTGTGGCAGTAGCCCTTCACGTAGCCGTTCTGGCCTTCGTCGGAGAAGATGTGCTCCATCCACAGCTTGGCAGCGTTCGGATGGGGGGCGTAGGCGCTGATGGCCTGAACGTAGACGCCAGCCAGCGTGCCCTTGGTCGGCACGACGACTTCCACAGGCGGGTTGCCCTTCAGGGTGTCACGGGCGGTCAGGGCGTTGTAGTCCCACATCACCATGATCGGCGTGGTGCCCTGGGCCAGCGTGCCGGCCTTGCCGATGACCGGAACGAAGTTGCCGGCATCATTCAGCTTCTTGAAGAATTCGAGGCCAGCTTCACCGGAAGCCGTACCAGCAGCAGCGCCCTGGGCCATGCCGGCGGACAGAACGCCGAGGATCGCCTGGTTGGACGCGCGCGGATCACCGGCGAGGGCCACCTGACCGGCATATTCCGGCTTCAGCAGATCATCCCATTCGGCCGGGGTGTTGGTGACGAGGTCCTTGTTCACGATGAAGGACATCACGCCATAATAGGCGCCGTAGTAGTAGCCGTCGGCATCCTTGACATCGTCGGAGATCTGATCCCAGACGGAAACCTTGTACGGCTGGATCAGGCCTTCGCCCTTGGCCTGCGGGCCGAAGGACAGGCCAACGTCGATGACGTCCGGAGCCTGCGGGCCGGTGTTGCCCTTGTTGGCGCGGATGGCTTCCAGCTCATCGGCGGAACCGGCATCCGGGTTCAGCTCGTTGACGGTCAGGAAGGGGTACTTTTCCTTGAAGGACGCGATGATGTCGCCATAGCCGCACCAGTCATGCGGGAGAGCGATCGTGGTCAGCATGCCTTCCTTCTTGGCACCTTCGATGAGTTCTTCCATCGACTGCGCGTTCACCGCAGTGGTCTGCATGAGAGCCGCAAGGCTCACCGCTGCAGCGAGTGTCTTTTTCATGCTCATTCGCTTCTCCTCACTGTTCCGGCGGACGGCGCCCGCCGGTGTCAACCAGTCGCCCTCTTGGCCTTTGGCCGGGGAACCCGCTTGCTCCTGCGGCAAGTGCCAGGCCCTTCGCCCTGCACCTGTGACGGCCGGAAGACGGGCAGCCCATACTGCCCCTCCCACCCGGCCCTGCCGCCGCCCTTCGTGATCACCGCGAAGGTTTCAGACATGCGCCTTAGAGCATCAGCATGTCAGTTCGGATTCTCTTTTATGACAGTTTCATGAAACTCCAGCCGCGCCAAATGTGACAGCACGGAAACGTCACAGTAATGCCTTGATGCGTCAAGCCTTAATGCGCAGCTGGATCAAGATTGACCGAATGCCGCAGCAACGGAAAACGCCCGGAATTCACCGTCCGCAGGCGTGCAGCGCACAATTCTTTGAACGGCATTTTCCGATGACAAAACGGACTGCCCCCAAGGCTCTGAGATGGTGATGCCTCACGCCTCGAAATTGCCCGGACACCGCTCGGGCTTGCCTGCCCCCGGCAAGCCAGGCTCATCGGGAGATGGTATCAGGCCCTCGCCGAACCGGACCGGTGCGCCCAGCCGGTCATGCGCATTTCAAGCCAGGCCATGATCGCATACATGACGATGCCAAGCACGGCGAGCGCCATCAGTCCCGCCCACACCAGCGGCACGTTGAACTGCGACTGCGCCGCCAGCATCATGTGGCCAAGGCCGGAGTTGGCGGCCACCGTTTCGGAGATCACCGAGCCGACGAAAGCCAGCGTGATGGCCACCTTCAGCGAGCCGAAGAAGTACGGCATCGAGCGCGGAATGCCGACCTTGAGCATGATGTCCATCTTGCGCGCACCCAGCGCTCGGAGCACGTCTTCCATCTCAGGTTCGATGGTGGCAAGGCCCGTCGCCACATTCACCACAATGGGGAAGAAGGCGATGAGGAAGGCCGTCAGCACTGCGGGGACCGTGCCGATGCCGAACCAGATCACCAGGATCGGGACGACAGCCACCTTGGGCACCGAGTTGAAGCCGATCATCAGCGGATAGAGCCCGGCATAGATCGCCCGGCTCCAGCCGATGGCAAGACCGAGCAGCAGGCCGCCGCCGACTGCCAGCGCAAAGCCGAGCACGGTGGTGAACAGGGTCTGCAGCGAGTTCTTCCAGATGGCCGGCCAGAACTTCACCGTGGCCGCATAAATATCCGTGGGTGCAGGCAGGATATAGACCGGCAGCTTCAGGATGCTGCAGGCCGCCTGCCAGATGAGAAAGAGCCCGATGGTCCACAGCCAGGGGGCCGCCTTGATCCAACGCTCGCTCATGCTGCCGCCCTCGCCTCTGCAATATAGCCGCGCAGCTCGTGCACGATGTCGTTGAACCCGGCCTCATAGGTCAGATCGATGGGCCGCGGGCGCGGGAAGGTCACCTCGCGCTCGATGATCACACGCCCCGGCCTTGCGCTCATGACGAAGATCCGGTCCGCCAGATAGACGGCTTCGCGCAGGTCGTGGGTGACGAGAATGGTGGTAAAGCCCTTTTCCGCATGCAGGTCGCGCATCACCTGCCACAGCTCTTCACGGGTGAAGGCATCCAGCGCACCGAAGGGCTCGTCCAGCATCAGCAGGGCCGGATCATGCACCAGCGCACGGCACAAATTGGCACGTTGCTGCATGCCACCGGAAAGCTGCCAGGGAAACTTGGCGCCGAACCCCTTGAGGCCGACAAGCGACAGCAGCGCCTCGGCCTTGGCCACATAGGCGGCCTTTTCCTTGCGCAGGCGGGCGCGGTGCGGCTGAACGATTTCCAGAGGCAGCATCACGTTGTCAAGCGTGGTGCGCCAGGGCAGCATGGACGGGTTCTGGAAGGCCATTCCGGCCACACTCACCGGGCCGCTGACTTCCTTGCCCGCCACTTCCACGGTGCCCGCATTGGGGCGCATCAGGCCGGTGGCGAGCTTCATCAGCGTGGACTTGCCGCAGCCTGACGGCCCGACAACGGCGGCGAACTCGCCCTTCTTCACCGACATGGTCAGCCCGTCCAGCGCCAGTGTGCCCGTGTCTCCGCCGCCATAGGTGAGGCGGATATCCCGCAATTCTACAAAACCGGTCACCCGCGCCCCCAAAAGATCATTCCGCATGATGCAAACACCCTCCCGGCAGGCGGCAGGCCAGCCGGGAGGGTGTAAAGTCTGGCTTACTTGACGGCCCGCTCTTCTGCAGACGGCAGGTAGGACGGATCAAAGACCTTTTCAGCGGCCGGCGGCGTGTCGCTCACGTCCATGGAGGCCTTGAGATAGTCCATGCTCTTGGTCAGCTTGACCATATCCACGCCACCAAAGCCATTGGCCTTGACCGCCGGGGTGGCAATGGCCTGCTCGACAGCCATCTTGAGACGCTCGGTCTCCACGGCGGCATCCAGCACCTCGTTGCGCTTCATCACATAGGGGATGGCCGCTTCCGGATCGGCGATGGCGTCGAGATAGCCCTTGGTCAGCGCCTTGACGAAGCCCTTCACCGCTTCCGGGTTGGCTGCGGCGAAGTCCGTGTTCACCATCACCACGTTGCCGTAAAGGTCGAGGCCGTTCTCGGCCATCAGGATGGTGACGATCTCGTCGTCAGCAATGCCTTGCGCCTTCAGGTTCAGCACGGAAGAGAAGGAGAAGCCGAAGATGGCATCCACCTGCCCCTGCGCCAGCATGGGCTCGCGCACCGGGAAGCCGACATTCTCGATGGTGATCTTGGACGTGTCGAGGCCAGCCACTTCCGCAAACGCCGGCCACTGGCCGAAGGCTGCATCCGGCGGGGGCGCACCCAGCTTCTTGCCTTCCAGCGACTTCGGGTCTTCCGTAACACCGAGGCTCTTGCGACCGATGATGGCAAAGGGCGGACGCTCATAGGCCATCAGCACGGCCTTGGCCTTCAGGTCCGGCTGCTCGTCCAGCAGCTTGATCAGGGCGTTGATATCGCCGAAGCCGAATTCATAGGCGCCCGTTGCCACACGCGGGATCGACTCGCGCGAGCCTGCCCCCGTGTCGATGGTGACATTGAGCCCTTCCTCAGCGAAATAGCCCTTGTCCAGCGCAATGAAGAACGGAGCCGCCGGGCCCTCGAACTTCCAGTCGAGCGTGAATTTCACATCCGTTGCAGCGAGAGCCGAAGACGCCGACAGCGCCAGACCCATCGCAAAACCCATCAGACGACGCATGCTGTTCCCCTCTGGTTTTCCCAGTTTGTGAAAGCAGAGTGACGCGGGGATGCACAGCAGGCAAGCAGGTTTTTACGCTGCTTGCCGTTTCAGCACGGAAGCGCAACAGAAGCAGGCATAGAAGATTTTTATGTTTATATTCAGATAGTTAATCCGGTCATGACGGATCATACGGACCAGCACATTGCAGTCTGCTCCATGCCCATCACCTCCCCTCTCCATCGTCCTCCCGGACGCAGCGAAGCGAAGATCCGGGACCGGAGAGCCAGGGCCTATCAACCATAACCTGTTGAATTATATAAGACTCCAGTTCACCGATCCCGGCTCACACTGCGCTTGGCCGGGATGACGGCGGAAGGGTTTTGCCGGCCATCAAGGCATCAATCCACTGCGCCCATCTGATCCCTGACGCCCCGCATGCCGCCCAAAATTTCGCCACCCGTGGTCTGACCAGATGAAATCCAAGTGGTCAGCAGAGCGTTTTGCATTGTCAAATCTGCGGATAAACGATCTCAAGCACCCGAATCCGCATCTTCATCTGGCGGCATATCCCGCCCCTCACGGATAAGCCGGCGCAGGAACTCCTCAAGGGCAGCCGAGATGTCCGGCCCAAGACCTGCGCGCAGGTCCCGGTCATAGGCCATCGCCCGCTCCCCCAGCCGGAGGAAGACGTCCCGGCCCTTGGGCGTCAGTGACAGGATTTCCGCCCGCCGGTCCTGCGGCGCCGTCTGCCGCTGCAGGTGGCCGCCCGCCTCCAGCCCCGCGACGGCGCGGCTGACCTTGGTTTTCTCGATGTGGGAAATGGCGCAGATATCCCGTGCTGTCATGGAGCCGAACTTGCCGAGATTGGCCATCACCCGCCACTGGGTTCGTGTCAGGCCGAAGTCGTCCCGGTAGACCGCCTGAAAGGACCGGCTGGTCGCCTCTGCCGCCTGATTGAGCAGATAAGGCAGAAACGCCTCCAGATCGAATCCATCTGCCGGACCTGTCATCTTCACCCCGTCTCCCGCGCCGCATCCCTGTTTCATGGGCTGCTTCGGGCGCGCAAACTGCCACGAGCGTCCTTGCCTGTCATCCTCTCTTGACTTGGTTGCACTTGCAACTATTATCACAGACAACGGCCGGGGGAGCCGGCAAGAGGAGGACATCATGACAACGCACGCCCTGCCCACAGGCATGGTTCGCGCCGCCACGGTCAACGGCACGGTTGAGGGCTACATGCCCGGCTTCGGCAATGACTTCGAGACGGAGGCCCTGCCCGGCGCCCTGCCACAGGGGCAGAATTCGCCGCAGAAATGCAATTACGGCCTTTATGCAGAGCAGCTTTCCGGCACCGCCTTCACTGCCCCCCGCGGCCAGAACGAGCGCACCTGGTGCTACCGCATCCGCCCCTCGGTCAAGCACACCACCCGCTTCACCAAGATTGACGTGCCCTTCTGGAAGAGCGCACCCAACATCGTTGATGATGTGATCAGCCTGGGCCAGTACCGCTGGGACCCGGTGCCCCACGCGGATGAGCCGCTGACCTGGGTCACCGGCATGCGCACCGCCACGACGGCCGGTGACGTCAACACCCAGACCGGCATGGCCAGCCACATCTATCTGGTCACCCGTTCCATGGTGGACGAGTATTTCTTCTCCGCCGACAGCGAGCTTCTGGTGGTGCCGCAGGAAGGCCGCCTGCGCTTCTGCACGGAGCTGGGTGTCATTGATCTGGAACCGAAGGAAATCGCCATCCTGCCACGCGGCCTGGTCTACCGGGTGGAAGTGCTGGAAGGCCCGTGCCGGGGCTTTGTCTGCGAGAATTACGGCCAGAAATTCGACCTGCCGAACCGTGGCCCCATCGGCGCGAACTGCCTCGCCAACCCGCGCGATTTCAAGACGCCGGTTGCCGCCTTCGAGGACAGGGAGGTGCCGTCCACCGTCATCATCAAGTGGTGCGGCCAGTTCCACGAGACGAAGATCGGCCATTCGCCGCTGGATGTGGTGGCCTGGCACGGCAATTACGCGCCCTGCAAATATGACCTGCGCACCTACTCGCCGGTCGGAGCCATTCTCTTCGACCATCCGGACCCGTCGATCTTCACCGTGCTGACCGCACCTTCGGGCGTGGAAGGCACCGCCAATATCGATTTCGTGCTGTTCCGCGAGCGCTGGATGGTGGCCGAGCACTCATTCCGTCCGCCCTGGTACCACAAGAACATCATGTCCGAGCTGATGGGCAACATTTACGGCATCTATGATGCCAAGCCGAAGGGCTTCGTGCCCGGCGGCATGAGCCTGCACAATTGCATGCTGCCGCATGGGCCGGACCGCAACGCCTTCGAGGGTGCTTCCAACGCGGAACTGAAGCCGGAAAAACTGGACGAGACCATGAGCTTCATGTTCGAAACCCGCTTTCCCCAGCACCTGACCGAATGGGCAGCTACCTCCGCGCCCTTGCAGGATGATTACATCGACTGCTGGGACAGCCTCGAAAAGAAGTTCGACGGCACGCCCGGCGTGAAGTGAGCGGCACCCGCTCACAACCAGGCATGACACGGGGCAGCGGCGGGCCGGGGGAGCCTGCCGCCCTCTCACACCAGTTTTCGGGAAAACATCATGAAACTTGCCACGCTGAAGGACGGCAGCCGTGACGGACGGCTTGTGCTGGTCAACAAGAGCCTGACCCGCTGCACCGAAGCCACCCACCTTGCCCCAACCCTGCAGGCCGCGCTGGACGACTGGGCAGAACTCGCGCCCAAGCTGGCCGTGCTGGCCGAAAGCCTGGAGCACGATGCCGTGCCCTCCATGCGCTTTCACGAGCATGACGCCCATTCGCCGCTGCCGCGCGCCTATCAGTGGGCGGATGGCTCGGCCTACGTCAACCACGTCGAACTGGTGCGCAAGGCGCGCAGCGCGGAGATGCCGGAAACCTTCTGGACCGATCCTCTGATGTATCAGGGCGGTTCCGACAGCTTCCTCTCCCCGCGTGATCCCATCCGCATGGCTGATGAAGCCTATGGCATCGACATGGAGGGCGAAGTGGCCGTCATCGTCGATGACGTGCCGATGGGAGCGAGCGTGGACGAAGCACGGGCGGCCATCCGCCTCATCATGCTGGTGAATGACGTGTCGCTGCGCGGGCTCATTCCGGCGGAACTGGCCAAGGGCTTCGGTTTCTTCCAGTCCAAGCCATCCTCTGCCTTCTCCCCCGTTGCCGTGACGCCGGACGAGCTGGGCGATGCCTGGGATGGCGGACGGCTGCATCTGCCGCTGAAGGTGGATCTCAACGGCAAGCCCTTCGGCCGCGCCAATGCCGGCATCGACATGACCTTCGACTTCCCGCAGCTCATCGCCCATGCGGCCAAGACCCGGCCGCTGGCCGCCGGCTCCATCATCGGATCCGGCACGGTTTCCAACAAGCTGGACGGCGGCCCCGGCAAGCCGGTGAGCGAGGGCGGCGCAGGCTATTCCTGCATTGCCGAGATCCGCATGATCGAAACCATCAACAGCGGCGCGGCCAAGACCCCCTTCCTGCGCTTTGGCGACACGGTGCGCATCGAGATGCTGGATGCGACGGGCCATTCCATCTTCGGCGCCATCGAACAAACGGTTGAACAGACCGTTGAGCAGAGCGCCTGAAACAGATTTACGGACGGACGGACCATATCCATGAGCAAGAAATTTGCCTCGCAGGGCGACCTCACCGAGAAGACCATCAGCTTCACCGAAGTCGGCGAGGGTCTTTATGCCTTCACCGCCGAGGGCGATCCCAATTCCGGCGTCATCATCGGCGATGACAGCGTGATGATCGTCGAGGCGCAGGCCACCCCGCGCCTTGCCCAGAAGGTGATCGACTGCGTGCGCAGCGTCACGGACAAGCCGATTACCCATGTGGTGCTGACCCATTATCACGCCGTGCGCGTGCTGGGTGCCTCCGCCTTCAAGGCGCAGCAGGTGATCATGGGCGAGACCGCCCGCGCCATGGTGGCCGAGCGCGGCCAGGAAGACTGGGACAGCGAGTTCCAGCGCTTCCCGCGTCTGTTCCAGGGCCATGAAAGCATCCCCGGCCTCACATGGCCCACCACCACCTTCAGTGACCGGATGACCGTCTTCCTCGGCAAGCGCCGGGTGGACCTGATGCACCTTGGCCGCGCCCACACGGCGGGCGACATCGTCATCCACGTGCCGGACCAGAACGTCATGTTCACCGGCGACATCGTCGAGGCCCATGCGGCCTGCTACTGCGGCGACGGCCATTTCCGCGAATGGAGCCCGACGCTGGAGGCCATTCGTGCCTTTGACCTTGATGCCATTGCACCGGGACGCGGCGATGCCGTTCTGGGCCGGGATGCGGTCAACGCCGCGCTGGACCGCACCCGCGACTTCGTGGAGAGCACCTTCCGCCCGGTGGCACGGGTCGCCGCCCGCAACGGCACCCTGAAGGAAGCCTGGGACGCGGTGCGCGCCGAATGCGATCCGAAGTTCAAGGACTACGCCATTTACGAGCACTGCCTGCCCTTCAACGTTGCCCGCGCCTATGACGAAGCGCGCGGCATCAGCCATCCGCGCATCTGGACCGCCGCCCGCGACCTCGAGATGTGGGCCGCGCTGCAGGGCTGAACCAGCCCTGCGACGCGTCGCATAGAAAACGGGACAAGAGGGAGGAGACCTCGTGGACAGACCCGCCGCAATCGCACCTGCGCCCGCCAGCAAGGCCGGCGAACGCGCCCTTGCCTTCGCGCTTTACCCCTATGCCCGCTCGGCCGATCAGGACCAGCAGGCTCCCGCCCGCCATACGGTGATCGTCGTTGGCGGCGGGCCGGTGGGGCTTGCCACCGCGCTCGACCTTGGGCTCAAGGGCGTGCCGGTTCTGGTGCTGGATGACCAGGAAGGCGTTGGCGAGGGCAGCCGCGCCATCTGCTTTGCCAAGCGCACGCTGGAGATCTGCGCCCGGCTTGGCGCGGCGCGGCCCATGCTGGACAAGGGCGTGCAGTGGAACAAGGGCAAGGTCTTCCGCGATGACCGCCTGCTCTACGAGTTCAACCTGCTGCCGGAAGGCGGGCACGAGTTTCCCGCCTTCATCAACCTGCAGCAGCCCTATTTCGAAAAATTCCTGCATGAGCGCATCCTTGCGGCCATCGCGGAAGGCGCGCCCATCGAAATCCGCGGCCGCAACAAGGTGGAGGCGCTGGCGCAGACCGGCAACGGCGCCCGCCTCGACATCTCAACCCCGGACGGCCCCTATCAGCTCCATGCCGATTGGGTGATCGCCTGCGACGGCGCCCGCTCGCCGCTGCGCTCCATGCTGGGGCTGGGCTTCGAGGGCCGGGTGTTCGAGGACAATTTCCTCATCGCCGATGTGCGGATGAATGCAGATTTCCCGACCGAGCGCTGGTTCTGGTTCGAGCCGCATTTCAAGTCCGGCGACAGCGCCCTCCTGCACAAGCAGCCGGATGGCGTGTGGCGCATCGACTTCCAGCTGGGCTGGAACATCGACCGCAAGCGCGAACTGGAGCCCGAGCGCGTGCGCGCCCGGGTGGATGCCATGCTGGGCGAAGGCGCGGATTACGAACTGGTCTGGACCTCGATCTACACCTTCCAGTGCCGCCGCATGGAAACCTTCCGCAAGGGCCGAGTGCTCTTTGCCGGCGATTCTGCCCATCAGGTTTCCCCCTTCGGCGCACGCGGGGCGAATTCCGGGATTCAGGATGCGGACAATCTCGCCTGGAAGCTGGCGCTGGTGGTGAAGGGCATTGCGCCCGAAGCCCTGATCGACAGCTACTGCGCAGAGCGCATCCACGGGGCGGACGAGAACATCCTCAACTCCACCCGCGCCACCGACTTCATCACCCCGAAAAGCGGCATGTCGCGCATGTTCCGCAACGCGGTGCTGGATCTGGCCGCCAAAGCCCCCTTTGCCCGCAGCATCGTCAACTCCGGGCGCCTGTCCGTACCTTGCGTCTATGACGGGCTGCCGCTCAACGGGCCGGATCATCCGCTGATGCCGCCCCGCACCCGCCCCGGTGCCCCGCTGCTGGATGCGCCTCTTGGCGGGGAACCGGGCGCGGAAGACTGGCTGCTGGCGCGGCTTGGCGGCGGCTTCCATCTGCTGGCCATCGGCACGGATGCGCCCGAAAGCTTCACCGCCCACGGCCTCACCCTGCCCTGCCTGCAGCTTTCGCCGCAAGGCAACGAGCCGCTGCGCGAGCGCTATCTCGGGCAGGCAGCCTCCGCCGTCTATCTGGTGCGCCCGGACCAGCACACCGCCGCCCGCTGGGAGCGCTTTGATGCAAACGAAGTCTCCACCGCCCTCGCCCGCGCGCTCTGCCTTGCTTAATGCGTCTTTCACCAGATGCCTTGCGTGACGTGAACAATCACCCCTGACAGGCTGCCCGCCCCAGGCGGCAGCCGGGATAGATGAACCATGCTGATCACCGCCCCGAACCTGCCCAACCCGGACGACGCCTACGCCAGCCTTCTCGCCGCTCATGAGAGCCTGACGGAAGACGAAAGCCACGCCTTCAACGCCCGCCTGATCCTCATCCTGATGAATCACATCGGCGACCCGGCAATACTGGCTGAAGCGCTGGCTCTGGCGAAGGAGACGGGGCAGAAGGGGTGATGCAGCAGCATCACGATGCCTTGGCTTCGGGCTCAAGCGCCTCTCTCCGCGCCGTCCCGGCCACGTGCCGGGACCTGTTATTGACGCACGGCAGCTGAAACAAAGCTACAGCACCGGCTCAAATCCAAGCTCTACAGCGGTCATCCCATCTCACCCGCATCACGTCCATAACGGGTCCCGGCACAAAGGCCGGGACGGCGCGTGTGGGGAGTCCGAGACAGATGTCTGCACCCGGAGCCTGCCGGAACGCGGCTTGGTTTATGCGCTCGCAGCTCAAGACAAAGCACGATGCAGCGGCGACTATATCTGATTTTCGTAAGGGGGAGAGAAGTGGTGCCCAGAGCCGGAATCGAACCAGCGACACGCGGATTTTCAATCCGCTGCTCTACCAACTGAGCTATCTGGGCCTGACTTCATGTGGCGTGACCGCCGGAAGTGGGGGTCTTATAGGAGATCGCCCGGGCCTTGTCCAGCGCCCCGGCAAAACTTTTCGCAGGCTTGGACCATTATTTTCGCAGCCACCGCAAAGCGCCGCTTTTCTCCATGGTTTCAACAACTTCAGGAGCATATTCCGCCTGTGGACAAGCGCCCCGGCAGGGGCCCGCGGCTGGCCTGGCTTCTGGCCGGGACAGCCGCCAGCGGCCTTCTCAGGGCAGCCGCTCGCCCACCGCAACACCGGTGGCCATCCACGAGCCGTCAATGGCAGAGAAGTTGCCGATGACGCCGTCGAAATTGCTGTTCGGCCCCTGCACCAGAGAGGCATTGAAAGTGCCGCCCATCGTGCCGCTATCGAAGATCGCTCCGCTGAAGAGATTCTGGTCGGCGAAAGGGTTGGATTCCGAGACATTGGCCCCGAACGTGCGGCCATCAAAGTTGCTGATGGTCGCGGTGCCGTGGCGGCTGGCGAAATCCACGCTCATGTTGAAGTCGCCAGCTGCCAGATACTGGCTGCCGCCGTTCACCACACTGCCGACCGCATGGCCCTGATAGCTGGCACTTCCGCTGCTCGGAAGATCATTCGGCCCCAGAATACGCCCTGCCGCCCAGGTTCCCAGATGCACCTGGGCCACATCATCGGCTGCCGGATAGGGGTTGTCGGTGACAAGGCTGGTGCCCCAGTAGCCCCATTCCAGGAAAGCGCAGCTGCACTTGGTTGTCACGCCGGCGAAAATAGCGCTGTCTGCCCCCTCCACCAGCGTGTTGGAAATGAAGTAGCTCTTGGCATCGGCATCTTTGCTGGTGCCTGCATCATCACGCAGCCCATTGCCAAGACTGTCACTGGTCTCGATTGCCGCGTAGCGGTCGTTGTCGATGAAGACAGAGGCCCGCTCGCTCTCGGGGGCAGAGGCGCTGTTGCCGAAGGACACCGTCATCTTCGGCGCGTAGCCGGCACCTGTATAACTCTGGTCACTCAAGCTGAACGAGGCCGAGAGCGACTTGCTGGCGGCATCAAACCTGACAGTGTTGTCAAAGATACCCTGGGAGGCATAGGGCGTGACCACCAGTGTCCCGCCACTGCCCTGCTGCACCATTCCCGCAGCAAAGGCCGACAGATTGCGGGTGGTGCGCGTCAGCGTCGAGCCATCGGCCGACGACGACAGCTCGGCAATATGGGTCGAGGCACTGTATTGCTCGGACGCGCTGATGGTGGACGGCACCACGGCATAACTGTCGACATAGATATTCCCGCTCGCATTGCCGCTCAGCAGGAAGTTCTGTGCATTGGAGCCATAGGCATGCGCCCCATCCACGCCTTCCAGAGAACCGATGCCGCCGGAGAAATTGCCGGTTGCATCATGGGAAGCCGACTTGTAGCCGCCGCGGCGGTCACCATCCAGCGTCATGGTCCCGGAGAAATAATTCTCGGTAATCGATCCGAGGAACAGGCTGACCATCGACTGCTGCGATGAACCACTGCCCTGAATGGAGAAGGAGGCAGCGAGCGCCAGCGGCGGCGGCGTGGATTCGGCCCCTGCATCGCTCTCAAGCACGAGCAGGCCGGTGTTGCCCACTCCGCTGAGGAAGGAGGCTCCCAGGTCCTGCGCCACGAGCGGATTGAGGAACAGCGCACCGGTGTCCGCAACCGTGACGCTGCCATCCGAATTCTGCATCCCGGCAGACAGCAACTGCTGAAGATCGGCTGTCAGGGTATAGGTTCGAAGGTCCCCCTGATCCATCACGTCGAAGGATCCCGCAGTTCCGCCGAATGCCAGGATTGCGTCGGAAAGATCCGTCCCGAAATACGGCATATCACCGGGGAAAAAGGCTTCCTGATAGAGCAGTGCGATGAAGTCACCGCTGCCCCGGTAGAAGACCCCGCGCCCGTTCGTCTCAATATTGCCATCCGTTCCCGCATCAACGCTCAGCCATGACGGCACGCCGGACTGGCTGATCTGACCGATATGATAGCCCTTGTCCGTCAGCGCGGACTGGAAGTAGCTGATGCCCGGCATGGAGGGCACGCCGACGGTGATGATCTGCCCGTCGATTTCGCCCGTCAGAACGGAATCCCCGTTTGCCGACGAATAAGCCCCGGAGGAGCCACCGGACAGCGATCCTTCCAGAACAAGCTCGCCATCGATCGCACCCCCTCCCTTGCCCAGAACGCCCTGCCGCCCCGGATCTGACAGATAGTGAGGCCACGGCAACTCAAGCCAGCTGCCGCCGCTGAGGGCATGAAGCCGCGGGACCGGTATTGCAGGCGCAGTGCCGCCGCTTCCTTCGCTGACGTCCGGACGCGGCGTCTTTTCGATTGCGTCCTCGACGCGCCCGAGTTCGGTCGCGACAACCACCTGCGGCTTGGGGGACGGCAAGGTGTTGACTGTGGAAAGGTTCGAGTTGACGGAGGGAATGCCGCTCCGGGCCACGATCTCGTTGGTGGGCGGGCGCGGCGCGCCGCCATTCTGGCCCGGCCGGCTGGTCAGCGACTGCTGCAGGGAGCCAAGATCCGCTTGCGTTGTCGGGCGTATTTCGGGCAGGCCGCTCCCCCTGCCGCCCACAACCATGGTGTAGCCAGGCTCGTAAATCCGCTGCCCGGTGCCACTCGGCCCGGTGAAGGTCAGTTCCTTGCCAAAGACCAGCGAGAAGGTGCCGCCATCCTCACGCACCTCCAGATTGGCAATGCCGCCGCGGATGCCGATGGTCCCGACCGGCGTGCGGACATTGACGCCGCCCTTGTTCTTCGACAGCTTGCCGCCGACGAACCGGGCCACGCCCTTGCCCATGCTGGCCACCAGCTTGCCGGTGCCTGCCTCTGGATCAAACACGAACTCGTCAATCACCAGATCGGAATTCGCCCCGACGGTAAAGGTCGATCCATCGACAAACAGCACCTGCACGAGGCCCGTGCCGCCGGTCCGGATGCGTTCGTTGTGATAGATGTTGTTGCCAAGCATGATGGTGCGCACGCCTGCCCCCGGCGCCGTACCCTGCGCCTGCGGGTTCACCGCAGTGGCAACGCCCACATCCGTTGCAGCCATCGCAGTGGAGGCCAGCAGCGCCGGCAGAAGGCTGACGGCAGCAGCGAGAGAACGGGCGGTGCGGAAGCGGCTCATCATGGTATCAAACCTCAAAACCGGCGCATGACAGACAGCATGCCCGATGCATTGGTGTAATCATTCAGATCATAATTGGACTGCTGGCGGCGCAGTTCGCCCGACAGGCCTATGGCCGTCTTGCCTTCACCCAGCGGCATCGTCAGCGACGAGCGCAACCACCCCTCATTGTCCCGCTGGGCCCTGTTGCGATTGATCAGCCTGTCCGGCTCGTTATAGGCGCGGTACAGGTAGCCGCCCTCAACATCCACGGACCAGGGCGCAGCGGACAGCCTGAAAGGCGAGGAGAAGCGGTAAGTCCCGCCGGCAGAAAAGCCGCTGGCTGTATTGGATTTGTAAGCCTTGTTCGCCGTCACCACGTCGCCAAGCAGCGTCAGCCGGGCGGTGAAAGTCTCGGTCAGGCGGTATTGATACCCGGATGCAATCCGCACCGCATAACCGGCCCTGTCGGAGAGATTGGGCTGTTTCACGGTATCGTTGAACCAGCTGTGGCGCACCTCTACCCGTGCCAGGAGGCCTGCCCGCTCACTCAGGTTCATGGCAACCCGCGCGCCGGCTCCAAAGCCGCCGCTGTAGTTCGCCCCATCCAGCCGGATGCCGTTGGCGATGCCGTAAATCCCGAGCCTTGCGTCATCAATGCCGAAGCGGGCGAGGTTGAACGACGGGCCAAAGGTGATCTCTGCCATCTCCGTATCAAGACGGCTGATATCCCCGTAGCGCGCACCATAGAAGATCAGGTCTGCCTCAAGCCGGTCCCCCTGACTGGCAAGGTCATAGGAAAAGCGCACGTTTGCAGAGAGGAACGCATTGATGTCCGCCTTGCCCGTTCCTGCATCATCAAGCGTGAAGGCGGTTCCGTTCAGGTTGATGATGCGGCTTTCGGGGGCGGCGTTGGCATTGCTCTGACCGCGCACCCCGGCGGTGAGCAGACCGCTGACCTTGGCCGGCGCTTCCTGCTCCGCAATGGAGGCAAGGAAGTAGTTCACCCGCTGTGTCACTTCCGGCGGCACATTGGGGCCGGAAATGGCGCTTTCGAAATAATTGCGCGCCATATCTTTGGCGCCGAGGCGCATGTAGAGCACGCCCAGTTCCAGCTGCACGCGCGGCAGGCCCGGCGCGTAGACGAGCATGCGCTCCAGCGTGCCGATAGCCGCTTCGTGGTCGCCAATCTGCGCCGAGACCATGGCATATTCAAAGGCGATGTCCAGATTCTGCGGCTCTGCCAGCGTTGCCTGCAGAAGCTGCTGCTGGCGCGCAGCAAGATTTGCCGCCGGAAACTGCTGCGCCTGAGCCGCACCATCGAGACCCGCCGTGCCAAACACCACGGCAAGCGCAAGAAGGCCGCCAAACCGGCGCGCCCTGCTGCGGCAGCTGCCCGTGCGGCCTGCCCGTATCCGCGGTGATTTTGCCCCGATACTTGTCACGTTCCCCGGCATCCCACGCTTTACCAGATTTTAAGATCGCCCCGTGCTTGCAGAGATACATGAGAGTCCCGCCGGAGCAAACCTGCAATCCGGCACGGGACACTTATCTCGCCGTGCGTTGATCAACGGCTACACCTGACCTCCCCTCAGCCAAAGCACTGGCATGAAAAGAGAAATGGCGCGAGGAGCAAAATCCCGCGCCATTCCGGAGCCTGTGGCTTTTTCGGGGTGCATCGCCGGGCGCAAGCCCGGCCGCCGCACGGGACAGGGCCCTGCGGACAGGATCAGGCGGCCCTGCCCGCAAGCCTGGCCTTTACTGCACTTCGGTGATGCGGCCGTCCGTGAACGGGGTGTAGTCGCCGCCGTTCTTGGCAATGTACTCCGCCAGCACTTCTTCAAGGCCCGGGCCGAAGTCATAGGCATTCATGCCGGCCTTGGCGAAAACGGCATAACCATCACCGCCGCCACGCATGTAGTTGTTGGTGGCAAGGCCGTAGACCTTCTCGGGGTCGATCGGGGCCCAGCCGTCGCCGTCCTTCACCTCGACCTTGAGGATACGTTCACCGGCCGGCTTGGCCTTGGTCCACTCGTAGCGGAGACCTGCGACCTGCGCGAAACGGCCAGCGCCTTCTTCAACCTTGGACACGCCATTTTCCAGAGCGGCCACAACGTCGGAGCCCTTGAGCTGGAACGTGGCCAGGGTGTTCTGGAACGGCAGCACCGTCAGAACCTCACCCATGGTGATCTCGCCCGAATCGATGGAGGCACGCAGACCGCCGCCGTTCTGAATGACGATCTCGACGCCCTGCTCCTTCACGCGGTCCAGCATCGCTTCGGCCACCAGATTGCCCATCTGGCACTCGGAGACACGGCAGGTGTCGCGCGAGCCATCGATGGCGGCGGTGGTGGAACCGATCACCTTGGCCTTCAGCTCTTCCAGCGGCTGGGCCAGTTCAGCGACGCGGGCGGCGACGGTCTCATCCGGAGTGACGGACGCATCCAGCAGGATCGGGTCGCCCTTGGCAGAGATCAGATCGCCATTGTCGTTGAAGGTCAGCTCGATCTCGCCGAGATACTTGCTGTAGGCATAGGCCGTGACAACCGGCACGTCCTTGCCGTCCGGGTTGGCAACGATGGTCGGGTAAGGACCGGCGGCCTTGTCATTGTCATTGGCCAGCAGCGTGTGAGAATGGCCGCCGACAATGGCGTCAATACCGGAAACTGCGCTGGCGATTTCCTTGTCACGCTCGTAGCCCATGTGGGTCAGGGCGATGATCTTGTTGACGCCCTGTGCCTCCAGCTCGCCCACGGCGCCCTTGAGGTAATCCTCAGCCTTCACGAACGTGACGCCGGGGCCGGGGGATGCGGTCTCGGCGGTGTCTTCGGCCAGAACCGAGACGATGGCAATCTTCTGCCCGCCAACTTCCAGGATCACCGAACCGGGCACCTTGTCCTTGAGCAGCGGCTCGTTGGAGACATCGGTGTTGCCGGAGATGACCGGGAACGTCACATCCGCCAGGAAGTCGGCAAGGCCCTGCGGACCATCATCGAACTCATGATTGCCCACGGCCATCACATCATAGCCGATCATGTTCATGAACTCGGCTGCCGCCTTGCCCTTGTAGGTGGTGTAGAACAGGGATCCCTGGAACTGGTCACCAGCGTCCAGCAGGATCACGTTCTTGCCGGCGTCCGTCAGCGCCTTGCGGCGCTCGTCCACCTTGGTCTTGATACGGGCAACACCGCCAAAGCACTCGCCCTTGGCATCTTCGTCGGCGCTGCAGGTCGAATCAAACTTGTTGATCTGCTCGATGCGGCTATGCAGGTCGTTGGTGTGAAGGATGGTCACCGAATAATCGGCCAGCGCTGCGCCGCCCATTGCCATCGCGGCAAAAAGGGCAGTCGCGCCAAGAAGCATCTTTTTCATGTTCGCCTCGCCTGTTGGAAGCCAGCCCCGGCCTCCGCTTTTTCTACACAGCCGCCCTAGCACAGGTCTGCGACAGTTTTATTCGCAGCAGCGCGCAAGAGGGCAGGCCAGCCTCCCGCCTTCCGCTGAATTGTGACAGCGTTTGTGACAGGCAGCCCTGATTATGACAGCGGAAAATTTTTCAGGACAAGATGATTTTTTCAGCAAGCCTGCCCGGAATTTCACGGCGCAGACCGGCAAGGCAGGAATCAGCGGTCTTCGCCGCCCTCTGCCTCGTCATCAACATCATCCGTCTCGACGGCGGGAATGCTGTAGCCTTCCACCATCCAGCGGTGCAGGTCGATCTTGGCGCAGCGGTCGCTGCAGAAGGGATAGTCGGCCTGGGTGGAGAGCTTGGAGCAGATGGGGCATGGCCGCATGCGGCGGCCCTGGTCCCCTGCATTGCCGGATGCTGCGGTCATTGCGGCATCCTCACGCGGGCAGCTTCAGCGGATCGCGCCACAGGGCGCGGACATCCAGACCGGCGGAAGCCAGCATGTTGACCGTCTCATAGAGCGGCAAGCCAACCACATTGGGATAGGAGCCGGTCAGCTTCACGACAAAGGTGCCCGCAAGGCCCTGGATGGCATAGCCGCCCGCCTTGCCGCGCCATTCACCGGAAGCCAGATAGTCGTCACCTTCCCGGCGCGACAGCTTCTTGAAGCGCACGCGAGTCTCTACGATCTTCGTCCGCACGGAGCCAGATGGCGAAATCACGGCAAGGCCGGTCAGCACCCGATGGCCGCGGCCGGAGAGAAGGCCAAGGCAGGCCTCTGCCTGCTCCACCGTCTCGGCCTTGGGCAGAATACGGCGGCCGGCGCAGACCACCGTGTCCGCCGCCAGAATGACGGCTTTCGACAGCACGGCATCTTCCGCCAGCTGCTCACGCACGTGACGGGCCTTGGACTTCGCCAGACGCACCGCCAGGGCACGCGGCGTCTCGCCGCGCAGCGGGGTCTCGTCCAGATCGGCCGGAATGAGATGCTGCGGCTCTATGCCGGCCTGCTGCAGCAGAGCCAGACGGCGCGGCGAAGCGGAGGCCAGAACGAGGGGAACGGTGGCAGTATCGCTCATGGGTGTCTCGCTCCCGGCCGGACCGCGGCTTACTTGAAGCGGTAGGTGATGCGGCCCTTGGTCAGGTCATACGGGGTCATCTCGACGAGAACCCGGTCGCCTGCCAGAACACGGATGCGGTTCTTGCGCATGCGCCCTGCAGTGTGAGCAATGATTTCATGGTCATTTTCAAGACGCACGCGGAACGTCGCGTTGGGCAGCAGTTCCGTGACGACGCCCGGAAACTCCAGAACTTCTTCCTTAGCCATATGGTATCCCGGTTAAACCGATCCTGAGGTGCGCGGAACCTATAGGATCAAAGCAAAAAAGTGAACAGGGCAATCTCCGCGCCGGTGATTTTCCATCGGGCGGGCCGTCATGCGGACTTGCCGGTTCAGGCGTGAGGGCGGAAAAGGGCCGCTTCGCAGCAGCTTCCCAGCTCTTTCGCTTCTCTGTATCACCCGCTGGGTGGCGGCGTCCAGCCCAGCCGCTTCTTGATTTTCATCATCAGCTGATCACGCACCGAACGGTAGGCGTCCAGAATCTGGTCGCGGCTGCCGGAAACGATGGTCGGATCCATGGTTGGCCAGTATTCCACGTCCACCGCATCGGCGCGGGTCAGGTCCAGAACCTTGTGATGGGCTTCCGGCGAAAGGGTGATCACAAGGTCGAAGCCGGACTCGTCCAGATCCTCCAGCGTCTTGGGCTGATGGGTGCTGGCGTCCATGCCGATTTCGGCCATCACCGCATCCACGAACGGGTCACGCTCGCCTTTGCGTGCGCCGGCCGAGCGCACGTAGACCTGCCCCGGAAACAGGCTGCGGGCAATCGTTGCAGCCATGGGAGAACGCACAGCGTTCATGCTGCAGGCAAACAGGACCGCAGTCGGACGGGAGCCCGGCCCGGTCATGGTGCTCAGCCTTTCCAGTGCAAGGCGTAGACAAGGGTGAAGAGGCGGCGGGCCGTGGGCTGGTCAATCTCCACCTTGCCCTCCAGCCGCTCCTTCAGGACCATTGCCCCCTCGTTGTGCACGCCGCGCCGGCCCATGTCGATCGCCTCGATCTGGCTGGGCGTCGCATGGCGGATCGCCTGATAGTAGCTTTCGCAGATCAGGTCGTAATCCTTCACCACGCGGCGCAGCGGCGTCAGCGACAGCACATGGGTGGCCACATCCTCGCCGCCCTCGCTGGTGATCTGGAACACCAGCTTCTTTTCCACGACGGACAGGCGCAGCACGAAGCGGCCGCCCCCCAGCCCGCTGGGGCAGAAGCTGTTTTCCTCGATCAGGTCATAGATGGCCACGGCCCGGTCATGCTCGATGTCGGGCCCCGCACGGGCAATGGACGCCTCATCGAGAATGACATCGATAAGACGGCCTGAAGCATCTTCGCCGGAACCCTCTCCGGCGCCGGAGGACGCACTGCTTTCCACCAAGGTCATACGGCTCGCACCTTCCCCGTCAGAGCCCTCAATATGCTGTCCTCCTCCCAGCCGCTTGCCTATTCGGCTCCCAGATTGAGCCGGATGGAAACGGACCTTGCATGCGCGCTGAGGCCTTCCGCCTCGCCCAGGGCAATTGCCGCAGGCCCAAGAGCCCTGAGGCTCTGCGCATCGCACTTAAGGATCGACGTCCGCTTCACAAAGTCAAGCACAGACAGGCCGGACGAGAAACGCGCCGAACGGGCGGTCGGCAGAACATGGTTGGAACCGCCGACATAATCGCCGATGGCTTCCGGCGTGTGGCGGCCCAGGAACACGGCGCCCGCATTGCGCACGCGGCCCAGCAGCGCTTCGGGATCTTCCACCGCCAGCTCGAGGTGCTCCGGCGCCAGCCGGTTGATCAGCGGAATGGCTTCCTCCAGATCCTTCACCATGACGACGGCACCGAAATCGCGCCAGCTGGCCGAGGCCACTTCCGCACGCGGCAGCGTCTTCAGCTGGCGCTCCACCGCCGCTTCCACGGCAGCCGCCAGCCCTTCGTCATCGGTGATCAGGATCGACTGGGCCACCGGATCATGCTCGGCCTGCGCCAGAAGGTCCGCTGCCAGCCAGTCCGGATTGTTGTCCGCATCGGCCACCACCAGCACTTCGGAAGGGCCTGCGATCATGTCGATGCCCACCGTCCCGAAGACCCGGCGCTTGGCGGCGGCCACAAAGGCGTTGCCGGGTCCGACGATCTTGCTCACCGGCGCAATGCTTTCCGTGCCATAGGCAAGCGCCGCCACAGCCTGCGCGCCGCCGATGCGGTAGATTTCCGTGATCCCCGCCACCTTGGCTGCCGCCAGCACCAGCGGGTTCAGCACCCCGTCCGGCGCGGGCACCACCATAGCGATGCGCTCCACCCCGGCGACAAGCGCGGGCACCGCATTCATCAGCACGGAGCTGGGATAGCTGGCAAGGCCGCCGGGCACATAGAGGCCGACCGCCTCCACCGCCGTCCAGCGCGAGCCAAGCTCGACGCCCAGAGCATCCGTATAGCGGTCATCCTTCGGCATCTGGCGGGCGTGGTGCGAGTGGATGCGGTCCCGCGCCAGCTTCAGCGCATCAAGCGTCGCCGGCTCGACTGCCGCAGTGGCAGCCTCGATCTCTTCAGCCGTCACCCTGAGCTCTGCAATGGAAGAGACGCTCACCCGGTCGAAGCGGTTGGTATAGTCCACGACGGCCGCATCGCCGCGCGTGCGCACATCGTCCAGAATGGCGCGGACGACCTGATCCACATCCTCCGACGCCTCGCGCTTGCCTGCGAGCAGGTCCTTGAAGCGGGTCTCGAAATCTGCATCTGCGGTAGAAAGCCGGATTGCCACGTCTGTCTCCTTGCAAGGCCTTTTCGCGGCGCCGGCTCACCCTGCAAGGGGCCGCGCCGCTTGTCGCCGGCAAACCTGCGCCCGCCAGCTGGAAAAATCTCAGTCGATCTGATGATGAGGTTTGTTGGGCGTGGCCCAGGCCGCGCCAAGATCGGTCAGTTGCGCCTCGATGCATTCCACATCCAGCGCCAGCGTGCCGCCACCGGCAAATTCCAGCCGCACCGTGCCGGAAGGGGCGTCCGCCCCCGGCTCGAAGCGGATGGCCAGCAGCGACAGGATGGCACCCTTCGCCTCCTGCCGGATGTGGGCCGCGCGCATCGCCGTTACGCGGGCAAAGGCGAGCGCCGAGCGGCGCCTTTCATGCGTGCGCGAACGCCGGTCTTCCGCCTTGTCCCAGACGAAGCGGTTCATGGCGACAATCACCTTGCGCTCTTTCGGCAGGTAACGGATGTCGCCAACACTCAGCACCGCGTCCTGCACATGGGCGGAAACCACGGCCAGATCTTCCTCATCGAGGGCGGCAAGTTTCAGCAGGTCCATGGGCGGCTCTGTCTCCGGAAGGCTTGTGGCAAAGGGCGGGAGAGCTCCCGCCATTCCAATCCGTTGCCTAGCGCGTCCGGGGCCGTTTGACAATGCGGCAGGCCGTGCACCACGCCTGCCGCACGCAGCAATTACGCCGAGATACGCTCGATCATGGCGCCGCAGCGGCCGAGCTTTTCTTCCAGCCGCTCGAAGCCACGGTCGAGGTGATAGACGCGGCTCACATTCGTCTCGCCTTCGGCCACCAGACCGGCAATCACCAGCGACACGGAGGCGCGCAGGTCCGTCGCCATCACCGGGGCGCCGCGCAGGCTGTCCACGCCGTCCACGATGGCCGTCTTGCCGTCGATGCGGATGCGGGCACCCAGGCGGGCCAGCTCCTGCACATGCATGAAGCGGTTCTCGAAGATGGTCTCAGTGATGCGGCTCTGACCGCCCGCCCGCGTCATCAGCGCCATGAACTGGGCCTGAAGGTCCGTCGGGAAGCCGGGGAACGGCTCGGTGGTGACATCCACCGGCGCAATGCCGTTGCCATTGCGATAGATGCGCAGGCCGTCTTCCACCTGCGTGATGTCCGCGCCTGTCTGGCGCAGCACGTTCAGCGCCTCGTCCAGAAGCTCAGGCCTTGCGCCCTGCAGCACAACGTCGCCGCCGGTCATGGCAACCGCCATGGCGTAGGTCCCGGTCTCGATGCGGTCGGCGATCACCGCATGGCGGTGGCCCTTGAGGCGCGGCACGCCCTCGATGCGGATGGTGGAAGTGCCGGCGCCTTCGATCTTCGCGCCCATGCCCTTCAGGCAATTGGCAAGGTCTTCCACTTCCGGCTCACGGGCGGCGTTTTCCAGAATGGTCTCGCCCTTGGCCAGAGTCGCCGCCATCATCAGCGTGTGGGTGGCCCCCACAGAGACGCGCGGGAAGGTGATATGCGCACCGGTCAGCCCCTTGCGCGCATTGACCACCACATAACCCGCTTCGATCTCGATCTCCGCGCCCAGCTGCTTCAGGCCATCGATGAAGAAATCCACCGGCCGGGTGCCGATGGCGCAGCCGCCCGGCAGCGACACGCGGGCCACGCCCATGCGCGCCACCAGCGGGCCGATGACCCAGAAGCTGGCACGCATCTTCGACACCAGCTCGTAAGGCGCGGTCGTGTCCACAATGGCGCGCGCCGTCAGATGCAGCGTCTGGCCGCGCAGCTCGTCAACGCCGGTGCGCTTGCCATCGACCGAATAGTCGACGCCATGGTTCGACAGGATATGCGTCAGCTGCGCCACGTCGCGCAGGCGCGGCACGTTTTCCAGCGTCAGCGTCTCGTCCGTCAGGAGCGAGGCGATCATCAGCGGCAGGGCCGCATTCTTGGCGCCGGAAATCGGGATGACGCCATTGAGCTGCGCGCCGCCGATGATCTTGATGCTGTCCATTGAATCACCTGATTGGGCAGGTCTCAGGCCTGCCGGCAAATAGAAAACTGGCCCGGCTCTACACCGGGATAAAGGCTGAGGCAAGGCAGCGTGGCACACCGCCCTGCCTGCATTGCTTCCGCCTTGCGGCAGCACGAGGGGTCCGCAGCTTCCCGCCACTCCCGCATGCCCTCATCTGACGCCATCACGCCTGCGGCACCGCGTCCGCATCCCCACCCTGCCCGGCGGGCGCTGCGGCACCATCGTCTGCCTCAAGCGGTCCTGCCGCCGTCTCGCGGCGCTGGCGGTCTGCCGCCTTGCGCCGCTTCAGATTCTGCCGCAGCGCCTCGGCAAGGCGCGCCTCGCGGGAGCCGGGCTTAGGCCCGTCCGGCTTGTTCTGCCTGGTCATCGCCATCCCTGCTGTTTCCAATTTTCCAAGGAATAGCTTATGCTTTCCGCCACCGGAAGGCATCCCCCTTCCCTGCCCGGCAAACTGTCCACAGGCACGCGGAAAAATCAGCACGATAAGCGCTTGCCATGTCCAGCCTTCTATGGCACAAGCCGACCCGTTCGCGGCGCCACAGCGCGTCGGTCACGAACGGCCTTCCGGATCACCGGACAAAAGGCCAGCGGGTCCGCCCGGAGATGCTGCAGTAGCTCAGTGGTAGAGCACTCCCTTGGTAAGGGAGAGGTCGAGAGTTCAATCCTCTCTTGCAGCACCATCTTCCTTCCTTCCTTACGTCTTTAAATTACTTGCACATTGATCATCGCTGATATCTTGCGGCTTTCAATTGCCAAACGGATTTCGAGATGAAATCCGTTTGGCGTGCAGCGCCAAAGCCCAAAACCTCAAGCCAGTTCCAGTCTGATTTCCCGCCCGACGATGCGTGCTGCACGGGAAAGAACGGCGAGTGTGACACTGTCGTTATCCGGGTCCAACAGGCGGTCCAGCTGCGAGCGGCTTGTCTGCAACCGCCTTGCCATTTCCACCTTGCTGATCTTCTGCGCCTTCATCGCCTCGGCAAGCTGAAAGGCCAGAACCCGCTTCACTGCCTGCTCTGTCGCCTCCTCATGAATGCCCTCCTCCTTGAGAAAGTCCTCAAACAGGGTGCCTGCCTTGCCTTGCTCCACATCAGCCGTCATGTCAGACCTCTCATTCTCCTTGCCGCCAGATCCAGATCGGCCTTGGGTGTCTTCTGCGTCTTCTTGATGAAGCCGTGCAGCAGCACCATTGATCCGCCGTGAATGCAAAACAGCACGCGCGCGATTTTGCCATCGGTCAGATTTGATCTGATCTCCCAAAGCCCCTTGTGGGAGCTCATCGCCCGGCAGAGCGGCATACCGACAGGCCATCCGAATTCCGCCGTGCGAATGTCAAACCCGACGATCTTGCGATCCTCGGGCTTCAGCTCAAGAAGCCATTCCCGAACCGGCACCCGCCCGCTGCTGTTCTCAAAGAACCGCGCTGCCAGCCGCTTCTGATCGACCATGCTGCAATGTACCTTATATGGTGCAAAATACGCAATACGACTGTTAAGCAGCCTATCGCGTGCAGCCTGGAATAACCACCATCTTTCCGCGCAGATTCACTCCGCCTGCGGCATCCCTGCGGGCCTCAAGGCCCGTTTCTGGGCGGAGATGCGGAAGGGGGCGTTGGGGGCGCCGTAGCCGGCGTAGTTGCCGCCGCGCTGGACGAATTCGAAGAACAGCCCTTCCGGACGGGTCTGCGAATAGAGCTGGAAGAAGCTGCCGCCTGCATCCTCGTCATAGAGCACGTTAGCAGCCTTCATGCGGGCCACCAGTGCCGGATCGAGGCCGAAGCGGGCTTCCACGTCGGCGTAATAGTTGGCGCCGATCTGCAGGATGGGGAAACCACGGGCGCTGAGCGCGGCGGCGGTGGCGAAGATGTCATCCGTGGCAAAGGCGATATGCTGGACGGAGGATCCGAAGCTTTCCTTCACAAAGCGCCCGGCCAGCGTGTGGCGGGCTTCCGCTCCGTTGAGCGTGACGCGCAGCGCGCCGGTTTCCACCGCCTGCGACTTCACCAGCCCATCCGGATCGGCCACATCCACCATGGGCGCGCGGCGGGCATCGAACAGGGCGTGGTAGAACAGCGACCAGCTGAGCATTTCGTCATGCGCCATGGTCTGGGCGATGTGGTCGATGCGCGTCAGCCCGGCACCTGCGGAGGCCGTAGCCTTGCCCGCACCAGCCTTGCCGGCATCGGGCAGCGGGCGGAAGTCCACATCCCACAGGCGGCCCAGCATCTCCCCGCCATCGACAAAGCGCAGCAGACTGCCGCCATGGCCGCGCACGGCCGGAATGGCCAGCTCCCCTTCGGAAATATGGCTCTGATGGGCCGGGATCAGCAGCGCCTGCGCCCGCCCGGCGGCAGCGGCGGCATCGGGCACCTTCAGCGCGATTTCGGACACGGTGGTGCCGTGGGTGACATAGGCGGTGTGGGCAAAGCCGGTGACGGCCGTGTTGACGAGAATGTTCACCGCGCCCTGACTCCAGCGCGTCACCGGCTTGGAGACGTGCCGCGCCACGGGCGCAAAGCCTGCCGCCGTCAGGAAGGCGGCGATGGCCGGTTCTTCCGCTTCCGAGGTGGCGATTTCGAGGAACTCGACACCTTCCACGGGGGCAGGCGCGGGGAAATGCGGCAGATCGACGGTCAGCGCTGGTTCGGCCCGGCGCACCCGGTCCTGCAGGTCGATGAGGCTGCGGTGGCCATCCAGCGCCACAAGGCGCGGCAGGCCGGCGCGGAACTGGTCGTTGAAGATCTCCAGCGACAGCGGCCCGGAATAGCCGGTGGAGAGCACCGCCCGCATGAAGCCGGTCACATCCAGATCGCCCTCGCCCGGCATATTGCGGAAGTGGCGCGACCAGTAGAGCAGGTCCATGGGAATGGCCGGAGCATCGGCCAGCTGCACGAAGAAGATGCGGTCGCCGGGAATGGCGCGGATCGAATCCGGCGGAATGCCGCGCCCGAGCGTGTGGAAACTGTCGAGGATCAGGCCGATGCGCGGGTGGTCCGCACGGCGCACCACTTCCCAGGCGTCGCGGTGGTCATTGATATGACGCCCCCAGGCCAGTGCCTCGAACCCGGCACGCACGCCGAAGCGGGCGGCAAGCTCGCCCAGTTCGTGGAAGTCCTGCGCCATCCGGTCGATACCGCCCATGGCTGCCGGATGCACGGAGGAGCAGACCAGCATCAGGTCGGTGCCCAGCTGGTTCATCAGATCGAATTTCCGCGCCGCACGGGCAAAGGCGCGGGCGCGGTAGGGTTCCGGCAGGCCCTCGAAATCCCGGAAAGGCTGGAACAGGGTGATGGTCAGCCCGTGATCGCGCACCATGCGGCCCACATCGGCGGGGCTCAGGTCCGAAGCGATGAAATCCTGCTCGAAGATCTCGATCCCCTGAAAGCCCGCCTTGGCGATGGCCTCCAGCTTGACCGGCAGATTGCCCGAGATGGAAACGGTGGCGATCGAATTCAGCATCGGTTCACTCCGGCTTGAGGAGATCCTGGCGCAGGCGGCCATGATCGAGCGGCAGTCCTGTGAAGATGGCCCAGGCATCAACGCCCTGCCCGAAGAATAGCTCATAGCCCGATATGATGGTCAGGCCTTCGGCTCCCGCATCCTTGAGGAAAGGCGTGTCGACGGGTGTGTAGACCGCATCAAACACCCAGGCAGCGCCCGTCATGCGCGCCCGCTCCAGTGGGGTGCCGCCGTAGCCGACCATGCCGACGGGCGTGCAGTTGATGAGGCCGCTGACGCCAGTGGATAGCTCTGCGGCTTCCGGTCCGGTGCGGGTGACGAGCTCCGGCCGCACGGCCTTCAGCGCTTCGGCCAGCGCATCGGCCTTGGCCACATCCCGGTCGGCAATGCGGATTTCGGCAAGGCCCAGTGCGATGAGGCCGAAGGCAACCGCCTTGCCGACGCCCCCTGCCCCGATCATCAGAACGGGACCGGGCGCTGCATCGCCGCGCACTGCGCGATAGGCAGCGATGAAGCCGGAATAGTCGGTGTTGAAGCCGCGTGCCCTACCGTCCTCGAAGATCACCGTATTGACCGCCCCGATGGCCCGCACCAGCGGATCATCGACCTGAACCTTGGCCGCCGCCCGCTCCTTGTAGGGATAGGTGACGTTGACGCCCCGGTAGCCATCTGCCGCCACATGGGCAAACAGAGGGTCGAATTCCATGCCCATCTCCCGTGGCACCAGCCGGTCATAGGTCACCACGCGCCCGTTCTGCAGCCCCGCCAGCACATGCAGGCGGGGAGAGGATGAGGCGGCGATGTTGTCGCCGATGAGGCCGAGGCGGATGGTGCCGGTCTGCGGCAATGAAGCGGGAGAGGATGCGGACATGGCGTGTCAGGCTCGCTTGCGGAAAATGCGGCGCCAGAGCGGCGTCTTGGACAGAAGGATCAGCACCACACCGGCCATCAGCGTGGCCGAAAGCGGACTGGTGAGAATGCCCTTGAACAGCATGGGCAGGCTTTCCTGCTCCGAGATGATGGCCCGGCGCCAGTTGTCATCCAGAAGGCGCGACAGGATCACGCCGAGAATGACGGGGCCCAGGGAATAGCCATAAAGGCGCATGAAATAGCCCAGCACGCCGAAGCCCAGCATCCAGTAGACATCTCCCAGCCGGTTGTTCACCGCATAGGCGCCGACGATGGACAGGAGCAGGATCAGCGGGATCAGCAGCCCGCGCGGCAGTTCCACCACCTTGACGAAGAGGCGGATGCCGGTGAGGCCGAAGAGCAGCATGAAGCAGTTGGCGATCATCAGCGCGCTGACGATGAACCAGAACATGTGCGGCTGCTGCACCATCAGCAGCGGCCCCGGATTGAGGCCGTGGATGAACAGCGCGCCGATCATGATGGCCGTCACCGCATCCCCGGGGATGCCGAGCGTCATCATCGGGATGAAGGCCCCGCCGACAGCGGCGTTGTTCGCCGTCTCGGGGGCAACAAGCCCCTCGATGGCGCCCTTGCCGAAGGGCACTTCCGGATCCTTCGTCACACGCTTGGCGTGATCATAGGCCATCAGCGCGGCAATATCCCCGCCCGTGCCGGGCAGCGCACCGACGACGACACCGATGGCCGAGGTCTGCAGCGACAACGGCAGATGCTTGCGGATGGTGCTGAAGCGCGGAACGATGCGGCTGATCTTCTGCTTCACCGCTTCGGACTTGATCGTGTGCAGCTGCATCAGGGCTTCGGACACGCCGAACATGCCGATCATCACGGCAATGAAGGAGATGCCGCCCATCAGCGACGGGGAGCCAAACGTAAAGCGCTGGTCCATGGTCAGCGGGTCGAGGCCGACAGAGCCGATCATCAGGCCCAGAGAGCCTGCGAAGACGCCCTTCACCAGGCTTTCCCCCGACAGGGAGCCAACCAGCAGCAGGCCGAGAATGGCCAGCAGCATGAAGTCGCGCGGCTGAAAGCGGATGGCGAAATCGGATACGGCAGGCGCAGCCAGGGCGAGCACCAGAATGCCGATCAGGCCGCCGAAGAAGGACATGACGGTGGTGACGCCAATGGCCTCACCCGCTTCGCCCCGCTGGGCCATGGGATAGCCGTCCAGCGCCGTGGCGATGGCCGAAGGCGCGCCGGGGATGTTCAGGAGGATCGCCGTGCGCGAGCCGCCATACACCCCGCCCATGAAGATGCCGATCATCAGCGACAGGGCGGGCAGCACGTCCCAGGAGAAGGTGAAAGAGATGAGAATGGAGACGGCCATCGTTACCGACAGACCTGGAATGGCGCCGATATAGATGCCGGCCATGGTGCCTGCCGCGATGAGGGCGAGCAGCTTGATGTCCAGCAGCGGCACGAGAAGAGCGTTGAGAATATCCATCAGGGTCTCTGCCTTACGCCATGAGCTTGCGGAAGAAGGCGAGGATTTCCGCCTCCGGCACGATGCCGGCGGGCATCAGCACCGAGAAGATCAGCCGGAAGATCACCCAGATCAGAAGAATGCTGAAGGCCGAGACCATCACCGTCCAGCCCCAGTTGCGGCGGGTCAGGATGCGGATGCCGATGACCAGAAACAGGAAGGACGTGGGGATGAAGCCAAGCGGCTTCAGCAGGAAGGCATAGGCCGTGATCAGCACGGTCATCAGCACCACCGGCAGCGGCAGGATCTCGCGCAGGGCCCACTGGTTGCCTTCCGCGGGCTTGCGCAGGGTCTGGATCAGCACCATGCCGGAGGTCACGGTCATCAGACCGGTCGTCATCATCGGCACGCCGCCCGGTGCGGACAAGGCCTCAAAGCCGGAAATCCCGTAAGCGGTGTAGAACAGGAACAGACTGGCGCCGAACATGAAGAAGCTGAAAACCAGTTCAAAGGAGCGGCGGGGTTGCGGGTTTTCCATGTGACCTCCAGCAGCCGGATCAGGCAGGCAGGGTTTTACCACCTGCCCATGCAAAACGCCGCCCCTCTTCGGCAGCCTGCCGCGCATGAAATCATGCATGATGCAGGCTGCTTCAGAAGCGTTTCCCGAGGCCCGGCAGGGTGCTTTCCCTTTGCCGTCGGCGGCCAGGCCCCGGAAGATCAGGCGGCGTTTTCTGGTTTATGGCGAGGATCAGGGCTTGGGAATGCCGAATTCCTCAGGCGAGGCCTTGGCAAGGCCCGCTTCCCAGACAAGCCAGCTGGTGGTGGACTGCCACTTCGACAGGAAGTCTTCCGCCTCGGCGCCGGAATAGGACATCATCTTGAAGCCGCGGCTGTCCATCAGCTTGAGGAAGTCCTCGTTCTTGGCGCCTTCCTGATATGCGGCCACCAGCTTGGCAACCACGTCATCCGGGGTGCCCTTCTTCACGAAAATGCCGAAGAACGGGCCCCAGGGCAGCAGTTCGGCAAATTCCGGGTTGGTGGACACGATGGTCGGCACGTCCGGCAGGGCCGGGGTGGGCTCGACGTCGAACAGGGCAATCGGCTTCATCGTGCCGGCCTTGATGTTCTCGACCGCAGCGCCCAGCACCGCCGGCATCACGTCGATGGCGCCGCCCTGCAGGGCGGTCAGGGCCGGGCCGTCACCGTCGTAGGGAACGAAGGTCACGTCGATCGGCGTCTTCTGGTTGATCATCGCGGTCACGACAGACGGCAGGCCGCCCGGACCGGTGGAGCCAAATTTCACCGCCTTCGGATTGGCGTTGATATAGGCGATCATCTCCTGAAAGGTGTTGAACGGAGCATCCGGACGGGCCACCAGGATCGGGATACCGCGCGCCAGAACATTGATCGGGGTGAAGTCGGAATAGTCCTTCTCACCCAGCTTCATCACTTTGTAGAGCAGCGGGTTTTCCGCGCCGAACAGGATGGTGTAGCCATCGGCATCACCGGCCTCGACCATGTTGAGCGCCAGAGCGCCAACGCCGCCGGTGACGTTCTGCATGATGATCTTGCCGCCCAGCGCCTGTTCGGCATGCGGGGTGACGGCGCGCATCACCGTGTCGGTGGAGCCGCCTGCGCCCCACTGGATGATGCCCTGAATTTCCTTGTCCGGATATTCCGCAAGAGCCGGAACAACAGCAAGCCCAAGCGCAAGAGCTGCGCCGATAAGCGTCTTCTTCATGAAGATCCTCCCATTTGAACGGTCCCGGCCCATTCTCCTTTTGAGCCGCCCGAACTCTTGATTGCCAGAAGTCAGAGATAACAGCAAATACCGATTTTGCCGTCATGGTAACATGATGTTAATCCAGCTTCTCAGCCCGTTCCCGTTGCTGAAGGTGCGGGGTCCCAGGCCTCGCGGGCACGGGCGCGCTGGAGTTCGTGGCGGAAACGCTCGACCGTGAATTCGGCGAAGCTGGAGAGCTGCCGTCCATGTTTGGTCAGCACCCAGGCGTTGATTGACGCGGGCTCCTTCAGCGGGCGCCGCACGAGGCCAGGCATGTAGACCTCCGCCACCGAGAACTCGTCAATCACCGAAACACCCAGCCCATGCCGGACGAGGCTGACAATCGTCTGGGCAAAGCGCCCGCGCATGGAAAAGCGCGGCTCCAGCCCGGCGTCCCGGTAAGGGTGGGACAGGATGCGCCCGTATGGATCACTCTCATCGATGCCGATGATCGGCTCTTCCATGAGGTCATGCACGGAAATGACCGGCTTTGCTGCCAGCCGGTGCCCCTCCGGCACCACGGCGACAAGCCGCCCCTCCACCAGCTTCTGGCTATCCACCGCCGGATTGTCCATGGCCGAGCTCATGATCACGAACTCGCCGCGCTCCAGCAGCAGGTAATCGAGGGTCTCCTCGATCTTGAGGATGTTGAGATCGATGAAGAGATCGGGAAAGCGCTGGCGCACATTGCGGATGGCGCGTGCGGCGATGAACTGGGCAATCGAGGGGGCGCAGGCAATCGACAGGGTGAATTCCTCACCCTTGTGCAGGGAGGACACCGCCTGGTTCAGGTTCTCCATCTGCCGGTAGACCTGATGCACCATGTCGAAGACCTTCTGCGCCTCGGGCACCGGCACGAACAGCCCCGCCTTGCGCTCGAACAGGCGCACGCCGAGCGAATCCTCTGTGTATTTGATGAGGCGGCTGACGCCGGGCGCAGACACGTTCAACAGCTTGGCGGCGCCCGCAATCGTCCCGGCCATCATCACGGCGCGGATGACCTCAACCTGCCGGAGTGTCAGTTCTTTCATCTTGAAGAATCTCCCGGGCGGGATGCTGTCACAGCTTCGGGAAAGGCGAAAGGTCTCCTTTCAGGAACAGCTACCAAGGTATCGGGCGATGACCCTTGGCAGAATTGACCTTCTCAAGCCCGCATGAACCTGATTAACCTCACGGCCCCGAACCGGAGATACCTGGAACAATGAAGCTTGATGCCGCCCTTGAAGCCCGCCTCACGCAGGCCAGTGCCATGCTCGCCGAATGCCGCCGTCAGGGCGGCGCGCTGGAGCGCCTGCCGGAAGCAGCCCGCCCGCAGTCCATGCTGGAGGGCTACGAGATCCAGCGCCGCGTCCATGCGCTGCTGGGCGATGCTCCGGTCCGGCACTGGAAAACCTCCGAAACCGGCCCGAAGGGCGCGATGACCGCCCCGATCCACGGCAGCCGCATCTTCACGAGCCCCGCCAGCGTTGGCCGCGTCAACGCCCTGGAGACGGAGATCGCCCTGCAGCTTGGCCAGGATCTGCCCTTCCGCGACGGCGAACCCTACACCCGTGAGGACGTCCTTGCCGCTGTCTCCCACTACGCTCTGGCCTTTGAGCTGTGCGCCTCGCGGTGGCTGGTGAAGGATGTGGAAGTGGAAGAGAAGATCGCCGACTGCCTGTCCAATGACGGCCTTGTCCTCGGCACACCGGTGCCCTTCACCGGCGATATCCTCTCCCCGGTAAAGCGCCTCGTGCTGATGCGGGACGGCACGCCGGAGCCCTTCACGCCCAATGACATCGATCCGGCAGGCTCGCTGACGGCCTATGTCAATGCAGGCGGTGACCGGTTCGGCGGCTTCAAGGCCGGAGACTGGATCATCACCGGTTCCATGAGCGGCGTGCAGAACGCCCCTGCTCCCGGTCTTTGGACAGCCCGCTGGGATGACCGGCTGGAGATCAGCCTGACCATCACCGGCTGACCCTGATGCTCTCCGGTTCAGCGGACGGAAAAGCCGCTGAACCGGACGAGCTGGACGTTCTTTTCTTCCAGAAGCGCGGCGAAGGCATCGCTGGCGAGATAGGCCAGTTCCGCCTCGCGCAGATCCGTCAGCGGATCGAGCCCGATGAGATGCCCGTCGACGAGGCCGGGATGGCACATGATCAGCGGCCGCTCCCCCTCGCCGCTCAGGAACCGGCCGAACAGATCGCCGGTCTTCTCCCGCGCAGTGAAATCCCGCACGCCGCGGAAACTGTCATTGGCCTTGAACCCCGCCGCCTTCACCTTGCGGGCAAAGCCTTGCCCGAGCGCGCTGATGACGGCGGCCCGCAACACCGCCCTGCCCCGCTTCAGGATCGCCGCCAGCGGCTCCTGGCACAGGCGCAGATAGCCACCCTGGGGGGCGATGCGGGCTGCGAAGGCCTCCAGCACAAGATCGCGGATCACCGGCAGCTGGTGGCAATGATGATGGCCATCGATGAAATCCGGCACCCGGCCCATGACAGCCCCGAAGGCATCGATCTGGGCGGCGATCTCCCCGGCCAGTTCCTGCCGGATGGTCTCATCCTCAAGCTGGCCGCGCAGGGCCATGATGATCAGCCGCCCGTTCGACGGCAGATGCCCGCTTTCCGCCAGCCTCGGCATCTGGGTCAGGGGAATGTGATCGGTGAGCGTCAGATGCAGCCCGGTATCCGCATCGATCTGCTCCGCCCCGGCCAGAAGGTGACGTCCCTCTTCTGCCCAGAAAGGGCTCACCGTCATGGCTGCCGTGGCCGTCAGGCGCTGCTGGCGCAGCAGCTGGCGGATACCCTCGCTGATGCCCGGCGTCAACCCATAGTCATCCGCGCTCAGAATCACCTGTTTTTTATCAGATGCCACCCTTTGAAAAACCTTTCCTCTTGCTTTAGGTAAACAGCCAACAGAAACACTGTGAAAAGAATACGGCGCTATTCAGCTGCTGCGGGGGCTGCCGTCCCTGGACCGGGATGCGAGAGAGATGAACGGCAAGGCTCCAGAACTTTCGGTCGTGATACCATGCTTCAATGAAGCTGCAAATCTGGCGCCCTTGATGGCCCGGCTTGTTCCGGTGCTGGAAGGGCTTGGCCGCAGCTTTGAGATCCTGCTGGTGGATGACGGCAGCCGCGACCGCACGCTCGAGGTGGCTGCAGGCCTTGCCGCTGCCGACCCGCGCATCGGCATCCTCGCCCTGTCGCGCAATTTCGGCAAGGAAATCGCCATCACCGCCGGCATCGACCATGCGCGCGGAAATGCGGCGATCCTGATGGATGCCGATCTGCAGCATCCGCCCGAAAAGATCATCGAGCTTGCCGCGGCCTGGGACGAGGGCTTCCAGATCATCCACGCCACCCAGGCCGTCCGCCCGTCCGAAGGCATGGTCAAGCGCCTTTGCGTGAAATCCTTCTACAAGCTGCTGGCACAGCTTTCCGACATCAAGCTGCCGCGCGGCGCGGGCGATTTCTGCCTGCTGGACCGGGCGGCGCTGGATGCGCTGAAATCCATGCCGGAGCGCGCACGCTTCATGAAGGGCCTGTATTTCTGGGTCGGTTTCCGCCAGAAGCAGATCCCCTACGAGCCGGCCGAGCGCACGGCCGGGGCAAGCGCCTGGAACATGCGGCGTCTGTTTGGGCTTGCGCTGAACGGGCTGACAGCCTTCAGCACCGTCCCGCTGCGGCTCGCCTCCATCGCCGGAATTCTGGTCTCCTTCATCGCCATCATTTATGCGCTCATCCTGGTGACCGATGTGCTGCTTCATGGCATCGACGTGCCGGGCTATGCCTCGCTCATGGTCGGCCTCTTGTTCCTCAGCGGCGTGCAGCTGATCTCGCTCGGCATTCTGGGTGAATATGTGGGCCGCATCTTCAACGAAACGAAGCAGCGCCCACTTTATTTTGTCGGCAACTACCGGCCGGCGGAAGGCCATGCGGATGCAGGTTCCCTGTCCTGCGCATCTCAGGCCAGCCCGGAAGCTGCCAGCGCCACGAGGACATAACGCCCGGCCTTGCCGATGGTGACCAGCAGCAGGAAGATGCCCAGCGGCTCGCGCAATGTGCCAGCAATCACGGTCAGCGGATCACCGATGACGGGCAGCCAGGCGAACAGCAGGCTCCAGCGGCCATAGCGGTGATACCAGCCCTCAGCCCGCGCCAGCGCCTTGTCCGAAACCGGAAACCAGCGCTTGTGCCGGAAACTGGCAATCCCGCGCCCCAGCAGCCAGTTGACCACCGAGCCCAGCACATTGCCCGCCGTGGCAACGCCCACCAGCAGCCACAGGGGCCAGCCTCCGGCAATCACCAGCGCCGCCAGCACCCCTTCGGACTGGGCCGGCAGCAGCGTCGCCGCCAGAAAGGCAGCCAGAAACAATCCGGCCAGACTGCCAAGTCCATTCATCCGCTGATGTTCCTCCCTCAGACACAAATGCGCTGCCGCAGGTAGCCCTACGGCAGCGCATGATCAAGTGCCAGTCCTGGGGACAAATCTCAGGTGCGGGCGAGAAGGCCGTGTTCGGCGTGCTCCAGCGCGGTGACGATGCCGCGCAGTTCCGCCAGCCCCTTCAGCCGGCCGATGGCCGGATAGCCGGGTTGTGCCTTGCGCTTCAGGTCATCGAGAATGTCCTGCCCGTGATCCGGACGGAAGGGGATCGACACATCGCTGCGGCCTTCGGCTTTGCGGCGCGCTTCTTCCTTCACCACCTCGGCCAGCAGCGCCACCATGTCGGTATTGCCCTTCAGGTGCTCTGCCTCGTGGAAGGAGCCGAAGAGCGCATCCGTCTCACGCTTCACGTTGCGCAGATGCAGGAAATGCACCTTGGCGCCATGGCGGCGCATCATGCCCGGCAGGTCATTGTCCGAGCGCGCGCCCAGCGACCCGGAACACAGGGTGATGCCGTTCGACGGATTGTCCACCGCCGAGAGAATCGCCTTGTAGTCGGCTTCCGTCGACATGATGCGCGGCAGGCCGAGCAGCGGATAGGGCGGATCATCCGGATGGCAGCACATGCGGATGCCTTCCTGCTCCGCCACCGGGATCACCTCCTCGAGGAAGGCGATGAAATGGCGGCGCAGCTGATCGGCATCGATCGCGCCATATTCGGCCAGATGCGCCCGCACATCGTCCAGCGTCATGTGTTCGGCAGCACCGGGCAGGCCAAAGGCCACGTTGATGGCCAGCGCCTTCTTCTGCTCCTCGCTCATGCCCGCATGGCGGCGGGCCGCTTCTTCAGCGATCTCTGCCGGGAAGTCCTCTGCCGCCCCCTTGCGCTGCAGGATGTGGATGTCGAAGGCGGCAAAATCCGCATGGTCAAAGCGCATGCAGGTGCCGCCATGGTCCACCCGCCAGGCCAGATCCGTGCGCGTCCAGTCCAGCACCGGCATGAAATTGTAGCAAAGCACCTCGATGCCGGCCGCGCCCAGATTGCGCAGGCTGACCTTGTAATTCTCGATGTGCTCGCGCCAGTTGCCCTTCTGCTTCTTGATATCCTCGGAGACCGGAAGGCTTTCCACCACCTCCCAGGCGATCCCCGACGGGCTGCCATCGCTGCGCGTGGCGATCTCCCGCTGACGCCGGGAAATCTCCTCAGGCGTCCACACCGCACCGCTCGGCACGTGATGAAGCGCGGAGACCACGCCTTCCACCCCTGCCTGCAACATGTCGTCAATGCTCACAAGGTCCTTGGGACCAAACCAGCGCCAGGTCTGCCGCACGCGTTCCACTCCTGTTTCCGGCCTGCCGCTTCTGGCCCGGCCGGTCCTTCGGGCCTTCCGGTTGCCCCGGTTTGCCGCCTCTTTCAGGGGGAAGGCATAGCATGCCCTCGCCCCTGCCGACTAGTATGGTAGTTTGATATTGACTTGTATGGTAGTATGGAAAATGATGCTGACAAGAGGAGAGTGTGGAAAATGGACGGGAACATGACGGGTCAGATTCTGCCGCTCAGACCACTTGCCGCATCCGAACCGGGCGTTCCCGTCGGCCAGTTGGTGCATCGTGACCTGCGTCAGCGCATCATTCGCGGTGAGCTTGCGCCGGGCGCCCTTCTGTCCGAGGCGGAGATGGCGCGCAGCTTCGGCTCCAGCCGCCAGCCCGTGCGGGAAGCCTTCATCAAGCTCGCAGAGGAAGGCCTTGTCGAAGTCCGCCCGCAGCGCGGCACGCTGGTGCGCAAGATCTCCATCAAGCGCGTGATGGACATCCGCTTCGTGCGGGAGGCCATTGAGGCGAATGTGGTTCACCTGCTGGCCAGCGAGCCCGAACCGGCCATCATCGCGGACCTGCGCGCCCAGATCGCCCGCCAGCGCGAGGCCGCTCCCGATGCGCAGGATGTGTTCATGGCGCTGGACGAAACCTTTCACCACACCATGGCCCGGGCGATCGGCAAGACCTATGCTTGGGACGTGGTGGAAAGCGTCAAGGCCCAGATGGACCGGGTGCGCTATCTCAGCTTCGCCGATTTTCCAATCTCGCGCCTCATCGCCCAGCATGAGGCCATCGTCGATGCGATCGAAGCCCGCAACCCGCAAGCCGCCGAGGAGGCCATGCGGATCCATCTGCGGGAGATCCTGAAAGACCTGCCGAACATCGCGGCCGCCCGGCCGGAACTGTTCGACATGGAAGAGGTGCAAGTCACCCCATAATCACATGAAGTGGAGGAAAAACATGCGTCGTTTCACAAGGCAGGCCCTTGCCGCCGCCATCGGGCTTGCCAGCTTGGCTGCCCTTGGCAACCCTTCCCTTGCCGCGGAGCGCGTGCTCAAGCTTGGCCATCTCGCCAACGAGCAGAACACCTGGCACAAGGCCTCCGTGAAGTTCGGTGAGGAACTGAAGGCGCTCACCGACGGCCGTATCGAGGTTGAGGTCTATCCGAACGAATCCCTCGGCAAGGAAGTCGACCTGATCAACGGCATGCAGCTTGGCACGGCCGACATGACGATCACCGGCGAAAGCCTGCAGAACTGGGCGCCCATGGCAGCCCTTCTGGCCGTGCCTTACGCCTACAAGTCGCTGGAGCACATGGATGAGGTTGCCTCCGGCAAGACCGGCGAGGACATCAAGGCAGAGATCGTGGCACGTGCCCAGATCCGTCCGATCGCCTATTTCGCCCGCGGCCCGCGCAACCTGACCGCCAACCGCGAGATCAAGTCTCCCGATGACCTGAAGGGCCTGCGCCTGCGCGTGCCGAACGTGCCGCTGTTCGTCGACACCTGGAAGACGCTGGGCGCACAGCCCACGCCGATGGCCTTCTCGGAGGTCTTCACCTCGCTGCAGTCCGGCGTGATCGATGCGCAGGAAAACCCGCTGGCGCTGATCAAGTCGGCCAACTTTGCCGAAGTGCAGAAGTTCGTGAACAAGACCGAGCATGTGCGCTCCTGGATCTATCTCACGATCTCGGAAATGACCTGGTCGCAGCTCAGCGCCGAAGATCAAGCCGCGGTCCTGGAAGCGGCCAAGCGGGCACAGGCCTATGAGCGCGAGCTGTTCCTTGCCGACGAGGAAAACCTCGTGAAGGAGCTTCAGGCTGCCGGCATGACCTTTGTCGAGGTGGATGCTGCCGCCTTCGCCGAAAAGGCACGTCCGGCCGTTCTGGCCAATGTGAAGCCGGAAATCCGCCCGATCGTTGAAGACCTCATGAAGTGACAAGGCGGCTGCGGCCCCGGCACCTCGCCCGGGCCGCAGCATGCCTCCTTCGGGAGACAATCATGATTTTCAGACAGGCCCTCGCGCTTGTGGCAACGGTCAGCCGTTTTGCCACCGGAGCCGCCTTTTTCATCCTGATGGGCGCCGTGCTCGTTCAGGTGCTCGGGCGCACGCTCTTTCATTCGTCACCCGTCTGGACAGAGGAACTCACCCGCTTCGCCCTGCTCTATGTCGCCGCCATCGGCCTCGGCCTTGCCTATCGCAGCGGGGACCTGGTCAACGTGGATCTGGTCTGCGAGAGCCTGCCCGCCCCCTGGCCGAAGCTGCTGCGGGCGCTGTCGGCCCTGCTGACGGCGATGCTGTGCCTGATCCTGATCGGCCCGGCCTGGCGCTTCACCTCCATCGGCGCCCTGCAGACGTCTCCCGCCCTGACCTGGCGGATGGACTTCATTCACGCCAGCATGCTGGTTGCCCTCGTCTCGCTCTGCATTTTTTCCCTCGCGCGCTTCCTGTCCATCGCCACCGGCGAAAGTGACGGCCTGCCGCAGGCAGTCGGAGAAGAAACCCCGTGAGCCTTGCCATTCTCTTCGGCGTCTTCGCCCTCGGCCTGATCATCGGCGCCCCCGTTGCGGTGACGCTGGGCCTCGCCTCCATGACCTACCTCTGGTTCAAGGGCATTCCTCTCGTCGTCATGCCGCAAAAGATGTTTGCCGGTATCGACGTCTTCGTTCTCCTGTGCATTCCCGGCTTCATCCTGGCCGGTAACCTGATGAACCGGGGCGGCATCACCGGACGCATCGTGCGCTTTGCCAATGCGCTCGTGGGCTGGATGCGCGGCGGTCTTGGACAGGCCAATGTCGCCGGCTCCATGCTCTTCGGCGGCATTTCCGGAACCGCCGTGGCCGATGCGGCCTCCATCGGCGGCATGATGATCCCCGGCATGAAGAAGGCCGGCTATCCGGCCGATTTCTCCGCCGCAATCACGGCAGCTTCTTCCACCGTCGGGCCGATCATTCCGCCCAGCGTGCCGATGATCATCGTCGGCGCCCTCTCCGGCATCTCCGTTGGCAAGATGTTCATGGCCGGCGCCATTCCCGGCATCATGATGGGCCTCGCCATGATGGTGACGACCTATATCATCGCCGTGCGCAAAGGCTTTCCGCGCCAGCCCTGGCAGGGCGTGCGCGAGCTTTGCCTCGCTTTCCTCGGCGCCTTCTGGGCTCTGGCCATGACGGGCCTTATCGTCGGCGGTCTGCTGACGGGCCTTGCCACGCCCACGGAAACCGCCGTTGTCGCCAGCATCTATGCCTTCGTCGTCGGCGCCTTCTTCTACCGGGAACTGCCCCTCCGCGAAGTGCCGAAGATCGTCATCGACAGCGCCGTTTCCTCGGCGGCCATCCTGGCGCTCGTCGGCTTTGCCAATGTCTTCGGCTGGATCCTCGTTTCCGAGCGCATCCCGCAGATGATTGCCCAGAGCGTGCTGTCCGTCACCGACAACAAGTTCGTCGTGATCCTGCTGATCAACATCGTGCTTCTGATTGTCGGCATGTTCATGGAAACGATCGCGGCGCTGATCATCCTCTTTGTGCCGCTCCTCGCCCTTGCGCAGGGTGTCGGCATTGATCCGCTGCATTTCGCCACCTTTGCGGTGCTGAACCTGATGATCGGCCTCACCACGCCTCCCGTGGGTGTGTGCCTGTTCATCTGCGCCAACATTGCCAAACTGCCGCTGTCGCCGGTCATCCGGGCCATCACGCCCTTCCTCATCACCAACATCATCGTGCTGCTGCTCGTGTCCTATATCCCCGGACTGTCGACCTGGCTGCCCGCCTATCTTCTGGATTGAACCGTCATGGAAACTCGCGTGTGCCGCCTTTACGGCCAGCATGACCTGCGCATTGAAACGGCCGGCGTGCCGCAGCCCGGCCCCGGTGAGGTGCTTGTCGCCATCGGCGCGGGCGGGATCTGCGGCTCGGATCTGCACTACTTTCAGGATGGCGGCTTCGGCCCCATCCGCGTCCGCGAACCGATCATCCTCGGCCACGAGATTGCCGGAACCATCGCAGCCCTTGGCGAGGGCGTTACCTCGCTCAGCCTGGGCCAGAAAGTCGCCGTCAATCCCAGCCGTCCGTGCCGCACCTGCAAATATTGCACGGAAGGGCTTTTCGCCCACTGCCTGGCCATGCGCTTCATGGGATCGGCCTTGCGCTTTCCCCATGAACAGGGCGGCTTCCGCGATCTTGTGGTCACCGATGCCATCCAGTGCGAGCCCGTCGGCGCCCATGTCGACCACGCGGAGGCGGCCTGCGCCGAGCCGCTGGCCGTATGCCTGCATGCAGCCAATCAGGCCGGACCTCTGGAAGGCCGTCACGTGCTCATCACCGGCGCGGGCCCCATCGGTCTTCTCTGCCTGGCTGCTGCCAGACGGGCCGGCGCTGCCAGCATCACTGTCACCGATCTGCAGGACGCAACGCTGGCTGTGGCAGCACAAATGGGCGCCTCACAGACCATCAACGTCATGACCCAGCCCGAAGCGCTGGAGCCCTTCAAGGCGGACAAGGGCCATTTCAACGTGGTGTTCGAATGCTCCGCCGCAGCCCCGGCCCTGCGCACGGCCATCGAATGCGTCCGCCCGCGCGGCCGTATCGTGCAGGTCGGCGTAACCGGCGATCTGCCCATTCCGGTCAATCTGATCGTCGGCAAGGAGATCGAGTTCGTGGGCACGCACCGCTTCCACGAGGAATATGCGCTTGCTGCGCGTCTGATTGACAGCGGCGAAATCGACGTGAAGCCGGTCATCAGCCACCGCTTTGCGCTGGACGATGCGGAAGAGGCCTTCCGCATTGCCGGTGACCGTTCGCAGGCCATCAAGGTCAGCCTGACTTTCGCCAGCGCCTGAGGCCTCCCCTGCACCGATTGTCTCGCCTGCGTGGACACGTCATCCACGCAGGCGTTCTTTTTCCTCGCCAGGGAACATGCCATAAGATCTGCCTCATCAGCAGAGGCCATGCCGTGAACCCTGAAGTCATCTATCTTTTCGATCCGCTCTGCGGCTGGTGCTATGGCGCCGGGCCGGGGGTTGCACGGCTCGCGGCGGAGCCCAGCATCACGGTCACCCTGCAGCCGGTGGGCCTGTTTGCCGGAGCAGGTGCGCGGCCCATGGACCCGGCTTTCGCCTCCTATATCGTCAAGGCCGACGAGCGGATCACGGCGATGACCGGCCAGCCCTACAGCGATACCTACCGGCAAAACGTGCTGTTCGGCGGCACGCAGAGGATCGACAGCGGCCCTGCGAATCTCGCCCTCACCGCCGTGCGCCTGACTGAACCGGACGAGTTGCACAAAGCCCTGAAGGCGCTGCAGGCAGCGCGATATGTCAATGGCAAGGACATCACCAGTCCGGCCGTCCTTTTAGAAATCCTGAGTGACGCGGGATTGCAGGCCGCGTCTGAGAGGCTGGCAGCCGCAGACGGGGCGTTGGAAACGGCCATGCAGGACTGGATCAGCGAGGGCATGGGCCTGATGCAGGCCATGCGGGCACAGGGCGTGCCTGCCCTGCAGCTGCGCACCCCTTCGGGCGGACGCTACACCATCGACACCCAGGCCCTGTTCGGCCCGCAGGTCGAGGCCCTGATCGAGGCCATCGCCAAGGCTGCTTGAACCAAGCAGCCTCAGCGGTAGAGCAGCGACACGCCGTCATGGAACAGATGCAGCGCCTCCGGCGCGGCCGTCAGCCGCACGGCGGAATGCCTGAGGCCCGAGCGGATGCCCGGCAATTTGGCCACCATCTGTCGCCCCGCCTCATCCTTCTCAAAATAGAGCAGCGTCACCTCGCCCAGTGCCTCGGTGATGTCCACCGTGCCGGTGAACAGCGGATCACCCTCCGTCTCGCGCAGGTCCTCGGGCCGGACGCCGAGATTGACCTTGAGGCCCATGTCGCCGTCACGGGTCTGGATGGCGGCCACAGCTTCCAGACCGCTGTCCAGCCGCACCCGGGTCATCTCGCCGGTGGCGATGATCTCGCCCGGCAGCAGGTTCATGGCCGGGCTGCCGATGAACTGGGCGACGAACTCGTTCTGCGGCTTCTGATAAAGCTCCATCGGCGTGCCGACCTGGCTGATGCCGCCGCCCGCCAGCACGACGATGCGGCTGGCCAGCGTCATGGCTTCCACCTGATCATGGGTCACATAGATCATGGTGCTGTCCGGCATCTGCTCCTTGAGCTGGGCAATCTCGATGCGGGTGGCCACCCGCAGCGCTGCATCGAGGTTGGAAAGCGGCTCGTCGAACAGATAGACCTTGGGATCACGCACAATCGCCCGGCCAATGGCAACGCGCTGGCGCTGGCCGCCGGACAGCGCCTTGGGCAAGCGGTCGAGATAAGGCGTCAGCTGCAGGATATCCGCTGCACGGGCGACTGCGGCGTCAATCTCCGCCTTGCTCTTGCCGGCAATCTTCAGGGCGAAGGCCATGTTGTCGCGCACGGTCATATGCGGGTAGAGCGCATAGCTCTGGAACACCATGGCGATGCCGCGCTGGGCGGGAGGGACGTCATTCATCACCCCGCCGCCAATCTCCAGCGTGCCGCCGGAGATCTTCTCAAGCCCGGCAATCATGCGCAGCAGGGTTGACTTGCCACAGCCGGAGGGGCCGACGAAGACGATCAGCTCACCCTTCCTGATGTCCAGGTTGATATTGCTGAGAACCTTGACGCCGCCATAGGCCTTGGCCACGTCCGTAAGCTTCAGATCTGCCATCTGCCGGCCCTCCCCTTCCCTTTAGCGCCTGCGCATGAGGCTGACGCCCCAGGGCCCGAGCGCGATGATGCCATCATGCTCCGAAACACTGCCAATCTCATGCCCGATCGTTTCCCAGTCCTGCGCGGGAATACGGATATCGGCCGGCGTGTCCGAGAGGTTGAAGGCACAGAATATGGTTTCGCCATTCAGCTTCCGGGAAAAACTCAGCACATCTCCCGTCACCGTCATCGGCGACTGGCTGCCCTTCATCACGGACGGATAGGCGTGGCGGAAGGCAATGGCACGGCGGTAGTGGTGGACCAGCGCCGCCGGATCATTGTCCTGCGCATCCACGGCCAGAGCATAGTGCTCGCTGGGCACCGGCAGCCAGGGCCGGGCATCCGAGAAGCCGCCGCTGTGCTGCTGAACATTCCAGACCATTGGTGTGCGGCAGCCGTCGCGGCCCTTGAACTTCGGCCAGAACTCGATGCCATAGGGATCCTGCAGATCCTCGAAGGCAAGCTCTGCTTCCGGAAGGCCCAGTTCCTCGCCCTGATAGATGCAGGCCGACCCGCGCAGGCACATGAGCAGCGTGGCATAGGTCCGCGCGGCAGCAGGCGTCAGGTGCCAGCGGGTGATGTGGCGCACCACATCGTGGTTGGAAAAGGCCCAGCAGGCCCAGCCGTCCGAGGCCACACGGTCAAGTTCCTCGAAGACGCTGGCCACATAGGACGCGGTCATCGGGCGGTTTGCCAGAAACTCGAAGGCATAGGACATCTGCATCAGGTCATCGCCCCGGGTATATTCCCCCAGAAGCTCCAGCCCGCGCTGGCTGTCACCGATCTCGCCGACGGTGGCCGCGTTATACTCGTCCAGAACCACACGGAAACGGCGCAGGAATTCCAGGTTCTCCGGCTGGTTCTTGTCATAGACGTGGCGCTGGTGGTTGTAGGGGTTCACCTTCGGCGCCGTCAGATCGTTGCGCTCCTCCAGGGGCAGGGCCGGATTGTCGCGCAATTCCCTGTCGCAGAAATAGAAGTTGATGGTGTCAAGACGGAAGCCATCGACGCCGCGCTTCAGCCAGAAGCGGGCGACATCCAGCAGCGCGTCCTGCACATCGGGATTGTGGAAGTTCAGATCCGGCTGCGAGATCAGGAAGTTGTGCAGGTAATACTGCTCGCGCCTCGCATCCCAGTGCCAGGCCGGGCCGCCGAAGATGGACAGCCAGTTGTTCGGCGGCGTGCCATCCGGCTTGGGATCCGCCCAGACATACCAGTCCGAGCGCGGGTTATTGCGGCTCTGGCGGCTTTCCTCGAACCAGATGTGCTTGTCCGAGGTGTGGGACAGCACAAGGTCGATCAGCACCTTGATGCCATGGGCATGGGCGGTTTCAATCACCCGGTCGAAATCGGCCAGCGAGCCGAACATCGGGTCCACATCGCAATAGTCGGACACGTCATAGCCGAAGTCCTTCATCGGCGAGGTGAAGAACGGGCTGACCCAGATGGCATCCGCGCCAAGGCTGGCGATATGCGGAATGCGGCTGACGATACCCGCCAGATCACCGATGCCGTCGCCATTGGAGTCCTGATAGCTGCGCGGATAAATCTGATAGATCACCGCACCGCGCCACCAGTCCTTGTCCTTGATGAGGGTGGTCATTCACGAAATCCTGTCGTTGATACGTCTGATACTTGAGGGAGGAAGGTTATTTGACGGAGCCGGCCAGCAGCCCGCGCACGAGGAACCTCTGCAGCGCGAAGAACACCAGCAGCGGCACGAAGATGGACACGAAGGCGGAAGCCGCGAGAATTTCCCACTCCCCGCCCTTCGAGCCCAGAAGCTCGCGCAACACGCCGGTCATGACGAGCTGCTGCTGGTTGTTGCCAAGGAACACGGTGGCCACCAGCAGATCGTTCCAGGTCCACAGGAACTGGAAGATGGCGAAGGACGCCAGCGCCGGGAAACTGAGCGGCAGGATCAGCTTGAGGAAGATCTGGAAATCGCTCGCCCCGTCCACCCGCGCGCTCTCGATGATCTCGCGCGGTAGGCCCACCATGTAGTTGCGCAAGAGATAGATCGCCATGGGCAGGCCAAAGCCCGTATGCGCGAGCCAGATGCCCAGATATTCCTTGCCGATACCCAGCGAATTATGCAGCCGCAGCAGAGGGATCAGCGCCAGCTGCAACGGCACCACCAGAAGGCCGACAATCGCGGCAATCAGCAGCGCCCGGCCCGGAAACTCCATCCACGCCAGTGCATAGGCGGCAAAGGCGGCAATCAGGATCGGGATGACCGTCGCCGGAATGGTCACCGTCAGCGTGTTGAGAAACGCTCTCCCCAGCCCCTCGGCAAACAGCACCGTCTCGTAATTGGCCATGGTGAAGCTCGGCGGCGTTTCCGCCGTCACGAAGATGCGCGGGCTGCGGCCTTCGAACCGCGCCGGGCTTTCCAGCCGGTAGGCGCCATCGGCTTCCACCGTCAGCGTCTGCCCATCGGCAAGGCTGGCCATGGTTCCCGCCTCATGGGCCGCATGTTCGCGCGTGGAGGTGCCGAAGGCGGTGACGATGCCGCTGCCTGTGTCGAAGACATTGCCATCGATGACGAACCGCCCCGCCTCCTCCCGCTGGGAGGCTGCGTCACCGGCCCGGACGATGGAATTCTGAACCGATGGAAACAGCGCCTTCCACCAGCCGGTGGCGGCAATCTGATCCGCCTGCCGGAAGGAGGAAACGAGAAGCCCGATGGTCGGAACCGTCCACAGCAGCACCAGCGCGATGACGGAGAGGTTGACGGCCCAGGTGAGCCCCGAGCGCTTGCCCGCAATATGATCCATCACTGCATCTCCTTGCGGGCATTGCGGATATTCCAGATCATGATCGGCGTCACCAGCAGCATGATCACCAGTGCCACCGTGGAGGCACGGCCCGCGTCATTGCCGCGGAACATCCAGTCAAACATGAGGTTTGCAAGCACCTGCGTGCCCGACTGGCCGTTGGTCATGGCCAGCACGATATCGAAGACCTTCAGCACCACGATGGTGATCGTCGTCCAGACCACGGCAATGGTGCCCCAGATCTGCGGCACCTTGATGCGGAAGAACACCTGCAGCGGCGAAGCCCCATCAAGGATCGCCGCCTCGATGGTCTCCTCCGGAATGCCGCGCAGGGCGGCGGAGAGAATGACCATGGCAAAGCCGGTTTGGATCCAGACCAGCACGATCATCAGAAACAGGTTGTTCCAAAGATCGATGGTCAGCCAGGTCTGCGGCTCGCCGCCGAAGAACACCACCACCGCATTGAGAAGGCCGATCTGCTCCTGCCCGGCGGGCCGGTAGTCATAGATGAATTTCCAGATCACCGAGGCGCCGATGAAGGAGATCGCCATGGGCATGAAAATCAGGGACTTGGCGAGATTGCCCCAGCGGATGCGGTCCGTCAGCGCTGCCGCCAGCAGGCCGAATGCGGTGGAGGCGGCAGGCACGAACAGCAGCCACAGCATGTTGTTGCGGATGGATTCGCGGAATTTCGCGTCCTCGACCAGCCAGATGTAGTTGCCAAGGCCGACAAAGCGCGTGCCCGAACTGTCATGCAGCGACAGCCACACCGACACGAACACCGGGTAAAGCAGATAGACGCCCAGCAGCAGCAGGGCGGGCGCCAGGAACAGCCAGGGCCGGATCAGGGCCGCCCGGTTGATGTTGCGCCCCGCATTGGCCCCGCGCGGGGGAAACACCGCGTCGAGGATGAGGTTGGAGCCGTAGAAATAGGCGACGCAGCCGAACACGCCGGCAACAATCGTCGCACCCGCCATCATGATCTGCTGGAGCATTGCCCCTCCCGCCCGCCTCGGCCCGCCGGCAGCACATGCGCCTGCGGGGTCCCGGCATCCGGTTCAACCGGCTTTTTGTCGTTGTGAAGAGCCGCCAGCCGTATCGCGGCTGGCGGCACAGGTCGTCACTTCAGGCCATCACTTCTTGATCGCGTCCCAGGCCTTCTGGATATCCGCGCCAACCACGGCCGCGTCCTTGCCGCCGGCCACATAGTCCACCATGCCGGTCCAGAAGGCACCGGCACCAATAGCGCCCGGCATCAGGTCGGACCCGTCAAAGCGGAAGGTGGTCGCATTCAGAAGGATATCACCCATCTTCTTCAGGGTTGGATCGCCATAGACTTCCGTGTTGACGCCCTTGTGCGGGGTCAGGAAGCCCTTCTGTGCCATCCACACTTCATGGGCGATCGGCGTCTGCAGGAAATCGATCAGCGCCTGGGCGGCCGGGCTGTCCCTGGTGATGGAGAACATGGTGCCCGCACCCAGCACCGGCTGGCCGAGATCCTTCTCCGCATAGGCCGGGAAGTAGAAGAAATCCACATCCTCACCGATCACCGTGCCTTCGGGGAAGAAGGACGGGATGAAGGATGCCTGGCGGTGCATGTAGCACTGCGGCGGCGAGGCGAAGAGGCCCTTCGGGCTGTCGCGGAAATCGATGGTGGCGACACCGGCCGCACCGCCAGCCACGTATTTTTCGTTGCGGGCAAAATAGCCGAATTCCTCGATGGCACCCACCACCTTGGGATCATCGAACTTCAGATCATTGCGCGTCCAGGCGTCGTAATCCTCCGGCGACTGGGTGCGCAGCATCATGTCTTCCACCCAGTCGGTGGCCGGCCAGCCGGTGGCAGCCCCCGAGCCAAGACCGATGCACCACGGTGTGCCGCCATCGGCGACGATCTGATCCGTCAGCGCCTTCAGCTCTTCCATGGTCGTGGGCACTTCATAGCCCGCATCCTCGAAATTCTCCGGCACGTACCAGACGAGCGACTTCACATCGACCTTGTAGAACAGGCCGTAGAGCGCATCCTGACCGTCCTTGCCCTTGAAAGTGGCCAGATCCACCCAGGACTGGCCTGCGGCATAGTTGTCGCGCAGCCAGTTGGAGGCCTCATCACCCAGCGGCGTCAGGAAGCCCTTGGCTGCCAGATCGCGTGCAAGCCCCGGCTGCGGGAAGATAGCGACATTCGGCGGGGAACCAGCTTCCGTATCGATGACGATCTGCTGCTCGAAGCTGTCGGAGCCGGAATAGTTGACCTTCACCCCCGTCGCCGCCTCGAAATAGGCAAAGACGCTTTCCACCAGCACCTTGTCCGGCCCAAGCCAGGGGCCAAGCACCGTGATCGACTGCCCCTTCAGGGCATCGGACTTCACGCCTTCATAACTTTCCCAGTTGAAACGGCTGTCGGCGCCCGGCTCGAACTTCAGGCTCTGCGCATTGGCTGCGCCGCACATCAGCGCCAGCCCGGCCGCGCCGGCGAGCAAAACTGTCTTCATCGCTACCTCCCAGTACCGCGCCAGGTTCCTGCGCTTCACACGCCGGACCAAGCGTCATTCAAACCGCTTTGAATGCCTCACACTCGCTGATCGGCGCATGCGAGTCAACGGGGATGTTTTTCAGACATGCTACAACACCGCATACAACCTGAGTTTTCTCACCGCACTGCAACAAAACACCCGGTCAAAGATCTTTGACGCACGCACCGCAGGCAGCTAAAGTCACGCAAACTTCAAAGCGGTTTGGGTGCTCAGACCCGAACTTATTCGCGATGTGCCCCGATGAATCTGAAGCAGTTTTCCCAGAAGCTGGGGCTTTCGCCCACCACGGTCAGCCGCGCCCTCAACGGGTATCCGGAGGTCAATGAGGCCACGCGTGAGCGGGTGCTGGCCGCCGCAAAGCAGCATAACTATCAGCCCAATGCCCGCGCCCAGCGCCTTGCCACGGGCCGCGCCATGGCCATCGGCCACGTCATCCCCATCGCCACCCGGCACGAGATGGTGAACCCCGTCTTTGCCGATTTCATCGCAGGTGCAGGCGAGAGCTACTCGCGCGCCGGCTACGAGATGGTTCTGTCCATCGTGCCGGATGATCAGGAAGCCAGCGTCTACCGGGAGCTGAAATCGCGCGGCACGGTGGATGGCATCATCGTCCATGGCCCCAAGATGGCCGATCCGCGCATTCCGCTGCTCCAGGACATCGGCCTGCCCTTCGTGGTGCATGGCCGCTCCAGCGGCACGGCGGTTCCCTATGCCTGGCTCGACATCAACAACCGCCGCGCCTTCCGCCGCGCCACGGACTTCCTGCTGGATCTCGGCCACCGCCGCATCGGGCTGGTCAACGGCCTGGAGTTCATGGACTTCGCCGCCCGCCGCCGCTCCGGCTATCTGGAGGCGCTCGAAGCACGCGGGCTGACGGCAGCCCCCGAGTTGATGTTCAGTGCCGAGATGACCGAGGGACAGGGCTATGCCGCTGCTTCCGCGATGCTCGCCTTGCCCGAACCACCGGCCGCCTTCCTTGCGTCTTCCATGATCTCCGGCATCGGCGTGCGCCGCGCTGTCGAGGAACGCGGCCTGAAGCTGGGCAAGGATGTGTCCGTCATCATCCATGATGATGAGCTTGGATATCTGAAGAACGGCGCGGAAGTGCCCCTCTTCACCGCCACCCGCTCCTCCGTGCGCGAGGCCGGACGTCTGGCGGCGGACATGCTGCTGGCGCAGATTGCCGAGCCTGCCAGCGAGCCGCAGACCCGCCTTCTTGAATGCGATCTCATCATTGGCCAGTCCACCGGACCGGCGCCAGCCAGGACCTGATTTCCATGAACTTCACCCGTGCCGATTTCCCCGGAGACTTCCTCTTCGGCGCCTCCACCTCGAGCTACCAGATCGAGGGCAGCGCCCTCGGCGGGGCGGGCCGCAGCCAGTGGGATGACTTTGCCGCAACGCCAGGCAACGTCATCCGCGCCGAAAACGGCGCGCGCGCCTGCGAGCATATCCTGCGCATGGACGAGGACCTGGACCTGCTGAAACAGGGCAATTTCGACGTCTACCGCTTCTCCACCTCCTGGGCCCGTGTCATGCCGGAAGGGCGCGGCGCGGTGAATGCGGAAGGGCTCGATTTCTACGACCGGCTGGTGGACGGCCTGCTGGATCGCGGCATCAAGCCTGCCCTCACCCTCTATCACTGGGAACTGCCCTCGGCGCTTCTCGATCTGGGGGGCTGGCGCAACCGGGACATTGCGGACTGGTTCGCCGATTACACCACTCTCATGATGGAACGGCTGGGCGACCGTGTGTGGTCCGTCGCCCCCATCAACGAGCCCTGGTGCGTCACCTGGCTGTCCCATTTCCTCGGCATCCATGCGCCGGGCGTGCGCGATATTCGCGCCACCGCCCGAGCCATGCACCATGTGCTGCTGGCCCATGGCCGCTCCATTCAGGCCATGCGCGCACTGGGCGTGAAGAACCTCGGCGCCGTCTGCAATTTCGAATATGCAGCGCCTGCCGATGACAGCGAGGAAGCCCGCAAGGCGGCAGAGCTCTACGACGGCTATTACAATCGCTGGTTCCTCGGCGGCATCTTCAAGAAGGAATATCCGGCCAATGTGCTGGAGGGCCTTGCCCCCCATATGCCGAAGGGCTGGGAGAACGACTTTGACGTGATCGGCACGCCGGTGGACTGGTGCGGGCTCAATTACTACACTCGCAAGCTCATCGCACCGGATCCGGACAGCGCCTGGCCGTCCCACAAGGAGGTGGAAGGCCCCCTGCCGAAAACCCAGATGGGCTGGGAGATCTATCCCGAAGGCCTCGAATTCTTCCTCAAGCGCACCCATGCGGAATACACGAAAGGCCTGCCGCTTTACGTCACCGAAAACGGCCTTGCCAATGATGATCACCTGATCAACGGCGAGGTACAGGATGACGGGCGCATCGATTTTCTCGATCAGCACCTTGCCGCCATTCGCCGGGCAGCCGAGGCCGGCGTGCCGGTGAAAGGCTATTTCCTCTGGTCGCTGATGGACAATTACGAGTGGGCCGTGGGCTACGAGAAGCGCTTCGGCATCGTGCATACGGATTTTGACACGCTGGTGCGCACGCCAAAGGCCTCCTTCAAGGCCCTTGCAAAGGCCATCGCGCGCTGATTGGCCACCGGTCGGCCTTGACAGACAGACTTGGGAAAGGCCTTCCTGCTGCATTGCAACAAGAAGGCCTTTCCCATGTCAGAGACCGATACGCCCGCCCGCACTCTGCAGGACCGGGTCCGCATCCGCGAAGCTGCGCTGCTTTCCGACAACTGGGGCAAGCTGACCCGCTACCGCTTTGATTTGCGCCGGTCAGATGGTCAATGGCAGGAGCAGACGCGGGAAGTCTATGACCGGGGGCACGGCGCCGTGCTGCTGGCCTATGACCTGGAGCGCCGCCACGTGCTGCTCACCCGCCAGTTCCGCCTGCCGGCTTTTGTTGCCGGGCATCAGGAAGAGATGATCGAGGCGCCCGCCGGGCTGCTCGACAAGCTCGATCCCGAAACCCGCATCCGCGCCGAGGTGGAAGAGGAAACCGGCTACCGGCTGGGCAAGGTGGAGCGCCTGTTTGCGCCCTTCATGAGCCCCGGCTCGGTCACCGAACAGGTCACCTTCTTCATCGCCCCCTATTCCCCCGATGACCGGGTGAGTGACGGTGGCGGCCTTGAAGAGGAAGGCGAGGACATCGAGGTGCTGGACCTTGCCTTTGACGAGGCGTTTGCCATGGTCCGCGACGGCCGCATCTGCGACGGCAAGACCATCCTGCTGCTCTACCACCTGGCGCTGACCGTGTTCCGGGATTGAGAGACATTCATATTTTTCAAGAGCTTTCCGCCCTTCCGTCATGCCATGACTTGATCATGGCATCCATGCCCCTGCCTCTCCCCACGCCAAAGCGGTGAGAGCACGCGAGCCTTCAGACAGGCTGAGCTTACAGCACGGTCACGGAGTGGATGCCATGGTCGAGCCATGGCAAGACGAAGACGGGGAGGCTTGACGCGGGGAGAGGGGCCGAAAGCCTCCAAAAAACCAAAGGGCGCACCGGTTGGGCGCGCCCTTCGTGTTTCAAAGACCACACTCCGTCATGCCATGACTTGATCATGGCATCCATACCCCTGCCTCTCCCCGCGCCAAAGCGGTGAGAGCACGCGAGCCTTCAGAGAGGCTGAGCTTGCAGTACGGTCACGGAGTGGATGCCATGGTCGAACCATGGCAAGACGAAGACGGGGAGGCTTGACGCGGGGAGAGGTGCCGAAAGCCTCCAAAAAGCCCAAGGGCGCGCCGGGTGGGCGCGCCCTTCGTTTTTCACAGGATCACGGCAGATCAGCCGATGATGCGGTTGTCTTCGTGCTTGATGGCAACGATGGCCGAGCGCGGCAGCTTGCCTTCGCCGTCCGGGAACGGAGCATCCGGGTGCTGGATGCCGACGAAGTGGGTGCGCTTGTCGGAAGACCAGGTCATGCCGGTCACTTCCGAACCCTTCGGGGCCGTGAGGAAGCGCTCGATGCGCCCCGTCACCGGGTCGCCTGCCAGCATCTGGTTGTTGCCCTGACCGGCATAGTCGCCTTCGTTGCTGTCTTCACCGTCCGTCTGGATCCAGAGCAGACCCGTGGTGTCGAACATCATGCCGTCCGGCGAGTTGAACATGTTGCCTTCGTTGATGTTCGAAGAGCCGGCATAGGCGTCCTTGTGGACAGCCGGGTTGCCGGCCATACAGAACAGGTCCCACTTGAAGGCAGCATCTGCATGGTCTTCGTTCGCCGGGAACCAGCGGACGATCTGGCCGTAGTTGTTCTTCTCGCGCGGGTTGACAGCGTTCACTTCCAGCGGGTCGCCGCCAGCGTTGGTGCGCAGCTTGCCGTCCTTCACTTCACCACGGCGGCTGTTGTTGGTCAGCGCGCAGTAGGCTTCGATGGCGACCGGGTTGGTGGCAACCCACTCCGGGCGGTCCATGGTGCTGGCACCGACCTTGGAAGCAGCCTGACGGGTGAAGACGCAGATCTCGTCCATCTTCATGCCGGTGGTGTCCGGCGTCAGAGCCAGCCACTCGCCGGTGCCGTCTTCCGCGAACTTGGCCACGTAGAGCGTGCCTTCGTCCAGCAGCTTAGAAGTGTCGCCGCCGGGAACGTAGATGCCGTTGGAGACATACTTGTAGAGGAACTCACCACGCTCATCGTCGCCCATGTAGACGACCACGCGGCCATCACGCGCGATCACGCAGGCAGCGTTCTCGTGCTTGATGCGGCCGAGAGCGGTGCGCTTGACCGGTGTGGAGGAGGCGTCCGACGGATCGATCTCGACCACATAACCCGCGCGGCGCGGCTCGTTCGGGTGCTTGGAAATGTCGAAACGCTCGTCGAACTTCTCGTAGGCGTAGCGGGTTTCAACCGTGATGCCATAACGCTTGTAGTCGTCCGGCAGCTTGAATTCGGCATCGGTCGAACCGAAGTAGCCGTTGAAGTTTTCTTCGCAGGTCAGATAGGTGCCCCAGGGGGTCTTGCCTGCACCGCAGTTGTTGAAGGTGCCGAGGCTTTCGGTGCCGGACGGATCGGCATCGGTCTTGACGAGGTCCGAGCCGGCAGCCGGGCCGGAGAGCTTCATCGGGGTGTTGTGATGGATGCGGCGGTTGAACGGGCTGTCCACCACGATATGCCAGCCGTTTTCGCCTTCCGACACTTCCATGACGGTGACGCCCTGCATGTGCTGCAGGATCTTCACGTCGTCGGCGCTCTGCGGCATACCGTCTGCCGTATGCGGCAGATTGATTTCCGGGTTCACGTATTCGTGGTTCACGGCGATGACCTGATGGCCGCCGATGACGAAGAGTTCCATGCCGTCGGTGTTTTCACCGAACACCTTGTCCGAGTGCTCAACGCTGACAGCCTTTTCCGGGTCCAGATCCGGCACGCCCGAGAACAGCGGCTCACCCCACTTGGCCAGCGGCTTCCAGGTGTAGCCTTCCGGAACATGAACGGTGTGGTCGGTCGCAATCGGCACCGGCTTGAACTGGAAGCGCGAGGACGTGTCCTGCGCCAGTGCCGCGGTGGAGGACATCAGGTTGCCAACGGTGCCCATGGCAGCGGCGGCGGAGCCGAAAGCCAGGACACCGCCAAGGAAGCCGCGGCGGGACAGGGCGCTTTCGACCACGCGGTCGAAATCCGTCACGGCCGGGGGCGGGTTCTGCAGTTCATCCCATTCGTCCCAGGACAGATCGCTCTTCTTGATGTCGGGCATGGCTAGCTCTCTCTCGAAACTGTTTACGAGGTCTATCGCCTCGCCCGACCGGTTAATGGCTCAGTGTCACAGGCAGATGACAAGGTAGCAGGCGCTCAGAAGCACACCTTATCCGGCTTGGCAAAAATGCGGATTATCTCCGTGGAGAAACAAGGCACTGGCATCATCGGGGGCATCTGAACCGGCAGCGCGTCTGCGACGTATTAATAGCGGTTGAATTGACTGGAGCACCCGAGTTGACCGGACCCGCTGCGCAAGACCTGAACTCGTTCCCGCCCGGTGGCCTCGCCGTTGTTGCAGGCAGCACGGGTGCGATAGGTGCCGGGATCGCGCGCCAGATCGAGGCAAGCGGCCGTTTCGCCAGGGTGATCGGGCTCTCCCGGTCCGGCACCGGTGGCCTCTCCTTTGACCTGACGGATGAGGCAAGCATTGCCGCCGCTGCGCTCGCCATTGGCGAGGCGTCAAAAACCGCGCCCCTGCGGCTTGTCTTCGATGCCACCGGCATGCTCCATGAGGGGAATATCCAGCCCGAAAAGAGCTGGCGGCAGATGGATCCGGCCGCCATGGCGCGGGTGTTTGCCATCAACACCATCGGCCCGGCCCTGCTCATGAAGCACTTCCTGCCGCTGCTGGCAGGTGAGGGAAAGGCAGTGTTTGCTAGACTCTCTGCCCGCGTCGGCAGCATCGGCGACAACAATCTGGGCGGCTGGTACAGCTACCGTGCTGCAAAGGCCGCACTCAACCAGCTTGTCCGCTCCGCCAGCATCGAGCTGGCCCGCAAGCGCCCTGAAAGCCTTTGCATCGCCCTGCATCCCGGCACGGTGGAGAGCCGTTTGTCAGAGCCCTTCGCCAGATCCGGCCTCACCGTGCGTCCGCCACGGGAGGCAGCCCGGCTGCTGCTGCAGACCATCGATCATCTCAGCGCTGCGCAGACCGGCAGTTTCCATGATGCGGAAGGCAAGGAGATCGTATGGTGAGCACCGCCGTCACGCCCCCGGCAGCACAGCCGGAAACGCCGCCCGTCACAGTCTATTATGACGGCGCCTGCCCGCTCTGCGCGCGCGAGATCGCCGTCTACAGACGGCAGGCCGGCGCGGAGGGTGTCTGCTGGGTGGATGTCTCCTCAGAGGCCTCGGAAACCCTGCCGGACGGGCTCACGCGCAGCGCAGCCCTTGCCCGGCTCCATGTTCGCGGCGCCGATGGAAAGCTGCGCTCGGGCGCGGCAGCCTTTCTCAGCCTGTGGCACAGCCTGCCACGCTTTGCCCGTGCTGCCCGCCTGCTCGACCGGCCGGTTCCGCGCGCCATCCTGGAGTCCGGCTACCGTCTGACGCTCATCATCCGCCCTGCCCTGCAAGCCCTGGCAAGGCGCGTGTTCCGCCCTCATCCGCAGGAGCAAGACAGATGACACGGCACCTCACCTTCAATCCCCTGACTGTGCCGCGCCCGGCGCTTGCCCTCGGAGTTGCCGGGCTGATCCCCTTTGTGGCCGCCAGCCTGATGACCTTTGCCGGACCGCCCGAGCTGCGCCCGCAAGCCGGCTTCGCACTTGCAGCTTATGGCGCGGTCATCCTGTCCTTTCTGGGGGGCATTCACTGGGGCGTGGCCATGGCCGCATCCACCGGACAGGACGGGCCTTTCGAAGACAGGGAGCTTCTCACGCGGCTCGCCATCGCCGTCGCCCCTTCTCTTGCAGGCTGGGCAGGCTTGCTGTTGCCGCAGACTTCAGGGCTTCTGCTGCTGGCCGCGTGCTTTGCCGCCATGTTCGCCCTTGATCTGACCGCATCGAGGGAGGGCAAGTTTCCGCTCTGGTATCCGGCGCTGCGCCTGCCGCTCAGCGCAGGAGCGGCGGCCTCGATGCTGCTGGGAGCAGCCGCGCCTTCCGTGATGTAAGCGCTGCAGCGCACCCCAAAGCCTTGCAAAGATCTCTTTTCAGACGATCCAGACTCAGTCATTCATTGTGCATTAACCATAAATGCCGAAGCTGTAATCGTGGATATCGGGGAGACCGGCATGGTTCGCTTGCGCAAACGCCTTGAGACTTTGGACGACTTCTTTGCAGCGGTGGAAGGCTATACACATCTGCCCACCGAACTGCTGGTCCGCTTCCTGCTCGACAACTACCTCGTTGATCTGGACCAGCTTTCCGAGTTTGCCAGCGCAATGAAACTGCAGCAGGTCAATCACGCTGCCGCCAGTTCCGCCGCCGCTTCGATCGCAGCCTGATACGGGCCCTTTGCGGTTGGGACGTGCTGCGGGACGGCAGCCAGAGCACTTTCGTTGAAAACGAAGCCGCCGAGAGTGCTCGATCTCTTTGTTTTTACGAAATTCCCGGCGCAGAACCGGCCTCAGCCGATGGCCTGAGTTTCCTGGGTTTCCTGCGCAGGCGCGCCGGCATTTCCCGGCTGCGGCAGCCCGCTCTGCCAGATCTTCTGACGGTTGCGGATTTCGCGCGGCGCAGGGCCGAAGTAGCTCGGGGTCTTCACAAAGTCGCGCGGCTGCATGATCACGCTGGAGACCCGCTGATAAAGCGCCTTGGCCGAGATCGGCTTGGACAACAGCTCATGCACGCCCAGACGCCGCGCTTCGATGATGCGGCTGCGCTCCGTATGCCCTGTGACCATGATGATCGGGATATAGGCAAAGGGATTGTTCTGGGTGCGGATCATGCGCACCATGTCGGCGCCGTCGAGGATCGGCATCACCCAGTCGAGAATCAGAATGTCGGGATTGGCGCGGTCCATGGCCTCAAGGCCAGACGCACCATCTTCGGCTTCGACAATACGCCGCGCGCCAAAACCCTGCAGCATGGTGCGCAGGATCGTGCGCATATAGGCGCTGTCTTCCACCAGAAGAAATGTCAGCGAGGCAAGATCAAGGCTCACCGGCCACCTCCGTTCGTCCAGATCAGACTACGGGCAAAGGATGAAAAGAGAGTTAGTCAACTCTGCCAGTGCCCGGCGCTCCGTTGTCAGGCCACAGCCGCACCAAAGGCCTCTGCACGGGAGCAGCTCAGCGCAACTGTTAACAGACGCACAGGGTTTGACTGCTCAAGCGGGCATTTCCGTGGCCTGATGTGGCCATTTTCAGCCTGTCCACCTATTTTTCCAATAAATTCAGCCCGTTGCACGAGAGAAGCAGCGGCAGAGGATTTTCTTTTACCCAAGGGCATTTAACCGGAGATGCCGCGAATTTGACATAAGATTCAAATTACCGGGTTTAAACCTTGGTAAAGTTGCGAAGCATTAACTCGATCCGGAGCTATGGCTTAACGCGCCTTTCAGGGAGCCGTGCTATAAATCCGTCACAGTCGGACAAGGCGGGTTTTAGCAATAGCCTTTCTTCCAGACACTCCGGAGCCAGCCATGCAGAGCGAACGCATAGAGAAGAAGAGGGAGGCACGCGGGGAGGAACCCGGCACGCAGGCCCCGTCCTTCAGCGCCGGCTCTGGCCCTGCTCACGAGAATATTCTTCTCTTCTCCGGCCTGGCCCTGCTGATCGTTTCAGCCAGCATGGTGATCACCGCTCTCGTCGGCTGAGACAGGCGTGCCTGACCGCTTTTGTGCAGCCGGTCAGGCTTTTTTCCCGTCATCATCTTCCAGATCATCATCATCCAGAATACGCCAGCTGGCGCCCTCCAGATCATCATACTGGCCGCTTTTCAGCGACCACAGGAAGCCCACAAGCCCCAAACCACCGAGGAACAGGGCGACCGGGATAAGAAACAGCAGGATGGTCATTCTGCCCCCCGAGGCTTGAGAGAAATGGCAGGCTCGCGGCCAGCGGCCGCGCCGGTTCGAGTCTGGCCGGGCACCGTGTCTTGTGCCATGCGCGCAGTGACGAGGCGCAGGCGCAGGGCGTTGGCCGTGACGATGAGAGACGAGCCCGACATGGCGGCAGCCGCAATCAGCGGCGTGACAAAGCCCGCAACCGCAATCGGAACCGCGATCAGATTGTAGATGACCGAGATCCAAAGGTTCTCGATCATGGCGGCCTTGGCCTTGCGGGAGATGGCAAGCGCTTCGGCGACGGGGCGCAGCGGATCGCCCAGGAACACGGCATCGGCAGCGGCCTGGCTGATGTGAACCGCGGTCACCGGCGACAGCGACACATGCGCTGCGGCCAGAGCCGGAGCGTCATTCAGCCCGTCACCGACCATCAGCACGGTGCGGCCTGCCTGCTTCAACTCCTCCAACCGGGCAATCTTGCCCGCAGGCGTCATCCCGGCCCGCCATTCACTGATGCCAAGGGCATTGGCGGCCTGCTCCACCGCGCCCGCCCGGTCACCGGACAGAATCTCCAGATGGTAGCCCATGGACCTGAGGCTGGCGGCAACGGCCGGAGCATCAGGCCGGAGCTTCTGCCGCAGGGCGATCAGCCGCACCTGCCCCTCGCCGACCCGATAGGCCAGCAGCGAGGCATCGGGATGGCGCTGCATCAGCGCCGCCACATCTGCCTCTGCCGCACCACAGAAGACGGGACTGCCAAGCCGGATTTCGCGTGCCCCCAGATCGCAGGAAACGCCTGCCCCGCTTGTTTCCGCCACACCGGCCAGCGGCTCGCTGGCGGCCGTTGCCTGGGCAAGGCCACGGGCCAGCGGATGACGGCTGGACAGGGCCAGACGCCCGGCGAGCAGCAGATCCCGGTCCGACAGATCCGGCTCCTCCACAAGTTCCGGTTCGGACAGGGTCAGCGTGCCGGTCTTGTCGAAGACGATGGTGTCGGCAGCCGCCAGCCGCTCGATGGCATCGCCCGAGCGGATGAGCACGCCTGCCTTGAACAATTGCCCGGAAGCGACGACCTGCACCGCCGGAATGGCAAGGCCAAGCGCGCAGGGGCAGGTGATGATGAGAACCGAAATGGCGATGACAAGCGCCGGCTGCCAGCCGATGCCATAAAGCGCCCATCCGGCAAAGGTCAGCGCTGCCGCCGCATGCACCACCGGCGAATACATCGAGGCGGCCCGGTCGGCGAGCACGACATAGGAGGACTTGGCCTGTCCGGCCGCTTCCAGCAGGCGGTTCACCTCGTCCAGCACCGTGGCACCGGAGGCAACCGCCACACGCACATGCAGCACGCCATCGGCATTGCTGGTGCCGGCATAGACCCGGTCCCCGGGCCTCACCGGCTCCAGCGCCGTTTCGCCGGTCACAAGGCTCTGATCGACCTCGGAAATGCCTTCCTCGATGATCCCGTCGACGGGGATGCGCTCGCCCGCCGTCACCAGCACGAGGTCGCCGGGCTGAATGCGGGAGAGCGGCACCTCCCGCACGCTGCCATCCGGATTGATCCGCGCCGCGACCTCGCCCTTCAAGGCCGCGATATTCTCCGCCAGCGACTGGGTGCGGCCGCGCATGTTGTGATCGAGATAGCGGCCTACCAGCAGGAAGAACAGCAGCATGGTGGCGGATTCGAAATAGGCGTGATGCTGGCTTTGCGCGGTCTGGACCAGCGACAGCCCGACCGCAAGGCACACGCCGATGGAAATCGGCACATCCATGTTGAGGCGGCGGCCGCGGATGGCATTGAAGGCACTTCTGAAGAAGGGGCGGCCCGCATAGGCAACCGCCGGAAGGGCGATCAGCGCCGAGATCCAGTGAAACAGGTCGCGGGTTTCGTCGGTGATATCCGTGACATTGCCCGACCAGACCGAGACGGAGAGCAGCATGATGTTCATCGCTGCAAAGCCTGAGACGGCAATGGCGCGCATCAGTTCCCGCCCCGTCTGGTCCTGACGGTTGCGCGCCGATGCCGGATCGAACGGGTGGGCCTTGTAGCCCATGCGTGCCAGCGTGGCGACAATCTTGTCGGCCCCTGTGGCTGCGGCATCCCAGTCCACCGCGAGCCGGTGGGAGGTGAGGTTGACACGCGCTCTGGCGACGCCCGGCAGGCGCATCAGCCCCCGCTCGATGTCGCCCATGCAGGCCGCGCAAGTGATGCCCTCGACGGCCAGGTCCATATGGGCCCTGCCCTCTTCTCCGGGTGTGACGAATGCGTCCCAGTCACGCATATGCACAGTCATGATCCGTCCTTCTCGCGGGAGAAAATGCCATGCCCGGTTCGCCCCCCGAACCGCGCATGGCGCATGTCAAACTCAGTCCTTGAGGAACAGCTTGTTCTCGGACCGGAACACCCGGCCCTCGGCCCCATGAGCCTCGATGATCAGGTGCCAGTTGCCCGCTGCCACCGGCTCCGGCGTCAAGGCCGTGTAATGCCCGCTTTCTCCTTCGATCAGGTCCACGGTCTGGTCCTGCCCCCTTGCCACGGGGTGCATCAGCCTGGCCTCGAACGTCACACCGGAGACCGGCGAGCCGTCGGCCTTCTCGGCGTTGATGGCGATCTGGGCGCGGCCTTCGATGCTGCGCTCGAGATGCACGCCGACATGCCAGCCGCGTGTGGCCTGTTCACGGGCCGCTGCCACCTCATTGTTGAAGGCCTGTCCGGCCTTGTAGGAACTGTCGACAACCGTTCCGGGGAAGCTGCCGAGGGCCACCCAGAGGAAGAAGCCATTGACCGCGAAGATGACCCCGAAAAAGCCTGTCAGCCAGATCAGAACCGTCCATCCGGTCATGGGGCGGCGTGCCGCCCCTCCCGTTCCATCACCCTTGCCCATCCTCGCAAGTGTCTGTGTCATCTGGTCCTCCTATGGGGCCTTGAAGTAATCACTGGTGTAGACAACCTCGCCCATCAGCGTATCCGTCAGGCGGAAGATGACGGGTGTCGAGGATGCAAGTTTTGCATCGGCCGGGGAATAGACCAGCACGCGGATCTCACGGCTCTGGTCCGGGCCGACAACGATGAAGGGACGGCCATCCACATAGTGGTCGATGCCGATTGCCTCGACCCTCGTGCCGCCGGGCATGCCTTCAACATTGAGCATGAAGGTGCGTTCATGGTTCTGCTTGTTCAGCAGGCGCACGGTGAAGCCGTTACGCACCGAGCCGTCATTCTGCTGGACGAAGATCGGGTTGCGGTCATGCAGCACGCTGATCCCGGCAAAGTCCCGGCTGAGCAGCGCATAGAGCATGATGGCACCGGTGATGGCGATGACTGCCGCATAGATGATGGTGCGCGGACGCACGATATCATAGGTCGGGTCCTTGCCTTCCAGCCGCCGCTGGATGTTCTCGTCCGTGTCATAGCCGATAAGGCCCGTGGGCTTGCCGACGCGGGTCATCACCGCATCGCAGGCGTCAATGCACAACCCGCACTGGATGCAGTCGAGCTGCAGGCCGTTACGGATGTCGACGCCCGTCGGGCAGACGTGGAAGCACTGGGCGCAATCAACGCAGTCACCAGCCGGCTGGCCAAGCGCCGCCAGTTCCTTGTTGCGCTTCAGCGGTCCGCGCGGCTCGCCCCGGTCCCAGCGGTAGGTGACGTTCAGCGCCTTTTCGTCCGTCAGCGCCGCCTGAATGCGCGGCCAAGGGCACATGTAGATGCAGACCTGCTCGCGCATGAAGCCGGCCAGCAGATAGGTGGTCGCGGTCAGGATGCCGATCCAGATATAGGCACTCAGCGGTGCCTGGAAGGTGGCGAGTTCATAGACCAGCGTCGGCGCATCGGAGAAATAGAGAACCCAGGCACCGCCGGTCCACCAGGCGATCATCAGCCAGGACACATGCTTGGCGGCCCGCTTGCCGAATTTCGACAGGCTCATCGGCGCCTTGTCGAGGGCGATGCGTTCGCGCCGGTCCCCTTCGATCTTGCGCTCGACCCAGAGGAACAGGTCGGTCCACACCGTCTGCGGGCAGAGATAGCCGCACCACAGACGCCCGGCGACCGCATTCATCAGAAACAGCGCCAGTGCCGCAATGATCAGCAGACCGGTGAGGTAATAGACCTCCTGCGGCCAGATTTCGATGAAGAAGAAATAGGCGCGCCGCCCTTCGAGGTCGACCAGAACGGCCTGACCGGGTGCATTCGGCCCCCGGTCCCAGCGGATGAAGGGAAGGAAATAGTAGATACCCAGCGTGATGAACAGAAGCGCCCACTTGATCTTGCGGAAAGTTCCCTTGACCGCCATCGGATAGATTTTCCTGGCGGACGCAAACCACTCTTCTGGCTCTCCGCCGGCTCCGCCGGCATTTGGCTCGACACGCATCTTTCCGTCCTTTCGTCCCGGTTTCCGGCCCCAACGGCACCCGGGCGATTCCGGGTGCAGCGCGAGGGCGCAGACCCGGGTTCATGCTGACCTTCAAGGCACACTAGACGGCGCGGATACTTCGGGCCTTGAGCCTGATCAAATGCGGCAATATGTCAAAGGCCGGACGCTTGCGCGCCCGGCCTCCGGTTTTCTGCAGTTCTGCTCCTGGCCGCGCGGGCCGGGCGGCGAGGTTACTCGCCACCACCGAAGGAGTGGACGTAGACGGCCAGCGACTTGATGGTCGCGGGGTCCAGACGGCCTTCCCAGGCGGGCATCACACCATGACGCGGGGCATTGACCTGCGCCTTGATGGCCTGAACCGACTTGCCGAACACGTAGTTCGCCGAAAGCAGGTTCGGTGCGCCCATCTCGCGAATGCCGGCGAGATCCTCGCCATGGCAGGATGCGCAGTTGTCCTGATAGACGACCTCGCCCGCAGCCAGATCCACACCCGCTTCCGGCTCCAGCCCGGCGCGCGCAGCAACGAAGCTGGAAACCTGATCGACTTCCGTCTTGTCGAGCAGTCCATCGCGGCCGAAGGCCGGCATCTCGGCGAACCGGGCCTCGTCATGGCCCGACCGGATGCCGTACTGCAGCGTCGTGTGGATGTCGTCCAGGGTGCCGCCCCAGATCCAGACGTCGTCCTGCAGGTTCGGATAGCCCACGGCGCCTGTACCGCCGGAGCCGTGGCACGGGGCACAGTTGTCACCGAAAGCTGCACGGCCATTTGCCATGGCGAAGTCCAGCAGTTCCGGCTTGGCGGCGATCTCTTCCAGGCTTGCGTCATTCAGCCCCGCACCCAGCTGGGCACGGGCGGCCTGACCAGCCTCGACAGCCGCCAGCGCGTCTGCACGCTGGCTGTTGCCAAGGACGCCCGCGGTGTAACCGCTGAGCAGCGGCCAGGACGGATAGACCACCCAGTAGCCGATCGCCCAGACGATCGTGGCGTAGAAGACATAGAGCCACCACTTCGGCAGGGGATTGTTGAGCTCCTTGAGCCCGTCCCACTCGTGGCCTGTCGTTTCGACGCCGGAGACAGCATCGATCTCCTTCTTGTGATTGTCGCTCATCTGTCAGTCCTCCCGGAACGGGATCTTGGAGGCCTCGTCAAAGCGTTCTGCATTGCGGGGCCAGAGGGCATAGGCGAGCACACCTGCAAACATCAGCACGAAGTAGATCGTGCCACCCGTCTGGGCGAAGCTGGCCAGGGTCATGTAGGTCTCGTTCATGTGAGCCTCCTCAGCGCAGGTTCGCCTTGTCGTCGTAGATCGTGAAATCCACGAGCGTGCCAAGCATCTGCAGATAGGCGATGAGCGCATCCATTTCCGTCAGGTCCTTCGGATTGCCGTCGAAGTCGCGGACAACAGCCTTGGGATAACGGGCCAGGAATTCATCGACACCGTCCGCATCCGGATTGGCCTGGATGGCCAGATCAGCGGCTGCGTTCTCGATCATTTCGTCCGTGTAAGGCACGCCGACGATTGCATTCACCTTCAGGTGGTCGGCAATGCCACGGGTGTCGAGCTTGGCCGTCATGAGGAACGGATAGCCCGGCATGATCGATTCCGGCACGACAGAGCGCGGGTTGATCAGGTGATCCCTGTGCCAGTCGTCGGAGTACTTGCCGCCGACGCGGGCCAGATCCGGACCGGTGCGCTTGGAGCCCCACTGGAACGGATGATCGTACATGGACTCCGCCGCCAGCGAGTACTTGCCGTAACGCTCCAGCTCATCACGCATCGGGCGGACCATCTGCGAGTGGCAGAGGTAGCACCCTTCACGGATGTAGATGTTGCGGCCGGCCAGCTCGAGCGGGGAGTAGGGACGCATCCCTTCCACCTTTTCGATCGTGCTCTTCAGATAGAAGAGCGGGACAATCTCGACGAGACCGCCGATGGAGACCATCAAGAGGATGCCTACAAGAAGAAGAATAGAGTTCTTCTCGAAGATTTGGTGTTTTGCCCAGGCAGACATTGATTGCTCTCCCCCTTATTCGGCCGGAGCCAGATTGCCAGCCGTACCGGCTTCAGCCGCTTCGGCCTCGCCGTGACGGACGGTCATCCAGAGGTTGAAGGCCATGATCACGGCGCCGATCACGAAGAGCGCACCACCGAGAGCACGGATGACGTAGTAGGGGAACATGGCGTCGACGGTTTCGATGAACGAGTATTCAAGGAAGCCCATCTTGTCGTAAGCGCGCCACATCAGGCCCTGCATGATGCCCGACACCCACATGGCGCAGATGTACAGGACGATGCCCATGGTGGAGAGCCAGAAGTGCCAGTCCACCAGTTTCAGCGAGTAGAGGCCCTTCTTCTTCCACAGCCAGGGAACCAGGCAGTAGAGCGCACCGAAGGAGATGTAGCCCACCCAGCCCAGAGCACCGGAATGCACGTGGCCAATGGTCCAGTCGGTGTAGTGCGACAGCGAGTTCACGGCACGGATGCTCATGAGCGGGCCTTCGAAGGTCGACATGCCGTAGAAGGCAACCGACACGACCATCATGCGCAGCACCGGATCGGTCCGCAGCTTGTCCCAGGCACCCGACAGGGTCATCAGGCCGTTGATCATGCCGCCCCAGGAGGGCATCCACAGGATCACGGAGAAGGTGGCGCCCAGCGTCGAAGCCCACTGCGGCAGAGCCGTGTAGTGCAGGTGGTGGGGGCCAGCCCAGATGTAGATGAAGATCAGCGCCCAGAAGTGCACGATCGACAGACGGTAGGAATAGACCGGCCGTTCGGCACGCTTGGGCACGAAGTAGTACATGATGGCGAGGAAGCCGGCGGTCAGGAAGAAGCCCACCGCATTATGGCCGTACCACCACTGCACCATCGCATCCTGCACGCCAGACCAGACGATGTAGGACTTGGTCCCGAACACCGACACCGGAATGGTGGCGTTGTTGACGAGATGCAGCATCGCGATGGTGACGATGAAGGCCAGGTAGAACCAATTCGCCACATAGATATGCGGCTCCTTGCGCTTCCACAAAGTGCCGAGGAACAGGAACAGGTAAGCCACCCAGACGATGGTCAGCCACAGGTCAGCGTACCATTCCGGCTCGGCATATTCCTTGCCCTGCGTCGCGCCCAGCAGGTAGCCCGTGCCGGCAATGACGATGAAGGCGTTATAGCCGAGAATGACGAACCAGGGCAGGATCTTGCCGGGCATACGGGCCCGGGATGTGCGCTGCACCACATACATGGACGTTGCCAGCAGCACGTTGCCGCCGAAGGCAAAGATCACCGCGGAGGTGTGCAACGGACGCAGGCGCCCGAAATTGGTCCAGGGCAGATCGAAATTCAGCGCCGGAAAGGCCAGCTGAAGCGCGATGATGAGACCGACGGTGAAACCGGCGATGCCCCAGAACATGGCAGCCACGGTGCCGAACTTGACCGGCCCCATGTTGTAGTTCGGCTTGCCGCCGATTTCCTGCGGGATCTCGATCCCGCCGTCATCGAAGTAGTTCTTGAAGATGATGAAGGCACCGGCAGCAGCGAACAGAGCGCCGATTGCCGTATGGAATGCCATCACCTGGTCGTAAGTCTTCCCTGCCACGATCAGGCAGGCGAAGGCGAGCAGCACAAGGAATAGGGCGAAGGCCCCTTCCTCGAGCGATATGAGTTTGGCCTTTGATTGTGCCATTCTTCCGCCCCAGTCTTGAATGCCGCTGGCGAGGGAAGGGCCAGCAGTCCGACGCTGACCTTGCACATGGGATGGGGCCAGACGCGTTGATTCAGATCAACGGGGCGGAAAGGCTTCGGTTTGATGGCAAAAAGGTATCAGGCGGGAAGGCCGTGAGAGTGCCGCAAGGCATTTATCCCGGGCGCAGGCAGCCATCCGGCTGGACGCTGCAAAGAGGGGAAAGCCTTGGTTACGCCCCGCCGCGCGGGCTGCGGCCAAGCACGGCAAGGGTCACGGGCGGGAGAATCAGGATCAGCGCAATATAGCGGGCCAGTTGATGGGCAGCGACAAAGGCCGGATCCATGTCGAGCAGATAGGCCAGTAGCATCATCACCTCCAGCCCGCCCGGCGCATAGGCCAGCAGCACCTGACCGGCCGGAATGCCCAGCGTCAGCGCAACGGCCAGCGCCCCCACCACCGACACCGTGAGTCCCGCAGCGAAGGCTCCGACGGAGGCCGCCAGAAGGCGCAGCAGCATGGCCGGGGAAATTTCGCAGAAACGGATGCCGATGGAAGCGCCCAGAATGACAAAGCAGGGAATCAGCGCCCAGTCCGGCACATGCGTATCCAGAAAGCCCGTGCCGCTCGCCAGCGCGCTGGCAAAGAACGCCCCCGTCAGCCAGCCACCCGGAATGCGCAGCCGCACCGCCGCAAAACTGGCCGCGACGCAGATGACAAGGCCCAATGCCGTGTCCTGAAGCGGCACGGGAGCGACCTCGGCGCTGCCGCCCATCCCTGCCCCGCCCGCTTGCCCGATGAAGAGCGGCAGAGCTGCCACCAGGAAGAACAGCCGGATGATATGGGCCGTCGAGAAACGCGTCACATCGGTCCTGCGGTCGGAGGCAACCGCCATCACGAAGGTCAGGGCGCCGGGGATGGCGGCAAAATACGCCTCTTCTTTCGTCCAGCCGCAAAGCTGGCGGAGGAAGACATAGGTCGCAAGCATCACCAGTGCCACGACGACGGCAAGGCCAGCCAGCGAAACCGGCCAGTCGCCGATGCGATGCACCACGTCCGGCGTCACGCCGCTGCCCATGGTCATGCCCAGCAGCGTGTAGAGCGGCGGTTGAATGCCGGTTGGAAACTTCGCCCGCAGCCCGGCAAAGGTAGCGGCGGCAACAACGATCATCGCGCCCGAGAGCCAGGCCGCAGGCAGGCCGAGCCAGTTGAACCCGGCCGCGCCAGCCCCGCCGATGGCAATCGTCAGGCAGAATTGCGCCAAGGCTGTCCGGCGGGAAACGGTTGGTTCGGCGTCGATCTGGCTGGATGTCATCTGGCTGGTCGCGGATCAGGAAATCAGGGGGCTGGCAGGCATGCCATGTCACTATAGCGGCCTGCGGCAGGCCAACCAGTGCATTTGCAGCCGGGCTGAACCCTTGCACCTGCGCGCATGACGCATGGCTTGAAGCTGCAACACACCTTCAGGAACGTTGAGGAAGATCAAGGTTCCCCTCCCGGACATCTGCCAGATTGCCCTCATGAGCGACCATCTTGCCCGATATGCGGCCCGTAACGTGCCGCGCTACACAAGCTACCCGACCGCACCGCACTTCAGTGCGGAGGTGACACCCGGCCTTTACGGCAGCTGGCTGGCTGGCCTGCCTGAAGAGACGGACCTGTCCCTCTACCTGCATGTGCCCTATTGCCGGGAGCTGTGCCACTATTGCGGCTGCCACACCAAGGCGACCCGCAAGGACGCGCCTCTGGTGCAATATGCCAAATCGCTGGAAGCCGAGATCGAGCTGGTCGCCGGGCATCTGGGCGCGCAGCGGCGTGTGCGCCACATCCACTGGGGCGGCGGCACGCCGAGCCTTTTGCCGGAAGCAAGCCTGCTGGAACTCTCCGGCCTGATCCGGGTGCTGTTCGATCTGACGCCGGATCTCGAACACGCCATCGAACTGGACCCGCGCTATGTCACCCGCCGCCTTGCGCTGACGCTGGCCGTGATGGGGATCAACCGCGCCAGCCTCGGCGTGCAGGACCTGAACCCGGATGTGCAGAAGGCCATCGGCCGGGTGCAGTCCTACGAGGTGCTGCAGGCAGCCGTCGATCACCTGCGGGATGCCGGACTGGACGCCCTGAATTTCGACCTGATGTATGGCCTGCCGCTGCAGACGCGCGACACGATTCTCGACACCGTGGCCCGCTCCGTCGCGCTGCAGCCTTCGCGCATCGCCCTCTTCGGCTATGCCCATGTGCCCTGGATGAAGAAGCACCAGCGGCTCATTGACGAGACCACCCTGCCCGCGCCGGCCGAGCGCCTTGCCATGGCCGATGCGGCGCGTGAAGCGCTGATGGAGGCGGGCTATGTGGCCATCGGCCTCGATCATTTCGCCCGGCCGGACGACAGCATGGCGATTGCACTGGCTGAAGGCCGTCTGAAGCGCAATTTCCAGGGCTACACCACCGATCAGGGTGAAGCGCTGATCGGCCTCGGCGTCTCCTCCATCGGCCGCCTGCCTGCCGGTTTTGTGCAGAATGTCAGCGACACGGGCACGTGGCAGCGCATGGTGGAAAACGGCCAGCTGCCGGTCAACAAGGGCTTTGCCCTGTCCGATGATGACCGGGCGCGGGCCGATATCATCGAACAGCTGATGACGTCCTATACCGTGGACGTGGTCCGGATTGCCGAACGGCATGGCCTGCCCCTCAGCCACTTCAGCGAAAGCCTCGCAAAGCTGGAGGAACTCGCAGCCGACGGCCTGCTGACCTGCAGGGACGCCTGGGTGAAGATCACGCCGGAAGGCCGGCCTTATGTGCGGATCGCGGCGGCTGCCTTCGATGCCTATTTCGGCAAGGCCGCCCCCAGCGCCGTCGTGCCGCGCCACTCGATGGCGGTGTAAGGATTGGAAAGGACGCCCAGCCAGATGGCAGGCTGGGCCAGGGCAGGAAGCGAGGGCGGCGCCCTGTTTTTGCCCGCAGAAACGCCAACAGCCAGTCCTTGCGGACTGGCTACAGGGCTTACAATGATCGATGGGGTCTTGTGCTTGTCTGATCAGTGCTTGCCGGTGAGCTGGCAGACCGCGCAAACCCGGTTGAGGCGGATCTCGTCGTTGCGCTCCAGCGTGATGAGGCCGCGGCGCTTCATATCCGAGATCACACGGCTGACTGTCTCGATGGTCAGACCAAGGTAATCAGCAATTTCCTGGCGGGTCATGTGCAGCTTGACCTGACGGCTGTCCGGCAGGCCGTCTTCCACCGGCCCCATGCAGTTGTTGCCGCCGCGGTCCGGAACCAGATGCATCAGGAAGCTGGCGACACGCTCGGTTGCCGACTTGCGGCCAAGCAGAACCGCGTGTTCATGCAGATGCTGCATCTGCGAGATCAGGCATTTGGTCAGCTGGCGCTGAATGTCGGGAGAGACTTCGATCTGGTGCAGGTCCAGCGTGTGGACGCAGGCATCGGTCAGGGTTTCAGCGGTGCAATCCTGCTCTTCACCGGCGGGCATACCGAAGATATCCCCGGCGCGCAGCACCTCGACCACCTGACGGCGGCCATCGGGCAGCAGCTTGAACAGCATCACCGTGCCGCGGCCAACCTCGAAAATGCGGTCGGCAGGGTCACCCTGGTAATAGATCACATCATGCGGCTTGTAGCTCACGCTCTTGGCGCCAAAGCTGGCGAAGTGAGAGGCGACCTCAGGGGCAGGAACGCGGGATGCGATGGTACCGGCCATGGGTGATCTTGTGAGACTGCGTTCCAGATAAGCCATGTTTCCCTCCTGTGGCTTTCAACCCGCAAGGAAACACGGCACGGGTTTCCCCATGCACCACGTTTCCGGCAACCTGCCCCGTCCGGCGGGCTGCCTGTATTGCTGCTGATGGTGACAAACTATCTTGGAGATTTGCAGGGCGAAATCCGGTCGAGTGCGTAAGGCCTTATACTCAGGACAGGATGACGCATCCGTAGAATTCAGTAGTGTAAGGGAGTTGTACTCCGCCTCTCAGAGGGGAAACACCACAAAGCAAATAAATCCGGCAGCAGATCGCAACCGGGGAACTGATACAATTCCACTTCACAAGACAAAAGAAACGCAGGATTTTGTCGCGGCTGCAATTCCGCCTTCAAAGATAAGGCGCCAGCTCTTCTTCGGACAGAGGCTTGCGCAGGAAGGCAAAGGGATTGATGCCGCTCAGCATCTCCCGCAGGCGGTTCCCCGGCTGTCCGGAGATGACAATGACCTTGGGAGGGTCGCGGAATTCACCCAGCCAGCGCACCACCTGCGCGCCACTGACGCCGGGCAGGCCCAGGTCGACAATCACCAGGTCGCCGGAAACCGGCGGCTCGCCTTCAAAGAAGGACTCTGCGTCGGGGTATACGACCGCTTCGTGACCCATTCCCTCCACGAGAATGGACAGCGCGTCCGATACCCCGAAATCATCTTCGACAATGTGAACTGTCACGCAAATGGTCCACGATAGAGCGTGTGCATTGGGCACTGCTCTCTTTATACGGCCCTTTTGCCCAATATGATCTACGCACTATTACGAGGGATCTGAATCAAATTTTTGCAATCGATGTCATCAGCCCGCTTACGGAGTGCGGGCTGATGCAGTTTCACTTCAATGAGCAAGGACGATGCGGACGAGATCGGCCGCGTTCTTGGCGCCGAGTTTTTCCATGATGCGGGCGCGGTGCACCTCGACCGTGCGGGGGCTGATGCCCAGCTCCCGGCCGGCTTCCTTGTTGGAGGCTCCGGCGGTAATCCGCCCCAGGACCTCACGCTCGCGCCGGGTCAACAGCTCAGCGCCGGGGAAGCTGCCGGTCTCACCATTTGCAGGTGCCCCCTTGTTCCGCTGCGCCTCGATGCCCTCGCGCACACGGGCAACCACCGTGTCGGCGTCAAAAGGCTTCTCGATGAAATCAAAGGCACCGTTGCGGATGGCCTCCACAGCCATCGGGATATCGCCCTGGCCGGAGATGATGAAGATCGGCGCTTCATAGCTGTCCGCGCTCAGGGCCTTCAGCACGTCAATGCCGGAACGGCCCGGCATGTGCACGTCGAGAATGACGCAAGCCGGAACACGCTCCTTGGCAACCGTGACGAAGCTGTCCCCGTCCTCGAAGGTTTCGACCGAAAAGCCCTCCATCTCGAACACGACAGACAATGCATCGCGCACGGCGGGATCATCATCAACGATGTAGATGGCTTCGGTCATCCCTAAAGTCCTCTTTCTTGCGTATAGCCCAAGGGCATATCACGACTTGCCGTCAGCGTGACGATCTGGATCAATATTGCAATTAATAGGAAGGCGGAGAACGAACGTTGCCCCTTCTCCCTCGGCAGCTTTTTCAAGGCTCAGATCACCGGCGTGATTCTGGGCGATGGTCCGGGAAATGGCGAGGCCAAGCCCCAGCCCCTTGCGTTTGTGGCCTGAGAAGGCGCGGAACAGTTCCGGAACCACCTCGGAGGGGACCCCGGGCCCGCTGTCCTGGACGCGAAACTCGATGTAATCGCCGCTCCGTTCGACTTCGAGCCGCACGGTCTTTTCCGGCGAACCCTGCACCGCCTCGCGGGCGTTGCGCAGAAGGTTGACCAGAACCTGGCGGATCTGCACCGGATCGATCGGCAGTTCCGGCAGCTGCGGCTGGATTTTCATCTCGAAACGCACGCCGCTGTCACCCGATCCCAGTTCCACCAGTTCCACACAGGACCGGCTGAAACTCAGCAGATCCGTCGGCACCCGTTCCGGATCGCGCTTCTCCACCAGCTGGCGCATGCGCTGGATGATCTCCCCCGCACGCTCGGCCTCGCGCATGGCCTTCTCGATCACGCCGAGGGACTGTGCATCGACGGTATCGGCATTGCGCGCCTTGCGGACAACGGCCTGAAGATACAACAAGATCGCAGTCAGCGGCTGGTTCAGTTCATGGGCAATCGCCGCGCCCATCTCGTCGATGGCGCTGATTCGGGTCATGTGAACCAGTTGCGCCTGCGCCCTCGCTAGGCTCTGCTCCACCGACTTGCGGTGCCGCAGATCCCGCAGGATGCCGATGAACTGGCGGCCATCGGGTGTCTTCGCCTCGCCGACCGACAGCTCCACCGGAAACTCGGTGCCATCCTTGTGGCGCGCGGCGACTTCACGGCCGATGCCGATGATCCGCCGCTCGCCGGTTTCCAGATAGCGCTCCACATAGTGGTCATGCTCGCGGGCATAGGAGCCCGGCATGATCAGGGTAACATTCTGACCCAGAGCTTCGGCGGCCGTGTATCCGAAAAGGCGCTCGCAGGCCTTGTTGAAGCCCAGGATGCGCATACGGTCGTTGATGACAATGATGCCGTCGACGGCCGTCTCCAGAACACTGGCCAGACGTGCGTCAGATACGGTCCAAGCCGCGCCCTGACCACAATGTCCCTGTCCCTCGTCCATGCCCTGCCGCCAAAATGTCCCGAGCGCGGCAAAGCACAACGCTGGGTAACAAGTCCTTACGTGGAAATCCGTAACGCATTCTACGAAGCTGCGTCAACGCTTTAGCCAAGCGGCAAGGCGCCTCATCCCCTCTTCCACATGATCGGCCCGGCGGGCAAAGCACAGCCGCAGGAAGCCCTGCCCGGTGACACCGAAGGCCGAAGCAGGCGCCAGCCCCACCCGCGCCTGAAGGGCCAGATCCATGGCCAGCTGGCGCGCATCCGTGTGCCCCTCGATGCCGAAGAACATGTAGAAAGAGCCATCCGGCACGGTGAAGCGCACGCCATCCATGGCCGCCAGCGCATCACAGACGATCTTGCGGCCCGCCAGCGCCCGCGCTTTCTGCTCCTCAAGGAAGGCATCCCCTTGCGGAGACAGCGCCGCAATCGCCCCGCGCTGCATGAAGGCAGCAACGCCGGACGTGGAATATTGCACCATGTTTTCAATGACCTGACCCAGCGCTTTGGGCGCGGACATCCAGCCGATGCGCCAGCCGGTCATGGCCCAGTTCTTGGAGAAGGTATTCACCTGGATCACCCGGTCGTCCTCTTCCACAATTTCGTGGAAGGAGGGCGCATGATTGCCGGCCCCATAGTAGAAACGGCCATAAACTTCGTCGGCAATAATCCAGATACCGTGGCGGCGGGAAATATCGAGAATCTGTTTCAGGTCCTCGCGGCTCGCCACCCAGCCGGTCGGGTTTGCCGGCGTGTTGATGAAGATGGCGCGGGTGCGCGGCGTGATTGCCGCTTCGAGACGCGCCACATCCAGCGACCAGCCGCCTTGCGTGAAATCGAGGGGCACGGAGACCGGCACCCCGCCCATCAACCCGGCAGAGGCGGCAATGTTCGGCCAAGCAGGCACCGGAACCAGCACCTCGTCCCCCTGCCCGGCGATCATCTGCACCGCGATCTGGATGGCCTGCATCCCGGACCCGGTGACGAAGAAGCGCTCCGGATCAAACGGGCGGCCGAAGACGCGGCCATGATAATCCGCCAGCGCCTTGCGCAGTTCCGGCAAGCCGCGCTGATAGGTGTAGAAGGTCTCGCCCGCCTTCATCGCCGCTTCCGCCGCCTCGCAGATGAAGGCTGGCGTCGGCAGATCGCCCTCGCCCACCCAGAGCGGGATCACATCCGGCAGCTCGCGCGCCGCATTGACGACTTCGACGATGCCGCTTTCCGGCGCATTGCGGGCAGGCGCCCGGAGAGCATCAAGGATGCGATCATTGGGGGTGTGCAAGGTCACGTCAGGCTCCGCCGGAAGGATGTGTCTGGTCATCGACCTTACAAATCCTCTCCGGCAAAAGCACATGAATCTGCGTGAAGCTGACTTCACCCAAAGCGATGATTGCAGCCGGGTGTCAGCCCCGGCGGTGCCGCTCCATCGTGAAGGACTTCACTTCTTCAGAAGGTCGCGGATCTCTTCCAGCAGCAGTTCCTGGCGCGGCGGCTTGGCCGGTTCTGCGGGCTTGGCCTTTTCTTCGCGCCGCAGCCGGTTGACGCCTTTCACCACGATGAAGAGGGCGAAGGCCACGATGGTGAATTTCACCATCGCATTGACGAAAAGACCAAGGTTCCAGGTCACGGCACCGGCAGCCTTGGCAGCGTCAACCGTCGGATAAGGGCCTTCCGGCATGCCCTGCTTGAGCACCAGGAACAGCTCGGAAAAATCCACGTTGCCGAGGATGAGGCCGATCGGTGGCATGATGATATCGTCCACCATGGAGGAGACGATGGCACTGAAGGCTGCGCCGATGACAATGCCGACGGCCATGTCGAGCATGTTGCCTTTGATGGCAAATTCTTTGAATTCCTTGAGCATTTCCGCCCCCGTGATCTGGTGCTCCTGGTCCGGGCCGTCCGCCCGGTCTGCCTGACAGTGTTAACACATCCTATCCGCAAGGGAAGATTTGCGCAGGCACGCCCCCGCCGCAAGACGAATGGACAAGCCCGCGCGCCTATGGTCCGATCAGCACGGGAGGACGGAGACGCACGGAAAAATCCGGCGCCTCCGGCCAGAGGCAACAAGCAGTCCGGTTCAACCGGACAAGGGCGGACAGGATTGCGATGCTGGACGGCTGGATCGTCACCTTAAGCGCACTGGGCTATATCCTGCTGCTCTTTGCCATCGCCAGTTTCGGGGACCGGCGCTCGCGCCTGCCGCTGGCGGTGAAGAGCCGGCCCTTCATCTATGCGCTGTCTCTCTCTGTCTACTGCACATCCTGGACCTTCTATGGCTCGGTTGGCGGGGCGACGCAGAACGGGCTGGAGTTTCTGGCGATCTACACAGGCCCTATCCTGCTCTTTGCCTTCGGCTTTCCGCTGCTGCGGCGGATCATCCGGGTCGCCAAGACGGAGCGGATCACCTCGATTGCCGACTTCATGGCCGCCCGTTACGGCAAGAGCCAGACGGTTGGCGCAACGGCGACGGTCATCGCCGTCATCGGCATCATTCCCTACATCGCCCTGCAGCTGAAGGCGCTGTCCCTGTCGGTCACCACCATGATCGGCCCCTTCGGCCCGCCGGACGGGGTGTCGCTGCTCACGTCCTTCGGCGACATCACCCTGCTGATCGCCATCGGTATGGCCGTCTTCGCCTGGCTGTTCGGCACCCGGCACATTGATGCGACCGAGCATCAGGAAGGGCTGATGCTGGCGATTGCGCTCGAAGCAGTGGTCAAGCTCTTCGCTTTCCTGGCGGTTGGCTTCTGGGTCACCTATGCCCTTTATGACGGGCCGCTGGATCTGGTGGCGGCAATTGCCACAAGCCCCAAGGTCGCCAGCGTCTTTTCCCAGCCGTTCCAGCCGGCGGAATGGATCGCCATCACGTGCCTGTCGCTGATCGCCTCGCTGCTGCTGCCACGCCAGTTCCATGTGGTGGTCACCGAGAACAATTCCGAGGCGGAGCTGCGCCTCGCCACCTGGATGTTCCCGCTCTACCTCATCGCCATCAACATCTTCGTGGTGCCGATTGCCGCGGCGGGCATGCTGACGCTGGATCCCGGCATCAATCCGGACTCCTACGTCCTCGCCCTGCCGATGGCCTCGAACCAGGGTTTTCTCGCCCTTTTCGCCTTCATCGGCGGCCTGTCGGCGGCCACAGCCATGATCATCGTCGCCACGGTGGCGCTGGCGATCATGATTTCCAATGACATCGTGGTTCCGCTCATTCTGCGCCAGCGCGGCAGCGACGATATCGCCTCGACACGGGGCAAGGATCTCAGCCGCATGCTGCTGCGCGTGCGCCGTGCCTCCATCTTCGTCATCCTGCTGCTCGCCTATGCCTATTACAGAGCAGCCGGAGATACCGCCGCCCTTGCCTCGATCGGCCTCCTCTCCTTTGCCGCGATTGCCCAGTTCGCTCCGGCCTTCTTTGGCGGGCTTTTCTGGCGCAAGGCAACGGCGCGCGGTGCCATTGCCGGCATGGTGGCGGGCTTTGGCCTGTGGCTCTACACCCTGCTGCTGCCGACCTTTGTCCAGTCCGGGCTTATTGCCGAAGCGATCCTCTTCGACGGGCCGTTCGGCATCGAATGGCTGCGGCCGCAATCCCTGTTCTACAGCCCCGCCGACCCGTTCCTGCACGGGGTAGCCTTCAGTCTTCTGGCCAATCTCACCTGTTTCATTCTCTTCTCGCTGACCCGGGCGCCCGAGCCGTCCGAACGGCTTCAGGCCAATCTCTTCGTGCCGCAGGAGCTGGCCTCGACGCCGTCCTTCCGCCTGTGGCGGACCCATGTGACGGTTGGTGATCTGAAGGCCACCGTCGCCCGCTATCTGGGGGTGGAACGCTCCGAGCGTTCCTTCCACCGGTACGCCCGTGAACGCGGCCTGACGCTGGATCTCAACGCTCCGGCGGATGCGCAGGTGCTGCGCTACTCAGAGCAGCTGCTGGCCTCGGCCATCGGCGCGGCCTCCGCAAGGCTGGTCCTGTCGCTGTTGCTCAAACGGCGCGATGCCACCATCAAGGGCGCCATGAAGCTGCTGGATGATGCCTCGGAGGCCATCCAGTACAACCGCGACCTTTTGCAGACGGCGCTTGATCAGGTGCGTCAGGGCATCGCCGTGTTCGACCGGGATCTGCGGCTGATCTGCTGGAACCGTCAGTTCCGCGACCTGCTAGGCCTTCCGCCTGAATATGGCCAAGTGGGCACCCCGCTCGACACCATCATCCGCTTCAATGCGGAGCGGGGCGAATTGAGAGGCAGTTCGGCCGATGCGATTGTGGCCGACAGGATCGAGAAGCTGGTCATCCGCCAGGAGACGTTCCAGGAGCGCCTGTCGATCACCGGCACCATTCTGGAGGTGCGCATCAGCCCCATGCCGGATGGCGGCATCGTTACCACCTTCACCGACATCACCGAGCGCGTGCTGGCCGAGGAAGCCCTGTCCAGATCCCACGAAACGCTGGAGCGCCGGGTGCGCGAGCGCACCGAGGAGCTGACCCGCGTCAACCAGCAGCTCGTCCAGGCAACTCATGCCGCCGAAGAGGCCAACATCGGCAAGACCCGGTTTCTGGCCGCCGCCGGTCATGACATCCTGCAGCCGCTGAACGCCGCCCGCCTTTACGCCTCCGTGCTGGTCGACAGGTTCCGCGAGGGGGAGGCAGGGGATCTGGTGCGCAATGTCGAAGCCTCGCTCGAATCCGTCGAGGACATCATCAGCGCCATTCTGGATATTTCCCGCCTCGACACCGGCGCACTCAAGCCGGAATACGGCACCTTCCGCCTCGACGAGATTTTCCGCGCCTTGCAGCTGGAGTTCGACCCGGTCGCGCGCGAACGGGACCTCAGGCTGAGTTTCGTGCCGACCTCGCTCACCGTCCGTTCAGACCGCCGCCTGCTGCGCCGCCTGTTGCAGAACCTTGTGTCCAATGCCCTGAAATACACCCTGACGGGCCGCGTCCTTGTCGGCTGCCGCCGCCATGGCTCACGTGTCGTCATTGAGGTTCACGACACAGGTATCGGCATTCCGGCCTCCAAGCAGAAAGCCATCTTCATGGAGTTCCATCGGCTGGACGATGGCATCCGCACGGCCAAAGGGTTGGGACTCGGCCTGTGCATCGTGGAGCGGATCAGCCGGGTGCTGGATCATCCCGTCACCCTGCGCTCGCGAATGGGGAAAGGCTCCTGCTTTGCGGTGGAAGTTCCCTCAGCAGCCCCTGTTCCCGTGCTGCCCAGCGTTGGTGAGCCGGTTGCCGTGACCAGCAGCCAGCTGGATGGCATGCTGGTTCTGGCCATCGACAACGAGCCAAACATTCTCGACGGCATGCGCCGCCTGCTGGAAAGCTGGAGCTGCGAGGTTCTGACCGCCAGCAACGACATGGAAGCAGCCCAGCACGTGACGCAGCTTGGCCGCACGCCCGACATCATGCTGGTCGACTATCATCTTGATCAGGGCAATGGCATTGAATGTGCCGTGCGGCTGCGCTGGAAATTCGGCCGCAGCATTCCTGCGCTGCTCATCACCGCGGACCGCAGCCGCGCCGTGCGGGCGGAAGCGGCGGAGCGGGATATCGGCCTGCTCAACAAACCGGTCCGGCCGGCGGCGCTCAGGGCCCAGCTGGCGCGGGTCCGGGCAGAAATGCTGGTTACTGAGTGACGATCTTTCGCGACCCTACCCGGCTGGCGCCATAGTCAGGACGCGGCACGAGCGTGTCCGGGCAGTTTTCCACCGGCAGGCCGAAATAATAGCCCTGCAAGCTGCCACAGCCCATGAGGCGCAACTGATTGGCCTGTTCTTCTGTCTCGACGCCTTCTGCCGTCACTTCCATCTTCAGGCTGCGCGCCAGGATGATGACCGCAGAGATGATGGCCATGCTCTCCCCGCCATCGCCCAGTTCGCTGACGAAGGACTTGTCGATCTTGATCTTGTCGAAGTGATAGTGGCGCAGGTAGCTCAGCGACGAATATCCTGTTCCAAAGTCGTCCAGAGCGATGCGCACGCCCAGCGCCTTGAGCTGACTGAGGATCTCGGCCGTTGACCCTGCGTCCTGGATCAGCACGGATTCGGTGATTTCCAGGATCAGCCGTTGTGCCGGCAGTCCCGATTCCTCCAGCGCCCATTTCACCGCGTCAACAAGCCCCGCCGCCGCGAACTGCAGCGGCGACAGATTGACCGCAATGGATATCTCGTGCTTGCTCCCGGCAGCCCGCTTGCAAGCCTCCCGCAGCACCCATTCCCCGATCGGAACAATCAGCCCGGCTTCTTCGGCGATGGGGACGAAGACGGCGGGCGAAACCGGACCGATGAACGGATCGTTCCAGCGCAGCAGGGCCTCGCAGGACTGGATGTGTCCGGTCTGCGCCGAGACAATCGGCTGGAAAGCCAGGGCGAGGCCGCCCTTTTCGACGGCCCTGCGGAGCGCGGCTTCCATTTCGCGCCGCTCACGCTGTTCCCGGTCCATCTCGGCTTCGAAATACAGGGCCTGCCCCCGTCCGCTGCGCTTGGCCTTGTAGAGCGCGATATCCGCGCAGCGCATCAGGTCATCGATGGTGTCCGCCTGACGCGGCGCGCAGGCGATGCCAATCGTTGCGCCCACGGTGTAGCTGCCGCTATCGGTCAGCAGCGGCGCCTTCAGGCTGTTGATCAGTTCGTTCGCCAGCGCCTCGGTGTTCTGGCGGCTTTGCCCCACATGCAGAATGGCGAATTCATCACCGCCAATGCGGGCAAGATCCGCGCGTCCGGCACAGATTTCGCTGAACCGCTGCGCGACCAGATTGAGGATCTCGTCGCCCACGGGATGACCGCGCATGTCATTGATGGCCTTGAAGTTGTCGAGATCCACCATCAGCAGGCTGACATTGCTGCCATCGGCCAGCGCGTTCTCCAGGCTCTCGCCAGCCCGGCCCAGCAGCCAGTTGCGGTTGCCCACTCCGGTCAGCGCATCATGCTCAGCGAGATACTTGACCAGATCGTGGGCGCGGCGGGCATCGGTGATGTCAGACCCGACGCCGCGATAGCCGGTGAACTTGCAGGCTCGGTCGAAATAGGGCCTGCCGGTGAGAGACCACCAGCGGCGCTCACCATTGACGATGGTCAGCACGGGCATGTCGCGGAAAGGCTGACAGGCGTTCATCACCTCCCGCACCTCATCCCAGCCATCCCCCTGCTCGGCACTTGTCTGCAGGGCATCGATCAGGCCGTATCCCTGCAGGTCTTCCGGGGCGCGCCCGCAAACCTCGCAGAACCGGGCAGATGTCCGTTTCAGACTGCCCGCGCTGTCGGTTTCCCACAGCCAGTCGCTGGCGCTTTCCTCAAACTCGTTGAGCAGCAGGCCGATCACCTGTCCCCGGTGTTCGAGTTCCTGCTCCGTTATCACACGGGCCACAAACACCCGGGAAACCGCCAGAATACAAACCACCACCATAAAGGAATAGGCCGAGAGCAAGCTGGCAAGCTCGACCATCGGCCCCTTGCCGATCTGCATGATCTGGAACACCGATCCGCACCAGATCGTCACGACCCAGGCAAGGCCTGCCAGAGGCACCGTCGCCAGCACAAAGCCGCCCGCGCAGATCAGTCCGGCAATCAGGCAGGCGACAAGGATGAGCGTGTCCTCAGAGCCGTAGTAAAAGGTCATGAACAGTGCCAGGCACCACAGGATGCCCAGTACGCCGGCCTGTATGGTCGCGGAAACAATGCCCCTGGAGGACGCCGTCGTAAATGTCCGCTTCCGGCTCTTCTGCCAGACGGCAACACCGCGGCCGATGACAAACATCATGGCTACTGACCAGGCGAGCAGCAGGTAGAGGGGCGTCACACCGAAATTCAGATTGATGATGATGAGAGCGCTGAAGACGTTCCATGACGTAATATACGGCATGAACCGGACAATCGCCGTGATCTGCTGCGCGCGTATCCGGCCGCTCAGCTCATCCTCATCCAACAGTCCCCGGAAGATGAAGCGCACGGCGTCGGTCAAGTGATGAAGTGGACGCCTCAGAAAATCAGCGATGCTGAGTTCCCCGTTCATGCACACGTCTTCCCCTGCTGCAGCCCGCCCGGCATCACCGGGCTCTGCTGCTCCGAATGCGACCTGCTTCTCGGCCTTCGCCTGGCTCATCCACTATCCGGTCAATATTTGCGCACAGGGTACATGTGTCGCTGGGGAACGTAATGTCTCATATCTCCGTAAAGAGGGGGTAAAAATCACGATTTGAATTAAACAAAGCGAAGATTTCCAATTGAGCTCAACAGGAAACGGCCCAATCAATTTAATCAACTTGATAAAATACCTGTCCACGCTCTCCAGCCTGCCCAGCATTGCTCAGTAAGCATGCCTAAAGGATGGGCACGCCCGCAGAACAGCGGTTGACTGTTCGCGAAATCTGGCAGGGCTGAAATTCAAAACAGCAGGATCAAAGATCCTGGCTTGCTTCCGGTATCTGCCAGCTTCCGGCTTCGATCTTGGAGGCCGCAATCACCGCTTGCGTCCGGCTTTCAACGCCCAGTTTCTGCAAGATGGCAGACACATGCGCCTTGACGGTTGCCTCGGATACGGACAGCTCATAGGCGATCTGCTTGTTCAGAAGACCTTCCGACAGCATCATGAGGACGCGCACCTGCTGCGGCGTCAGACTGGCCAGCCGGCGCGCCGCATCAGAATCCTTGTCGGCGATGGTGAGGTCGATTTCCGGCGGGGTCCAGAGCGAACCGGCCATCACCTGCTCGATCGCATTGCGGATGACTTCGATGCCATGGGACTTGGGAATGAACCCCGACGCCCCAAAGCCGATGGCCCGGCGAATGGCCTGAGGCTCTTCATTGGCCGAGACAATCACCACCGGGACCGAAGGGTGCTGGGCGCGCAGGAACATCAGGCCCGAGAAGCCGCGCATGCCGGGCATGGACAGATCCAGCAGCACCAGATCCACGCCACCGGCATCCTCCAGGCGGGCGGTCACATCCTCCAGCGTACCGGCTTCGTCGATCACCGATCCGGGATAGAGCAAATCAAGCGCCTGCCGCAGCGCGCCGCGAAACAAAGGATGATCATCCGCAATGATGAAATGGTAATTGTTGCTGTCCGCCAATGCTTTCCCCCCGATTTTACACCCCGGCACGTCTGCCGGCGTCTGGGCCGCTCCACGGCTCCCGGCCCCTTATCACATACCGTCCGGACGGACCGGAATGCTGACGCATCTGCTTCCCGGATCCGCTCGAACGCCATTCCATCCGGTCAGGCCAGCGCACACCGCACAACGGGCGCGGCCGTCCCGGTCAGAAGGCTCTGCCTTCACAGTGCACATCACCTTGCACCAGATCAAGCCTTGCCCGAAATCTCCTGCAAGTGACATGGGAGAAACGGCAACGCGCTGCAACTTCTCCGGATTGCCCCCTGACGTCCCCTGACTGAAGCAGATTGGCAGGCACGATCTGACACTTTAGCTTTCCCCAGTCACCGGAACCGGAGAACCCTTGATGCTGAGCCTTCACCATTCCCTCTTCCTGCCCGAAGCCGCGAGCGAAGAAACACGCGCCTTCAATGAGGCTCTCGCGGCACGTCTGGCTGCCGAGCCGGATCAGTGGAGCTTCCCCCCGCAGGTGGTCCGCGACCGGCGGGAGCAAGGCATAGGCCCCTTCCCGGCCCCTGTCCGCAGCCCGCGCGCTGAGGATATCTGGATCGAGGGCCCTGCACGTGGCGGGGCAGCGGGCAAGCTTCGCCTGCGGCTTTTCCGGCCACAGGACAGCCGGCCGGAGGGCGCCTTCCTGCATATTCATGGCGGCGGCTGGACGTTCGGCGGGGCGGACCTGCAGGATCTGCGGCTGGCCGAGATGGCGGACAGGACGGGACTTCTGGTTGCTTCCGTGGACTACCGGCTTGCTCCGGAACATCCCTATCCTGCCGCACCGGATGACTGCGAAGCCGCAGCCCTCTGGCTCATCGGGCCGGCCGCGCAGGAATACGGGCTGTCACGGTTTTCCATCGGCGGGGACAGCGCAGGCGCCAATCTGGCTGCCGTCACCCTCCTGCGCCTGCGGGACAGGCACGGTCTGACACCCTTCAGTGCCGCCGTCTTTATCGCCGGCTGTTTCGATCTGAGCCTGACGCCGAGCGCCAGATCCTGGGGCACGGAGAAGCTGGTCCTGAACACGCGCGATATCGAAATGTTCGTCCGTTTGTATCTGCAGAACGGCGAAGACCCCAAGTCTGCGGACATTTCCCCCCTGATGGCAGACCTGAGCGGCATGCCGCCCGCCTATTTCGTGGTGGGAACCCGGGATCCCCTTCTGGATGACACGTTGTTTCAGGCATCCCGATGGATATCGTCCGGGAACTCCGCCACGCTGGACGTCTTCCCCGGCGGATGCCATGTTTTCCAGAGCTTTCCTCTCGAAATAGCGGACCAGAGCAAATCTCTTATTGATAATTTCCTTAGCGTAATTATGAATAACTCTACTATTACCTGAAAGTAAGTTACATATTTTCCCGGCTACAGCAACCATCAGGGCCACCACACGATGCTGACTGAAGAAACCCTGTTCTCCTATGTGAGCCACAGCGATTGTACAGAACAGGGTGTTTTGAGCGAACATGGTTGCGTCCAGCGGCTCGATGAGGCGGACAGGCAGTTCCGGCTCATCTGCGCGCTGAGTGAGTCTCTGGTCGGCGCCCGCCGCGTGCGGCATATCCGCTTCCACACTCCGGCCCCCTGCAGCACGCTGCTTGTGGTTTCCTCTCTCGTCTGTTTCGACGGCCCGCATATTCTGACCATCGTCCATCAGATGAAGAACGCCGTGACCGGAGAGGTTCTGGCCACGGCTATCGATGGCTATACCCCGCCTGCCGGCACCGCCCGCACGTTCCGCAGCAAGTTCAAGGATGTGGTTCAGGCCATGCCGGAGGAAGCGGCACCCCGTGCCTTGCCCCCCTCTCCATTGGCCAACAAGGCAACGCTGGAAAGCATTGTCGAGGGCGGCGGATCGGTCATTTACCGGGGAACCGTGCTCCCAAGGCATCTTGGGGCGGACAACAAGGCAGATGATGGCTTTGTCGCGCAATGCATCGGCGAGGCGCTGCCTCATGTCTGGCAACAGACTCCCCTGAACCTCGGCTGGCAACAGGAAACAGGCAGTGAGCGCCGCCTTTTCGAGATGAAACTGACCTGGATCAGTCCGCTCAAGGCAGGCGAAAGCTTTGTGATCGCCGTCAGCCTGACCGGCACCCAGGCAAACATGCTGGGCGCGCGTTTCTTCGTGTTTGAAAGCCGCGCCAGCCGTCTTTGCGCCATCACTGACACCGCTTTCGGCCCCGTTTGCCGGGAGAACGGCGAGCCAGCGCTCCTGCCCACTGGCACGCAGGAAGCCCTGTCACGCCTGCGGGCAGACTGAGCAGAAAAGACGGTTTGGGGACAGCCAGCAGTCTGGTTACTCTGGCGCGGCGTTTCAGCCCCCCTCCCCCTCGTGGGGAGGGGTTGGGGGTGGGGGGATAGCCTTTCCGGCTGGCAGGGTGTCCATTGATTTCAGACAGCTGCTCCTCGTGAGACCTTTTCAGGTATCTATCTGTCTTTCATATAGTTTTCGGCTCAGAGCCCCCCCACCCCTCACCCCTCCCCACCAGGGGGAGGGGGGCGGCAGGCGTCCTCCCGAAAAGCAAACGCCTCATTGCGGGCAGTTTCCGGACCTGATGTGTGAATCTGGTAGCTCAAGGGGGGAGAGGAGTTGGAGCCTGACTGGCAGTCCGTTGCAAACACTGGCGCCGGAGCCTGCAACGCGGCCGTGAGATGCGAGGGAAAGGCCGTCTACTGGCCCGTTTCTCTTTGCAGATCCCGCATCAGACCGAAGAACCGGCGCATGGCCTGCTCCGTGAAGGAGAGCATTTCGTCGAGCTGTTCTTCATCCTTTTGCGACAGTTCTGGCGCAGGGCGGGTGTTGCCGCGGGGGGCTTCTGCGGATGGGCGGCCCGGGGCACCGCTGTCCGAGTTGCCCTTGAGAGCCGCAATTTCTTGCCGCAGGGCCGCGTTTTCCTGCCGCAGCTGGTCGATTTCTCCCAGATAAGCGGCTTCTGCATCCGGAGAAGGCATGCAGCGCCACACCCCATTGGCCGGTTTGCAGAAGGCGATCGTTCCGGCCACCCTGTCCAGCCGCAGGTAGCTGCCGTCCACTTTCACGAGCGCGTAACGCCGCGGATCAGCGACCGGAGCCTCAGAAGGTGCGGTTTCCTGCGCCGGATTTGCCTGCTGATCCGCCTGCTGGTCCGCCACCGGGACAGGTGCCGTTGCAGGCCGGCTCACCGGCACTTTCGCTGGTGAGCCCGCTTGGGATTTGCCAGCAGCGTTGTTTGCAGTCTTGCTTGCGGGAACGGCGGGAGCAGGCTTGGGCTTGGTTTTAACCTGGCTCTGGCTCTGACTCTGGCCTTGAGCTTTTGCCTTGGCGGCAGGCTTGCCTGAGGGCACGGTCTTTGCGGGAGCCCCTTGACCTGCCACCTGGCCGGCCGCAAGGCCGCCCTGCGGTGCCGCGCTTTTCGCCTCTGCCACTTGTCCATGCAGGAAGCCGGACAGGGCCAGAAGAGCCACGGCGAGCCTTCCTGCGCGCAGCCGCGCAGATGATGCCAGTTTCGGATCAGCCATCGCCCATGCCTCCATTCGCCGCGCGCCGGGGGACTCGCCCACATAAGCCGCATGTTAGCGGGGGACTATGTCAAAAGCACGCCGTTGCGGCAGTTCTGCCCAGGAAGCTTGTCCCGCCTCAAACCGGCCGGAAGGCATCCCGGCCCGAGACAAGCGCATCTTCCAGCAGGTCCAGCCTGTCCTGCCCCCAGAAGGGCTCACCTTTCAGCACGTAGCAGGGCGAGCCGATGACGCCCAGTTCGATGGCACGGCGCTGGTTCTCCTGATAGGCCTCCTGAATGGCCGCGCTGCCAGCTGCTTCAAGCAAGGCATCTGCATCAAGGCCCAGCTCCCTCATCAGCCCGGCCAGAACCGCTTCGTCGGCGATGTTCAGGTCTTCCACCCAGATGGCGCGGAACAGCCGTGCCGAACAGGCCGCCACCGGTCCACCCGCTTCGGCAACGGCAATGGCGCAGCAATCGGCCAGGGTGGGATTGGCGGGAAAGAAGGCAGGCTTCAGTGTCAGCGGCACGCCGCGCTTTTCCCGCCAGCGCTGCAACTCGACAAAACGGTAGGCCTGACGCACCGGATGGCGCTTGGCCAGCGGCAGACCGCCCGACACCTCGAAGACCCCGGCCAGATTGACCGGCCGGAACCGCACCTCCTGCCCATGCGCCGCCGCAAGATCCACAAAGGCCTGATGGCCGAGATAGGCCCAGGGCGAAACGTGGGTGTAAAAATAGTCGATCACTGGCAGGTCTCCCGTCGAACCGGCTTTTCCGGTCAGGGAGAACCTTGACGGTTTCGCGCCGGAGACTCAAGTCACGCTGGCAGGCATTGGCAACAGAGCCTCCAGAGTCTCGATCCGGTCGGCCTCATGCGGCGGCTTGTCCCAGCGCAGGCGGGCGATGCGGGGAAAGCGCATGGCAAGGCCGGATTTGTGCCGTCCGGAGCGGTTCAGCCCCTCGAACGCCACTTCCAGCACCAGCCCCAGATCGGGCGTATGCGCCACTTCCCGCACCGGACCGAAGCGGTTGACGGTGTTGTTGCGGACGAACCTATCGATCTCCAACAACTCCTCATCTGTAAAGCCGGAATAGGCCTTGCCTACCGGCACAAGCTCCTCGCCCCGCCAGACGCCGAAGGTATAGTCCGAATAATAGGACGAGCGCTTGCCGTGGCCGCGCTGCGCATACATGAGCACCGCATCCACCGTGAAGGGATCGCGCTTCCACTTGAACCATTCCCCGCGCGGACGCCCTGCCAGATAGGGCGACTGCCGCCGCTTCAACATCAGCCCTTCCACGGCGCCTGCATCAGCCTCCGGCAGATGCGCGGAAGGCTCCTCCCGCCAGCGGGCCAGTTCCTCCCAGTTCGCAAAGGGCACCAGTGGCGACAGGTCAATGCGCGGCGGGGCTTGCGCGACCAGGAAAGCCTCCAGCCGCGCCCGCCTTTGCTCAAACGGCAGGGCGCGCAGGTCTTCTCCATTGTCCATCAGAAGATCATAGGCCCGGATGGCGGCCGGAAGCTGCTGCATCAGCTTCGGTGCTGCCGTCTTGCGGTTCAGCCGCTTCTGCAGCTCGGAAAAGGGCTGCACCGCACCATCGCGCAGGATCAGCAGTTCCCCGTCGATACAGCCCTCGAAGGTCAGGCTCTCCAGTACATCGGGAAAGGCGGCGGAAATGTCATCGCCGGAGCGGGAGTAAAGCCGCGCCACACGCCTGCCCGCCGCATCTCGCCCGGCTGAAGCCTGCACGCGGATACCGTCCCATTTCCATTCGGCCAGAAACTGAGCCGGATCCAGCGCCTCCACGTCCCGCGCCTCATCCAGCGGGTGCGCCAGCATCGGCGGGCGGAAGGGCGCCGGGTCCGAGGCTTCCGGCTTGCTGCCCTGCCCCTCCACCCAGGCCAGCAGCGCCGTATAGGGCGGCTTCTGCGCGTTCCAGACCTCCTCGATCTCATCCACGCTGACAGTTCCAAGCCGCGCCAGCGCGGTCTTGGCGAGGCGGGCGGATACACCCACCCGCAAGCCGCCGGTGACAAGCTTCAAAAGCGCCCAGCGGCTCGTCTCATCCAGAAGGTCCAGCCATCCGGCAATCAGCTGCGGCACCTCGCTGCGGCCAGCGCCAGAGAGCCGCTGCACCACGGCGGAAAGTCCCGGCCCCTCACCATCAGCTTCGCCGGCCCGGTCCGGTGCAGGCCACATCAGCGCCACCGTCTCGGACAGATCGCCGACGAAATCATAGGACAGCGCGAAAAGCACCGGGTCCGTCCGCTCGCCTGCCAGCGCCCGCAGCACCGCTGGCTTGGCGTAACGGAACTCCAGCGTGCCCGTCAGCGCCGCAAGGGCATAGCCACGGTCCGGGTCCGGCGTGCGGCGGAAATAATCCACCAGCAGCGCCTCCTTGGCATTGCGGGAGCTTTCAAAGGCAAGGCGGTCCAGAAGGCGGGAAAAGGCACGCATACCAAGATGATAACGCGCCGGGGCCCCAAGTCCACGAAGCTGGCTCGTGGAACAGCAAAAGGACGCCGGCGGGGCTGCCACCGGCGTCCTTCATCAACATGTCTCTGCTGCGCGTATCAGCTAGCCATCTGGCGGCGCAGGGCCGCGCGGCGGGCTTCCACGTCCTGAACCATATCCGCGAGGAAGGCATCGACCGCCCTGGACAGGTTCTCGGAGACGGACTTCACATCACGCGACAGGCTGTCGACCATCTCCGCCTCGGTGCGCGTGTCCTGTGCGGTCCGGGTCACATTGGCGACGCTGGCCGCAACCTGATCCGAGCCATCGGCCGCGATGGTGATGCTCTGGGTGATCTCGCGTGTTGCTGCGCTCTGTTCGCCGACCGCGTTCTTGATGGCCGTCGTCATTTCCATCACGGATTCGATCGATCCGGTGATGCGCTGGATCGAGGTCACCGCCTTGCTGGTCATGCCCTGCACCGAAGTGATCTGGGCGGCGATTTCCTCCGTCGCCCGGGCCGTCTGGTTGGACAGTTCCTTCACTTCGGCCGCCACAACGGCAAAGCCCTTGCCCGCTTCTCCGGCACGGGCTGCCTCGATGGTGGCGTTGAGGGCGAGAAGGTTCGTCTGCTCGGCGATGGCGCGGATCATCTCGACGACAACGCCGATCTTGTCCGTCGCTTCCGCCAGGCTCGACACATGCACATCCGTCTCGTGCGCCACTTCGGTTGCGGCAGTGATGGCGACGGAGGACCGGTCGGACTGGTTGAGGATCTCGGAGATGGCGCTGGACAGTTCTTCGGCTGCTGCGGCCACGGTCTGGACGCTGCGCGAGGAGCTTGCGGAGGCTGCTCTTGCCTGATCGGCAGCGGCAAAGGCCTGACCCGACACTTCCGTCACCCGCTGGGCGCTGCCGGCCATCGCTTCCGTCTTTTCGGCCACGGCCTGCATGCTGGCATCGATCATGCTGCGGAAACGGTCAATGATGGCCTCGACCTGCGACTGGCGGCCGCCTTCGAGCGAACGCTCCTGCTCCATTTCCTTTTCCAGCGCCTGACGGCGGCGGGCATTGTCCTGGAACACGGTGCCTGCACGGGCCAGATCGCCGATTTCGTCGCCCCGCTCCAGCAACGGCATGGTGAAGTCGGTCTCGTCCTGCGCCACCCGGCCCAGCGCTGCGCGGATCTGGCGCAAGTTGGCGAGGATCGCACGCAGATTGAGAAGGCTGATGATCACCGTCACCGCGATGGCCGCGGCAGACATGAGCCCGGCAACCAGCGCGCGGGAATAGGCTTCGCCCTCCATGACCGCGACGGTCTCACCGGCGGCCTTGAGCAGGTCCAGTGTCTCCTTGCGGATGATGTCGAGCCGGGCCGTTGCCGCGTCGAACCACTGCGGTCCCGTCACCCCCTGCCCATTGTCCGTCTGCGGCAGGGTGAGAAGCACCTTGCGCCAGTCTCTGACCTGTTGAACGGCGCTGCCGGTCATCATCCGGTCAAGCGCTGCGGCCTGGTCAGGCGTCGCCAGCATGTGAAAGCTCTGAAGATAGGCCTCGCCGGCAGCCACCCGGTCGACAAAGGACAGGAACACCGCATAGTCGGTCACCTCCCCCTTGCTGGCCGCCGTAAACAGGCGCGCACCGATGGCGCGCTCCAGCCCGCCAGCTTCCTTGGCCTGAATAAGCGCCGTGAACGGCAGCAATTCTGCTGCCAGGCGCGGCTCGCCCGTATCAAGCGCGATCGCAGAAACCGTGCCCATGAGGCCGGAGATCAGATCTGTGTAAACCTTCAGGTTGTCAGCGCCATTGACCGAACGGGCATCGACCGCGGACCGGTGGCTGGCAATGACGCGCGGGAGGCTGGCCATCTCCTTGAGCTCGGCAGAGGCATCCGCCACAGCAGCCTGCGATAGAAACGCCTGCAGAGCCTGCAGATCTGCATCCGTTGCGCCCCTCTGTTTGGTGACAGCCGCTGCCGCTGCCTGGTCATAGCCGGAGGCAATGAACACCGCCGTCTGGCCACGTTCCTTCTGCAATTCGTCCACGACAGCCTCGACAAGGCCCGAAACCTCAACGAGCGGTTTCATGTCTTGCATCTTGCGCAGGTATGTGAATTCGCTCAGAAGAAAATTACTGGCATAAACAACAACTGCCAGAAGCGGTACTACCGCCATGAAAGCGATTTGCAGACGTATATTGCGCATCGAAGCCCACCATCCATCAGTCCGGACCTACAACCTGAATATGCTTCGGTAGGTACTCTGAGTTAACGCCAGACTAACCAGACAACCTCAAAGCGTGATTTCTGGCATATTAGGTGTTTGGACCTATCCGGACCGCACGCATGCAGCTCCCGGCAAGCAGCCGTGTGCCAGAGGTTTGCCGCAGCCAGTGGACGGCAGGGCTATTTTGCCGTATAGGGGGTTCCAACATGACGGGCACGCCGGACATATGAAGGCTGCTCCGCCCCCTTTTTCACGAAAGACACACATGATCGAGACGCACGCCGTTGCACCGGCGCTGGCCGCCGCTTTGGCAAAACGGGGCTATTCCAGCCTTACTCCGGTTCAGGAAACCATCCTGGCCGACGCCCCCGCAGACGCCGACCTTCTGGTTTCCGCCCAGACCGGCTCCGGCAAGACTGTTGCCTTCGGCCTCGCCCTTGCTCCGACGCTGCTTGGAGACGATGAACACCTCGGCCCCGCCGGTGCGCCGGTGGCCCTTGCCATCGCCCCGACCCGCGAGCTGGCCCTGCAGGTCAAGGCTGAGCTGACCTGGCTTTATGAGCAGGCCGGCGCCCAGACCGCGTCCTGCGTTGGCGGCATGGACCCGCGCGCCGAGCGCCGGGCTCTCGAACGCGGCGCCCACATCGTCGTCGGCACACCTGGACGCCTGCGCGACCACATCGAACGCGGCGCCCTCGACCTTTCCGGCATCCGCGCCGTGGTTCTGGACGAAGCCGACGAAATGCTGGACCTCGGCTTCCGTGAGGATCTGGAGTTCATTCTGGACGCCGCTCCGGAAGACCGCCGCACACTGATGTTCTCGGCCACCGTGCCGAAACCAATTGCCGATCTCGCCCAGCGCTTCCAGCGCAACGCCGTGCGCCTGACCACGATCAGCGGCCGCGAGCAGCATGTCGACATCGACTATATCGCCATGCCGGTCGTGCCGAACGAGCGCGAGAACGCCATCATCAACATTCTGCGCTTCCATGAGGCCCAGAAGGCCATCGTGTTCTGCGCCACCCGCGAGGCGGTGAACCGGCTGACGTCGCGCCTTGCCAACCGGGGCTTCTCGGTCGTGGCGCTGTCGGGCGAGTTGAGCCAGGCCGAGCGCAGCCATGCGCTGCAGGCCATGCGTGATGGCCGTGCCCGTGTCTGCGTCGCCACCGATGTGGCCGCACGCGGCATCGATCTGCCCAACCTTGATCTCGTCATTCACGCCGACCTGCCGACCGGCAAGGCTGCCCTGCTGCACCGCTCTGGCCGTACGGGCCGCGCCGGCCGCAAGGGATCGAGCGTTGTCGTCGTGCCCTTCCCGCGCCGCCGCGCCGCAGAGCGCCTGCTGCAGCTGGCCGGTGTGAAGGCCGAATGGCGTGAAGCCCCCTCTGCCAATGCCATCCGCGCCCAGGACAAGGCCCGTCTTCTTGCCGATCCGGTTCTGAACGAACCGGCAGAAGAAGAAGATCTGGAGACGGCCCGCGAGCTTCTGGCCGTGCATGATGCCGAGCGCATCGCGGCGGCCTTCGTGCGCCTGTACCAGCTGCGCCTGCCGCCGCCGGAAGAGCTGACGGAAGACAGCTTTGAAGCCCGCGGCCCGCGTGAGCGTGGTGACAGAGGAGACAGGGGCCCGCGTGATGACTTCGGTGGCGGCAAGAGCTTCGAAGTCCGCAACAAGTTTGAAGATGGCGTCTGGTTCCGCCTGTCCCTCGGCCACAAGCACCGCGCCGACCCGCGCTGGCTGCTGCCAATGATCTGCCGCGCCGGCCATGTGACGAAGAAGGAAGTGGGTGCCATCAAGATCGGCAACACCGAAACCCTCTTCGAGATCATGGGCGGCCACGCGGAGAAATATGCCGATGTGATCCGCCGCGATGGCTCCGGCGAGCGCGGTGTGGTGATCGAGCCCGCCGACGTGCGCGGCGGCTTTGCCCCTTCCTTCCGTGGCAATGACGAGGACGGCCCGAGCCGCTACGAGCGTGCCCGCGAACGCAACACCGGCCGTGGCTTCGGTGGCGGTGCCCCCGCTGGCCGTGGCGGCCCGGCTCCGCGCCGCAGGCGTTTCGAGGACGATGAACCGCGCCCGACGCATCCGGCCTTTGCCCCGATGGACGAAGCTCCGCTCGACCGTGGCCCGAAGCGCGGCAAGCGCGGCGCTGACGGCGGCGGCTTCGGCGGCGCACCAACCGGTGAAGGCTTCGCCCCGCGCAAGGGCAAGCCGGCCTTCAAGGAAGGCGGCCCGAAAAAGGCTGCCCACCGCAAGGGCGACGGCGTGAAGAAGAAGTCGAAGAAGCAGGACGGCTGAGGCAGGCGCCCGGTGAACTCACGTCATCGGGAACTGGTATAGGCCGCGCCACACACTGAGGTCGCCCCGGACGAAGCGCAGCGCAGATCCGGGGACCACTCGCTTGCAGAGCAATCAGATTTGCCCTCGCAGCGGGACATAAGACCGGGCAGGTCTGGTGCAGCGCTCCTGCCCAAACCCGCCTCTCTGCGAACGAGTAGACCCCGGCTCGCGCTACGCTTGGCCGGGGTGACTCAGAGCAAGGGGGGAAAGACGTAAAATCAGCTGCCGCTTATTGCTCGTTGACGATCATGGCAATGCGCCAGACCTCACCATCGGAGACGAGGTGATAGTGGCAGGTGAATTCGAAGACGCTTTCGCCATCGGCACTTTCCTGGCGCCAGTCGAGCGTGACCAGCGCCGTCGGGCCTGAGATGTGGGCAGAGACCACGTCAAATTCGGAATAGGAGATATTCTCCTTGTCGAGCGCATCCAGCAGGGCGTCGATGTTCTCCGCCAGCTCTTCCTCGTCATCAAAGACATAGCCCTTTTCCATCTGCCAGATGGTGGCAGGCAAGGAAAAGCAATCGATGAGCGCCTCTGCATCGGCATCGTTGAAACCGGCGAGATAATCCTCGAAAAGTTCCGCAATGGCTGCTTCCAGCTCCTGCTCGGCAGGTTCTGCGGTGTCTTCGATCTCGTTCTTGTCCGCCATGGCCGTCTTCCTGAAAGGGCGCGGCAGGTCTGCAGCGCGCCTCAAGCTTAAGTGTCAGTGTCAGCCGGGGCAGAATCGGTTTCGGTTTCATCTTCCCCGTAGCCGATCATATGGAGAGGCCGGGCCTTGCGTCCAACGGTTTCACACCAGTGCACCAGTGCCTCTTCGGCGCCATGTGTGACCCAGGTTTCCGCCGCCCCGGTTTCCAGCACAGTGCGGGTGAGATCGGGCCAGTCCACGTGGTCGGAAATGACCAGCGGCAGTTCGGCCCCGCGCTGGCGGGCTCTGGCACGCACGCGCATCCAGCCCGAGGCCACCGCCGTCACCGGATCGCCGAAGCGCCGCGCCCAGCGTCCGGCAAGTTCGCCGGGCGGGCACAGCACGATTTCCCCGGCAAGCTCCTTGCCAAGCCGCCCGACCGGCTCAACCGGCCCCAGCGCAATGCCCCGGCTCTGGTAATAGGCGGTGATCTTTTCCAGCGCGCCGTGGAGATAGATGGTCCGGTCATATCCGGCGCGGCGCAACTCCGCGATGACGCGCTGCGCCTTGCCCAAGGCGTAGGCCCCAACAAGATGCGTGCGCTCCGGAAACAGCGCCAGCGAGGCCAGCAGCTTGGCCATTTCCGCACCGGCATCCGGATGACGGAAGACCGGCAGGCCGAAGGTTGCCTCCGTCACGAAGACATCGCAGGGCACCAGCTCGAACGGCGTGCAGGTGGGATCAGCCTGCCGCTTGTAGTCGCCGGAAATGACCGCACGCGCAGCGCCCGCCTCCAGCACCACCTGCGCCGATCCAAGCACGTGCCCGGCAGGCTTCAGCGTCAAAGTCACGCCGCCCAGATCAAGCCTCTGACCATAGGCCAATGTCTGCCGCTGGCCGCAAAAGCCCTCGCCATAGCGCAGGGCCATGATGCCGAGCGTTTCTTCCGTCGCCAGAACTGCCCCGTGTCCGGCCCGCGCATGGTCGGCATGGGCATGGGTGATGATGGCCCGCGCCACCGGGCGCACAGGATCGACATGGGCGTTCGCCTCAGGGCAGAAGAGCCCTTCCGGCGTCAGATGCAGAAGGCTGGATGCGGCAATGGACATGGGGCAGAAGCATAGGGCCTTCGCGGCCATTTGCCAGAGGCGGTCAACATGCGGATTATTCCTGTCTCGAAAGAGCTTGGAGCGGCAACCGGCTGACCTATAATCAGAAGCCATGGCCCCAGGCCTTTCCTCTCACAGCCTCAGGCCACGGCCAGCCCTTGCACATGACCGCCTCCTCTCAGGATCAGCTTCTGCCCGAACAGTTCCGTGCCTGGTTTGCCGCGCGCGGCTGGAGCCCGCGTGAGCATCAGCTGGCCTTGCTGGATGTGCTGGGCCGCGGACAATCCGCGCTGCTCATTGCCCCGACCGGCGCGGGCAAGACGCTGGCCGGCTTCCTGCCGAGCCTCGTCGAGCTGACGGAACGGGGACGGCCGAAGCCGGGCACGGTTCAGGCGATGCGGCAGGGCGTGCATACGCTCTACATTTCCCCGCTCAAGGCGCTCGCCGTCGATATTGCCCGCAATCTGGAAACGCCGGTGGCGGAGATGGACCTGCCGGTGCGGATCGAGACGCGCACCGGCGACACCCCCACCCACAAGCGCCAGCGGCAGAAGCAGGCACCGCCCGATATCCTGCTGACAACGCCGGAACAGATCGCCCTGCTGCTGTCCGACCCCGCAGCCTCCGGCATGTTCAAGGGCCTGAAGACCATCGTTCTGGATGAACTCCATGCGCTCGTCACCTCCAAGCGCGGCGATCTGCTGGCGCTTGGGCTTGCCCGCCTGCGCCGTATTGCCCCGGATGTGCGGCTCGTCGGCCTGTCGGCAACGGTGGCAGAGCCGGATGACCTGCGCGCCTATCTTGTGGCACAGACGGATCCGGATGGCCGCCGCCTCAGCGAGCTGGTCACCGTCACTGGCGGGGCTGCACCGGATATTACCATTCTCGATACTGCGGAGCGCGTGCCATGGTCCGGGCATTCGGCGCGCTATGCGCTGGATGACATTTACCGGCTTCTCAAGGCGCACCGGGTGACGCTGCTGTTCGTCAACACCCGCTCGCAGGCCGAAAGCCTGTTTCAGGATCTGTGGAAGATCAACGAGGACACCCTGCCCATCGCCCTGCACCATGGCTCGCTGGATGTGGGACAGCGGCGCAAGGTGGAAGCGGCGATGGCCTCGGGTCAGCTCCGCGCCGTGGTTGCCACCTCGTCCCTCGACATGGGCATCGACTGGGGCGATATCGATCTCGTCATCAACGTGGGCGCGCCGAAGGGGGCAAGCCGCCTTGCCCAGCGCATCGGCCGCGCCAATCACCGCATGGACGAGCCATCCCGCGCCGTTCTCGTGCCCGCCAACCGTTTCGAAGTGCTGGAATGCCGAGCCGCGCTCGAAGCCTCCACCAGCGGCGGGCAGGACACACCGCCGCTGCGGCGCGGCGCGCTGGATGTGCTGGCTCAGCATATTCTCGGCATGGGCTGCGCCGGGCCTTTTGATGCCGATGAGCTCTACGCCGAAATCCGCGAAACGCAGACCTACCGCCATCTAGACCGCGAAACCTTTGCCCGCGTGCTCGATTTCGTGGCCACCGGCGGCTATGCGCTGAAAAGCTATGACCGCTACGCCAAGCTGAAACAGGGCCCGGACGGGCTGTGGCGCATCACCCATCCGCGCATTGCCCAGCAATACCGGCTGAATGTGGGCACCATTGTCGAAGCCCCCATGCTGAAGGTGAGGCTGGTGCGCGGCAAGGAGCAGGGCCGCCGCACGCCGCTGGGGCGCGGCGGCCGGGTGCTGGGCGAGATCGAGGAATGGTTTCTGGAGCAGCTTGCCCCCGGCGACACCTTCCTCTTTGCAGGCGAGATCCTGCGGTTTGAAAGCATCATCGAAAGCGAGGCCTATGTCTCGCGGGCAAAGGCCGAAAAGCCGATGGTGCCCTCCTATCAGGGCGGCAAGTTTCCGCTCTCCACCTATCTGGCCGATGGCGTGCGGCGGCTTTTGTCCGAGCCGGACCACTGGCCGGCCTTGCCGGATCAGGTGCGCGACTGGCTGGAACTGCAGCGGGCCAAGTCCCTGCTGCCCAGCCGCAGCGGCCTGCTGGTGGAGACCTTCCCGCGTGCGGGCAAGCACTACCTCGTCTGCTATCCCTTCGAGGGCCGCCTTGCCCACCAGACACTCGGCATGCTGCTGACCCGGCGGCTGGAGCGGCTGGGCGCCAAGCCGCTGGGCTTTGTCGCCAATGACTATGCGCTGGCGATCTGGGGGCTGGGAGATCCGGATCTTCTCATCCGTACCGGCCGTCTATCCCTCGATGCCCTGTTCGAGGAGGATCTTCTGGGCGATGACCTGGATGCCTGGCTGGCGGAGTCCAGCCTTTTGAAGCGCACCTTCCGCTACTGCGCCGTCATTTCCGGGTTGATCGAGCGGCGCCATCCGGGGCAGGAGAAATCCGGCCGCCAGGTCACGGTTTCATCCGATCTCATCTATGATGTGCTGCGCCAGCACGAGCCGGACCATATCCTTCTGCGTGCAACATGGAACGATGCAGCAGAAGGACTTCTGGATATCTCCCGGCTTGGTGAACTTCTTTTAAGGATCAAGGGTCGAATCACGCATACTCATCTCGCAAGAGTTTCGCCCCTGGCGGTTCCTGTTCTGCTGGAAATCGGAAGAGAACCCATTTATGGCGAGGCTCAGGAAAGCATCCTTGCAGAAGCAGCGGATGATTTGATCGGGGAGGCCATGGCATGACGGCGCTGAGACAGCCGGGACTGATGCGGCGCACCACGCCCGTGTGTCACGATATTGCCGTTGCCGGAACCCAGCTCGGTCTGCATGACAGCGGCGTCGCCTGGTGGGCCGAAGAAGCCACCCTCATCGTCGCCGATCTGCATCTGGAAAAAGCCTCCTCCCTCGCCCGCCGCGGCGTTCTGCTGCCGCCCTATGATACGGCGGCCACGCTGGAGCGTCTGGCACTGGTGATCGAGGCTTTCGACCCGTCGCGCATCATTGCCCTAGGGGACAGTTTCCATGATGCGGAAGGCTCGGACCGGCTGCCCGCACCGTACCGCGCCTTCCTTGCCACGCTGCAGCTCAACCGCGAATGGATCTGGGTCACCGGCAATCATGATCCTGTGGCGCCTGTGCGGCTCTGCGGGGAATGCGTCGACGATCTCACCCTGGGCGGCCTCACCTTCCGGCACGAGCCCTCAGAAGGCAACGGCGCTGCAAAGGGTGAAGTCTGCGGCCATCTGCATCCGGCGGCCAAGGTGCGCCGCTATGGCCGCTCCATCCGCCGCCCCTGCTTTGCCACCGATGGCACACGGCTGGTCCTGCCGGCCTTCGGCGCGCTGACGGGCGGTCTGAATGTGATGGATCCGGCCTTTGCGGCCGTTTTCCCGCCCCGCCGTTTCTCGGCTTTCCTTCTGGGAGCGGACAGGCTCTACCCCTTCACAGCCGCCAAGCTGATCGCAGACTGATCCCGCCAGCGGCTTACGCTTAATCCCTGCGGAAGACGACACCGGCAAGCCAGCCGGTGAAGACCGCCAGCGCAATCGCCGCAAGCCCGTAAAGCGCAGGCTGCTCATGCGCCATGTCGAAGGTCATCTGCTCGAAGCCGGTCTTGGCCACCGTCAGTCCCTTCTGATCCTGCGCCAGCATTTCTCCGCCCCTTAGAAGAAACGTGTCCACCGTATAGACGCCGACAGGCGTCGTCGCAGGCAGTGAAATGGTCGTGCGGAACATGGTCGGGGTCAGAAACTCCACCTTGCCCGGCTGGTCCACGTAGGTGCCATGCTCCTTGCGCAGCCGCAGAAAAGCGTGGCGGAAATGGGCTCTCTCGGCGAGCGGCATCTCGGAATCGGCCCTCATGGGCAGATTGACGTAGCTTGCCCCGATGCTGTTCTCCTCCAGCATCTGCCGCGGGCCCAGTTCGCTCGCCGGATCGGTCGAGGACATGACGTAGAATGAGGGCACGCCGTAAAACGTCTCGGCTTCCCGGTTGACCCACAGCACACCGAGAAAACGGCCCTTGCGGCGCGTCGTGACGTTTTCGGGCGGACCTTTCAGCACCACGGCGAGGTCATAACCGGCATCCGGCGCAGAAACGCCGGGCGGCAATTCCACCTGGCCGAAGACGACGATCTTCGCGCCGGTGAAATTCGAGGCGATGCTGACCGTGTCCGCGGACAGGGCCGTTACCAGACCTTCAGCGCGCGCTGCAGACGGCAGCAAGGCCCCTGCTAGCACACACACAGCCACAAGATGACGGGACAGCGAATGCATCACAGGCCCTCCCCCTTGCGCACGGCGACCGAGTAGAACTCGTCCGGCATGACGACAAGATCCACGGCGAACCGCACGCCAACCGCCAGCACCAGCAGCGCCAGGAGAAGGCGCAACTGGTCACCGCGCAGCTTCTGGCCCATGCGGGCACCGAACTGCGCCCCGATGACGCCGCCAATCATCAGCGTCAAGGCCAGCACGATGTCGATCGTCTGGGTGCTGATGGACAGGAACAGCGTGGCAAAAGCCATCGTGAAGAGAATTTGCATCAGCGAGGTGCCGATGACGATGCTGGTCGGCATGCGCAGCAGATAGATCATGGCCGGAACCATGAGGAAGCCGCCGCCGATCCCCAGAACCGTGCCAATGAAGCCGATGCCGGCACCAAGCACGATGATCGGGATGACGCTGAGATAAAGCTTCGACTTGCGGAAGCGCACCTTCAGCGGCAAGCCATGGATCCAGTTGTGCTGGCCGGGCTTGCGGGCCGCGCGGGCCGTGCCTGCCCGGCGCTGGCGGATCGCCCGCAGGGATTCCACCAGCATCAATCCGCCAACGGTGCTGAGGAACGTCACGTAGGACAGGGCAATGACCACATCGAGCTGGCCGATGGCCTGCAGCTTGCCGAAGAGCCAGGCGCCGACAGCCGAACCGGCGATACCCGCCGTGAGCAGGATGCCGGCCATCTTCATGTCGATGGCCCCGCGCCGCCAGTAGGTCAGCACGCCGGAGGCCGATGAGGCCACGGTTTGCGTGGTGACGGTGGCCACAGCCACGGCGGGGGGGATGCCGGAGAAAATGAGAAGCGGCGTCAGCAGAAAGCCGCCGCCAATGCCGAAGAGCCCGGACAAGAAGCCCACGGCGCCACCCATGCCGAAGATCATGAACATGTTCACCGAAATCTCGGCGATGGGCAGATACAGTTGCACGGGCTCAATACCGGCTTGCGGCAGCCGCGCGGGGCGCGGCGCCTGAACGGAAAGACACGTGTTAAAAGGGCTGCTTTTGCAGCCCTGTCAACCTTGGAATTTCAGCAATCTGCTCACATTCAGATTGAACGTCCGAGCAGAGCCCTGATCAGACCAGCATCCACGTTTCCGGTTACCGGAAGGTTGGCGCTGCGCTGAAAAGCTTCAATCGCAGAACGGGTCTTCGGGCCCATGGAGCCATCAGCCACGCCAGGATCGAAACCGAGCTTCTGCAGCAGAGCCTGAACCTGGATAACTTCGTTCACTTCCCCGCCCGCAGCGGCATTGACTGGCATGGCCAGCGCCGCCTCATCCCAGGCCGGATCCAGCAGAACCGTGTTGGCGGCCGGGTTAAGGTCCTTGAGCCTGAATGTCTCCACCGCAAGGCGGGCAGCGGCAAGGCCGCTGGCGTCGAGCATGTTGGCCACATCGTCACGCTTGCGGGCAGCTTCCGCGTCGCCGCCGCGCGCGGCAATGGCGAACCACTTGTAGCTTTCGACCAGATCCTTCTCGACGCCAATACCCCGGGCATAGAGGATGCCCAGATTGTAGAGGCTGTCGGCAACCCCGTGTTCAGCGGCCGACTTGAACCACTTGGCGGCCGCTGCCATGTCCGGCTGGGCTTCGGCGCCCTCGGCATAGATGACGGCGAGATTGTGCATGGCCTTGGCGTTACCGGCTTCCGCAGCCTTCAGATAGAGGTCGCGTGCCTTGGTGATGTCGCGCGGCACACCACGGCCCTTTTCATAAAGGCTGGCAAGGCGGTACTGCGCGGGAGCGAGCCCCTTGGCCGCTGCGCGCTCATACCAGCGGGCGGCTTCCGCCAGATCCGGCGTGACACCCTTGCCTTCGGTGTAATGAACCCCGATCTGGAATTCCGCTGCGGCGTTGCCAGCGGCAGCGGCGCTGCGCAGGGCCATCGGACCCGCCGTTTCCGGCGGCAGGGCACCGGCGTCGGCACCGGACTGCGGATCGGCGGCGGCGAGGCTGGCGGACGGCTGCTGCGGCCCGGTGACAAAAGGTGTATCGCCGAACTTGCCGCTGATCGCAGGCGGAGCGAAGGCGAGATCAGGTGCCATTTCCGGGGCCTGAACAGAAGGCTGGGCAGAGACCGCCGGCGGCACCTGGGCGGCAGGCACCTGCTCCAGCGGCATGGCCCCACTGGATGGCGGGGTCACATTGCGGGCGGGCGCTTCGGCCATCTGCGTCTGCCCGGCCGTTGAACCGGGCTGCGCCGTGGCCGCGTCCAGAGCCTCGGCAATGTCCTGCTCGGTCAGCTCCAGAACGGGCTGCGTGCCGGTGCCATCGGAAGCTTCCGCCAGCTGCTTGCCTTCGTCCTGAGCATCCGGAGCCGAAGCCGTATCGCCGCCTCCGGTCGACAGACGGAAGACCTGCAGCGTGCCGATTGCCAGAACGACCGCAGCCGCCGCCAGCAGGATCGCGCGCTTGCGGCCGGTGCCGAACAGGCTGCTGCCGCTGCCCGCTGCGGCTTCGTCGCGGATATCGGCAGCAAGGTCCGCCAGATCGAGATCACCTGCAGCCTTGCCCTCATCTGCGGGGGCCTTCTGCGGCTTGCCGACCATAGGCTCGATCTTGGCGCGGGTGCCCCCCTCCGCAGCCGCTTTCTCCGGCTTGCGGGCATCATCCTTCGCGGCAGTCCTTGCCACAGTCTTTGCCGTATCCCGGCGCAGGGCGCGGCGGAACCAGCTGGCGCGGCTATCGCCGGCAGCGTCCTCGCCTTCATCCTGCTCAAGCTTGGCCTGCTGCTGAACTTCGGCAGATGCTGCATGGGCTGCACGGCGGGCAGCAGCAATGAAATCGGCCTTGCGGTCGCGGGTGCGGTCGCGCGGGCGCTCTTGTTCGCCTGCGGCTGCGGCACTCTGCGGCAGGCCGGGCAGTGGAGCACGGCGGGCGCTGCTGCTCTCACCGGCCGGGCGGGAGGCGGTACCACGGTCCAGCGTGCTGCGTTCCAGCGAGTCGAGCCGGTCGGTGATGCCGGTCAGAATGGACTGGACGCCATCAAATGTGTTGCGCGTGCGCGTCTCGGAGCCCTGCGCAGCATCCATGAGACGGCGCAGATCGTCGCGCAGCGCGCCGATGGCACCGTCATATTCGTCCGTGGCCGGAGCCTTTTCGATCACGGCGCGGCGGGCAGCCTTTTCGGCCACCTCAATCACTTCCTCGCGGGTGGCGCGCAGATTGCTCTCGATGCGCGACAGCACCTTCTCAATGCCGGCAACGCTGGACAGGCGCCCTTCCGTTGCCTGCAGCTGATCCGCCAGCGCACTGATCTTGCCGGTGATCTGGTCAAGGCGCCGGTCATCGAAACTGTCGCCGCCCCGGGAGACGGCGTCCGCCAGTTCGCTGATGCGTGCCTCAAGCGCAGCCACGGAAGGCGCGGGCTGCTCGACCGAACGGCGGATCCCGGCGATCTCGCTGCGCAGCGCGGCCATGTCCTCGGCCGTGACGCTGTCACGCGGCGCGGACAGACGGCCGGACAAATCCGAAATCTGCCGCTCAAGCTGGGCCAGCATCTGCGCTTCAAAGGCACTGCCTTCGCCGAAGGACGGCAGGTTCATCGGCTGGCTGGCACGTTCCTCAATGCGGGCAATCTGGCTGTGGATGCCGTCGAGACGGTTTTCCAGCTCGGCAAAGGCGCGGTCATAGGCAGGCTGCGCCGTGCCGCCCTGCTCGATGCCGGAGAGCCGGTCCATGATTTCGTCGAGACGGTTGTCCACCTGGCCGAAGCGGGCATCGTCACGCCCTGCGCGGCCGTTCTCGCGCGACAGCATGCCGAAGATCTCCTCCAGCCGCCCGTTGAGGCGGTCAAGGGCTTCGGCATCCGGCATGCGGTCTTCCATCGCGGACAGCCGGTCATCAAGGCCGCGCTGCTCGCGCGCCAGGATTTCCAGCTCGTCCAGGCGGCTGGCGACAAAGCGGATGCGGTCGTCCACCGATCCGATGAGACCGGTAAAATCAACCTGCTCCACCAGCTTGCGCATGTCGCGCAGTTCCTGCCGCAGCGGCTCGATGTCGGGGCGCGTATGGGAACGCAGCAGGCTTTCCACCCGGTCGGAGATATCGCCCACCCGGCCTTCCAGCACCATCAGATGCTCGGCGCGCGGCAGCGAAGCAAGGCCGTCCTCGATCTCGACCAGACGGGCACTGAGATTGCGCACGACACGCGGATCAACGGCAGAACGGGTCAGTTCGTCCAATCGCTGCACCACATGGGCATAGCCCATTTCCAGCGACTTCAGCGTGCCATCCACATTGGTCTGGCCGATCAGCGTCTTCAGGCTGGAAATCTCGCCGCGCAGTTCCTTCGCCAGACGGTCGTTGCCACCTCCGGCACGCAGGCCCTCAACCATTTCCGCAAGGCGCCGCATCTCACGCCGGTCGCTGTCATCACGCCGGGCGGCGGGCATGTTGCCAATGGCTTCGCGCAGGGAGCCGATTTCCTGCCGCACCACATCCAGCGCCTCTTCCTGCGGATGGCGCAGGGCGTCGATGCGGCGGGCCAGATCCTGATAGAGATGGCGGGACTGCTCTTCCCCCTCACGGGCGGCCTGCTCAGCCGCAGCGCGGCGCGGGACAGGGCGGGAGCGGGTGTCCTGCGCCTCGAAATCTTCCTCGATCAGCCGCTCCAGCGGGCTGCCGCGGCGGCGTGGCTGTGCCGGGGCACGGCGCGGGGTGCGGGCGGCAAAATCGTCTTCGTCATCCAGTTCCGCGCCGGCTGCCAGTTCGTCGAAGTCATAACCGGGCACACCACGGCCCTTCTTCGGCGTCGCGGCACGCTGGGGGCGGCGGGCCTGAGGCCGGACAGAAGCATGGGCCGGAGCACGGGCGGGCGCCTCGTCCTCATAGTCCTCATCCTCGAAATGAGAGCCGTAAGCCCCGCTGCCGAAGTCTGCCTCATCGTCCGCCGTTTCATGAGGCCGGACGGGCGAGGACAGGGTTTCCACACGGCGGTCCAGACGCTCCAGCGCCTCGAGAACGGCGTCGATCCGGCCGGACGCGGCAGGGCGGGCGGGAGCAGCCTCACGGCGCGCACGCGCGGAGCGCTCGCCATGCTCTGCGGTGTCATGGGCCGGACGGCGGCGGTTTTCTTCGGGCTTGCGGCGGGCGCGCTGGCGGCTGTTCATCAGGCGGTCGAGCTCGCTCGCCACCTCTTCCAGTTCCTGCGCGGTTTCGGAGGCGTGGCTGGCCCGGCCAAAGTTGCCGGCAGCGGTGGATGTGCGCGTCAGACGCTCGACACGCTCCTGCGGACGCTCTGTGCGCAAGCCATAGCCCTCGTCAAAGCCGTCATCCTCTTCGTCATATCCCGGACCATCCCAGCCGTCATGGCTACGCCGGGCATATCCCGCGTCATGACGTACGCTGCCGCTTTCAGGCTTGCGGGTTTTCCAAGAGGACATTGACTGGACCTGGCCTTGCGGTCGTGCTGACCATTGAACACAAGAGATGCTGCAGAAGCCCGGAACGCGATACTGACTTGGCAACGAAGCAATTGATGAATCTTTGTCGTGTTAGGGTAAACACCGCGTTAACTGGCCCTGCATGTTGCAACAGCAGGCCCCCGGAAACGCGCTCTGGCGGGGCTGTTTGTCAAAAAATTGCGTAAGGTCACTGGACCATTCCGTATGCGTAAGGTAAGGCAGAGACAAGCAGGCAGTCTCGGGCCCTCCCTCCTCAAGGGCCGTGACGCCGGGGGCATCCGCCCGCATGCACGTCAGATTTTCCGCAGTACAGCAGGTTCGGCCACATGCGGACGGACAGGACAAGGCAATGAGCGAAGCACTTTCCATTCAGGACGGCAACGAGATTGCCGATGTCGTTGCCGCAGCCGACGACAGCACCAAGAAGACCCAGTTCACCATCGGTGACCTTGCCAAGGAATTCGGCGTCACCCTGCGCACCCTGCGCTTCTATGAAGACCGGGGCCTGCTGAACCCCAAACGTGACGGCCTCAACCGCGTCTACACCCGCCGCGACCGCGCCCGCCTGAAGCTCGTCGTCATGGGCAAGCGCGTCGGCTTTTCCCTGTCCGAGATCCGCGACATGCTGGACCTCTATGATCTGCGCGACGGTCAGGTGACCCAGCTGCGCGTCGCCCTCTCCCGCTTCAACGAGCAGATTGCCGTGCTGGAGACCCAGCGCAAGGACATCGATCAGGCGATTGAAGAGCTGTCGCGCACCGTCGCCATCGTCTCCGGCATGCTGAAGCACAAGGAAAACGAAGGCGGGGAGTGATCCCGGTCCGGCCGCCATTTTCTCCTGGAGGCGGCAAAACAGCGCGCCTGACCATCAAAACCGGGGCCTTCGCTCCGGTTTTTCGCGTTTCATGACACAGTTTTCATTCATTTCACGCAAAAACAGGCGTACCTTCCCCAAGGACATGGCTTGCCCGCCCGAAAATTGAGACGTATATATCGGGAGAGGTGACGTTTACGGAAACGTCAACTGCCAACGGTTACGTTCTGGGAGGAATTGATGCCGGCTTACCGTGCTCCCGTCGAGGACACCCTCTTCCTGCTCAATGATGTGTTCGGCTACGAACGCTACAGCAATCTGCCGGGCTTCGCTGATGCGACGCCGGATCTGGTGGAAGCCATCCTGCGCGAAGGCGCCAAGTTCTGCGAGGAAATCGTCCAGCCCCTGAACCAGACCGGTGACCGGGAAGGCTGCGTCCGCCATGAAGATGGGCGGGTGAGCGCGCCCAAGGGCTTCCAGGCTGCCTATGACGCCTATTGCGAAGGCGGCTGGGGCGGACTGTCCGTCAGCCCGGACTTCGGCGGCCAGGGCCTGCCGCACACGCTGGCGATGATCATGGCCGAGTACATGTCCTCCGCCAACATGGCCTTTGCCATGTATCCGGGCCTGACGGCCGGCGCCATCGCCGCCCTCACCCTGCATGGCACGGATGCGCAGAAGGAAATCTATCTGCCGAAGATGGTGGCCGGCACCTGGACCGGCACCATGAACCTGACCGAGCCCCATTGCGGCACGGATCTGGGCCTCATCCGCACCAAGGCGGTGCCGCAGGGCGACGGCAGCTATGCCATCTCCGGCACCAAGATCTTCATTTCCGCCGGCGAGCACGACATGGCGGAGAACATCATCCACCTTGTGCTCGCCCGCATCGAAGGCGCACCGGACGGGGTGAAGGGCATCTCGCTCTTCGTCGTGCCGAAATTCGTTCCTGATGCCAGCGGCGCACCGGGCGAGCGCAACGGCGTTTCCTGCGGCTCCATCGAGCACAAGATGGGCATCCACGGCAATGCCACCTGCGTCATGAACTATGACGGCGCACGCGGCTGGCTGGTCGGCGAGGAGCACAAGGGCCTGCGCGCCATGTTCACCATGATGAACGAGGCCCGCCTCGGCGTCGCGGTGCAGGGTCTGGCGCAGTCCGAAGTCGCCTATCAGAACGCCGTCATCTACGCCAAGGACCGCATCCAGGGCCGCGCCCTGACGGGACCGAAGGCGGCGGACAAGGCGGCAGATCCGATCATCGTGCATCCGGACGTGCGCCGCGTGCTGATGTCGATCCGCTCCTTCAACGAGGCCGCCCGCGCTCTGGTGCTGTGGACGGCCCTCAAGGGCGACGTGTCGCACCGCTCCGATGACGAGGCCGAGCGCGTCAAGGCCGATGACATGATGGGGCTGATGACCCCGGTTCTGAAGGGCGTGCTCACCGACACCGGCTTTGCCAATGCGGTGAATGCGCAGCAGATGTTCGGCGGCCACGGCTACATCGCCGAATGGGGCATGGAGCAGTTCGTCCGCGATGCCCGCATCGCCATGATCTACGAAGGTGCCAACGGTATTCAGGCGCTGGATCTCGTCGGCCGCAAGCTTCCGGCCAATGGCGGGCGCGCCGTCATGGCCTTCTTCGAAGAGGTCGGCGCCTTCCTGAAGGCCCACAAGGAAGACGAGGCGCTGGCGCCCTACACCAAACCGCTGAAGCAGGGGCTCGATCATCTGCAGGCCGCGACCATGTGGTTCATGCAGAATGCCATGAGCAACCCGGACAACGCAGGCGCTGGCTCCACCGACTACATGCATCTCTTCGGGCTGGTTGCCCTTGGCTACATGTGGGCGCAGATGGCCAAGGCAGCGCAGGCCAAGATCGCCAGCGGCGAAGAGACGGAGCGTTTCGAGGCCAAACTGACCTTCGGACGCTACTTCATGGAACGGACCATGCCGGAAACGGGCGCGCATCTGGCCCGCATCACCAGCGGTTCCGCCACCATGATGAACCTTGCGGCGGACGCATTCTAAGCCTTTGATACGCCATAGCCCCGGGCGCCATGCCCGGGGCAGCCCCGCCAAAGAAGAGCCCGCCGCTGCGGGCTGGAGGTTTCATGGCCGAGTATGTCCTGCATTGTTTCGCCCAGTCCGGCAACGCCTACAAGGTTGCCCTCATGCTCCAGCTTGCCGGAGCTGAGTGGGAAGCCCGCTTCTGCGACTTCTTCAACGGCGCCACCCGCACGCAGGAGTTCCGCGCCGAAGTGAACGAAATGGGCGAGATTCCGGTGCTGGAGCACAAGGGCCTGAAGCTCAGCCAGTCCGGCGTCATCCTTGATTACCTCGCCGAGGAACTGGGCGAGTTCGGCGCCCACACGGAAGACGAGGCCCGCGAGATCCTGCGCTGGGTGCTGTTCGACAACCACAAGCTCACCAGCTACACCGCAACGCTCCGCTTCCTGCGCCAGTTCGCCAGGACCGGCGAGACGCCGGTAACGGCCTTCTTCGAGGCGCGGGCCAAGTCCGCCCTTGCCATTCTCGACAAGCATCTGGACGGGCGCCGTTTCGTGGCGGCGGACCGGCCGACCACGGCGGATCTGTCCCTGTGCGGCTATCTCTTCTGGCCCGAAGAGATCGGCATCGACTTTACCCCCTATTCCAACATCGCCCGCTGGCTGGATGCGATCCGCGCCCTGCCCGGCTGGGTGCACCCTTATGAACTCATGCCGGGGCACCCGCTGCCCGCCAAGGCCTGACAAGAACCACATCAGGAGGAAACCATGCCCGAGGCCTATGTATTCGACCATGTGCGCACCCCGCGCGGGCGCGGCAAGAAGGACGGCAGCCTGCACGAGGTGACCGCCGTCCGCCTTGCCGCCACCGCACTGGAGGCACTGCGCGACCGCAACAAGCTGGACACCCGTCAGGTGGACGATCTGGTGCTGGGCTGCGTCGATCCCATCGGCGAGGCTGGCGGCGACATCGCCCGTGCGGCGGTGTTTGCTTCCGGATACGACAACTCGGTCCCGGGCATGCAGATCAACCGCTTCTGTGCCTCCGGCCTTGATGCGGTGAATATGGCTGCCGCGCAGGTCATGTCCGGCCAGCATCAACTGGTCGTGGCGGGCGGCGTGGAAAGCATGAGCCGCATCGGCATCGGCGCATCCGGCGGTGCCTGGCCGGTCGATCCGCAGGTGGCCCTGCCCTCCTATTTCATGCCGCAGGGCGTCTCGGCCGATCTCATCGCCACCAAATACGGTTTCACCCGTGACGACTGCGACGCCTATGCGGTGGAGAGCCAGAAGCGGGCGGCGAACGCCTGGGACAAGGGCTACTTCAACAAGTCCGTGGTGCCGGTGAAGGATGTCAACGGCATCACCATCCTTGGCCGTGACGAGCACATGCGCCCCGGCACGGACATGCAGTCGCTTGCCTCGCTCAACGCCTCCTTCGAGATGATGGGCGCCATGGGTGGCTTCGATGCGGTGGCCATTGCCGCCCATCCGGAGCTGGAAAAGGTGCGCCACGTGCATCACGCGGGCAATTCCTCCGGCATCGTCGATGGCGCTGCCGCCGTGCTGATCGGTTCGCGCAAGGCCGGCAAGTCGGCTGGCCTCAAGCCCCGCGCCCGCATCCGCGCCTTTGCCAACATCGGCTCGGAGCCCGCGCTTATGCTGACCGGCCCGGTGGATGTGACGGAAAAGCTGCTGGCCAATTCCGGCATGAAGCTGAAGGACATCGACCTCTTCGAGATCAACGAGGCCTTCGCCTCCGTGGTGCTGCGCTACCGGCAGGCCTTCGACCTTGACCCGTCCGTGGTCAACGTCAATGGCGGAGCCATCGCGCTCGGCCATCCGCTGGGCGCCACCGGCGCCATGATCCTCGGCACGGTTCTTGATGAACTGGAACGCCGCGACCTGAACACTGCCCTTGTCACCCTCTGCATCGGCGCCGGCATGGGCACGGCGACGATCATCGAGCGCGTGTGACAAGAGACCGGAGGAGACAAGCCATGACCTACAAGAACTTCACTCTTGAAACCGGCGCAGACGGCATCGCCCTGATCACCTGGGACATGAAGGACAAGTCGATGAACGTCATCGACCTGTCCGTGATGGACGATCTGGAAGCAATCGTCACCCAGGTGGCCACGGCGGACGCCATCAATGGCGCCATCATCACGTCCGGCAAGGCCGCCTTCTCGGGCGGTGCGGACCTGACCATGCTGGAAGGCCTGCTGAAGGGCTTCCATGCCGAGCGTGCCAAGGATCAGGAAGCGGCCGCAAAGGCGCTGTTCGAGGGTTCCCGCCGCCTCTCGCTGATCTACCGGAAGCTGGAGACCTGCGGCAAACCCTTCGTGGCCGCCATCAACGGCACCTGCATGGGTGGCGGCACCGAGCTGGCGCTCGCCTGTCATGCCCGGGTTGCCGCGGAGGATGACAGCTTCAAGATGGGCCTGCCGGAAGTAAAGGTCGGCCTCTTCCCCGGCGCAGGCGGCACCCAGCGCGTCATGCGCATGACCGATGCGCAGGCCGGCCTTCAGTTCCTGCTGCAGGGCCAGACCCTGCGCGCCGCCAAGGCCAAGCAGATGAGGCTGGTGGACGAGACGGCAGCGCCGAAGAAGCTGGTGGAGACCGCCCGCAAGATGCTGCAGGCTGGCGTCAAGCCGGTGAAGCCGTGGGACGAAAAGGGATTCAAGCTGCCGGGCGGCCCGGTCTATTCCCCCGCCGGTTTCCAGTTCTGGCCTGCCGCCAATGCCATCTACCGGCGTGAGACCCACGACAATTACCCCGGCGCCCGCGCTCTGCTGAAGTCCGTCTTCGAAGGGCTGCAGCTGCCGATGGATCTCGCCCTGCAGGTGGAAAGCCGCTACTTCGCCAATGTGCTGCAGAGCCCCGAAGCGGCGAACATGATCCGCTCGCTCTTCGTCTCCATGCAGGAGCTGAACAAGGGCGCCCGCCGTCCGCAGGACGTGAAGCCGAACAAGATCAAGAAGATCGGCGTGCTCGGCGCCGGCTTCATGGGCGCGGGCATTTCCTATGTCACGGCCAAGGCCGGGATCGACGTGGTGCTGATCGACCGCGATCAGGCCGCCGCCGACAAGGGCAAGGCCCATTCGGACGAGCTGATGAGCAAGGCCGTCTCGCGCGGGCATGCCACGGCGGAGGAAAAGGAAAAGCTCCTCGCCCGCATCACCCCGACGGACAACTATGACCTTCTCGCCGACTGCGATCTGGTGATCGAGGCCGTGTTCGAGGACCGTGAGGTCAAGCGCGTGGTGACGGAAAAGGCCGAGGCGGCGATGAAGGCCCGCGCCATCTACGCTTCCAACACCTCCACCCTGCCGATCACCTCGCTGGCGGAAGCCTCGTCCCGCCCGACGAACTTCATCGGCATCCACTTCTTCTCGCCCGTCGACAAGATGATGCTGGTGGAAGTGATCCTCGGCAAGAAGACCTCCGACAAGGCGCTGGCCATGGCGCTGGACTATATCAAGGCCATCAAGAAGACGCCGATCGTCGTCAACGACAGCCGCGGCTTCTACACCTCGCGTGTGGTCATGACCTATGTCCGCGAAGGCCTGATGATGCTGGCCGATGGCGTTCCGGCGGCCATGATCGAGAATGCGGGCAAGATGGCCGGCATGCCGGTCGGCCCGCTGTCGCTGGGTGATGAAGTGGCGCTGGACCTTGCCTGGAAGATCGTCTCGGCCACCCGCAAGGACCTTGGCGTCAACTATGTGGAAGGCCCGCTCGACAACATCCTTGAGGAGATGGTGGTCAAGCGCGAACGCTTCGGCCGCAAGAACCGCAAGGGCTTCTATGACTATGCAGGCAAGGAAAAGAGCCTGTGGCCCGGCATTCCGGAGGTCGTGGGCAAGCCCAAGGCAGCCGATCACTTCAACATCGAGGAGCTGAAGCAGCGGCTGCTGGTGATGCAGGCGCTGGAAACCGCCCGCATCTTCGAGGAAAAGTGCCTGACGGACGTGCGCGAGGCCGATGTCGGCTCAATCCTCGGCTTCGGCTTCGCCCCCTATACCGGCGGCACGCTGAGCTACATCGACATGATGGGCACCCATGCCTTCGTGGAGCTGTGCAAGAAGTTCACCAAGAAGTGGGGCCCGCGCTTCAAGCCCAACCGCCTGCTGCGCGAGATGGCCAAGACCAACGAGAGCTTCTACGGCAAGTTCCCGCCCAAGGCCGAAGCCGCCGTCACGGCGGATGCAGCCTGACAGGTTCTGCTAGTTAACCTCGACGCCCGGCCATGTGCCGGGCGTTTTGCTTTCTACGCTGTTCACCTACGCGAAGCAGTGATGGAACGGGCATGTCGCGGGGCTGCCCGTCTGGAGAGATCACGGCATGGATGCCATGGTCGAGCCATGGCATGACGGAGCGAGTGGTTGAGGCTTCGAGACAGCTCTTCTGCGGATACGGCCCCACATGCTAGGCGAGATTTCCGCACAAACCTCCCCATTTTCGTCATGCCATGGCTCGACCATGGCATCCAGGCCGTTACCCGTCATCACGAGAAGCGGTGCGCCCTGCCCAAAAAAACAAAACCGCCGCAGCCCTTGCAGGCTGCGGCGGCTCAAAACGTCAAAACTCCAGAGGCTCAGGCGGCCAGCTCGCCGCTGAGGGCCTTGGCGATGAGCGCGCGGGTCTCGGCGATGCCGTAGAGTGCCACGAAGGAGCCGAAGCGCGGGCCCTGTTCGAGGCCCAGCAGCACCTTGTAAAGCGCCTGGAACCAGGCCACCGACACGCCGGGGCCGCCGTCCGGGCTCTTCTTCGTCTGGTCCTGATAGCGCTCGATCTTGCGCGCCACATCCAGCACGGCATCCTGAATGGTGTTGCCATCGGCACCGGCCGGCAGGGCGGCGAGCGATGCATCGAGCGCCTCGAGAGCGGCCCGCTCCACATCGTCCGGTGCACGGAACTGCTTGGACGGCTTCACGAAGTCGTCGAAGTAGCGGATCGCATAGGTGACCAGTTCGTCCAGCTTCGGATGGGTGTCCTTGGTCACGCCCGGCGCATATCGGGTGATGAAGGCCCACAGCACGTCCTTGTTCTCGGCGTTGGAGGCCGAGACGAGGTTCAGCAGCATGGCAAAAGGCACCGGCGAGCCGGTCGCAGGCACGTTGCCGGAATGGATGTGCCAGGCCGGGTTCATCAGCTTCTGTTCCGGCGTCATCTCCGCGAACTTGCCCGCAAAGGCGAGATATTCGTCCACGGCACGCGGGATCACGTCGAAGTAAAGCTTCTTCGCGGTCTTGGGCTTCTGGAACATGTAGAGCGCAAGGCTCTCCGGCGAGGCATAGGTCAGCCACTCGTCGATGGTCAGGCCGTTGCCCTTGGATTTGGAGATCTTGGAACCGTCATCGGCCAGGAACAGCTCATAGACGAAATGCTCCGGCGGGGTGCCGCCCAGCACTTCGCAGATGCGGTCATAGACCGGCATGTTCGGACCATGGTCCTTGCCGAACATCTCGAAATCAACGCTGAGCGCCGCCCAGCGGGCGCCGAAGTCCGGCTTCCACTGCAGCTTCACCTTGCCGCCGGTGACCGGCAGGGTCACGTCGGTGCCGTCCTCATCCTCAAACGTGATGGTGCCTTCGCGGGCGTTCACGTCCTTCATCGGCACGTAGAGCACGCGCCCGGAGAGGGGCGAAATCGGCAGGAACGGGCTGTAGGTAGCGCGGCGCTCTTCACCGAGCGTCGGCAGCATCACGTCCATCAGTTCCTGATACTTCTCGACGGCCTTGAGCAGGATGCCATCCAGCTTGCCGGACTTGTAATACTCGGTCGCGCTGGCGAATTCGTACTCGAAACCAAAGGTGTCGAGGAAGCGGCGCAGCATGGCGTTGTTGTGGTCGCCAAAGCTCTTGTAGTCCCCGCCGAAGGGGTTCGGCACCACCGTCAGCGGCATCTGCAGATAGGGCTTCAGCGCTTCCTGATCCGGCACGTTTTCCGGGATCTTGCGCATGCCGTCCATATCGTCGGAGAAGCACAGCAGGCGGGTCGGGATCTTGTCTTCGGTGAGGATGCGGAAGGCCGTGCGCACCATGGTCGTGCGCGCCACCTCGCCGAAGGTGCCGATGTGGGGCAGGCCCGAGGGGCCGTAGCCCGTTTCGAACAGGACCGGGATCGAGGGATCACGTTTCTCGATGCGCTTCACCAGTTTGCGGGCTTCCTCGAACGGCCAGGCCTTGGAGGTCCGGGCCGCCTCGACAAAAGCGGGCGACAGGTCAAGCGAAGGGAGGGAACGTTCACTCATAATCTCAGATGGTCCGTGATGTTTTCGGGAATCCGGTTCCGTTGCCCGCGAGATCCTGCGGGCGGCCGGAGCGCGGACACTAGAAAAGCCACGGGCTTGCGTCAATCAAACTCTGGAGGCTGGCTGACGGCAGAGACACAAATATTCGCTGCCCTTCTTGAAGGCAGCCTGCCGAAGCATTACCCATTGGGCCTTGAAACTGTTCAACAGGACCGTGCAGCCACAATGAGCAAGCCGTTCAGCATCCAGGAAGCCCTGATCTATGTCATGGTCATCACATCGGCCTCTGATGGGCTGATGACCGACAATGAGCTTGCCACCATCGGCGACGTGACCCGCATGCTGCCGGTGTTTGATGGTTTCGACCCGGCCAACGTGCTGCCCGCAGCCCAGCGCTGCACCCAGTTGCTGCAGGCCGAGGACGGCATGAATGACGTGCTGACCATCATCGCCGAAACCCTGCCGCACCTACTCTATGACACGGCCTATGCGCTGGCTGTGGAGGTGGCAGCTTCCGACATTGCGGTCTCGAAGGAGGAAATGCGCATCCTGCAGATCCTGCGCGACCGGTTCCGCCTCGACAAGCTGACCTGCGCCGCCATCGAGCGCGGCGCCATCGCCCGCTACCGCCTCGCCTGAGAGGCCTCCGGCAGAGCGGGTTTGAGCGGAGTGGGTTTCAGTTCAGAAACCCGCGCCGGTTCGGAGTGTCCAGCGAGAAGGGCGGGATGGAGACATTCATCATGCGCCCGTCCGGCAGTTCCATCAGATAGGCGCCTTCCATGATGCCGGAGGGCGTGGTCAGCGGGCAGCCGGAGGAATATTCAAAGGCCTCGCCCGGCTTGATGACCGGCTCTTCCCCGACCACGCCTGGCCCTTCCACTTCCTGCATCTGGCCGTTGCCGTCCGTAATCAGCCAGTGGCGGCGGCGCAACTGGACCGGCACATCCCCGAGATTGACGATCTCGACGGTATAGCCCCAGACATAGCTCCCCTCTTCCGGCGAGGACTGGTCCGCCAGATAGAAGGGTTCGACTGTGACCTGTATCCCGTTGGTAACGGCCCGGTACATGGCCTTCCGGCTCCTCAACAATTCGTGAAGCGGATCAGGCTGTTGCCGGCTCCGCGTGTCATTTTCAAGATATAGAGCGCCGCAACGCGCCCGAAAAGTGCAAGCGTGCAAATGACTGACGGGGTGGAGTGCTTTCAAGCACTCCACCCCGTCCTGATATCGTCCCGTGCTCAGCGGGCTGCCGCCAGTGCCCGCTCGATATCCTCGAGAAGGTCCAGCGGATCTTCAAGGCCCACGGACAGGCGCAGCATGCCTTCGGTGATGCCCAGTTCCAGTCGCGCCTCTTCGGCAACGCTCTTGTGCGTGGTGGTGGATGGATGGGTGATCAGGCTCTTGGCATCGCCCAGATTGTTGGACAGCTTGATCACTTCCAGCGCATTGGTGAAGGCGAAGGCTGCCGCCTTGCCGCCCTTCAGCTCGAAGGCCAGCATGGTCGAGCCGCCGCGCATCTGCTTGCGGGCGACGGCGGCCTGCGGATGGTCGTCACGGCCCGGATAGATCAGGCGGGCAATGGCAGGGTCGCCCGCCAACCGGTCGGCAATGCGGGCCGCGCTGGAAGACTGCTGGGCAACGCGCAGCGGCAGCGTCTCCAGCCCCTTCAGCAGCACCCAGGCATTGAACGGGCTCATCGCCGGGCCGGTGTGCTTGACCAGCGGCAGCACCTCTTCCTCGATCCACTTGGCATCGGACAGGACGACACCGCCCAGGCAGCGGCCCTGGCCGTCAATGTGCTTGGTGGCCGAATAGACCACAACATCGGCGCCCAGCTTCAGCGGCGACTGGAAGATCGGCGTGGCGAAGACGTTGTCGATGATGACGCGGGCGCCAACGGCATGGGCAATCTCCGCGACGGCGGCGATATCGATCACATCCAGCGTCGGATTGGTCGGACTCTCAAGGAACACGGCCTTGGTGTTCGGCTTCACCGCAGCGCGCCACTGGTCCAGATCCGTGCCATCCACCAGCGTGCTGGTGACGCCAAAACGCGGCAGCAGGGTTTCAACGATGTAACGGCAAGAGCCGAAGAGCGCCTTGGCAGCAACCACATGATCACCGGCCTTGACCGATGCCATCAGCGCCAGATTGACGGCGGCCATGCCGCTGGCGGTGCCGATGGCCGCTTCCGCTTCTTCCAGCTCGCACATGCGCTGCTCGAACATGGCAACGGTGGGGTTGGAATAGCGCGAATAGACATAGCCCGGATCCTCGCCGTTGAAGCGCGCTTCTGCTGCTTCCGCATTGGCGTAGACGAAGCCCTGCGTCAGGAAGATGGCTTCGGAGGTCTCGCCATGCTGGGAGCGGACAGTGCCACCATGCACAAGACGGGTGGCCGGACGCAGGGGGCGGGAGGACGGGGTATCGGATGCGCTCATCGGTCTTCGCTCCAGAAACAAAAAACCGGCCATAAAGGCCGGGTGTTTCTCCCCGGCCTCTTTAGCAACTTCTTTAACGTGGCTGCAAGCCGGCCGGCTCAAATCACCACGGATCCTGTCTGCAAATACGCCTTTCATGGCCGGTGGTCAATCTTTGCCAGCCATGGACCCGCCATGAAAGGGTTGGCCAAGACCCTGCCATCGGCTAATGACAGCGCAGAGGAAGATAACGCCCCTCCCCGGCTCCCCCGGCTCCATGAAAGGCTTGCCATGCGCCCAGACGGCATTCTGCCCGCCCACATGATCGAGGACATGTTCCGCGCCGGAACGATCCGCAGCGAGCTGGCGCCTGTCGACGGCCAGATTCAGCCGGCCAGCCTTGACCTGCGCCTCGGGGGGCTAGCCTACCGGGTGCGCGCCAGCTTCCTGCCGGGCAATGGCGTCGCCGTCGCCGACAAGCTGGATGCCTTCGCGCTGCATACCATCGACCTGACGCGCGGCGCCGTGCTGGAGACGGGCTGCGTCTATATCGTGCCCTTGCAGGAAAGCCTGGCGCTGCCCGATGCCATCTCGGCGACCGCCAACCCGAAAAGCTCCACCGGGCGGCTTGATGTCTTCACCCGCGTCATCACCGATGGCGGGCGCGCCTTTGACACGGTGCCGGCCGGCTACAACGGGCCGCTCTATGCGGAAATCTCGCCGCTCACCTTCCCCATTCTGGTGCGCAGCGGCTCGCGCCTGTCGCAGATCCGCTTCCGCGCCGGTGAGCCGCTGATCCCGGACAGCGAGCTGGAAGGCGTGCATGCGCGCCTGCGCCTTGTCTCCGGCGGCATGGAGCGCATCGGCGGCGGCGTGCAGCTGTCCATCGATCTGGAAGGCTCCGGCGATGGCAGCCTCGTCGGCTACCGCGCCAAGCACCACACGGGCGTCATCGACGTGGATCTGAAGGACGCGCATCACCCGCTCGACTTCTGGGACCCGATCTACCGGCGCGGGGCGGCCGAACTGGTGCTCGACCCGAACGAGTTCTACATCCTCGTCAGCCAGGAGGCAGTGCATGTGCCGCCGGATTTTGCCGCCGAGATGGTGCCCTTCGATCCGCTGGTGGGAGAATTCCGCGTGCATTACGCCGGTTTCTTCGATCCCGGCTTTGGCCACAGCACCGCGGGCGGCACAGGCTCACGCGCCGTCCTGGAAGTGCGCTCGCACGACGTGCCCTTCATTCTGGAGCATGGCCAGACGGTCGGGCGGCTGGTCTATGAGCACATGGCCGAGCGCCCGCATCAGCTCTATGGCGAGGGCATCGGTTCCAACTATCAGGGGCAGGAGCTGAAGCTCTCCAAGCATTTCCGTCCGCTCAGCTGATATCAACTCCCGATGAGCCTAGCTCATCGGGAGTTGCTCAAGTCCGCGCGGCAGGCGCACCGGGCCTGCTATCTCAGACGGCCAGAACCTTGCGGGCAAACTCTGCAACGGCCTTGGCGGTGGCGGTGATGTTACTGTCCCAGGTCGCGGGCGACTGGCCGCGGGGCCCGAGGTCGTGGTTGCCGTCTTCGAGGAACAGGATCTCGCAGGTGCCCGGCAGGGTCACGTCTTCCAGCTCTGCCTGACTGCCGAAGGGGTCACGCTCGCCCTGCGCAATGAAGATGGGGCGGCGGGCCTGTTCCAGCGGCTCAAGGCGCCAGACATCGGACTTGCCCTGCGGGTGGAACGGATAGCCGATGCAGACAACGCCCTTCACACGCCCCGGCAGCGAAGCGCCGGCCGTCAGCATGGCGGCCACACGCCCGCCCATGGACTTGCCGCCAATGAGGAACGGGCCTTCCACCTCACCCATCAGCGCCTGCATGGCCTTCTGATAGGCCCCGACCAGCAGTTCGGCCTTCGGCGGCGGAGCCTTCTTGGCCGTGGTGCGGCGCGCGGCCATATAGGGAAACTCGAACCGCACCACGGCAATGCCTTCGGCCGCGAGGGCTGTGGCAAGCCGGTTCATGATGGCGGAGTCCATCGGCGCACCGGCGCCATGGGCCAGAAGCAGGGTTGCATCCGGCGTGCCTTCCGGGCGGGTCCAGAGAAATTCGGTCATCAGGCTGTCCTGTTGTGGCGGCGGATGGGCTCCGCGCGCAAAGAGTGACCCGGCTTAGCCAGAACCGGCCGGTCTGGCAATGGCTTTGCTGGCGGTCTGAAGCCTCAGTAGAACCCGACCGGAAAATAGCGCAGGTAAAGCTCGCCATAGATGCCCTTGTCCTGCACCTGCCGCAGGGCATAGTTCAGCGCATCCAGCAGCGCCTGCTCATCACGGCGCAAGGCAATGGAAAGCCCGTCGCCAAAATAGCGCGGCTCCAGCCAGGGGCCGGGGGCAAAGCGGCAGCAGCCATCCGCCTCCTTGCTGGCCAGCCAGAAGGACAGCGCCATGCCGTCGCCGAAATGCACATCGGCCTTGCCCTCCTTCAGCGCAGCCCTTGCCTCCCCTGCTGTGGGGAACGGCTCGACGGCAAGGCTCGGAAAGGCAGCCTTCAGAAAGGCCTCGTGGCGGCTGCCGGCTTCCACGCTGATGCGCTTTGCGGATGGCATGTTGGGATCAAAGCTGTCCGTGCCCTGCCCCAGCACGAACCGGGCGGGCAAGCGCATGTAGGTGTCGGAGAAGGCCATCTCCCGCCGCAGAGCTTCCGTCTTGGCAAGGCCGGAGAGAATGGCATCGCCCTCCCCCGCCATCAGCGCATCCGGCAAAGCCTCGAAGGCCTTCACCCGCAAGCTGCAGGAGGCCCCAAGCTCCTCGCAGACCGCCCGCGCCAGATCCACATTGAAGCCGGTCAGGCGTCCTTGCGGGTCACGGAAGGAAAAGGGAGGAAAATCATCCGAGGCGAGGAATTCAATCTTCTCCGGCGGCTGCGCGGGACGTTCGGCCAGCGCGCGCGGATCGCGGAAGTTGGGAATGACAATGGTCATGCCCGCTCCGTTCAGCGGCGAAGGATCCGCAGTTTCCTGAGCTGGTGCCTGGGCTGGTATAAAACCAATCGCAATTGAGACTAAAAAATATAAAACTGTTGATTGTGGGAATATCTTCTGCCGTACTCCTTGCGGGAGCCGGATGAGTGTGTGTCCGGCGGCCTCGGAAGGGGCGGGCGATGTCTGTTGTGGCAGAGGAGACTGCGTCAGACACTGTGAAGCTGCCAAGAATGGCAGCAGACGCCGGCGAAGCTTTCCTGCAGTGTGAATCTCCTTCGCCCCGCCCGCAGGCAGCGGCCCATCAGGCCTCTTCCGAAAACGGGCCAGTCCCGAAAAATGAAAGAGCCGCGCCGCAGCAATTGCTGCAAGAGGAGATGCATGTCCTTGTGTCACGGGGTCTTTCTGCCTCTGCGCTGCGGTCTGCCTGTCAGCTGGCATCCTATCACGGTGTCCATCCCGTGCACTACATGATGCGCAATGCCATCCTCACGGAAGAGGCCTATTACAGCGCAGTGGCGGAAGTCTGCGGCGTTCCCTTTCTGCCAGTCGGCAGCTTCCGCCCGCTGCTGGTCAATGGCCACGTGCTGCAATGCGGCCCGGGTGAAGCCGGGCCGATGATGATCGGTCTCGGCCGGGAGGGGCCGGTCTATGTGGTTGCGCCCGAACCTGAGCACGTCGCCGAACTGCGCGCCTTCTTTCTGCGCCATCCGGACTGGAGTGCGGCCGTGCGCATCGCCACGCCTTCGGCTCTGCGCCACGCCCTGACGGTGCTGAATGCGCCCGCCGGCGAACTGGAAGCGCGCTTTCCCCACATGTCGGCCCGCACCCGCGTGACGCCCCGCCAGCAAATCGGCGCGGCCGCCATGGCCGCAAGCTTTTTCGCCGGCATGGTTCTGCCCTTTGATGTGCAGATGCTGCTGCTGAGCCTTGTTGTGGGCCTCACCTGCATTCTCACCGCAATCGCCCGGCTTTCGAGCGCAAGGCAGGCCCAGGAACGGGCGCGCCTTGCCGCAGAGGAAGCCTTTTTTCCGTCCCAGAGGGCGGCAGCGCAACCTCATGCGCGGCCATTTCAAGAAGAGTGGCCGCTCTATACGGTGCTGGTCCCGCTCTACAAGGAAGCGGCAGTCGTGCCGTCGCTGGTGGATGGCCTTGCCAGGCTCGACTATCCGGCGGACAGGCTCGACATCCGTTTTCTGGTGGAGCAGGACGACCGGGAAACCCGCGTGGCCTTCAGGGGCCTGCTGCGCGAAGGCATGGAAGTGGTGGTGGTGCCGCCGGGCCATCCGCGCACCAAGCCAAGGGCACTGGCCTATGGGCTGGACTCCTCCATGGGCGAGTTCGTCACCATCTATGACGCGGAAGACCGGCCAGAGCCCGGCCAGCTGAAAAAGGCGGTGCGCAAGTTCCGGGAAAGCCCGGAAAGCCTTGCCTGCCTGCAGGCGAGCCTTGTCATCGACAATGCGGAGGAGAGCTTTTTCACCCGCCAGTTTGCCATGGAATATGCCAGCCTGTTCGATCAGGTCATTCCGTGGTTTTCCGGCGAGGAATGGCCCTTTCCGCTGGGTGGCACCTCAAACCATTTCCGCCGCGCGGCCCTCGTTACCGCAGGCGGGTGGGACCCCTACAATGTGACGGAAGATGCCGACCTTGGCCTGCGCCTTGCCCGCTTCGGCTTTTCCAGTGCCGCCCTCGACAGCGCCACCTATGAAGAGGCGCCGGTGACGTGGAAGGTCTGGTATGCGCAGCGGGCGCGCTGGTACAAGGGCTGGCTGCAGACAGTGCTCGTCCACCTGCGCGATCCGTCCATGCTGTGGCACGATATGAGCCCGCGCCGCGCGGTACCCATCGCCTTCCTCATCGGCGGCAGCCTGCTGACGCTCGGCCTGCACCCCATATTCTGCATGATCCTGATGGGTTACCTGATCGGCCTGTGGAACATGCCCGTGCCCGATGGGCTCATGTCCGACATCACCGTCTGCCTCAGCGCGCTGGCCGCCATTTCCGGCTATGGCGCCGCCGTCATCGCCGGACGCAGCGCCGCCCGCGCCCGCGGCTTCGAACCGCGCTTCAGCGATCTCGCCCTCATTCCCGCCTACTGGCTCTGCGCCAGCTTCGCCTTCTACCGCGCCGTCTGGGACTTCTTCATCCGCCCCCACCACTGGCACAAGACCACCCACGGCACCGCCCGCAAGCGCAAGACGCCGGATTTCGGGAAGAAGGGGGAGGATGGGAGCGGGTAGAGGGCTACCGGTCCCGAATGCTCAACAAACGCAGCAACTGGAAAACAGTCATGCCATCCATCGAAGTCTTCTGGAACGCCTTTGCTCTTGAGGAGTACATAGTCCGTCTAGAGAGGCTCCCGGCGAGCCAGGCAGCGCAGACACACAAGGCTGTTCAGGCAATTCTCCGCAAACTTTCGGCAACACCGCTCCTGTATCCATTTCACGATAAGGATCGGGGCATACGCAAGATCAACCGTTTCGGTGAGACGGTGCTCTTCATCGCACATGAAGGGCATGTAGAAGTGCTTGGCGTGTTTCCAGAACGATCAAACTGGATGACAAGGTTTCCGAACTGACTCGGCCCGCCCTGCCATGGAGCTCACTTCTTGAGAGCAAGAACCGCTTCGATCTGAAGGTCAGCATCGCTCCCTGAAACGGAGGGACGGCGATCGGCCAATGCCATTTCAATCCGTTCCTCGATCCAGCGCTCATAGGTGTCAGGATCAGACCCAAGACCCACCGGCATGCCATTATCCCGGACCACACGATGCAAGAAGACCCGGATTGCCTCCGACAGGGACAGCCCAACATTCTCAAGTGCCTGCTCGGCACCTGCCTTGAGCTCAGGGTCTACACGGACATGGATCATCTGCGTCGCGCTCATCGGCCTGTCCCTTATAACGAACAAGCTTACCGTATCTCATTTGAGATACAATATCAAGATCCGGTATGTGGGGGCCTATCAGCATTTGCCATAGAGGGCTGCCAGCCAAGGGCAGATCCAGTGCGCATCTCGAAGTGGCTTGGAAAATCTGGAGCGGGTAGCGGGAATCGAACCCGCGCGTTCAGCTTGGGAAGCTGACAGGCTACCATTACATCATACCCGCCGGAGCATGACGGCATCAAAAGGGGACAAGGTGTGTCCGGATGCCGTGGCCTTGGCGCATTAGATCGCCTGCGGCGGCGGTTCTGTCAAGCGGCGCTGGGACGCTTTTCAACGGGAGCCGGATGCAGGGCGGCTTCCGCAGAGTGCTTCCAGAGGCCGGCGCGGGAAACTGACCTGCAAAACTGAGGGATTTTGCGTTTCAATGTCCTGCGGGCTATTGCGTATCAAGAGCGGAATTGCCAGTTTGCGCGGGCGGCGTCCGGCCGTGTTTCCAGATGGACATTTTTCAGTATGCGCCAGACTTTAAAGGCCCTCATCACGTCAAGCCGCTGGGAAGCGGCCATCATTGCGATCATTGTTGTCAATGCCTTCACCCTCGGGCTTGAGACCAGCCCCACTGTCGTTTCTGCCATCGGCCCGCTGCTGCACACGCTCGACAAGATCATCCTCGGCATTTTCGTGATCGAGCTGACGTTGCGCCTTTATGTGCACCGGCTGTCCTTCTTCCGCGATCCCTGGAGCATCTTCGACTTCGTGATCGTGGCGATTGCCCTTGTTCCGGCCAGCGGCCCCTTCTCGGTGCTGCGTGCGCTGCGCATCCTGCGCGTGCTGCGCCTCATCTCGGTGGTTCCGTCGCTGCGGCGGGTTATCGGCGGACTGATCACCGCCCTGCCCGGCATGGGCTCCATCATGGTGCTGATGAGCCTCGTCTTCTATGTCTTCGCCGTCATGGCCACGAAGCTCTATGGCGAGACATTCCCCGACTGGTTCGGAGATCTTGGCCGTTCGCTCTACACCCTGTTCCAGGTGATGACGCTGGAAAGCTGGTCCATGGGCATCGTGCGGCCGGTGATGGAAGTTCACCCCTATGCCTGGGCCTTCTTCCTGCCCTTCCTGGTCTGCACCGCCTTCACCGTGCTCAACCTCTTCATCGGTATCATCGTTTCGGCCATGCAGTCCGAAACGGAGACGATTGCCGAAGCTGACCGGCAGGCGATCCACGACGAAACGGGGGTCATTCTCGAAGAAGTCCGCGCCCTGCGCCGGGAGATCGAGGCGCTGCGGCAGCAGACGGCGGGCCGCTGACGGGGACTTTCACGAAGTACAAATGCGAAGAGGCCGGAGTTCAACAACTCCGGCCTCTTCGCAGTTTCCATACCAAGGCTTTCGATGCTGACGCATCATGCCTTGAAATTGCTCAAGCGCCGCACGGGCTTGACCAAATCCCGATGAGTCAAGCTCGTCGGGATTTGGTCTCAGTCCAGATTTTCGCTCGCCCAGGCATCCACATTGGCTGAGCGCAGCCCGGCGAGGCTGGAGAAGCCGCCGCGTTTCAGTTCCCCATCCAGATGCTTGAGGATGGCGGGAACCAGCCCCGGCCCCTTGTAGACCAGCGACGAATAGATCTGCAGCAGCGTTGCCCCGGCGGTGATCTTGACCAGAGCCGTTTCGGGGCTGTCGATGCCGCCAACGCCGACAATCGGAAGATCCGGCCCCACCAGCTTGCGCGCGCGGGCAAGAACGATCGCGGCACGGCGGAACAGGGGGCGCCCGGAAAGCCCGCCCGCTTCCTGCGCGGTCCGCATGTCCTGCAGTCCTGCGCGCGACAGCGTGGTGTTGGAGACGATCAGCCCGTCCACCTTGTGGGTCAGCACCGCTTCGGCAATGTCCTCCAGCCCTTCGGCGGAGACATCCGGCGCAATCTTCAAAAGCACCGGCACCTTGCGTCCCACCTGCAGGCTCTGCGCATCGCGCTCGGCCATCACGGCAGACAGCAGCTCATCCAGCGCCGCCTTGGCCTGCAGGTCGCGCAGGCCCGGCGTGTTGGGCGAGGAAATGTTGACGGTGAAGTAGGACGCCAGGTGCGCGAAGGTGCGGATGCCGGCCACATAGTCGGCCACCCGGTCCGCCGCATCCTTGTTGGCCCCCACGTTGACGCCAACGATGCCGCCCCTGCCCTTGCGCGCTTCCAGCCGGGCCAGCAGCGCCGCATGCCCCTCGTTGTTGAAGCCGAAGCGGTTGATCACTCCCTGATCGGCCGGCAGGCGGAACAGGCGCGGACGCGGGTTGCCCTCCTGCGGGCGCGGCGTCACGGTTCCCGCCTCGGCAAAGCCGAAGCCCATCCCGAGGATCGCATCCGGCACTTCGCCGTTCTTGTCAAAGCCGGCAGCCATGCCGAGCGGGTTCGGGAAGCTCAAACCCAGCACCTCCTGCCGCAGGGAGGGCAGGCTGGTGTTGGAAAAGCGCGGATAAACACCGCTGGCGAGCGCGCGGATCGTCACGCCATGGGCCGTTTCGGCGTCGACACAATGGAGAGCCCGGAGGGTCAGGCGATTGGCAAGGGACTGGAACATGGGCGTGAGATCACTTCGTCAGGTCAGGAAACACATGCTGCCCATCCGGGCCGAGCGGCAGCGCCTCGACCCACAGGGCGCAGGCCGGATCGAAGCTGGCGTAAAGATGCGGGAACAGCGCGCCGCCGCGCGAGGGCTCCCACTTGACCGGCTGCCCGAAAGCCTCGCTGTCGAAGGCAGCCAGCAAGAGGCCGTCCTGCCCGGCAAAATGTTTGGCTGCCGTTTCGCGCACCTGCTCCGCCGTCGAGAAGTGGATGTAGCCATCGGCAAGGTCGACCGGCGCGCCATCGAACCTGCCCCGGCTCACGGCCTCATCCCAGAGGTTGCGCGTCAGTATCTTGAAAATCACCGTCATGCCGGTCCGCCCATGTGCTTTTGGGGAGCCTCTGAACTGGCCCCTGTGCGTTGGTTGAGGCGGACCCTAGTCCGGGATTTTGCATTGGACAACCAGCACGCACCACAGGATCAACCGCCTATTCATTTGCATCAGGAATATTTGCCAATATCAATGGAATTCAAAGGGATTTATTCCTGATGAGGCAGCACGTGGAGGAAAGAACCATGCTCTCGCACGAGCGCGTCTGGGCAGCGATAGACGCCCTGGCCACACGCAAGCGTCTTTCGCCCTCGGCCCTCGCGCGCCGTGCCGGGCTGGATCCGACCACCTTCAATCCGTCAAAGCGGGTCGCCGGCGACGGCCGCCCCCGCTGGCCCTCGACGGAGTCTCTTGCCAAGATACTTGAGGCAACAGGTGCGCAGCTGTCCGACTTTGCACAACTTGTGGAAGGTGACGCAATCCTCGCACCCGCCAAGACAGCAAACGGCATAACCATGCCATTTGCCCGTCTCTGCGGGGCCGGCGACGGCGCTGGCCTCTTCGACGCGACAGGCAATCCGGCGGGCGCCGGCTGGGACGAGATCTCCTTTCCCGATGATCTGGGCAGTCAGGTCTATGCACTGGGTGTGGGAGGCGATGACTATCTGCCGCTTTACCGGGACGGAGACATCATCGTCATCGCGCCGGGCATTCCCATCCGCCGGGGCGACCGGATCGTGCTCCGCCAGACCACTGGCGGGATGCTGGTCGGCAGCTTCGTGATGCGCACCGCGCGGCGGCTGGAGTTGCATACGCTGGGCAGTTCGGGCACCATCACTGCGATGGACCTCGACAGCATCGCCTGGATGGCGCGGATCGTCTGGGCCAGTCAGTAGACCGGGACGGTACGAGGCGGAACTGCATGGCCGGACAAGAGATCAGACACCCGGTCTCATGCCGCGGAATCATTCGCTTCACATGGGCTTGCAGCCTTGTCTTTCTTGCAGGCCCAGCCTTCAGTCAATCCGCCGTGCGCAATGTCTCGCCACCGGGTGTCGCCGTACCTCACATCACGGCCCCCCTGCAGCGGATTGAGCGCGTCCGGCCGCAGGCTGCCCGCCAGAGCGAAGCCGCCGCCCTGCCTGAACGCAGTTTCCACATCATTCGCCCGCTCGTCCTGGAAAGAGCCGCCCTCAAGTCGGGGAAGCTGACGGTTGAACTCGCCCATGTCACCGGCCTGCCTGCTGCCGGGACCTGTGAAACCGCAAGCGGCCAGATCTGGCCCTGCGGCACAAGGGCGTTGACGGCCCTGCGCGCGCTTGTCCGCAGCCACAGAGTGGACTGCGAACCGGCCGCCTCCCTGGGCCCGCATCACATGTCCGCCATCTGCCGCAAGGGACCGGTGGACCTTGGCTACTGGCTGGTGCAGCAAGGCTGGGCAAGGGCTTCCGAGGATGCGCCGGAAGACTACACAACGGCTGAGGCCGCAGCCCGCGAGGCTGGGCTCGGCCAATGGCAACAGGCAGACTTCCAACCCCTGCCGCAAGGCACCCCCATACCGGACATGCCGCTCATCGGCATGACCGGTGACACGGCACCGCAAAGACCCGCGCCCATCGAGATACTCCAAGATGAAGGTGCGCCGGATCAAGCCAGTTCCCGCGCTGAAACCCCGCTCATCCCGGCATGGGAAAACCCGTTTGATGTACAGGATACCGGCGCGGAGACGGCTTCTGCCCCTGCGCTTCATTCTCTCCCCCAGCCCTGAGCCCAACGGCAGAAATCGCTAGGCATTCTTCCCCGCTTTCCAGCCGTAAAGACTGAGGCATGATGGCAGAATCCTGTGGCGCGAAGGAGGAAGCACCATGCCAGCACCTGTACTGGCATTGGCACTGGCACCTGCATAGGCACCTGCACTGGCGCAAACCGTTTTTGATTGAATCTGACGGAAAATTGACATGTTGCGCCAATGCGGGAGTTGTATCATCCTATGCAATCACAGGATGAAGCCGGGGAAGATCTGATGGATAAGTCGTTGCCTCGCCGCATGGTGGAGGAATGGTGCCGGGCCGACACGCTGCAATCCCTCGAAATTATCTGCGAGGAAAAAGGCCTCGACTGGCCCCGCATTGCCCGGCGGTTTGGCATTTCTCCCGAGACGGTCCATCAAACGGGTGCGACAATTCCCTACCGCATCGCTCTTTCCGTCTGCGAATTCGTGGCGGCTGAAACACGGGATGACGCCATCATTCTGGATGTGGCCTCCAGTATGCCGACAGGCGTGTTTTCAACCTTCGACTACGTGGGTCTGTGCGCCCCCAATCTACGTGCAGGCATACGCAACTGGGTCCGCTTCCTACCATTGCGCTCCAACAGCTACGGACTGAATTTCCGCGAGGACGAGGATTGGGGCATCATCGAGTGGATTGTGCCCGACCGGAACATGCCCCGTGCCCAGCATACCTTCGAACGCGTTGCCTGGGCTGCCAGCCGCGTCGAATATGCGACGCAGGACCCGCAGGTGCAGCTGCGCATCGACATCAGCCAGCCAGCGCCCCGATGCCGGTCCGCCTTTCAGGAGCGCTACGGCAGCAGGCTGCGCTTCGGCCAGCCGCTTGACCGTATCCTCATCCCCGCGAAATATCTCGACCGGCCGACACCCAACAGCGAGCAAAACCTCTACAGCATCGTTGAACAGGCCGCGATCCGGGAGATGGAGGAGTTCCGGGTCCAGAGCGATCCGCTGGTGCGCGTTGCCGATACCATCAACGAAAGCCTCAAGGCAGGCGCCGTCAGTCTGGAGCGTGTCGCCAGCGAACTGGGCATGTCGCAGCGCTCGCTGCAGCGCCTGCTGGAGGCGGAGGGGACATCGTTCCGCAAGCTGACGGAAACGATCCGCCGCAACATGGCCGCACGCTATCTGCGCGACACGTCGCTGCCGCTGAAGGAAATCGCTTTCCTTCTTGGCTTCTCGGAGCTCTCGGCCTTCTCCCGCGCGGTCAAGACCTGGTACGGCGTGCCGCCCAAGGCTGTGCGGCTGCATGGGGAAACTCCGGCCCCGCTCAGCTGGCAAGCTGCCGACTGATCGCACAGGGGGGATGCGGAACGGCTGGCGAATCCCTATGTTGTGGCGCAGACGCTGCTTCAAGGGAGTTCGGCATGTCCGGTGGCCTCAACAAGTTTCTGGGTGACAGTCCGGCACGGGTGCTCCTGCGCCTCGTGTTCCTGTCGCTTGTGGTCGGCGTCATCCTGTCGGCGCTGAACCTTGACCCGCTGGGTCTCTTCGACCTGCTGATCTCCTTCGTCCAGCGCCTCTGGAACATGGGCTTTTCCGCCATCGAGCAGGTCTGGCACTATCTGGTGCTTGGCGCCGTCGTGGTGGTGCCGGTGTGGCTGGTCATGCGGCTGATGGCGAGCCGTTCAAGCTGACAGAACGGACGTTTCGCGGGCGACCGCGGCTGCCGCCCGCAACAGGGTGAGATGCCGGCCCGCCAGTTCATCAATGTCCGTGGAATAGCCTCCGCCCAGCACCCCAGCCAGCGGCAGGCCGAGACGGCGCACGGTGCGGATGACATGCTCGTCCCTCAGCCGCAGGCCTTCATGGCTCAGCGCCAACCGCCCCAGCTTGTCGCCTGCAAAGGGATCAACCCCGGCATTGTAGAACACGATGTCCGGCTCGGCCCGGTCGATCACCTGAGGCAGATGCTCCGCCAAAAGGTCCAGATAAGGCGCGTCCATAAGCCCGTCCTCCAGCCCCAGATCCAGATCCGACGGCACCTTGCGCACCGGATAGTTCTTCTGCGCATGCATGGAGAAGGTGAAGACGGACGGGTCGCCTGCGAAGATATCCGCCGTGCCGTCGCCCTGATGCACGTCCAGATCCACCACCAGCGCCCGGCGGATGACGCCATCGGCCTGCATCACCCGGATGGCCACGGCCACATCGTTGAAGACGCAGAAGCCCGCCCCATGCGCCTTGCGGGCATGATGGCTGCCGCCCGCCGTGTTGCAGGCAAGGCCGTGTTCCAGCGCCAGATAGCCAGTCAGTACCGAGCCGCCGGTGGCACAGCGCCCGCGCAGGGCAATGCTCTGCGTCATCGGAAAGCCGATCTCGCGGGCAATGGCAGGCGGCACCGCCGTGCTGAACACCTGCTCCACATAGGCCGGATCATGGGCCAAAGCCACCCATTCCGCCGGAGCGGCCCGTGGCTTCAGGAACTTGCCGCCCGGCACCAGCCCTTCGGCCAGCGCCAGCTCCGCCACACGCCGGAACTTGTTCATGGGAAAGCGGTGCTCTTCCGGCAGCTCGGCGCAATAGGCCGGATGATGGACAACAGGAGGAAGAGGCGGGGCGGCGGGCAGGATGAGATTCATGCCAGCCATTATAGATCTGCCTCAGCCTGTTTCCAGAGCAGGCCAACCGTCTTTCAGGACCGCTCCGGACCGTCCGGCGGCACAATGAAGCCAAGTGCCGACAGGCTGTCACGCACCTGGCGGAGATGGCTCTCCATCTCCCCCGCCGCGCCTTCGCAGTCACCCGTCTCAAGCAGGTCCAGAATGCGCAAGTGCTGCCGGGCCTGCCGGTAGTAGCGCTCCCGGTCCTCCATCGCCTGATAGGTCAGCAGCCGGCGCAACCGGTTCACGCGCACGAGGGTCTGCAGCATGAAGGGGTTTCCCGCACCCGTCATCAGCGTCTCGTGGAACTGTGCGCCCCGCAGGTAGAGCGTGTCGGGCGGAACACGGTCGATGCCGCCCTCCAGCAGATCGTGCTCCACGCGGCGCAACCGGGCAATGTCCTCCGGGGGCAAACGGTAGCCCGGCAGCCGCAGGGCACCCGGCTCAAGGATCAGCCGCAACTGTGTCGTATGGGCAAGGGCATCCGGCGCCGTCAGTTCGGTGTTGATGTCCCAGCCGTAGCCTGCCCGCTTTTCGGCAATGCCTTCGCGGATCATGCGGCCCATCAGATCCGCCGTCTGACGTTTCGTCAGCGCAAACCGGTCGCGCAGTTCCTGCTCCGTCACCCTCGGCCCGATGGTCCGGCTGGCCAGCAATCCTGCCAGCTTCAGATAGGCGGCGTGGATCGGATCCTGCGCCGCAGGGGGCGCGGCGGAATGGGTGCCGTGAACGAAGAAGCCGCGATTGGACTCGTGCCTGACACGTCCTGCCTCGGCCAGCTGTTTCAGCGCCTGCTCAACCGGCCAGCGGGACACCGCGAAACGGCGCGCCAGCTCACCGGTGCGCAGATGCGCTCCTGCAGGCAGCGACTCGGCTTCGATGAAGGCGGCGATATCGGCCGCCAGATGGGAACTTATGCTGCTGCGCGAGGTGGACGAAGCGGTCAATGGCGTGCTTTGGCTATGAATGGGAAGACAGGCTTTCACCCTATCACGGCGGCTCCCTGTTTTGATATTGCATTTTTAAATCTAAAAATGGATATATGCAGGATCGAACGCAACACTGGAGCCACGCATGACCGCCCAGCCATCCGCCCCCATTTCCCTGCTGCTCCTCGATGGCGATGGCATCAGCCCCGAGATCACCACGGCCACGCTGAAGGTGCTGGATGCGGTGCAGCACCGGCTTGGCCTGCGGTTGCAGGTGAGCCGTGCCGAGGTCGGGCTGCGCCCGCTCGCCGCACAAGGCACCACCTTTCCCGCTGGCCTGCTGGAGCAGGCCCGGGCGGCCGATGGCGTGATCCTGGGTCCGGTGTCCCACAACGACTATCCGCCCGCCTCAGAAGGTGGCATCAATCCGTCGGGGCATCTGCGCAAGCATCTGGATTTGTTTGCCAATATCCGCCCCGCGAAGTCGCATCCCGATTTCCCCGCCCGCTGCGGCGTGCCGGTGGATCTGGTCATCGTTCGGGAAAACACAGAGGGCTTTTACGCCGACCGCACCATGTTTGCCGGGACCGGAGAGTTCATGCCCACCGAGGATGTGGCCATCGCCATGCGCAAGGTCACCCGGCAAGGCTCCCTGCGCATTGCCGAGGCCGGCTTCCGGATGGCCCGTCAGCGCGGCGGCAAGCTGACCGTAGTGCACAAGGCAAATGTCCTGCGTCTCAGCGATGGGCTGTTCCTGTCCTGCACACGCGAGACTGCCAAGGCCTATCCCGATGTCCAGTTGGAGGAAGTGCTCGTCGACGCGATGGCAGCATTGCTGGTACGGGATGCCTCCGCCTTTGACACGATCGTGACGACGAACATGTTCGGCGACATTCTTTCGGATCAGGCAACCGAAATCGCGGGGAGCATTGGCCTGGCGGCCTCGCTGAATGCAGGGACGGATCATGCAATGGCACAGGCCCAGCACGGCTCCGCACCTTCGATCGCGGGACAGGACCGGGCCAATCCTGCGTCCCTGATCAATTCCGCGGCCATGCTTCTGCGGTGGCTGGCGGAACGGCGGCAGGACGTGCGGCTGGCTGAAGCAGCCGGAATGATTGAAGCTGCGGTGACCCGCGTCATCGCCGTGCCGGAATGGAGAACCGGCGATATGGGAGGCCCGCTCGGAACTGCAGCCTTCACTGCGCGTCTTGTTGAGGCTATTGAGAGCAGCAGCATCTGAGGAGACGCCGAATGACAAATGACGGACTGAACGCTCTTTTCGCTCCAACAGGGGTGCTGCGGGTGGTGATCAACACCGGGAACGCCATCCTGACAAGGCCAGGCGAAGGACAGCTTCCCGCCGGTGTTTCAGTTGACCTTGCCCGGGCCTTTGCCGCCGAACGCGGGCTGGAGCTGGAACTGCTGCCGGTCACGAATGCTGCAGCCTCCGTGGCTCTGGTAGCTGAAGAGCGCGCCGACATCGGCTTCTTCGCGGTCGATCCCACACGGGCAGAGGTGGTTGCCTTCACCAACCCCTGGCTTCTGATCGAGGGCTGGTATCTGGTGCGGGAGAACTCGCCCATCACGGCGCTGGAGCAGGTGGACCGTCCGGGCATCCGGATTGCCGTGGGCCGTGGCAGCGCCTATGACCTTTATCTCAGCCGCGCCATCCACTCAGCCACTTTGGAAAAGGTCACGACGTCACAAGAAGTCGTGGACTTCTTCATGCGTGAGAACCTGGAAGTCGCGGCCGGTGTCCGCCAGCAGCTGGAAGCAGATCAGCGGCGCGTGCCGGGATTGCGTCTGCTGCCCGAGCGTTTCATGGTGATCAAGCAGGCCCTGGGCGTGCCCGCAGGCCGGGATCCCCGCCTGATCGGGGCGCTCAACGCCTTTCTTGCCCGCTCCCGCAGTTCCGGCCTGATCGCGAAGCTTCTGGAGAGCAACAGGACGGAAGGTGCCGTCATTGCCGGGCCGGAGGCAGCCTAAAAAAGCGCCCGCCCTCAACGGGGCGGGCAGCCTTCATCTCTTTCAGACGGCTTCGGCCTTGAACTCGTAGACGGCGCTGCAGAATTCGCAGGTCACCACCACCTTGCCGTCCACAACCATCTCCGCCTTCTCCTCTTCGGAGAAGCTCTGGAAGATGCCTTCGATCTTCTCGCGCGAGCAGCGGCAGCGGTCGGCGATGGGCTGGGCGTCATAGAGGCGCACGCCGCGCTCATGGAACAGGCGGAACAGCAGTTCCTCCACCGGGATGTCCGGATCGGTCAGCTCGTCATCGCGCACGGTGCCGGTGAGGCTGCGGGCCTCGGTCCAGGCATCGTCCTCATCAATGCTGTGCTCTTCCACGCCTTCCGGCATGTCTCCGGGGTGGAGATCAGCCTGACGCATGCGCTCCGGCGCTTCGGGCAGGAACTGCACGAGAATGCCGCCGGCAGTCCACTGCTGGCTCGGGGCTTCGCCCTCGCGGCGGGTGAAGAGACGGCCAACGGCAAGGCGCACTTCGGTCGGGATCTGTTCGGAGCGGGCGAAGTAGCGGCGGGCCACCTCTTCCAGCGAAATGCCGTCCAGCTCCACCAGCCCCTGATAGCGCTGCATGTGCTTGCCCTGGTCGATGGTCATCGCCAGATGGCCACGGCCCAGAAGCGCGGCCGCATCGCCATGTTCCCCTGCCCCGCCCGGCGCAAAGGCTTCCGGCTCGAAACGGGCATAGGCGCGGATGGCATCAGGTGAGGAAAAATCCACCACCAGCATGTTCACCGGGCCGTCGGTCTGGGTCTGCAGCGTGAAACGTCCCTCGAACTTCAGCGAGGTGCCGAGCAGCGCCGTCAGCGCAATGGCTTCGCCCAGCAGGCGGGCCACGGGGGCCGGATAGTCATGCCGGTCAAGGATCTGGTTCAGGATGGGGCCAAGCGCCACGGCGCGGCCGCGCACATCCAGCCCTTCCACGGAGAAGGGCCGGACGGCATCGGTGCCCGCAGGCGTCACGCCATAGGATGCAAGATCAAGTGCCACGTTTTACGTCCTCAAAGGCCGTTGAAACACCAGGCCAGAATACCCTTCTGGGCATGCAGCCGGTTTTCGGCCTCGTCAAAGACCACAGAATTGGGTCCGTCCATCACGTCCGATGTCACTTCCTCGCCGCGATGGGCCGGCAGGCAGTGCATGAACAGGGCATCCGCATGGGCTTCCGCCATCAGCCGCTTGTTCACCTGATAGGGGCTCAGCAGGTTGTGACGGGTTGCCTCGTCGTCGTCGCCCATGGACACCCAGCAGTCGGTGATGACGCAATCGGTGCCCTTCACGGCGGCGAAGGGATCATCGGTGACGATGATCGAGGCGCCTTCCGCACGCGCGGCTTCAATGAGCGCAGGCGGCGGTGCCAGTTCCGGCGGCGTGGCGATGCGCAGCTCGAAATCCATACGCGGCGCGGCATGCACCCAGGAGGCCAGCACGTTGTTGCTGTCGCCGGTCCAGGCCACGGACTTGCCCTTGATGGAGCCGCGATGCTCCTCAAAGGTCATCAGATCGGCCATGATCTGGCACGGATGCGAGCGCTTGGTCAGGCCATTGATGACCGGAACGGTGGCGTTTGCCGCCAGCTCGTTGAGGTCATCATGGTCGAGAATGCGGATCATGATGGCATCAACGAAACGGGACAGCACCCGGGCCGTATCGGCGATGGTCTCGCCCCGGCCCAGCTGCATTTCCGCGCCGGTCAGCATCAGCGTTTCACCGCCAAGTTCGCGCATGCCCACGTCGAAGGAAATGCGGGTGCGGGTGGAGGGCTGCTCGAAGATCATCGCCAGCACCTTGCCGGCCAGCGGGCCTTCACCGCGGCGGACACCGTTGCGCTCAGTCTTCAGCTTGCGCCCGAGGGCCAGAATTCCGCGCAGTTCCTCACCGTCAAACTGCGTCAGATCGAGGAAATGACGCCCATTCGCAGACATGTTCACACCCCATCCCCTTCCTTGGCCAGATCGGCCTCCACGGCCGCTGCGGCCGCCTCGATGCGGGCCACAGCCTCGCCGATTTCCTCATCCGTGATCGTCAGCGGCGGCAGGATCCGCAGCACATTGTCGCCGGCGGGAACCACCAGCAGGCCATTGGCACGCACCTTGGCCAGAACTTCCGCATTCGGGCGGACACATTTGATGCCGAGCATCAGCCCGCGCCCGCGCACATCCTCGAATACCTTGGGATGGGCGTCGATCACCGCAGCCAGCCGCTGCTTCAGCAACAGGCCCTTGCGCTGCACTTCTTCCAGGAAGCCCGGAGCCAGAATGACATCCAGCACCGCATTGCCCACGGCCATGGCCAGCGGGTTGCCGCCGAAGGTGGTGCCATGCGTGCCGGGAACCATGCCGACAGCAGCCGCTTCCGTCGCAAGGCAGGCGCCCATGGGGAAGCCACCGCCGATGCCCTTGGCAACGGCCATCAGGTCCGGCGTCACACCCGCCCATTCATGGGCAAAGAGCTTGCCCGTGCGGCCAACGCCGGTCTGGATCTCGTCGAAGATCAGCAGGAGGCCTTCGGCATCGCAGATCTCGCGCAGCTTGCGCAGGAATTCCGCATCCACCTCGCGCACGCCGCCCTCGCCCTGAATGGGCTCGATGCAGAGTGCTGCGGTGGTGGGGCCGATGGCCGCCTTCAGCGCATCCAGGTCACCGGTCTTCACCTGATCAAAGCCCGGCGCCTTGGGGCCGAAGCCTTCCATATATTTGGCCTGACCGCCCGCCGCGATGGTGGCAATGGTCCGGCCATGGAAGGCGCCTTCAAAGGTGATGATGCCGATCCGTTCCGGGCGGCCATTGACATAATGATAGCGCCGCGCCGTCTTGATGCAGGCTTCCATCGCCTCGGCGCCGGAGTTGGAAAAGAACACCCGGTCCGCAAAGGTGGCATCCGCCAGCCGCTGGCCGAGCTCTTCCTGCCCCGCAACCTTGTAGAGATTGGAGATGTGCCACAGCTTCTCGGCCTGCGCCTTCAGCGCATTGACGAGATGGGGGTGGGAATGACCCAGCGCATTCACCGCGATTCCCGACCCGCAGTCGAGAAAGCGTCGCCCGTCAGCGGTCTCCAGCCAGACGCCTTCTCCGCGGACGAAATCCAGGTCCGCCCGTGCGTATGTGCCGAAAAGTGCCGACGCAGTCATTTCCCTTGCTCCTTCAGGTAGTTAAGCGCGCCTTCCGCATGGGGTTCATGCCAGGGCGTCTACCATCAACGGGTTCTCAAAACGAACTGTGCCGCCCTCGCAGGCGGCACACCGAACAAGGACCGTTTATACAACGGTCCTACCTATGGGTGTCAATGCAAATGGCGCATTTCCGCCATTGCCGCAGAAGGTAAAAGTCAACCCCGGTTATCTGGGGAAAAGTCGTTTCGTCCCCGGTTCATGTTTGCCCCCAACTTGCCTCGCCTTCACCGCCCATTGTAGTGTCCAACCAGTCGGATACGACATGTCGTGCTGTAGTTCACCAAATCATACTGGATATGGCCACTAAGGCGCGGACCACGCGTGCCTTAATTCATGGTTAATGCGTAAAATTCTACAGCCGCAAACGACGGGGTGCGACAGATGAGCTGGACTGACGAACGCGTAGATCTCTTGAAGAAGCTTTGGACGGACGGTCTGAGCGCGAGCCAGATTGCTGCCGAGCTTGGCGGCATCACGCGCAACGCTGTCATCGGCAAGGTTCACCGCCTTGGCCTGTCGGGCCGCGCCAAGACGGCGGCCCCTGTCACCAAGCAGCGCCGCCCGCGCAGCGCAACGGCGCCGGTGACGGCAGCCGCCGCGCCGCAGCAGACCACGGTGCAGGCCACCTCCACCATCCGCACGCCTTCGGCAGGAACGCCGCAGCTGCGCGGCGCCACGGCGCTGAAGATGGCACCGCAGGAAGATGTGGCCATCGACGTGGAAGCAGCACCGCTCGCCGAACTGGTGCCCTTCACCGAGCGCGCCACGATCCTCACCCTCACCGAGCGCACCTGCAAGTGGCCGATCGGTGACCCGTCCTCTTCGGATTTCTATTTCTGCGGCCGCCATTCGGAGCCCGGCGTTCCCTATTGCCCGCAGCACTGCCGGATCGCCTACCAGCCGGTCAACGACCGCCGCCGCGCCGCTCCGGACAAGAAAGCCCTTCGCGGCTGATGCTTCAGAGGGGGCCAACCAGCACCCCAAGCGGCTCCCTCACCCAATCAAGCCTGCCCGTTGCGGCAGGCTTTTTTGTTGGCTGGAGGTGGGGGACGGCATTGAATACCGGCGCAAAAGGCTCCGTCAGAAGGGACGAGAGCCACCGCCCAAACCTCTCCGTTGTCATCCCCGCGCATGCGGGGAACCAGTACCCCCAGTCTTCAAATTTCAAACTCAGACCAACTCGCGACGAGCCTGGCTCACCGTGAGCTGCTCAAGCCCTTGTGGCGATTGAGCATGATGGTCAGCATCTCAGGGCCTTGGTTTCAGAGCGCACTGGATCCCCACCTTCGTGGGGATGACAACGGAGAGTTGGTCAAGCCGTGCGGCGCCTGAGCAAATTCAAGGCGTGATGCGTCAGCATCGAAAGCCTTGGTGTAGGGGCAGCGCAGAGAGCCTCCAAAAGCCAAAAGGCCCGCACGGATGGCGGGCCTTTCCAGAAGAATTGCAGCAGAGCGGATCAACTGGCGACGGCGAACTGATCGTTGAAGGCATAACCCGCGCCGCGGACCGTGCGGATCGGATCCTTCACCTTGCCCTTGTTGATGGCCTTGCGCAGGCGGCCGACGTGAACATCGACGGTGCGCTCATCCACATAGACATCATGACCCCACACACCGTCGAGCAGCTGCTCGCGGGAGAATACGCGACCGGGCGAGGTCATCAGGAATTCCAGCAGGCGGAACTCGGTCGGCCCCAGGTGAATTTCCTTGCCGTTGCGACGGACGCGGTGGGTTTCCTTGTCCAGCTCCAGATCGCCGGACTTCAGCATGGTGGACACCACTTCCGGGCGGGCCCGGCGCAGGATGGCGCGCACGCGGGCCATCAGCTCGGGGATCGAGAAGGGTTTCACCACATAGTCATCGGCGCCGGTGGCCAGGCCCCGGATGCGCTCGGCCTCCTCGCCGCGTGCCGTCAGCATGATGATCGGCAGGCGTTCGGTTTCGGACCGGGCCCGGACGCGGCGGCACAGCTCGATGCCGGAAAGGCCTGGCAGCATCCAGTCCAGCAGCAAGAGGTCCGGCTGCGTCTCCCGCAGCCGGATTTCGGCGTCATCTCCCCGGTCGCAGGAGTCCACGTCATAGCCTTCCGCTTCCAGATTGTAGCGCAGCAGAAGGCTCAGGGGCTCTTCGTCTTCAACGATAAGAACCTTGGGCATGGCAATATGCTCCGGACGTCACTTACAGGCAGGCAGATCAGGCGCCTTCGTTTTCGGCAATGCCCATCTCGTCGATCTTGCGGCGGGCTTCCAGCAGCTGGTCACCGGTCACCATGAAATAGACGTTTTCGGCGATGTTGGTGGCGTGGTCACCAATGCGCTCGATGTTCTTGGCACAGAACAGCAGGTGGGCACACTGGGTGATCTTGCGCGGATCTTCCATCATGTAGGTCAGCAGCTCGCGGAACAGCGAGGTGTAGATGGCATCCACCTCATCGTCGCGCTCGCGCACAGCCTTGGCGGCTTCGGCATCACGGCCCGTATAGGCGTCCAGCACCGACTTGAGCTGGTTCAGCGCCAGATCGGACATGTGCTCGACGCCGAAGGCGGCCTTCTTGGAATTGAAGACGCCGTCGATGGCAATCACGCGCTTGGCGATGTTCTTGGCAAGGTCACCGACGCGCTCCAGATCGTTGGCGATGCGGCCTGCGGCCATGATCTCGCGCAGATCCTGACCCATCGGCTGGCGCAGGGCGACGATGCGGATGAACTTCGCCTCGATTTCCTGCTGCATCTCGTCCAGCTTGGCATCGGCCTGAACGGTGGCCTGTGCCTTGGGCAGATCGTGAGTCAGCAGAGCGGTGACGGCATCATTCACCAGCTTCTCCGCCAGACCGCCCATTTCGGCGACCCGGCCGGCCAGGGCGCGCAGTTCCTCGTCATACGAGCTTACGGTATGCTCGGACATGTCGTGTTCCTCTCAAATTCTCGAGCGCAAGATCCAGTATCAGCCGAAACGGCCGGTGATGTAATCCTGCGTGCGCTTGTCCTGCGGATTGGTGAAGATGTCCTGCGTCGCCCCTTCCTCGACCAGATTGCCGAGATGGAAGAAAGCGGTGCGCTGGGACACGCGGGCAGCCTGCTGCATGGAGTGCGTCACGATCACGATGGTGAAGTTGGTGCGCAGCTCGTCGATCAGCTCTTCGACCTTGGCGGTCGCAATCGGATCAAGGGCCGAGCACGGCTCGTCCATGAGGATCACTTCGGGGCTGACGGCGATGGCGCGGGCAATGCAGAGACGCTGCTGCTGGCCACCGGACAGGCCCGTGCCCGGACCATCAAGACGGTCCTTCACTTCGTTCCACAGGCCGGCCTTCTGCAGCGAGGCAGAAACCACTTCATCGAGTTCCGCCTTGTTGCGGGTCAGGCCGTGGATGCGCGGACCATAGGCGACGTTCTCGTAGATCGACTTGGGGAACGGGTTCGGCTTTTGGAACACCATGCCGACCTTGGCGCGCAGCTGCACCGGATCGACCTTCGGATCGTAGATGTTCTCGCCGTCGATCAGGATGTCACCTTCAACGCGGCAGATGTCGATGGTGTCGTTCATCCGGTTGAGGGTGCGCAGGAAGGTGGACTTGCCGCAGCCCGACGGACCGATAAAGGCGGTCACGGAACGGGGCTGAATCTTGATGTCCACGTCCTTGATGGCGTGCTTGTCGCCGTAATAGACCTGAACCTTCTGGGCGACGATCTTGGGTTCTGCGTGGGTCACGCCGTTCTCCACTTTTGCGCTGACATTCATCGGTAATCCCTTTCTTACCAGCGGCGCTCAAAGCGGCGGCGCAGGATGATGGCAACCAGGTTCATTACGATCAGGAACACCAGCAGCACGATAATGGCTCCGGATGCGCGCTCGACGAAAGCCGGGTCACCACGCTGCGTCCAGTTGAAGACCTGAACAGGCAGGGCAGCTGCCGGCTCGAAGAAGCCTTCCGGCGGAGCAGACGGGAAACTGCGAACAAATGAAACCATGCCGATCAGCAGCAGGGGCGCGGTTTCACCAAGGGCCTGAGCCAAGCCAATGATCGTTCCAGTCAGGATGCCGGGAGCGGCAAGCGGCAGCACGTGATGAAAGATCGACTGCATCTTCGACGCACCGACCCCAAGCGCCGCATCCCGGATGCTCGGCGGCACCGCGCGCAGCGCAGCACGGGTGGCAATGATGATTGTCGGGATCGTCATCAGCGTCAGGACAAGACCGCCAACCAGCGAGGCCGACTGGGGAAGACCGGCAAAATTGATGAAAACAGCCAGGCCAAGGATACCGAACACGATTGACGGAACGGCTGCCAGGTTCGAGATGTTGACTTCAATCAGGTCAGTAAACCAGTTCTTGGGGGCAAATTCCTCAAGGTAGATGGACGCCGCCACGCCGATCGGAACCGCCAGGACAAGAACAATCATCATCATATACATGGAGCCGAGGAAGGCGATACCCAGACCTGCCGCTTCAGGACGCAAGTCGGAGGCATCCGGCCCGAAGAAGAAGCCCCAGTTGAAGCCTTCATACATCATGCCGGCTGCGCGCATTCTGTCGGCGAGTTCCAGCTGCTCAGGCGAGATATTGCTATCCAGCTTCGCGCTGTCCATCGTGACGCGGCCCTTGAAGTAGCCATCGACACGGCCATTGGCGTAGGTCTTGAACTTGATTGTCTGGCCGACAAGGTTCGGATCCGCCAGCACCATGTTGCGCAGTGTCGCCGGTGCTTCCTTGGAGACGAGATCAAAAATTTCCCTGTCGGACAAACCGCCGGTCTCAATGCCCGCACGGTTCAGAGCCTCCAGAAGCGCCTTCTGGATTACATTCCCGTAGCCGACCGTGCTGACCTTCTTCATCTCCTCAAGATCCCGCTGGCCCGACTTGTCGAGGGCGGATTCCGTCAGCTGCACATCGAACTCAACAAAGGCCTGGTTGAATGCAGCAAGGCCACTGGAAAGCACTGAAGACAGAAGGATGACGAGGGACATCAAGCCAATGAAAATGGCCGTCATTCCATAGAAGCGGAACCGGCGCTCAGCCGCGTTTCTCCGCTTGGTCCGTGCATCCGGGTTATAGATCGATTTGAACGGAACAGTATCGACGCTGGTCATTCGTATTGCTCCCGGTATTTACGGACGATGTAAAGAGCGGCGACATTCAGTCCCAGAGTGAAGACAAAGAGCGTCATGCCAAGCGCGAAGGCGACCAGTGTCTCCGGTGAGGCGAACTCCGTGTCACCTGTCAGCTGGCTGACGATCTTCACTGTAACGGTGGTCATGGCATCGAACGGATTGAGCCCCAGCTTGGCTGCAGCTCCGGCGCCCATCACCACAATCATGGTCTCGCCAATGGCGCGGCTTGCTGCCAGAAGGACAGCGCCGACAATGCCCGGCAAGGCCGCCGGAAAGACAACTTGCCGGATCGCCTCGGATCTGGTGGCCCCAAGGCCATAGGCACCGTCACGCAGAGACTGGGGAACCGCATTGATGATGTCATCCGAAAGAGATGACACGAAGGGGATGAGCATGATGCCCATCACGAGACCGGCAGTCAGCACCGACGACGACGAATTGCCCAGGCCCATGGGCTGGGCGAAGTAGTCGCGCAGGAAAGGGCCAACCGTAATCAGGGCGAAAAGGCCGTAGACGATGGTCGGGATACCCGCCAGCAGCTCAAGCAGCGGCTTGGCGATGCTTCGAACCGGCTTGGACGCATATTCCGACATGTAGATTGCCGCATAAAGGCCAACCGGCACGGCAAACAGGAGCGCGACGGTCGAGACATACAAGGTACCCCAGAGCAACGGCAGGATGCCCAGTTCGGAGCCGCCGCGGAACTGCGGATTCCAGACCGTACCGAAGAAGAACTCGGTAGCAGGGTACATGTTGAAGAAATTATAGGTCTCAAACAGCAGGGACGACACAATGCCGAAGGTCGTCAGCACGGCGACGAGCGATGCAGCAAGAAGCATTGAACGCGTGAACTGCTCGGAGACATTTCTGGCGCGGAAGTCCGGATTAATCCGGAAAAACGACCAGACAAGCCCGGCGGCCGCAACCGCAATCACCGCAATGGCCATCATGAACCGGGAGGAATTGGTCATCGCCCGGTATGACTTGGCAGCCTCAAAGACTTCGCTGCGCACATCGGCACCGAGGGCAACCCCAGCCTGCGCCATGCGGCCGCGAATGAGGCTGAGATCACCGCGCATTTCCGCGATGCTTTCCTCAGACAGATCACCACGGCGGGCAAGAACCTGCAGCCCGCCGGCAATACGGCGAACGTCGGTCATCACCAGTGTCATGGCGGTCGAGCTGTCGGATGACGCCTCCGGAAGACTCCGCGACGCCGCTCCTTCAATAATCACCGGCGACAAAAACAGCCAGGCAGCCATCAGCACGAGCGCCGGAACGGCCGTGAACAGAAACACAACCGTGCCATAGTGGCCCGGCAGCGAATGCAGTTTCCGTCTATCTCCGCCAACGAGAGCCACCGCCCGGCTTCTGCCAGCGAACGCCCCAACAAAGGCAAGAGCAACAATTATAAGGAGAAGGGCACCGAGGCTCATGAGCTATCCAATCCACAGAGCAAAGGGTGGCGCTATTGCGCCACCCTGGTCTTCCATAGGCTCGAACCGCTTACTTGAGCGGACCCATGACGACTTCGTCAGCAACGGCCTTCTGGGTCGCAGCCAGTTCCGGATCGGAAACGAGGCCGTACTGAGCGAGCGGGCCATCCGGACCTGCGATATCGTCGGAGACGAAGAACTCGACGTATTCCTTCAGGCCCGGGATCACGCCGATGTGAGCCTTCTTCACGTAGAAGAACAGCGGACGGGAAACCGGGTACTCACCCTTGGCAATGCTCTCGACCGTCGGAACGATGCCGCCCATGGTCGCAACCTGGAGCTTGTCGGTGTTGTTCTGGTAGAAGGACAGACCGAACACGCCGATACCATGCGGGTTGGCAGCAACGCGAGCCAGGGTCTCGGTGTAGTCGCCGTCGATGTCGATGGACACGCCATCGGTGCGCAGCGCCATGCAAGCCTTGGCAGCAGCCTTGGCGTCACCACCGTTGGCAGCCGTCAGAGCTTCTTCGATGCCGTTGGCCTTGCAGCCAGCGTGCAGAACCTTCTCGTCGAACACTTCGCGGGTGCCATGCTTGGTGCCCGGAATGAAGGCGAGGATGTCCTGCTCCGGCAGGTCAGCGCGCACATCGCTCCACTTCTTGTTCGGGTTGGCAACGAGCTGGCCATCCTTCACGACCTGGGCGGCCAGAGCGGAGTGCCAGTCAGCCGGGGTGAACTCGAACTTGTTTCCGTTGATGTCGGAAGCAAACACGATGCCGTCATAGCCGATGCGCACTTCCATGAGCTCGGTGACACCGTTGGCGTTGCAGGTGTCGATGTCCGACTGCGTGATGCGGCTGGAGGAGTTCGCGATGTCGATGGTGTTCACACCAACGCCTTCGCAGAGCTTCTTGCGGCCAGCGCCCGAACCGCCGGATTCCACGACCGGGGTCGGGAAGTCGGTGTTTTCGCCGAAAGCTTCAGCAACGATGGAAGCATAGGGCAGAACCGTCGAGGAACCGGCGATCTGGATCTGATCACGAGCCTGAGCGGCGCCGGCGACTGCGGTGGCGGCAACCGCGAGGGCAACCGTGCTTACGAGGGTTTTGAACTTCACTTGACCACTCCCTTTGAATGTCAAGGTTTTTGGGCGCGCCACCCAGCCTCCCCTGAGGCCCTGGCGACGAGCGGAACCTAACGGCCGCAGATGAGACTTCTATGTCAGTTCCATATCACTTTTGTGACAATTTAAGTTATTGATAAAGTTGAATAATTTTTCCGAAGCTGCCCCAATAAATGCCGTTTTGTGACATTGGCGGGCGAGCAGGGCCGCTCCGGCTGGAACAGCCTGTCAGACCGGGAGCATCTTGTTAGCCGGCAGCGCGCCAGGAACCCTGCCGGCAGCGCCCGCAGCAGCGGAGAGCGGCAATGCCTCCCATCCCCTCTTGAAAAGCTGCGGTCAATGGGCCGCCGCCAGTTCCTCAGCCAGCTTCTCGTTCTCGAGCCGCTGGTGCTTCGGCAGCGGAATGAGGCCCTTCCCGGCCAGGTAACCGCCCGGTCCCAGCGCCTTTTCAGACGCAAATTCAAGGAGATATTCCTCAAGCCCCGGGATCTTTCCCAGATGCTCCTCCTTCACGTAGAAATAAAGCGGCCGGGACAGGGGATAGGTGCCAGCCGCAATCGTGACGGCGGATGGCTCGACACCGGAGATCTTCACGGCTTTCAGCCCGCCGCGGTTCTGGTCCAGGAAGGAATAGCCGAAGATGCCGAGGGCCCGCGGGTTCTGCTCCAGCATGGCCACAACGAGGTCATCGTTCTCGCCCGTCTCCAGAAAGGCCCCATCCTGCCGCAATTCATGACAGGTTGCGCCCTTCAGCCCGAGGCTTCCTGCATCGGCAAGTGCGGAACAGCCCTGCTCCATGGCAATTTCGACGAATGTATCGCGTGTGCCGGAGGTCGGCGGCGGACCAAGAATCTCGACGCGCTTGTCCGGCAGCTCTGCGCTGATCTGACGCCAGGATTGAAAGGGATTGTCCAGCAAACGGCCTTCCACAGGCACCTTGCGGGCGAGGCCCAGAAAGAGCTGTTCGAGGGAAAGATCCATGTCTTCCCCGCTTGCGGCTCCGGCAAGCACGATGCCATCAAAGCCAAACCGGATCTCGACCGGCGTGACGCCATTTGCGCGGCACTCCTCCAGTTCGGCCGGCTTCATCGGCCTTGAAGCGTTGGTGACGTCGGGTGTCGCATCCCCCGCGCCGGCACAGAACAGCTTGATGCCGCCTCCGGTGCCGGTGGATTCGATGACCGGAAATTTTCCGCCGTTCTGAAGGGAAACCCGTTCGGCGACCGCTGCCGCGAAGGGATAGACCGTCGAGGAGCCGACAATCTGCACCTTGTCACGCGCCTGTGCAGGCAGGCCAGCCCCCACGAGGGCGGGCAGAAGCAACGCAGCCCCAAGATAATGTCTTGTCATGCTGATGATCTCCGGCGTGCAACTCAAGCGCGGGATCCGTCACGGGGACGGCCGCTTCGGCAGGACTGCCTATAGCACATGTCCTAATGAGACGATGTGAGAGTTGCATGACGCCTTGCAGATTTTGACGGATCAACGTGAGGCTGCAGCCCCGGTCTGTCCATCTGCGGGGAAGGTGATCGAGAATGCCGCCCCCTGCCCCGGCTGGCTTTCGATATCCAGGCGGGCCCGGTGCCGGGTGAGGATGTGCTTGACGATGGCAAGCCCGAGGCCGGTGCCCTTCATGGCGCGGCTGGAGGCGACATCGACGCGGTAGAACCGTTCGGTGAGCCGCGGCAGATGCTCCGACGAAATGCCCTCGCCATAGTCCCGGACGGTCAGCACCCAGCCCTGCCCGCTTCCCTGCGGGCGAACCGAAACATCGACACGCTTGCCGGTGCTGCCGTATTTCAGCGCATTTTCCACGAGGTTCTCGGTCACCTGGATCAACTCGTCACGGTCACCCCGGACAACGGCCTCCTGCTCGGGCACATCCACGTGCACCTCCATGCCAAGCTCGCGCGCCAGCGGAGACAGGGCGTCATTGGTGTGGCGCACGGCCTCGCGCAGATCCACCAGCTTGTCCGGACGCACATGGGCTTTCAGCTCGATGCGGGACAGGGACAGAATGTCATCGATCAGGCGGCGCATCCGGTTCGCCTGTTCCAGCATGATGGCAAGGAACCGCTCCCGCGCCCGCTCATCGTCCTTGGCCGGCCCCTGCAGGGTTTCGATGAAGCCCGTGAGGGATGCCAGAGGCGTGCGCAGCTCATGGCTGGCGTTGGCGACAAAGTCGGTGCGCATGCGCTCCAGCCGGCGCTGCTCGGTCAGGTCCCGCAGCGCCACCAGCAGAAAGTCGGGCATGGCGGGTTCGTCCTGCCCCGGCTTCAGCGAGGGCAGATAGATCGGCGCGATACTGGCTTCGAACCAGGATTCGGTCGGCACTTTTTCCGCCCATTCGATCCGTTCCACCGTGCCTTGCGAGCGGGCGCGGTCGAAGGCTTCCAGCAGGGATGGCGTGCGCAGGCCGAAGGAAATCGGGTCCCCCGGGCGGACGGCCGGATAGTGCTCGCGGGCCAGCGTGTTCACATAACGGGTGATGCCCCGCCCGTCGGCAATGAAACAGGGCATGGGCAGCGCGTCGGCCGTCACCTTGATGCCGGTTCCGGGCCACATGCGGCGCAGGTCGCGCTTGTTCTCAAGCTGCAGGGCACGCACGGCATCGCTGCGGCGGGGACCGAGGGCTGCGGCCAGAAACACGGCGAAGAAACCGCAAAGCACGGCCAGAAGCGGAATACGGAAGACGGCCCAGAGCAGAATCAGCACGGCGCCGGCCGTGAACAGCACCCAGCGCGCATCCTTCAGGCGCTGCGACGGCCTTGCCTGCAGCTCGCGCGGAGGCAGCTTCTCGTCTTCAATCTGTGTATTGGTCATCGCGAACCTGCGCCTGCTTCCGCCCCGCCGCTCCCACGGAATATCATGAGCCGGTGAAATAACCCGGCTCTATGTCACTCACACGACAAAAACCAGATTAGCGTATCGAACCAACGCCCAGATGAATGTCCCGTGTCATTTTGACGGCATTTCACATGTTCTGTCACTGTGCGAAACGGCAGGCGTCCCCTGGCCCCGGAAGGCTGATGCGGGGAGCGGCCGGCGCTGCCGGGCGAACGGAACTCATCCTGAGGTGATGTAGCGTGAAGAGGCGGCCCTCGTCAGGGCTTCCAGCAAACGCGGCCAGCCAGCCCCGGAGGCCATGAAGGCGCGGTAATCCTCGCCTGCCGCGCCATGGCGGATGAAATCCCCGTGGCTGACTTCAAGGCGCGTCGCCTCCCCGGCATCGCGGAAGGACAGCACCACCCGGCTTGCTGCGGAAGGATCGGCAACCGGCTTTCCGTCCGGGCCGATTTGCCAGGCGAGCCGCAGATAGAGCGGCGCTTCAATGGACAGGACCGTGCCCCAGATGATCCGCCGGCCATCCTCGCCCACCCGCGAGCAGGCCCCGCCCAGATGCGGATCAATGAGGACGTCCTGCGCGGACTGGCCGAAGAAGGGATCATGCCTTGGCCACCAGGAGGCAATCCTGTCCACAGTCAGGGCAAAGGCCGCCTCGCGCTTGAGGGGAAGAACGGCTTCCAGGGAAAGAGCATGTTCGGGCATGGGGCCTTGCCTGTCCTCATCTGGCTGGTCATGCGAGCGGCCGCGCGCACCTCTCCTTCGGGGAAAGACAGCGCCGCCCATCGCTTTCTAACCCGTCCACATTACCGCTTCATGCCAGTGGCGCCAATGCGACCGGTCAATCAAAACGGGAAACGGTTGTGTGCCGGACCTGACAATTGCTTGACTTGACTTGTCCTGCGCTGAACAGATGCGCAGGAACAGGCGATAGCAAGGCTTTGAGATGCTGACGCGTCACGCCTTGAAATTGCTCAGGCGCCGCACGGCTTGCCCGCTCCAAAGAGACCGGTGATGACGAAACTGCAGCACGATCTTTCCTTCGATCCGCGTCATGGCGAGCCGGTGGAGGTGGCCCCCGGCATCCGGCGGCTGACGGTGAACAATCCCGGCCCTTTCACGTTTCATGGCACCAACACCTATCTGATCGGCGAGGGCGAGGTGGCCGTGCTGGACCCGGGCCCGGAGGATGAGGCGCATCTGCAGGCCATTCTGGCGGCCACCCGCGGCCAGAGCGTCACGGCCATTCTCGTTAGCCACACCCACAAGGATCACTCGCCCGCCGCCGCGCGGCTTGCCGCGCTCACCGGTGCCCAGATACTCGGCTGCGCGCCCCACCGGCCAGCCCGGGCACTGCATGGCAACGAGGTCAATCCGCTGGATGCCAGCGCCGACATGGACTACCGGCCGGACCGGCAGCTGGCTGACGGAGAGCGCTTCACCGCCGGCGGACGGCTGTTCGAGGCGGTGGAAGCCCCCGGCCACACGGCCAATCATCTCGCCTTCGCCCTGCCGGATGACGGGTTGATGTTCTCCGCCGATCACGTCATGGCCTGGTCCACCTCCATCGTCGCTCCTCCGGACGGATCGATGCAGGCCTATCTCGCCTCACTCGACAGGATGATGGAGCGCAGCGAGAGCCTTTATCTGCCCGGCCACGGCAACCTGCTTCACGCGGCGCAGGACTACATGGCCGCCCTGAAGGCACACCGGATGCAGCGGGAGGCAGCCATCCTCGGCGTGCTGCAGCGCCTTGGACAGTCGAACATTCCGCAGATCGTTGATGCGGTCTATGCAGGCCTTGACCCGCGCCTGAAGGGGGCAGCAGCCCTCTCCGTCTTTGCGCAACTGGAGCGGCTGGTGGAGACAGGAGCGGCGCAGTGCGACGGAGAAGCACGGCTCGAAGGGCTCTACTGGGCGGCGCCCTGAAAGCTCGCGCCTTGATATCAAGGCTCTGAGATGCTGACGCATCACGCCTTGAAATTGCTCAGACGCCGCACGGGCTCGACCACCCCTCAATGAGTCAAGCTCATCGAGGGGCGATATGACCCTGCACCTCATCCCCCTGATAAATCTCGTCGAACTCCGGCTCTGCAGCGGCAGGCTCCGGTGCCTGATAGGGTTTGAAGCCTGGCAAAGGCACTGGCCTGCCCGCGTCCTCTTCCGGCCGCTCGGTCAGGAGCGGCAGTTCTTCGGCCTGTGCACGGGCCTCCTCGGCTTCTTCCTCAGTGACGTTGAGGCGGCCGATGCTCCCGTAGGCCTCGGTCAATGCCGCATCGAGATCCCGGTAGAAGCTGCGGATCTGCTGGGCATTGAAACCCAGATCATGTGCGGCGAAACGCGAGCTGGCCCGCACATCGAGGATGGATCCGGTCACGTCAGGCTCCACGCGCACGGATATGCCGGCCGGAAGGCCGATGAGCGGAACCCGGGCGATCGCCTGCAGCAGGCTGGGAGAATCGCGCATGTCCGGCGGCAGTTCGGTGACGATTTCCCAGCCGTTCTTTTCCATCACCTTGCGCACAGCCGCATGCAGATCGACCGGCTCCAGCCGGAAGCGGCGCGAGACGATTTCCGGATAGGCCTGCGTCTGCAAGGCAGCATCGAACCGCGGCGGCGCGAGAGCATCACGGGCAGAAAGGGCTTCAACGGCCGGAGGCGGATCGGATGGGTCGGTGCTGATATCATTGAGCTGGGGAAACATGTTCCAGCCCGCAGCCAGCAGTGTCAGCGGCACGAGCAGGACAAGACCGTAGAACACCGCGCGCACAGCATCGCCGACGCCGGTCCCGCCGCGCTGCCACCACAGGAAGATGGCCGTGATGGCCAAACCAAGGCCGGACAGCCCAAGAGCGGCGCCGAGCAGCAGGCTGAGTTCAAGCTGGTTGGCTGCGATGACCCCGCTTCGATAGGCTACGGCAGCGGCAAACAGCGTCGGAACGCCCATTGCCGCCATGAAGCGTGAGGCGCGCCCAAGTTCAGAACGCGGAACGGGATACCGCTTTCTCACCACCTGCTCCCCTGCCCGGCCCAGCTGGGCCTGTTGCCGGAATGGCCGCCGGAAGGCGGCATCCCTATCTGGGTGCCGTCTGCCGCCGTCAAAAGCAAGAGCAGAAACGCCGTCCCCGGCAAAGAGACGGTGTTCAGTGCACCGGCATCATTGCATCCAGCCAGTCCAGGAGATCATCAAGACCGGTGAGAACGTGATCCGCATGCGGGGCCAGAATGTCCGCACCAATTGTCCCGGTGGCAACGGCCACGGCAACGGCGCCGGCCTGGCGCCCTGCATGCATGTCATGCAGGCTGTCCCCCACCATGGCAACCTCCTGCGGGTGCAGGCCGTTCTGCTCCTGGAAGGCCATGACCATGCCGGGCGCAGGCTTTGCCCCGAAGCCGCTGTCATAGCCATAGATCTGGGCAAAGCACTGCTCGATGCCCAGTGCGCGCATCTGGGCGCGGGCGGAGCTTTCCGTGTCGTTGGTGGCGATGCCGAGGATGTAGCCGGCGTCATGCAGCGTCCGGATCGTCGCTTCCAGCGCCGGGAACGGCGCAAGGCTTTCAAGGCCAAAGGCCTTCAGATGCGCTTCGATCTCGCGCAGGAGTGCCGTGGTATCGGCAATGCCCATCACCTGGGCCCATTCGCCGATGACCGCATCATTGGCCCCCGCCACGAAGGGAGAATGCGGCTCGAACAAGCCGGTTTCCAGATTGAAGGCGGTGATCCGCGCCAGCTCGGTCTTCACCAGCGCATTTCCGGCGGCCATCGTGTCGAGCAGCCGGGCAAAGGCGGGCGACCAGGTCTGCTGGAAGTCGATCAGCGTGCCGTCCTTGTCGAACAGGATTGCCTTGACCGGGGTTTGCGGCCGTGTGCTCATGCCTTGCATCTCCGATGCCCGGGGCCGGACATGAAAGGCCGGAGACGGGACCAAACTTCTGTTGCGGGCTGATTCCGCCCTTTTGCGCAGACAGACATGACTTGCCCGCCCATGCAAGACCCGTCTGAAAGGAGAAGGCGGTTTCCTTGGATTTTATCCCGCCGCATCCGTCAATTTGCCTTTGCCGCCTTTGGAACGGCCATACGGGGCATCAGCCTTTTCAAGGCGTGAGCGGATTGTAACAAGACGACATTTTATTTGACCGGCATTTGCCTTCAACTCGCCTTACCCAAGGATTAAGTTTTTACCAGACGTAAACTGTCGAAGTTTACGCTTTAGTCAGTGTCTTTCCTCTGTGTTTTTCAGGGAAAGGCAAGAAAAAACCCGCGCGAAAGCCACATAGATGCCGCAATCGGGCATCACTGAGCGCGCCATTCAACGCCCAACGGACCAGAAACAATGTCGACCCTTGCAAAGCAGACCCCGAAAGCCGCCGCCGCCCCGAACCTTGCAGATCTCTACAAGCCGCTGGGCATTCAGGCCGTGACGGCTGCCGCCATGTGCTTCAAGCAGAGCAAGGCCGCCAAGGCCGGCTCCAACCGCAAGTAATGCGCATGACCGCTGATTTCTGAGCCGGGCATCTGAGGAGGGTGCCCGGCTCTTGCTTTTTCTGCCCCCTTCCGCGCAGGGCGCTCTTTCACATGCGCCAGTGCCTGTCGTCTTTCTGTCATGGTGGAATCGTATGCGGCGTGGCATCGTCACCCCGGCGCATCGGGCGGGAGTTCCTTCATGATCATTGCATACACACCATCAGCCGCCGCCATGGTTAGGGTTGAAGTGAAAGGCGGCGAACAGATACCGCCGTCTGCAGTGTGGATTGACCTGTTCAATCCCACCTTCGAAGAACAGCGGCTGGCGGAAAAACTGATGGGCGCAGAGATCCCGACGCGGGAGGAAATCTCCTCGATCGAAACGTCGGAGCGGCTCTATGAAGAACCCGGCGCCATCGTCATGACGGCGGTGCTGCCCATGGCCGCACGGATGCCCGATCCGCGCACCTCATCCGTCACCTTTGTCCTCAGTTCCCGGCGGCTTGTGACAGTCCGCTATGGCGAACCCCAGTCGATCCAGACCTGCGCCCGCCGCGTCCAGCAGGATGGCACCATCCCGCGCAATGGCCCCGGTGTGCTGTTCGTGCTGCTGGATATCATCTGCGACCGCTGCGCCGATGTGATGGAAGAAGCGTCGGATGCTTTCGACCGGATATCGATGCAGGTATTCGAGGAGGGCTTGAGTTCGCGCAAGGCCGAGACCTACCGTTCCGCCATCCGCACGCAGGGGCGCATCGGTCTGCAGGTCGCACGCATGCATGATGTCTGCGCCAGCCTGACGCGGCTGTTCCTGTTCCTCTCCGCCCGCTCAACACGGGTGAACCTGACGGACGAGCAGGTGGCGGCCTGCAAGATGCTGGGGCGTGACATCAACTCGATCAAGCAGCATGCCGATGCACTGGATGCCAAGCTCAGCTTCCTGCTCGACGCAACGGTCGGCCTGGTCAATCTGGAGCAGAACCAGATCATCAAGATCTTCTCGGTTCTTGCTGTCGTGTTCCTGCCGCCGACGCTGATTGCCTCGATCTACGGCATGAACTTCGCCAAGATGCCGGAGCTGGAATGGGACTGGGGTTACCCGTTTTCGCTCGGCCTGATGCTTCTCGCGGTTCTGGTGAACTTCCTCTATTTCCGCTGGAAGAAGCTGCTCTGATACCAGGGCTTTCGATGCTGAGGCATCAGACCTTGAAATTGCTCATGCGCCGCACGGGCTTATAGCGGCTCCCGATGAGTCAAGCTCACCGGGAGCCGGTTTGTCAGGGCAGCTTCCAGTGGCTCACGGATAGAGGCGGGCCTTCGTCCATGCTTCGCCTTCCGATGCCCGGGTGAATTTCACCCGGTCGTGCAGGCGGAACGGACGGTCGTGCCAGAACTCGATTTCCACCGGCACGATGCGCAGGCCTGACCAGTGGTCCGGGCGGGGAATATCGCCGATGCCGAACTTGGCCGTGTAGCGCGCCACTTCCTTTTCCAGCGCAAAACGGCTTTCCAGCGGGCGGGACTGTTTCGAGGCCCAGGCCCCGATCCGGCTGCCGCGCGGGCGGGACTTGTAATACTCGTCCGCCTCTTCCGGGCTGACCTGCGTGACCAGCCCGCGCACCCGCACCTGGCGGCGCAGCGACTTCCAGTGGAAGCACATGGCGGCCTTGCCGGCCGACAGAAGCTCGCGCCCCTTGGCGCTTTCCAGATTCGTGTAGAACACGAAGCCGCGCTCATCGAAATCCTTCAGCAGCACCATGCGCACATTCGGCAATCCACTGTCATCGACCGTCGCAACCGCGACCGCGTTGGGGTCGTTGATCTCTTTCTCCGTGGCGTCCGCAAGCCATTCAGCAAAAAGCTGAAACGGTTCCGCTACTTCCGTGAAGTCACCTTTTGTTAACGCTTCCGGGGGAGTGTTTACTGTATGGGTCATCGGCTTTCACGACTGGTTCTGATGGGCGCTTTGCCTCCAGGCGGGAAGGTCCGACCCGGGGAAAGAAGGGCTTTTGTGATGCGTAACCTTTCATATCCCCGGCCGCTTTCCAAGCGGCTGGTTCCGCTTGGTGTGATTTTGTCACTGGGCTGGATTGCGGCCGGCTGTTCGCAGATGTCAGCCACGCTCGCCACCAACGACATGATCGCGCCGCTGGATCTGACCAATTCCATCAATGGCATGCCCACGGATGCCAGTGCGGGCGTTGAACCGGCAGACCGTCAGGTCATCGCCCTTGCACTTGCCGGGACCGCGCCTGCCGGGGGCGGCGAGGTCGAAATTCCCTGGCTCAACCCCGAAAGCGGCAACTCCGGCACCATCACCAAGGTGTCCGGTGAAGGCGCGCAGGTGCCCGGCTGCATGAGCTTCCGCACCACAGCCAACACGTTTCAGGGGGTGAAGGCCTATGAGGGAAGCGCCTGCCGGGATGCGCGCCAGAACCTTGCCGTCATCAGTCTTGCCGCACTTGGGGTTTGAAAGAAGATATTCCGGCGTTGCATGAGCTACGTGCAAGCTTGTACTGGCATCATTTCCTGTCGCTTCCCATATGAGACGTGACTAGACTTATCAGGCGTCCGGATGCTCCGGGCGCCTTCACCACATAGCGGACTGACAATGAAAGACCCTTACTCCGTTCTTGGCGTAACCAAAACGGCAAGCGAAGCGGACATCAAACGGGCCTTCCGCAAGCTTGCAAAGCAGTATCACCCGGATCAGAACGCCAATGATCCGAATGCACAGGCACGCTTTTCCGAGATCAACCAGGCCTATGAGATCGTGGGTGACAAGGAGAAGCGCCAGAAATTCGACCGGGGCGAGATCGGCGCCGACGGCAAGCCGCGCTTTCAGGCGCATGGCTTTGAAGGCTTCGACGGCTTCCGCGAAGGCTCCGCGCGTGGCGGTGCCGGCGGCGGCTTCACGGGCGGTGCCTTTGACGACATTCTGAACGACATTCTCGGCGGCTTCGGCGCACGCCGTGGCGGCGCGGGCGCAGGGCCCGGCGCTGGTGCCGGGGCGCGCGGCTTTGCCGGGGATCCGGGCGCAGCGCGCGGCGGCGCCCCCCGTGCCGGACAGACGGTCGAGATGATCGCACTTGTGACGGTCGAAGAGCTTGGCCGCGACGGCAAGACCCGCGTCACCCTGCCCAATGGCAAGACCATCGACATGAAAATCCCGGCCGGCACCGTGGAGGGCGACAAGATCCGCCTGCGCGGTCAGGGCCAGCCCGGCGTCAACGGCGGGCCTGCGGGCGATGCGGTGATCGAGATCCGCCTGAAGCCGCACAAGCTGTTCGTGGTGCGGGGCAACGACCTGCATCTCGATCTGCCGCTGGCGCTCTATGAGGCGGTTCTGGGCGCGAAGGTGCGCACACCGCTGCTCGACGGCGCGGCCTATCTCACCATTCCGCCCGGCTCCAGCAGCGGCAAGACCATGCGGCTCAAGGGCAAGGGCCTGCCGACGAAAAACGGCGGCCATGGCGACCTTCTGGTCCGCCTCGAAATCGTGCTGCCACCGCATGCCGACGAAGAGCTGGAGACGCTGATGAAGGCCTGGCGGGAAGTCACCCCCTACCCGGCCCGCGGCCCCGAGTTCGACTGACTCCGCCCCATTTGGGGCAATCTGAACTGAAACAGCCCGCCGGAGAGGTCCGGCGGGCTGTTTTGTTTGGGTCTGCAGGCTTCTGCTGGTCAGGTTCCCGCAGGCTTTCAGCCCACACCACGCCGTCCCGGCCTCCGTGCCGGGACCTGTCAGGGAGTTGCTGCTGTCAAGCGTTCAAGGCCGTCGTCCCGGACGAAGCGAAGCGGAGATCCGGGAACCACTCGCTCCCAGAGCGGCGGGATTGAATTGCCGCCGTAGAGGCTAACAAAAAGTGGCTTCCATTGCCGCGCCCTTTCAAACAACGGCACATCTCTGGAAACGAGTGGGCCCCGGCTCAAAGGGCCGGGGTGACACCTGAGCAAGCTGCAAGGCAGCATGTCTGTGACGGGGCGGAGCAAGTTCCACGCCGTTCCAGATCACCCCTTCCCCTTGCCCATGAAGGCCGCAAAGGCGGTGGCGGCTTCCGGGGAGGAGAGGCGCTGGCCGAAGATGAGGGCTTCCTCGTCCATCCGTGCCAGAACCTCCGTCCGGTCCCCGCGCAGCAGGCGGCGGGAGAGGCCCATGGCTTCACGCGGACGGGCGGCAATGCGGCTGGCGCAGTCGAAAGCCGCCGTTTCGAGATCGGCCTCGCTGACCACATGATTGACAATGCCCGCCTCACGCGCGGCTTCCGCAGTGAAGGGATCACCAAGGCACAGAAGCGCAAAGGCGCGCTGGTGGCCCATGATGCGCGGCGCCAGCAGGCTGGAGCCAGCCTCCGGCACAAGCCCCAGATCGACAAACGGCGTGCGCAGCACCGTGCGGGGCGTGGCATAGACCATGTCGCAATGGAACAGCAGCGTGGTGCCGACGCCGATGGCAAGCCCGTCCACCGCCGCAACCAGCGGCTTTTCCAGCCGGGCAAGGACGAACAGGAACTTCAGCACCGGCGTGTCCGACAGGTCGCCCTGCGAGGCGTAGCGCATGAAGTCGGCAATATCATTGCCTGCGGTGAAGGCGCCGGGCGAGCCGCTGATGAGGTGGCAGCCGATACCTGCATCCGCCTCACCCGCCATCAACCCGTCCACGAGGGCGAGATACATTTCGCCGGTGATGGCATTTTTCTTGTCCGGCCGGTCGAACCTGACAAGGTTGACGCCATCCCTGCTTTCATGACGGATCATGCCGCCCTCCCCGCTTCATGTTTGGTCAGAAGGTCAGCCATCAGCCGATGCGAGCCGAAAGGGCCGCCGGATCGAAGGCCAGGATTGCGCCCGCCGCTCCGGTGACATCGCGGGCAAGGCCCGCTGTCTCGCCCAGCAGCGTTTCGGCAAAGTGCCGTGCCAGCAGGCGGCGGTGGGCCTCAGCTGCCGGGTTCTGCCCGTCAGCCGCCATCGCGCCCTTGACCAGCAGGGCACCACCCAGCGCCAGACCGGCCAGCCGCAGATAGGGCGTTGCACCCGCCAGCGTTTCCGCCACCCGGCCATCGGCCTGCGCCTGCTTCAGCCAGTCTGTCGCGGAGGACAGGCCGTCGAGGGCGGGCAGAAGATGGGCGGCAGCGGCCTTGATATCTACATCCGAATGGGCAGCGGCGGTCTCCGCAATTGCCTTCAGTTCGGCGATAAACCCGTCCACATGTGCCCCGCCCTCCAGCGGCAGCTTGCGCTGTACGAGGTCAATCGCCTGAATGCCGTTGGTGCCCTCATAGATCGGCGCAATGCGGGCATCGCGCAGGTGCTGGGCGGCCCCCGTTTCCTCGATGAAGCCCATGCCGCCGTGAACCTGCACGCCGAGCGAGGCCGATTCCACACCGAAGTCGGTGGAGAGCGCCTTGGCGATGGGCGTCAGCAAGCCTGCGCGGCTTGCCCAATGCGCCCGCTCTTCCGGCGTTGCGGCCAGATGCGCCATGTCGATGGCATGGGCGCAGGAATAGCAGATGGCACGGGCCACCTGCGTGCGGGCCTGCATGGCGAGCAGGGTGCGCTTGATGTCGGGATGCAGGGCAATGGGGCTCATGCTCTCGCCCTTGTCGCCGGGAGCGCGGCCCTGACGCCGGTCCAGCGCATAGGCCAGCGCCTGCTGGAAGGCGCGCTCGGAAACGCCCAGCCCCTGCACGCCCACCGCGAGGCGGGCGTTGTTCATCATGGTGAACATGCAGGCGAGGCCCCGGTTCTCCTCGCCGATCAGCCAGCCGGTGGCGCCGCCCTCGTCCCCATAGATCATGGTGCAGGTCGGCGAACCGTGGATGCCGAGCTTGTGCTCGATGCCCGCGCAGCGCACATCGTTGCGCGCGCCGAGCGAGCCATCGTCATTGACGAAGAATTTCGGCACCAGGAACAGCGAGATACCGCGCGTGCCTGCAGGCGCATCCGGGAGGCGGGCCAGCACCAGATGGATGATGTTGTCCGTCAGATCGTGCTCGCCATAGGTGATGAAGATCTTCTGCCCGAAGATACGGTAGCTGCCATCGGCGTTGCGCTCCGCCCGTGCCTTCAGCGCATTGAGATCGGAGCCTGCCTGCGGCTCGGTCAGGTTCATGGTCCCCATCCACTCGCCGGACACGAGCTTGGCGAGGTACTTCTCCTGCAATTCCGGCGCCGCGTGCTTTTCCAGCGCCTCGACGGCGCCCATGGTCAGCGTCGGGCCAAGGGCGAAGGCCATGGAGGCGGAGTTCCACATTTCCAGCGCGGCGATGTTCAGCATCACCGGCAGGCCCTGCCCGCCGAAGTCCGTGGTGGCGGCCAGCGCGTTCCAGCCGCCCTCGATCCAGTGATGATAGCAATCGCGCCAGCCTTCCGGCGTCGTCACCGTGCCGTTGGCGAAGGGTGTACCCTGCCTGTCGGCGATCTTGTTGAGCGGGGCGATTTCCTCGGCGGCGAAACGCCCGGCCTCGGTCAGAATGGCTTCGACCAGATCCTCGCCAAGCTCTTCCGCGCCATAGGCGTCCCGGACTTGCGGCAGTCCGGCCACATGCTTGAGCGTGAAGGCAATTTCGGCGAGAGGCGCGCGATACATCCTGTTTCTCCCTGCTGTGGACGCGCTTGGTGCTTGACGTGGACCGCTGAAGTCCGCAAAAGCCGCGCATCTCATGTGTCTCCTGCGAACGTACCGCAGTTTACGTAAACGTCAATACGTTACCCAGAGGCAGGCCGCGCCGTTTTCTGTTGGCACAGCGCAGCCGCCCCGGCTTCCGGAGCCCCAGAATGCAGCGCTGGCCCATCGATTTGAAGTCCACCGACTGGATGATGTCCGGCCTGCTTCAGCCGGTGGTGGAGGCGCTGGCCGGGGGCAAGCTGGTGGCCGTGCCGACGGAAACCGTCTACGGCCTTGCCGCCGACGCCACGAACGGGCGCGCCTGTGCCGGTATCTATGAAGCCAAGGGACGGCCGAGCTTCAATCCGCTGATCTCGCATGTGGAGAGCCTCGAAGCGGCGGAGCAGCACGGCCTGTTTGATGACAGGGCAAAGGCGCTGGCCGCAGCCTTCTGGCCGGGGCCGCTGACCATGGTGGTGCCGCGCAATCCGGCATCCCCCATCGCCAGCCTGACGACTGCAGGCCTCGACAGCGTTGCGCTGCGCGTGCCTGCCGCGCCCGTCATGCGCTGGCTCGCCAGCCGGCTTGGCCGCCCGCTGGCGGCGCCCAGCGCCAATCTCTCGGGCCGCATTTCAACAACAGATGCGGATGCGGTGATTGCGGATCTGGGGGACAAGATTGCCCATGTCATCGACGCAGGCCCCTGCCCCATCGGCATCGAATCCGCCATCGTCAGCCTGACGGGCAAAACTCCGGCGCTGCTGCGGCCCGGCGGCGTTCCGGCGGAAGAGATCGAAGCGGTGCTGGGCTGCCGCCTGATCCGCGCTGCCGCCGATGATCACGCGCCGCAGGCCCCCGGCATGCTGACCTCCCATTACGCCCCCGCTGCCGCCGTGCGGCTTGAGGCGAGCAGCATTGCAACGGGCGAGGCAGCGCTGCTGTTTGGCCCCGAAGGTCTGCCCGGTGCAGATCAGGCAAGGGCCAGCCTCAACCTCTCCCCCACCGGCGATCTGGTGGAAGCAGCCGCCAATCTTTTCTCTGCCCTGCGCCAGCTGGATGCGAGCGGGGCCGCTGTCATCGCAGTGCAGGCGGTCCCCGGCGAAGGACTGGGCGAGGCGATCAACGACAGGCTGCGGCGCGCCGCTGCCCCAAGGTAAGAGCACGTTGGTCAAGCCAGGACGTCATCCTGCTGAAATTTCCTAGGCTGATCCGCGTAAGCAATTTACCTGCCTGAATATTTCGCCAATATCAGACCCGTTGAACCCCGTTGATGAGCTGGCTTATGCACAGCCTGACCGGCATTTTTTACTGTAATCACCTGCGTAAGGCGGCACAGAATCAGCTACCAATAGTCTTGAGGACAGGAGATGCAGCGGACCTCCCCCGAGCATAGCGATGCTCGCACCTTCAGAAGGACTTGACCTTGTGGCCAAGTCCTTTCTTTTGTCTGCTGCCCCCTCAAGTTCCCTTCTCCTCAGCAATCAGCGCAAGCGTGACCTCACGGATTGACAGGCCGGGATGAAATGCCGCTCACTGGCACCCCTGTTCTTGCGGAGGAGCGCAGTTCCTTGTCCACCCTTCTGATTTCCCATCCCTGCTTTCTCGATCACCTGACGCCCATCGGCCATCCGGAGCGGCCGGACCGGTTGCGTGCCATCGACAGGGTGCTGGAGCACGAGCGGTTTCAGGCGCTGGAGCGGGAAACGGCCGCAATGGGCACGGTGGAGGCCATCGCCCGGGCCCATCCCATGGCGCATGTGGACCGGCTCTACAAGGCTGCGCCGGAAGAAGGGCTGGTGCGGCTCGACGCAGACACGACGCTTTCCCCCGGCAGCTGGGAGGCGGCCCTGCGCGGCGCAGGCGCGGCCTGTCAGGCGGTCGATGAAGTGGTGACCCGCAAGGTCAGCAATGCCTTCGTGGCATCGCGCCCGCCCGGCCATCACGCGGAACATGAGCGGGCCATGGGCTTCTGCCTGTTCAACAACGCCGCGATTGCCGCCCGCCACGCGCAGGCCGTTCACGGCATTGGCCGCGTCGCTATCGTCGATTTCGACGTGCATCACGGCAATGGCACGCAGGACATTTTCTGGGCCGACCCGTCCGTCATGTATTGCTCCACCCACCAGATGCCGCTTTACCCCGGTTCGGGTGCCGCCAGCGAGCGCGGCGAAGCGGATACGATCGTCAACGTGCCTTTGGCCGCAGGCGATGACGGCGCCATCTTCCGCGAGGCTGTGGAAACCGGCATCCTGCCGCGGCTGGAAGCCTTCAAGCCGGAACTGATCATCATCTCTGCCGGTTTCGATGCCCATGCGCGCGATCCGCTCGGCGGGCTCAATCTGGTGGAAGCCGATTTCGGCTGGATCACCCGCGTGCTGATGGATGTAGCGGACCAGCATGCCGGTGGGCGTGTGGTCTCCCTGCTGGAAGGCGGCTATGACCTTGAAGGGCTGGCCCGCTCTACGGCCGCCCATGTCATGACGCTGATGACAGGGTAGGAAACTTCGGCAAAACAGGATTGTCAGGCTTGACGCCCGGCAGCGTTCCGGCAAGGGTCGCCAGCCTGACCAACCGGCGAGGATGACACCATGGCGAACGGAACGCTTTCCCACGACGAAGCTGCGGCTCTGGCTGCCCTGTCCTTTGAAGAGGCGCTGAGCCAGCTGGAAAGCATCGTCAGGGCTCTGGAACAGGGCAATGTGCCGCTGGAAAAGAGCATCGAGATGTATGAGCGCGGCGACCGCCTGCGTGCCCGTTGCGACCAGCTTCTGAAAGCTGCGGAAGAAAAGGTGGAGAAGATCCAGCTTGGCGCTGACGGCCGCGCCGCAAAGACAGTGCCGCTTGACCCTGAGGCCTGAACGGCCCGTCACAGAGGTTCATAAGCCGATGGAGGCGGACGGGAACAGCCGGACACCCGGGTGCGGCAGGCCTGACGATCCTGTTGCCGCTCTCAACAGGGAGCTTGAGGGGCTTCTGGATGCCATTCTGGAACCCGCCGGCTGGCCACGCATCTGCAACGCACTGAACCAGATACTTGACGCAAGGCTTGTCTTGCTGACGTTCGGACCGGACGGACGCCATGATGCACGCTTTTGCGACAGGGCCGTGGCCGAGCCGGTTCTCGTTCATCTGGCCCGCAGCCAGGTGGAAAGCGGCAAATCCATCATAGCCTATATGCTGCATGATGCGGATCAGCTGACTTTCCATTGCAAGCGCAAGATCAGCAGCCCCGCTCAGAGCCCGGCGCCGGCTCCCCCTGAAGCGCAGGATGACCTGCGTTCTAAAAAGGCGCTGATGTCCCGTATCTATGACAGGAACGGGCAGAAGGCTCTGCTCGCCGCGTTCCGTGAGGCCCCGCAGCCGCCCTTCGGCACGCAGGAGCTTTGTCTCATCGAGTTGCTGTCCAGGCGCCTCAATTTGGCGCTGGACTGTGCTGCCCGCATTGGCGAGGCCCGGCAGCAAGCGGGGCAGATGCGGCTGATGCTGCAATCCGGCAGCCACTTGTCCCTTCTGATCGACAGCACGCGGCGGATTGTCACGTCTTGCGGCACCACGCTCGACGAACTTGGCCTGAACGACCTTGTGGAAGTGCGGGCGGGCAGGCTGAACATTCTTGCCAAGGAACTGGAAGAGAAGCTGGATCCGCTGCTCGACCGGCTGACGCCGGGCCTCCTGTTCGGATCCGGCCGCTCGGCAAAGCGGGAAACGGATCTGTCCCGGCCGCAGGAGCTTGTTCTCATCACGCAAAGCGGGACCCCGTGCCGCATCGTGATGACAGTGACCGGGCAGGAGGGACAGGAAGGCGCTTCCCATGTGCTGATCCGCATTCATCTGCCGCGCAATCTGCCCGAAGAAATCGGCACTGCGCTGCAAGCGGTATATGGCCTGTCGAAAAGTGAGGCGCGGCTTGCCTTTTTTCTCGTTGTCAGCGGCTCCCTGACAGACACGCTGGATTCGCTGTCCGTCACGCGCAACACCGCCAAGACCCATCTGCGCAGGATTTATGAAAAGACCGGCACGCGGTCCCAGCTGGAACTGGCTCAGGTGATCTTCAGGCTCGCGAGCCTCTATCCGTAACCTGACCAGTCCCCTCAAATCCCCAGGCGGTTTCCGCTGGATAAGCTCACCACGCCTGACGTAAGGTCATCCATGGCTTTAAAAAAAAGGACCGTGCCGAAACACGGTCCAAGTTATCACTGTGCACGTGGCCCCATCGACCACGCGTAACCCTTAGGACATTTCAAACCTTGCTGCATCACCCTTTCGGGTGACAATCAGGGGCTTATGGTACGATTTTTCAGCGCCTGGATTGCCATTCGCTTCACGACTCCCGCTCCGGAACCTGACGGGCCTTGCCGAACGGTTTGCGCCGCCCAGATGGTTGGTGTAAGGCTCGAACCTTGTTTGCGCCGCATCATTGCCGTGTCATGGAGTGACCCAAAGCGTGTCTTCTAAGCCGCATACCCCTTTGCTTGACGGGATCACCGGCATGGACGCCCTGCGCGCCCTGCCCGAGAGCGACCTGCGCCAGCTGGCCGAAGAACTGCGCACGGAAACAATTGATGCAGTCTCCCAGACCGGCGGGCACCTTGGCGCGGGCCTTGGCGTCGTCGAACTGACGGTGGCGCTGCACTATGTCTTCAACACGCCCGATGACCGGCTGATCTGGGACGTGGGTCACCAGTGCTACCCGCACAAGATCCTGACCGGACGGCGCGACCGCATCCGCACCCTGCGCCAGCCGGGCGGCCTTTCGGGCTTCACCAAGCGCAGCGAAAGCCCGTTTGATCCCTTCGGCGCGGCCCATTCCTCCACATCCATTTCCGCCGGCCTCGGCATGTCCGTGGCGCGGGATCTGGACGGGCGCAGCAACAATGTCATCGCCGTCATCGGCGACGGGTCGATCTCCGCCGGCATGGCCTATGAAGCCATGAACAATGCCGGGGCGCTCAACTCGCGGCTGATCGTCATCCTCAACGACAACGACATGTCCATTGCCCCGCCGGTGGGCGCCATGTCCGCCTATCTGGCGCGGCTCGTTTCGGGCCCGACCTACAAGTCGCTGCGCGATGCGGCCAAGAAGATTGCCCACACCCTGCCGCGCCCGCTGCAGGAAAAGGCGGCGCGGGCCGAGGAATATGCCCGGGGCTTCTGGACCGGCGGCACCCTGTTCGAGGAACTGGGCTTCTATTACGTCGGCCCGGTCGATGGCCACAACATGGACCATCTGCTGCCCGTCCTGAAGAATGTGCGCGACACCCACCAGGGGCCGGTGCTCATTCACGTGGTCACACAGAAGGGCAAGGGCTACGCCCCGGCAGAAGGCGCCAAGGACAAGTATCACGGCGTCGCGCGCTTCGATGTGATCACCGGCAAGCAGGACAAGCCCAAGGCCAACGCGCCGAGCTACACCAGCGTCTTTGCCCGTGCGCTGGTGGAAGAGGCCGAGCGCGACGAGAAGATCGTCGGCGTCACCGCAGCCATGCCCGACGGCACGGGCCTTGACCTGATGCAGCAGGTGTTCCCCACCCGTGTCTTCGACGTCGGCATCGCCGAGCAGCATGCCGTCACCTTCGGCGCGGGCCTTGCCAGCGAAGGCTACAAGCCTTTCGTCGCCATCTATTCCACCTTCCTGCAGCGCGGCTACGATCAGGTCGTGCATGACGTGGCCATTCAGGGCCTGCCCGTGCGCTTTCCCATCGACCGTGCGGGGCTGGTGGGTGCCGATGGCCCCACCCATGCAGGTGCCTTCGACACGGCCTTCCTCGCCTGCCTGCCCGGCTTCGTGGTGATGGCGGCCGCCGACGAAGCCGAGCTGAAGCATATGGTGGCAACCGCTGCAGCCTATGACGAAGGCCCCATCTCCTTCCGCTATCCGCGCGGTGAGGGCCTTGGCATCGAGCTGCCGGAACGCGGGCAGGTGCTGCCGGTCGGCAAGGGCATCATCCGCAAGGAAGGCACCAAGGTGGCGCTGCTGTCCTTCGGCACCCGTCTGGCGGAGTGCATGACGGCGGCGCATGAACTGGATGCAGCCGGTCTTTCGACGACCGTGGCCGACGCCCGCTTCGCCAAGCCGCTGGATCTGGATCTGCTGACACGGCTCGCCCGCGAGCACGAGGTGCTGATCACCGTCGAGGAAGGCTCCGTTGGCGGCTTCGGCAGCCACGTGCTGAGCGCGCTGGCCGAGCTTGGCGCGCTGGACAAAGGCCTCAAGGTGCGCACCATGACCCTGCCGGACCGCTATCAGGACCATGACAAGCCGGACGTGATGTACCGCGACGCAGGTCTCAACGCCGAAGGCATCATGCGCAAGGTCTTCGAGGTGCTGGGCAAGGACGCCGCCGGTCTTGCCCTGCGCGCCTGAGTGCACCGGCACAGCAGAACGAAAATTTTCACAACCACCGGGTAGACTGCTGCCGCGCGTGCGTTGAGGATGACATCATGATCAAGGCTCTGGCCTCCATCTCCGCCCTGCTTGCCTCGGTGGCGCTGCTGCTCGTCGGCCACGGCCTGCAGGGCACGCTGCTGCCGCTTGCCGCCCAGCAGGCGTCCTTTTCCGATCTCGAAATCGGCTTCATGTCGTCGTTCTACTTTGTCGGCATGGTGCTCGGCTGCCTTGGCTCGCCCTACGTGATCATGCGTGCCGGTCATATCCGGGCCTTCGCGGCGCTGGTTTCGCTGATGTCGGCTGCCGTCATCCTGCACCCGGTGCTGATGGACCCGATCTCGTGGAGCCTCATCCGCGCCATCTCGGGCTTCTGTCTCGCCGGCTTCTACATGATCGTCGAAAGCTGGCTGAACGAGGCCGCCGACAACCGCAACCGCGGCACCATCATGTCGGTCTACATCGTCGTGCTCTATGCAGCGATGATGGTTGGCCAGGTGTCAATTTCCGCAACCGGCATCAGCAGCTTCCTGCCCTTTGCCGTGGCCTCCGTTATGGTCAGCCTCGCGGTCATCCCCGTGTCGCTGACCAACGCCAATCAGCCGGCGCCGATCACGCTGGTGCGCTTCCGCCCGGTGAAGCTCTACATCACCTCGCCCGCCGCCCTTGTCGGCTGCTTCCTTGTCGGCGTCGCCAGCAGCGCCATGTGGACGCTGACGCCGCTCTATGGCTCGCAGATCGGCCTCAGCAATGATCAGGCCGCGTTCTATGCCGCAGCCTTCATCGGCGGCGGCGTGCTTGCACAGTGGCCCTTTGGCCGCCTGTCGGACCGTATCGACCGGCGTTTCGTGCTCGTCGGCCTTGCCATGGCGACATTGACGATGGCCTGCCTGATTGTTGTCTTCAAGCCATCAAACCCGCTCATCGCCACCTTGATGACCATGAGCGTCGGCGCCTTCCTGCAGCCCGCCTATTCCGTCGCCGTCGCCCATGCCTATGATCATGCCGACCCGGCGGAATATGTGGAAACCTCTTCCGGCCTGCTGCTCGCCTATGGCATCGGCTCGATCCTGGGCCCCATGTCAGCCTCGCTGCTGATGTATGTCATGGGCTCGGAAGGACTTTACGCCCAGGTGGCTTTGGTGCAGGTGGTGACGATCCTGTTCGTCTCCGGCCGTCTGCTGGCCCGCAAGACCCCCTCGCGCGCCGACAAGACCGACTTCGAATATGCCGCGACCGCGCAGGTCGGCTCGGTCATCGCCCCCGATCCGCTGGACACGGCCGATCCGCTCATCATTCCGCCGGAAGAATTCCCGGCCTATGACACGCAGGCCTTCGATCCGGCGGAACCCGGTGTCACGGAGGAAAATGTCCCCGGCGCCGGACAGGACACGGAAAAGACGGATGGCACCGCGTGAGGGGCAAGGTGCGGCAAATTTGCGCTCGCACACTGCACAGGAAATAGTCATAGTGCGCCCATGAAGACGCCTTCGAGCCTGTTTGCAATCCTGCGCACGGAACGCACGCCATTCGCACTGATGGCGGTGATTGCCCTTGTCTTCAGGCTCTTCCTGCTGGCTTCGCCTGCCCATGCGGCGGCGCTGGCCGGGGATGTGGACTTCGGCAGCATCTGTCTCGGCATGAGCCAGAGTGTCGAAGCTACCCTGCCCGGCGATACGCCTGCTGAAGCACCCAGGGCGCCGCATGATCCGGCAGCCTGCGTCTGTGCCACGGGCTGTCACATTGCCATCACCGGCCCGCTGTTTGCCGCGCCCTTGAGCGATTCAAGCCTGCGCATTCCGGAAGCGGCGGTCCTGCCGCTGCTGCAGAACCAATCCCTTCCCGTCACCGAAGCCTTGCTGACCGGCAAGGCCATCCGGGCACCGCCTGCGGCCTGACATCTGCCCGCAAGCAACCCTGATGATCTGCGGTACGCCTGATGCTGCCGCCTACATGACTGGAAGATACACATGACCATTCTGAAGACCCTTGCCGGTGCTGCCGCCGCACTCGCCCTGCTTGCCTCCTCCGCCATGGCGCATGAGTACAAGCTCGGCGATCTCGTCATCAACCACCCCTGGACCCGTGCCACCCCGCCGAATGCTCCGGCAGCCGGTGGCTTCCTGAAGGTGCACAACGGCGGTGCAGCCGATGACAAGCTGATTTCTGCAACGTCCCCGGCTGCAGGCCGCGTCGAGCTGCATGAAATGGCGGTTGTCGACAGCATCATGAAGATGCGGGAAGTCGAAGGCGGCATCGCGCTGCCGGCCGGTCAGGACACCGAGCTGAAGCCGGGCGGCCTGCACATCATGCTCATGGAGCTGAAGGGACCGCTGGTGGAAGGCGAAAGCATTCCCATGACCCTGACCTTCGAAAAGGCAGGCCCCATCGACGTGACACTGAAAGTCGAAAAGATGGGCGCCAAGGGCAATGACCACGGCAGCCACAACGGGGCAGCCCACAGCCACTGAGAGGGAACATGTCTTCTCTGAAATTCATCCGCTACGGCGCTTGGGCGGCAGTTGCCGCCCTCGCCATCGGCGCAGGATATGTCACCGTCTCGCAGATGCAGACCGGCGGCGGCGGGGCGCAGGTTGCGTCCGTTGCCAGCATCGGCGGCCCCTTCACGCTCGTGCGCGGCGACGGCACGACAGTGACCGACAAGGATTTTGCCGGCAAGCCGCTGGCCATCTTCTTCGGCTTCACCTTCTGTCCGGATGTCTGCCCCACCACCCTGTCGGACCTGCAGGGCTGGATCGAGCAGCTCGGGCCGGATGCGGACAAGATGAGCTATGCCTTCGTGTCGGTTGATCCGGAGCGCGACACCCCGCAGGTGATCGGCGACTATGTGGCGGCCTTCGACCCGCGCATCACGCCGCTGACCGGCTCGCGCGAGCAGATCGACGAAGTGATCAAGGCCTACCGCGTCTATGCCAAGAAAGTTCCGCTGGACGGCGGCGGCTATACGATGGATCATTCGGCGATGATCTACCTCATGGATGGCAGCAACCGCTTCGTCGGCACCATCGCCTATGAGGAAGATCAGGCAACTGCCCTGCAGAAGCTGAAGAACCTGATCGCCCGCAACGGCGCCTGACAGCTGGCCCCTGCAGAGGCAGGGGAGCCAGGACAACGGGAGACTTGGACGTGGTATCCGGACGCTGGATCGCGGCAGGCGGGCTGACGGGCGGAGCGCTGATTGCGCTGGCCGGTTTCGGCTGGCTGCGCTATGGCGAACAGCTCTATTTCGATGTTCTGGTGGCCGGCCTCGCCGGCTGCCTCTGAACACCAGCCTCACCCCTCCGGAACCCCGCCCGCATGTCCAGCCGCCAGCGCCTTGACCAGTGCCTTGCCGACCTCGGCCTTGCCCCCAGCCGCGCCCGTGCGCGCGATGCCATTCTGCGCGGCACGGTCAGTGTCGATGGCGTGGTCATCACCAAGCCGGGTCAGCTTGTTGCTTCCACCCAGAAGATCACGCTGGCCGACCCTGCACAAAACTACGTCTCCCGCGCCGCGCTAAAGCTGCTGGCAGCGCTGGAGGCCTTTCCAGTTGATCCTGCCGGCAAGACCTGTCTGGATGTCGGCGCGTCCACCGGCGGCTTCACGCAGGTGCTGCTGGAGCGTGGTGCGGCCCGTGTCCATGCCATCGATGTAGGCCACGGCCAGTTGCACGAGCGCATTGCTTCCAACTCGAAGGTCAACCGCCGTGACGGGCTCAACGCCCGTGACCTGACGCTGGCAGACCTTGAGGGCGAGGCGCCGCAGCTGATCGTCTCGGACGTCAGCTTCATTTCCCTGAAACTCGCCCTGCCTCCGGCCCTTGAGCTTGCAGCACCCGGCGCCGAAGCCATTCTTCTGGTCAAACCGCAGTTCGAGGTGGGCCGTCAGGGCATCGGCAAGGGCGGCCTAGTGCAGCCGGATCTGGTGGGCCCTTGCGCCGAAGACCTGCGCCTCTGGCTCGATGCCCTGCCCGGCTGGAAGTCTCTCGGCCTCATCCCCTCCCCCGTCACCGGCGGCGACGGCAACCGCGAGTTTCTGCTCTACGGCCGCAAGAACGGCTGAGGATAAGCATTAGGCCGCCGTCCTTCTCTCACCGTTGGTAAAGCACAGCGCAATCGAAGCACTTCATACCTTAGAAAAAGGCAGCAGTTTGGTAACTTCGGCACGGTGTTTCAGCCCCCCTCCCCCTGGTGGGGAGGGGGTAGGGGTGGGGGGAACGCCTCTCCGTCCGGCAGAGAAAACCAATTGATCCCGAGTTGCAGTTCGTGATGACTGCCAATTTAGAAAAATATCTATCTTTCAGTAAGTTGCGGGCTCAGAGCCCCCCACCCCTTACCCCTCCCCACCAGGGGGAGGGGGGCGGCAAAAGTCCCGCCAGGAAACAAATGCATCACTACGGCTATACGTCTTTAATTGATTGAAGAATTCGGCTGCGCAAGAAGAAGGGCTTCTGTCACAATATCTCCCCCGCAATTCCGCGCTTGCGGTTGAGGGCGGGCCGGGGTATCGCACGGCGATGACGGACGCGACAATCGACATCACCATCACCGCCCTCGGCCACCTGGGCGACGGGCTGGCTTCTGGCCCGAAAGGCCCCCTTTTCGTTCCCGGCGGCCTGCCGGGCGACGTGCTGCGCGTGAAGGCGCAAGGGGACCGGGCCACCATCCTCGAAATCCTCACCCGCAGCCCGGCTCGCGTCGAGCCCACCTGCCGCCATTTCGAGGCCTGCGGCGGCTGCTCGCTGCAGCATATGGCCGAGCCCGAATACCTCGCCTTTAAGCGGGATCAGGTGGTGCGCGCTCTGGAAGACCGGGGCATCGAGGTGCCGGTGGATGAAGTCATCCCCAGTGCGCCGGGCTCCCGCCGCCGTGCCGTGCTGACGGCCGTGCGCGCGGGCCACAAGCTGCTGCTCGGCTATCACGAGCGCGCCAGCAACCGGCTGGTGGACATCACCGAATGCCCCGTTCTTGATCCGAAGATCGTGGCCGCCGTGCCGGGCCTCAAGCGCCTTGCCGAAGTGCTGATGCCACGCAAGGGCGAGCTGCGGCTTACCGTTCTGGCAACACAGGCGGGACTTGATGTGGCGCTGGCCAATGTGGCGCCCGGCATCGAGAAGAAGCTCGTGCAGCTCTCCGGCCTGACGGCGGATCTCGGTCTTGCCCGCCTTTCCGTCGATGGCGAGATCATTCTGGAAGCCCGCGCCCCGGCCCTGCCGATGGGCAAGGTGGCTGCCGTTCCGGCGCCCGGCGGCTTCACCCAGGCCACTGCCGAGGCCGAAGCCCATCTGGCCACTCTGGTTCTGGCAGCCCTCGGCAAGTCGAAGAAGGCGGCCGACCTTTTCGCGGGCATCGGCACCTTCACCTTCCGCATGGCCGAAACCATGTCCGTGCATGCGGTGGAAGGCGAGGCCGCAGCCGTGGCCGCTCTCGACCGTGCCTCGCGCCAGCCGGCAGGCCTCAGGCAGATCACCTTCGAGCGGCGCGACCTGTTCCGCCGGCCGCTGATGGCAGCAGAGCTGGCAGGCTTTGATGCCGTCACCTTTGATCCGCCGCGCACGGGCGCGCAGGCTCAGGCCGAGCAGCTGGCCCTTTCCAGGGTGAAGCGCATTGCTGCCGTCTCCTGCAATCCGGCCACCCTCGCCCGCGATCTGCGCATCCTGATCGACGGCGGCTTCAAGGTCACCCGCGTGACGCCGGTGGACCAGTTCCTCTACTCCCCGCATGTGGAAGTGGTGGCTGCGCTGGAACGGGCGTAACGGCAAGACAGGACGTTCACGTTTGCGTGCTCGAGGCTCATCAGCCTCGAACTGGCATAAAGGCGCATTAGTGTACCAGCTGGCGAATGGCACCGCCCGGGGGCGGGCCATCATCGACAGGGAGCACATCATGAATGACATGACGCCCATGCAGCGCAAGACCGCACGGGATTTCCCGCAGGAACTGCTCGACCTTTACGACTTCTATGCCCACGGCAAGATCACCAAGCGCGACTTCCTGGAAAAGGCCGCCAAGTTTACAGTCGCGGGCGTTACGGCCGCCATGCTGCTGGATCAGCTGACCCCCAACTACGCCCTCGCCCAACAGGTGGCGCCCGATGATGCCGGGATCGTGGCGGAACGCATCACCTATGCCTCCCCCAATGGCAATGGCGAGGTAAACGGTTATCTGGTGAAGCCCGCAGGAGCCGCTGCAACGCTGCCGGCCGTGCTGGTGATCCATGAGAACCGGGGTCTCAACCCCTATATCGAGGATGTGGCACGGCGGCTCGCCAAGGCCGGTTTCATGGCGCTGGCGCCGGATGGACTCACCTCCGTTGGCGGCTATCCGGGCAATGACGACAAGGGCCGCGAGCTGCAGCAGACGGTTGATCCGGAAAAGCTGATGAATGACTTCTTCGCCGGTTTCGAGCATCTGCTGGCCCGCGAGGACGGCACCGGCAAGGTGGGCGCGGTCGGCTTCTGCTATGGCGGCGGCGTGGTCAATGCCATTGCCGTTGCCTATCCGGAGCTTGCGGCGGGCGTGCCCTTCTACGGCCGTCAGGCGCCGCTGGACGGCGTTCCGGCCATTCAGGCACCGCTGCTGCTGCAATATGCGGAGCTGGATGAGCGCATCAATGCGGGCTGGCCCGCTTACGAGGAAGCGCTGAAGGCCAATGGCAAGACCTACACGGCCTATATCTATCCCGGCGTGAACCATGGTTTCCACAACGACACCACGCCGCGTTACGACGAGGCCGCCGCAAAGCTTGCCGAAGAGCGCACCATCGCCTTCTTCAAGCAACATCTGGGATAGGCGCGGAACCTGGAGCACTTTCGTTGAAAAACGGGCCGCCGAGAGTGCTCTATTTCTTTGTTTTCACGCAATTCCGGACGCAAAACCGGTTCCCACTTTTGCTGGAATTGCTCTAAAGCTGCAGGGCCTCCCGCAGTGCCAGACCGGAGCGGGTGTCGAGGTCCAGATCCATTTCGATGTGATCGATGTGATGGATGATGAGGGCCTCGGCGCCCTTCGCATCCCCCGCTTCAAGCGCATCGACAATCTGGCGGTGCTCGTCCAGGCCGCAACTGGACGAGCCTGTCCGTCCGTAAAGCGCAATCACCAGCGAGGACCGGGCGATCAGTTCCTCGATAAAGCGCTGCAGGATCTGGTTGCCGCCGATGGCGGCCAGCAGCAGGTGAAATTCACCTGAAGCCTTGATCTCGGCGCGGCGCGCGTTCGGCCCGCGCGCATTCATGTGGCCCTGCTCTTCGATCAGATGCTCGCGCAAGCGGGCAAAGTCGGCGGGCGTGGCGTTCTCGATCACGGAAGCCACAATCCCCGGTTCGACGAGCCGCCGTGCAGCGAAAAGCTGCCGGGCTTCCGCAGGCGTCGGATTTGCCACGAAGGCCCCACGGTTGCGCTCGAACCGCACCAGCCCCTCAAACGACAGCATCTGCAAGGCGGCGCGGGCGACGGTGCGGCTCACATCGAACAGCGCACCAACTTCGCTTTCGGTGAGCTTGGCGCCGGGCGCCAGGCGGCGGTCAACGATGGCATCGCGCAAATGATCGCGGATGGCCTGGGTGCGGTCATCCCCGGCCTGCGGCCCGTCCTGTGATGTCGAATCGATGGCGCCCATGGCTCCCCTGTTCTGCCCACCATTTCTTACTCCGAAACGCGCAGGATGAAATCCCTTCTTGCATACATCTGCCGGAAAATATTGCATACAATTTATTCAGTTCATTGAACGCAATCGGGTATTTTTTAAGCAGCGCGTGGACCGGGCATCGGCACAAATCACAGGCTCAACCGGCATTCCTTTTCAAAACAACAGGTTAGGTGGCCGGCCGCAAACTGGCACGAATGATGCGAAGCGATGGTCCAGCAAGGAACGCCGCATGAGCAAAGCAGCCACCATCGAAATCGCCTCCGTTTCCAAGGTCTATGGCACGGCTACGGCCGTCCGCTCGATCAGTCTCAAGATTCCGGCCGGAAGCTACTGCTGCCTGCTGGGGCCGTCCGGCTGCGGCAAGTCGACGACCTTGCGCATGATTGCCGGCCATGAGGCCATTTCGTCGGGCGATATCCTGCTTGGGAACACGATGATCAACGATCTGCCGCCCGCAAAGCGCGGCACGGCGATGATGTTCCAGTCCTATGCGCTGTTTCCTCACCTCGACGTCACCGATAACGTTGCCTTCAGCCTGAAGATGAAGGGCGTGGCCAAGCCCGAACGCCGGGCCAAGGCGCTGGAAATGCTCCGCCTGGTGCAGATGGAGCCCTATGCGGAGCGCCGCCCGGCGCAGCTTTCGGGCGGGCAGCAGCAGCGCGTTGCCCTCGCCCGCGCCCTGATCACCGATCCGGAAGTGCTGCTGCTGGATGAGCCGCTGTCGGCGCTGGACCCGTTTCTGAAGATCAAGGTCCGCGCCGAACTCAAGCGTCTGCAGCACCAACTCGGCATCACCTTCGTTCACGTCACCCACAGCCAGGAAGAGGCGATGGCTCTGGCTGATCTGATCGTGGTCATGAACGATGGCCGGATCGAACAGGCCGCAAGCCCCCGCACCATCTTCGAGCGTCCGGCGACGGCCTTTGTTGCCCGCTTCATGGGCGACCACAATGTCATCACGGGGCGCGTTGCCAGCACCACCGGGGACAGCGTCCTCATCGAGACGTCCGGCGGCGGCAGTTTCGCAGCATCCGGGCGAGCCGCGGAAACCGGCAGCACAGCCGATATCGCCGTGCGCACCCACAAGGTCAGGCTGGCGCAACCGGCAAGTCCGGGCCTCGGCTTCACCGGCATCATCACCAACATCGAATATCTGGGCCCGACCGTGAAGCTGACGGCGGAGGGGCCAGGTGTGGAAGAGTTCACTGCAATCGTCAGCGACGGCGCTTTCTACACGAATCCCGTCAAGCGCGGCGAGGCCGTTCCATTCGCGTGGGATGCCGAAGACGCCATCGTTCTTGGCCGGATTTGACCAGATCTCGCAGCATCAAAAACAAGGGGACATGCCATGACAGACCAGACCAGCAGCAAGACTGATATTTCCCGGCGTTCGCTTCTCAAGGCCGGGGCTGCGGCCGCCGGTCTTGCCGCCGGTTCGGGTGCCATCACCGGCTTCCCGACCATCTGGGCGCAGAACCCGATCACCCTGCGCCAGTTCGGCACCGGCGTTTCCAACCTCAATGCCATTGCCGAAAAATGCAAGGAAGACCTCGGCATCACGCTGGAGATGACGGCGAGCGATTCCGATGCTGCCGCCCAACGCGCCGTCACCCAGCCGGACAGCTACGATATTGCCGACATCGAATACTGGATCCTGAAGAAGGTGTTCCCGTCCGGCGTCATCCAGCCGATGGATACCTCGCGCCTCACCTATTACGACAAGATCGTGCCGCTGTTCAAAACCGGCAAGCTGCTGCCGGGCAGCGTGATTGCGCAAGGCACGGCACCCCACACGGTGGGCTTCGTCGAAGGGCCGGACAGCCGCACCTTTGCCACGGGCGAAACCGGCTGGTTCACCATGGTCCCGACCATCTACAACGCCGACACCCTGGGCATCCGCCCGGATCTGGTGGGCCGCGAAATCACGACCTGGGCCGATATCATGGACCCGGCCTTCCGCGGCAAGACCTCGATCCTCAACATCCCCTCCATCGGCATCATGGACGCGGCGATGATCATGGAGGCGATGGGCAACATCACCTATGCCGACAAGGGCAACATGACGGTGCAGGAGATCGATGCCACCATCGACTTCCTCATCGAAGCCAAGCGCAACGGCCAGTTCCGCGCCTTCTGGAAAAGCTTCGACGAGAGCGTCAACCTGATGGCATCGGGCGAAGTGATCATCCAGTCCATGTGGTCACCCGCCGTCGCCGCCGTCCGTTCGCGCGGCATTGCCTGCAAATACCAGCCCCTCAAGGAAGGCTACCGCTCCTGGGGCGGCGGTCTTGGCCTGGCCGCCCACCTGTCGGGTGCCAAGCTCGACGCGGCCTATGAGTACATCAACTGGTACACCTCCGGCTGGGTCGGCGGCTATCTCAACCGCCAGGGCTATTACTCGGCCTGCATGGAAACGGCCAAGGACTACATGTCGGCGGATGAATGGGGCTACTGGATCGAGGGCAAGCCTGCGCAGGGCGACATTCTTGCCCCCGATGGCACGGTCATGGAAACGGCCGGCGCCGTGCGTGACGGCGGCTCCTTCGAAGAGCGCATGGGCAAGGTTGCCTGCTGGAACTCGGTCATGGACGAAGACCGCTACATGGTCCGCCGCTGGAACGAGTTCATCGCCTCCTGATCATCGCATCCCCCTCCTCCCTGCTGCCGCGGGGAGGAGGACCGGTCACAGTCAGCGGATATTCCCTGGGAGACAGCCATATGGCATCGCAAGCCGCAAAGCCGTCAGCGGTTCCGGTCACGGGCACACCGGCCGCCGGTGTGCTGACCGCGTTTTTTGACCGGTTCTCCGCCTATCTCCAGGCCTTTCCCCTTGCGGCCATTCTGGGTTTTTTCCTGCTGGCTCCCGTCCTGATGATCGCGGTGGTGAGCTTCTGGGATTATGACTTTGCCCGGCTCTACCCGGATTTCGTCATGACCAACTATGCCGAAACCCTCGGCTCCCGGGTGACCTGGCGGATCTATCTCAACACGCTGAAATATGCGGTCATGGTCTGGGCCATCACGCTGGTCCTCGGGTTCTGGGTGGCCTATTTCCTTGCCTTCCACATCCGCACGGCCGCCATGCAGATGGTGCTGTTCCTCGTCTGCACCGTGCCCTTTCTCACGTCGAACATCATCCGCATGATCTCCTGGATCCCCGTGCTGGGGCGCAACGGGCTGGTGAACTCCGGACTGATACAGGCCGGGATCATATCCGAGCCCATCGAATGGCTGCTCTATTCGGACTTCGCCATCGTGCTGGCCATGGTGCATCTCTACACGCTGTTCATGGTGACGCCGGTCTTCAACACGCTGATGCGCATCGACCGTTCGCTCATCGAGGCCGCACGGGATGCGGGCGCCAGCAGCTTCCAGATCCTGTGGAACGTCATCCTGCCGCTGGCAAAACCCGGCATGGCCATCGGCACGATCTTTGTCGTCACGCTGGTGATGGCCGATTTCGTCACCGTTCTGGTGATGGGTGGCGGACAGAGCGCGTCGGTGGCGCTGATGATGCGCAACCAGATGTCCCTGCTGCAATATCCGGCGGCCGCCGCCAATGCGGTGGTGCTGCTGGTTGTCGTGCTGCTGATGGTCGCCGCAATCCTGCGCGCCGTCGATATCCGCAAGGAGCTTTGACATGATCTCCGAAAAACGCGGACGCAGCTTCTGGGTGCTCGCGGTCTTTTTCGCCCTGTTCGTCGTCTTCCTCTACGGCCCGCTGTCGGCCATCGTCATGCTGTCGTTTCAAGGGCCGAACGGCGGGCTGACCTTCCCCATGAACGGCGTCTCGCTGCACTGGTTCCACAACCTCACCCAGCAGCAGGCCGTCGGTGATTTCGGCGGCTCGTTCCGCCGCTCCTTCACGCTCGGACTGATGGTGATGAGCGTGACGGTGCTCGTCTCCCTGCTGGCCGGACTTGCCTTCCGGCGCAGGTTTTCCGGCGCGACGCCATTGTTCTATCTCTCGGTCGCCAGCCTCGTCGTTCCGTCCATCGTCGTCTCGCTCGGGATCGGGGTCATGTTCCAGCAGCTTGGCCTGCGCCCCTCCTGGTACGGCTCGGCCTTCGGGGCGCACCTGACCTGGACATTGCCCTTCGGTGTTCTGATCATGTTCGCCGTCTTCAACCGCTTTTCCCCCTCCTACGAAGAAGCGGCGCGCGACCTTGGCGCCTCGTCCTGGCAGACGTTCCTCCATGTTGTCCTGCCGATGATCGCGCCGATGCTCACCGGCGTCGGGCTCTTCGGCTTCACGCTGTCCTATGACGAATTCGCGCGAACCCTGATGACGGCAGGCACCTACAACACGCTGCCGCTCGAAATCTATGCCATGACCACCAATGTAACGACGCCTGTACTCTATGCCCTTGGCACCGTGACCACCCTGTTCTCGCTGACGGTCATCGGCACGGCGCTCGGTGTCATCGTCTGGCTCAACCGGCGCAGGACCAAGGGATGACGGCCATCAGCAACCAGCGTATTCTTGTCATCAATCCCAACACCACGGCATCGATGACACAGACCATTGCCAAAGCCGCCCGGGGGGCGGCCGCACCATCCAGCGACATCTGCGCGGTCACCTCCGCCATGGGACCGGCCTCAATCGAAGGCTATTATGACGAGGTGCTGGCCATTCCCGGCGTCCTGACGGCCATCCGCGAGGGCGAACGTGAGGGCGCTGCTGCCGCCGTGATTGCCTGTTTCGATGATACGGGCCTTGATGCCGCACGTGCTCTGGCCACCATTCCGGTGATCGGCATCTGCGAGGCAGCGCTCAGCCTTGCCTCCTTTGTCGCCCGGCGCATCACCGTGGTCACCATGTCACATCTGTCCATCGTTCCGGTCGAGGAGCTTGTGCATCGCTACGGGATGAGTTCGCGGGTGCGCGTGCGCGCTGCAGGCGTGCCCGTGCTTGAGCTGGAAAACCCCGCCTCCAATGCGGTGGACCGGCTGCGCAGCGAGATTTCAAGCGCGCTTGGGGAAGACCACGCCGAGGCCATTGTTCTGGGCTGCGCCGGCATGGCGGATCTGGCTGCTTCCCTGCAGCGGGAATTCAGGGTGCCCGTCATCGATGGCGTGGGGGCAGCGGTCAAGCAGGCCGAGGCGCTGCTGGCGCTGGGGCTATCGACCGGCAAGCGCGGAGCCTATTCGACGCCGGCCCGCAAGCCCTTTACCGGTCTTCTGTCCGGTTTTGCCCATGAAGCGGAGCCTGCACAATGACCGGCCCCGTGATCCGCCAGCTCACCACGGCGGAAGTGGAACAGCTCATCGGCTGGGCTGCGGCCGAAGGCTGGAACCCCGGCCTTGACGATGCCGTGGTGTTTCAGGCTGCCGATCCCGGCGGCTTCCTGGGCGCCTTCGCCGAAGGGGAAATGGCTGCCGGGATCTCGGCCGTCCGCTATGGTGAGGACTTCGGCTTCATCGGGCTTTACATCTGCCATCCGGACTTTCGCGGGCAAGGCTATGGCAAAACCGTCTGGAACGCTGGCCTCAAGCACCTTGAAGGCCGAACCATCGGGCTTGATGGCGTGCCGGAACAGCAGGCGAATTACCGCTCGATGGGCTTCGTCTCACAGTACAGAACCATCCGCTACAGCGGACACTCTGCCCGCACGGACAAAGCTGGCGGCATCCGCCCGCTGGAAAGCGCAGACATGCCGGCCGTCGAAGCCTTCGACCGCGCATATTTCCCTGCGCCAAGAACCGGGTTTCTCAGCCAGTGGCTGACGCGGCCACGCCGGGCGCTTGCCGCGTTCGAGGGCAGCACCTTGCGTGGGTATGGGGTGGCGCGCCCCTGCCGCGAGGGCTGGAAGATCGGCCCGCTCTTCGCCGAAGATACCGCCGTTGCCGGATCCCTGTTCGCAGCGCTCGCAGAAGGATGCGAGGGCGGCATCCATATCGACGTCCCGGAGACGGCCGGAGACTTCATCCGCTTTCTGGAAGACGCCGGATTTGCCCCCGGCTTCGAGACGAGCCGCATGTACTGCGGTCCAGCCCCTGCCATCCGGCTGGATGGTGTGTTCGGGATCACGACCCTCGAACTGGGCTAGCAACAGATCCATGCGGCCCGGCTTTTCTTAGCCCCGGCGGGCAAGCACCAGATGGCCGGGCACCGGCTCGCCTTCTTCCAGGCGCACGGTGATCGGGTCCATGGCCAGAATGGTGAAGCCATGCGCTTCGAGCACGCGGGTCAGATATCCCTGGGAATGGGCATAGCGCCGCTTCGGGCCGACGAGATAGTCCTTCCCGCCCAGCGCTTCGTCCGGCAGGGTTTCGGTCGAGAAGCCGAAAACGCCGCCCGGGTTCAGCCGGTCTGCGGCGGCTGCCACAATCCGCTCGACCTTGCCGAGATAGGGGAAGACGTCCGTTGCCGCGATCAGGTCATAGACCGGGCGCTGGCCGTCGTCGTCCTCGAACTCCTCCAGAAAGGCGACCGCCTCGCCGACGTAAAGGTCGGTATAGACCTCCCGGTCGAAGGCGATCTCGACAATCTTTTCGGACAGATCGACGCCGGTCATCTCTTCGCAGATATCGCCCAGCGCCTCACCGGTGAGCCCCGTGCCACAGCCCAGATCCAGCCCGGCGTTGTAAGGCCCCGGCGCATGGCTGCGCAGCTGCTCGCGCAGCAGGAGCGGCACGCAGTAGCCGAGCTGATCGACGAGAATGGCCTCGAACACATCTGCATGCTGGTCGAAGAGCGTCGCCACATAGGCTTCCGGCATGGCATCGGGCGCCGTGTCCCGGCCCATGGCGGCCAGGCGCACGCTGGCGCCGCAATGGTCCGCCGGATCGATGGTCAGGGCTTCCCGGTAGGCGGCTTCCGCACCATCCAGATCCCCGGCCTTTTCGAGCTCGAGGCCCCGGTTATAGACCCCGGCCAGCACTTCCTCGTCGAAGGATGCGGTCTCTTCTTCTTCGGCCATGGTCAGCCCTTTCCTGCGTGCGGTATTTCTGATCGCCTCTTACCGCTCTCCGCCCGAAAAGGACAGGCGCAATCACCAAGCTGGGGAGCGGATCAAAGATCCGTCAACAGCCGGCTCCAGCTTTCCGAGGCAAAGCCGCCCGCATAAAGATCCCCGCGGCGCGCGGCGTCATTGACGCTGGCAAACCGGCTGCCAATGCAGAACAGGCCGCGCGGGGAGAAGCTGATCCAGCGCTGGGAAAGAAGCGCGCGCATCAGGCTGGGTTTTGCCATGCCCTCGGCCATTGTCAGACCCTCAGCCTCGAAGGCGGCCAGCATGGCGGCGGCGGCGTCGAGCTCCCGGCCCTCTTCTGTCAGCAGATGCAGAACCGTTGCCCTGCGCCCATCGCTGTACCAGGCCAGAGCCGCAAAGCTGCCCTTGCCATCTTTGGCCAGGGCAAAGCGCAAGGTTCCGAGCGCAAGGTTCCGGGCGGCAAGGCCGGTCAGCCAGACAAACTCTTCATCCGGCCACAGGGGATGAACCGGGAAGCGGGCAAGCAGCGGTCTTGCGGCCTGCAGGAAACCGGCAGCATCCGTTTCTTCCACACCAAGCCCGGCCCGCTCTTCCGGGACAAGCGCAGGCTTCAGCCACCGGGCAAGAGCATCAACCGCACCACAAGGCAGCAACCCCAGCAAGGGACGCAGACGCGGCAGGCTCTGACCCGCGATCAACCGGGCTGCCGAGGCAGGCCGCATCACCCGCCGCCATGCCAGGCTCTGCGTCGTCAGCACCTGACCGCCACCGGCAATCCAGTGGCTGGCGCTGAGCGGCGAGGCGCTGTCGGACAGGAGGAGATCCTGTGTGCTGGCCCTCAAGCAGCGCGCAATCCGCGCGGCGCCCGACTGCCCCTCCCGCCCTTCCGACATGAAGGAGCACAAAAGCCGCGCCGTGACAGGCCGCCCCTCAACGCTGAAGGCCATGGGAATGGCGAGCACCGCCGCCTTGATGCCGGAACAGGGATGGTCATGCACGAGGCTGCCGGATGCTTCGCTATAGGATGGGCTGCCGAACAGCAATTCGCCGAGATAGGCTTCGAGCGCGGCCGCATCCCTGACCCCGGAGGGCCGGAACACACGGCCAAAGAGCCCAGCGACGACCGGAAGATCATCCCGACGCATCGGGCGCACCAGGCGGGCAGCCATGGGCTCCGGCACTTCAGCCAGGTGATCATTCAACGCGGCCCGCATCTGGCTCCCTTCCATGTCTGGTAGAGCAAAGCTAACGCGAAGGCATTTACATTTCCGTTTAGGCCGCCGCAGAAAACGGCAATCTTCCTAGAAAAGATCAAGCTGACCGGAATTGCCACCGTCTTCTTGCGCCTTTCTGCGGGCGGGACGGGTTTTCGGAGCTTTTTCAGAGACAGCATCGGGCGCCGCCCCGGCGGCCCGCCCGGTCAGCCCCGGATCATCCTGCGCGGCACTGTTGACGCGGGACGATACGGGGATGAACTCCAGATAGTCATCCGCCACCGGCCGCAGCAGGCGGCGCGCTTCCTCCGCCCTCACCTGCCCCGTATCCAGCCAGGCGTCGAAATCCTGTTCGAAAAGAATGGCCGGCATGCGGTCGTGCACGGCCTGCATGGCACGGTTGGCAGGCACGGTCAGCAGGGCGCCGGTGTCGATCTCACCGCCCGACGGATCGGACCATGTGTCCCACAGCCCGGCCACCGCCATCAACCCGCCGCCCGCAGGACGGATGAAGAAGGGCTGCTTCTGCCCGCCTGTCCGCCGCCATTCGTAAAAGCCGTCCATCGGCACGAGGCAGCGGTGATGGCGCATGGCCGCACGGAACGAAGGCTTTTCCGCTGCCGTCTCCGCCCTGGCGTTGACCAGGAGAGTAAAGCTGGCCGGATCTTTCACCCAGCCGGGAATCAATCCCCAGCGCACCAGCGCGAACCGCCGCTGGCCATGCTCATGCCGGACGGTGGCAACCGGCTGGGTGGGGGCGATATTGTAGCGCGGCGGAAAGTCTGGCCGGTCCCGGTAGTCAAACAGCTGCTCCAGCGCTTGCGGGGATGACGTCAGGGTGAAGCGTCCGCACATGAAAATCCTTGCAGTGATCTGATTAGTTCTTTGGCAACAAAGGCAGGTTAGGTTCGGGAGAAGTAGAGTTCAACCGGGGGGATGGCATGACGCAGGAGGATCCAGTGCTGGGCACCGGCGATCTGTCCGCCGAGCGGCTTGTCAAAGCCAATATCAACCCAGCGACTGGCCTTGCAACCGACTATCTGAACCACTTCAACGAAGTGGTGATGCTGCTCGAAATGCTCCCGGCCATGCCGGAATGCGCCGAGGACGTGCTCGCCTGGAGCCCGGCGGACTACGAGACCCATTTTGAGAACTCCAGTTTCTCCGAACGCCAGCTTGCCATTGAGGCCTATCATGCCGCCCCCGTGCGTCTGCGCGCGCATCTGGAAACGCTCGTTTCCGGAATCAATTCGGCGGTGCTGAATTCGCAGGACATGATTCGCAGCGCTGTGTCACCGTCGGAGGTCGCCTTTGAGCTGGCGGAGAAGGCGACAAACGAGATCAAGCCGCTGATCGCCATGGCCAGCGGCGTCATCCACGGCCATATCAGCGCGCAGGATGTCCCCGCCCACGAAGGCTCGGAAGCGCAGGCGGAAATCGACGCCCTGTTTGCCTGAAGCCGGTTTGCCTGAACCATGTCCGGGACGCTCCCTCCTCCTCCACTTGTTCCCGGTGTCAGCATCCTCTGCCACAGGAATGGGGACGTTCTGATCATCCGGCGGGGCAAGGCGCCCTATGCAGGATACTGGAGCCTGCCGGGCGGCAAGCTGGAGGCTGGTGAGACTCCTCTGCAGGCGGCACAGCGCGAACTTCTGGAGGAAACCGGCGTCACCGCAGAGCTGGGAGAGCCGGCCGGAACGCTCACCATCGACAGCCGGGACGAAAGCGGGGCGATTCGTGCCCGGTTTCATCTGACCATCTTCATGGGCGCACATGTCTCAGGCGAACCCATCGCGGGCGATGATGCGGCAGAGGCCTGCTTCAAGCCCCTCTCCGCGCTCGGCAGCCTTGAAATGACGCCAGGCACTGCCGAACGCATCCGGAAACTGATGGCCTGTTGACGGGGCAACCGCGGCCTTGCACCGCCGGTCCTTGCAGCCCATTATCCTGCCGGACAGGTAGGGACCCAATGGACTCCAGCACACACACCAGCGCCCGGCGCCGCATGACCACAAGAGCACTTGCCGGCCTTGCAGCGGCTGTCCTGATGCTCGCGGCTTTGCCGGTTCGCGCGCAGGATCCCCTGTCCGAAGCCCCTTATGAACGCCAGTTGCTCCGCCTGTCGGAAATCCTCGGCGCTCTGCATTTCCTGCGCCCCCTGTGCGGACGCGATGATGCGCCAAGCTGGCGGGAGCGGATGGAAGACCTGCTGGCAGCCGAAATGCAGGGGGAAGTGCGCAAGCGCCGCCACATCGAGCGCTTCAACCTCGGCTATCGCGGATTTTCTTCGGTGTATCAAAGCTGTACGCCCGCTGCACGGGCTGCCATGAACGCCTATGTCCAGGAAGGCGAGAAGCTGAGCCGCGATGTTGCGGCCCGTTATGCGCGCTAGCCGCGCTCCGTTACCAAAGGCTTAACCCTCCACGTATAATTTGTGGGTGGACGTTAAGAAGGCCTTCACACTCGCTTCCCGCGTAGTCTTCCCATGGTAAGGTCTTCGCAGATTCGGGGAACGGCACCGACTCATCCGAAGCGAAAGCGGCAAAGACCTAAGGGACAGCATGACCAACGACGAATTCAGCGAGATGTCTGCGGACGTCCAATACCTTGAAGACGACGATATTCGCCGTGCTGCGCTTGGTTTCATTCAGGATGCATGGTCCGAGGCGATTGCCTGCGGCGTTGATACGGATGCTGTTGCCCACGCAGCCATGTTTACTGCGCTTGCCGATCTTGTTTCCACTTACGGCGAAGATGCAGTTGCCAAGCTGGCAGAAGGCCTGCCGGAGCGTATTCTGCGCGGTGACTATTCGGTCAATCGCGTCCTTCAGTGACGCCGGCGAACGGCGGAGCGCGAGACACGGCCCCTGCGCTCCCCCAATGATCTTTTTTGATCCTCTGATCAGCCTTTTCCAGCCCGTTACGCTCAGAATACGCCCAGCAGGCTGACAAGGATTCCGGCCGCAAAGAGAATCAGCACGGCACCGGCGGCCCGGTTCACCATTTCAAGCCAGCGGTCTGTAAAGCGATCACGCAGCGCGCTTGCCCCTCCGGCCACGACGGCCCACCACAGGCAAGCCCCCGCCGCCACACCGCAGATCATGCTCAGTGCATCCAGATGCCTGCCCGGCTGCGGAGCCCAGTCGCCAAGACTGCCGAAGATCGCCAGAAACCCCAGGATCGCACCCGGATTGGTGATTGTCATGACAAAGGCAGCCAGGGCATCACGCAGCAGGGTGTGATCGAATTTGCTCTTTTGCGTATCCATGTGCGGATGGCTGCGCAGCACCGCAATGCCAAATACGACCAGAACGCTCGCCCCCACCAGCTTGATGGCCGTCTCGTGCAGTTCGACGAACTCGGCCACAACCGAAATGCCGAAAAGTGCGGCGGCGGCGAACAGCGTGTCTGCCGCAACGGCCCCAAGACCGACGAGAAAACCAGACCGGAAGCCCCGGTGAAGGGCCCTTCGCAGCGCCATGATGTTCACGGGCCCGACGGGAGCGCTGGTCATCACGCCAATTGCCAGTCCAAGCAGTGCATATGAAAGCGATGGCGTCATGCAGGAAAACTCTGGCAAAAATGGCACATGTGCCTGCGGTTTAACGAAAGGAGGACAGGATGCCAAGCGTGCAGGCTCTTTTGAATGGCCTTTCCGCTGCGGCTGCGTATAGTCGTTGAAAATCTTCCCGGCTGAGTCTGACCATGCTGCGCAACTGCATTGCCACCCTCTGTTTTGCACTCCTGCTGCTTCCGGCTGCGGAAGCTGCGACCGTGAGAACCGAGACGATCCTGGTCACCCCGCCGGAGCAGAATGCCTCCGGCAACCCGGCCATTCCGCCGGAAGATCTCTTGCCCCCAATCCCCGATGAGGCCGGCGCGGATGATGCGGGCGGCCCCATGGATGAGGCTGATCCGGCCGAGGGCATCGAAAGCCCGGAGGAAGGCCAGTCTTCTGAAGTCTCTCCGCAGAACCTGCTCCCTGTCCCTGAGGTGCATTACGGACCGGAGGGCCTGCCGGCGCCTGTCGCCCGCATGCGGGACCAGTTGATGGAAGCGGCCCGCAGCGGCGACGTCGAGCGCATGCGCATGGTGCTGGAAGGCAACGAGATGATGCCGACCCTGTCCCTGGCGGAAATCGGTGACCCGATCGAGTTCCTGAAGCACAGTTCCGGCGATGGGCAGGGCCAGGAAATCCTGGCGATCCTTCTGGACGTGATGGAAGCGGGCTGGGTGCATGTGGACGCCGGAACCCCGCAGGAAATGTACATCTGGCCCTATTTCGCCCGCTACCCCTTCGACAAGCTGACACCGGAGCAGAAGGTGGAGATGTACCGTATTGTCACCGCCGCCGATTTCGCGGAAATGGACGCTTACGGCGCCTGGCTGTTCTACCGTGTCGGCATTGGTCCGGACGGCACGCTGCATTATTTCGTCGCAGGCGAATGAAACCAGCTCCCGGTGAGTTCCAAGTATCGGGAGTTGGACAAGCCACGGCGGCCGTTCAAACGCGGGTGACTTCCGCCCAGACCGAATAACCGCGATAGAGCGAACCGGCCTCAAAGCGCGCCTTGTGCTGCCCGGCAAGAGCTTCCACGGCGCCGGACAGATCCGCCCGTGGCGTGACGTGGAACTTCGCCAGCCAGGCATGCAGCAGGCGGCGGAAGAGGCCCGGCAGACGCTCCTGCTGGCCGAAATCCACCACCGACAGCTGCCCGCCCGGCGCCAGCGCCGCAAAGCCTGCTGCCATCGCCTCGCGCCAGGGCGGGATCATCGACAGGGTGTAGGACATGAACACCCGGTCGAAGCTGTCCCGGCCAAACAGGGCTTCTGCGTCAAAAGCCGAAGCATCGCCGCAGGCGAGCCGGATACGGTCCTCCAGCCCGGCGCGGCGGATATTCGCTTCTGCCGTTGCCAGCATCTCGCGCGAAATGTCGAGGCCGTAGAAGCGGGCATCGGGATAGAGCCGCGCCGCCTCGATCAGGTTGCGGCCCGTGCCGCAGCCCAGTTCCAGTACGGAACCACCTGCAGGCGGCGCCAGCCGGGCGATCAGCCGGTCGCGGCCCAAGAGGTAATATTTGCGCGTCAGGTCATAGATGTGCCGCTGGTTGCGGTACACGCTGTCCATCAGCGCAGCGGAAGCGCCAGAGGGGGCGCCGCTCTGGCTGCGGGGTTCATCCATTGAAGACATAGAGATGGAACCCGCCATAGATGGAGGAACGGTCGCGGCGGCCCAGCTCAAGGCTCTTCTCCGCCTCATAGGTCCAGCGGTCCAGAATGGCATCGTGCACGCGGCCCGGCAGGAGCGTCGGCTCTGCGGCGGTGCGGAAGATGACGCGGGCGCCGGGGCGGGCGGTGCGGGTGATCTGGGTCCACAGAGCGTTCAGCTGCTCGTCGGTCATCCAGTCCTGCGCATCCAGCAGGACATAGGCGTCGAGTGTGGCCGGAACTTCGCCTTCCAGATGTTCGGTGAAGCTGCGGTTGACCACCTCGACGCGGGAGGCCCGCTCGCGGATGGCATCGAAATGCTCGCGCTTCAGATAGGGCGGCAGCGGACCGGAGGCACCCGTGCTCTCATCCCCGCCCTGCGGCGCGTAGCCCCGGTTGAAGGCCTGCCAGGCGAAATAGTTGTCCGAGAGCGAGAAATCACAGGCAAGCTTCTGCAGCCGCTGCTTCAGCACATCGGACATGTCGCCCGTGGGGCTGGCAGAAACCAGCGCCTCATACTGGGCGGGCGGAATGCCGAGGCCGTAGAGCGACATCTTCTTGGAGGTTGCCCAGCGCACCAGCCGCTTGTCGAAGAGAGGCGCCAGCGCCGTCTCGAAATAGCTGCGCTGCTCATCCAGCGTGCGGGCGCGGACGAAATGCTTCGGGTCGATGCCGTAGAGGCGGGCGACGAAATGGCCCACGCCGATGAAATAGCCCAGCAGACCGTGGTGATAGAGATCCCGCGAGAACAGGGTGATGCGGCGGCGGCCTAGCCCGCTGATGCCCCGGCCTTCCCAATAGCTGCGGGTTTCCCCGTCCAGCTTGTCACGCAGGAAACGCTCGTAGGCGGCGATGTTCGCCTTCTCGTCCGCTTCGCCGAAGAAGCGATAGAAACTGTCATGGTTCGGCAGGTGCTGAGCTGCAGCGAGCTTCAGACGGCCCAGCGCCACATGGGCGCGGTTGAGATCCACCGCCGTGATCGCCGCCGGATCGGCCGTCAGATAGGACATGACGTTGCAGCCACCGGAGGCGATGGTGACCATGCGCGAATGCGGCTTGAGCTGCAGCGCCTCCAGATCCACATCCGGGTCTTCCCAGATCTGCGGATAGACCAGCCCCTTGAAGGCGAAGGTGAACATGCGCTCCAGAAAGCCCTCGCGGGACGTGGCGCTGGACCGGTGGACGGCCTTCTTCAGTCTGGCTTTCGATGCTTCAAGCGTGCTCACCGGCATTGTTCGCTCCCTCAGGGACTGCCCACCGGCGATTCTTCCGCCGGATAAGAACCTGAGGGGGAGCGATACTGCAGACACGCGACAGAGACATGACGGCGGGGACAGCCTTTAAGCTGCTCTGCCAGATCAGTTCGTTGTCGTCACCACGAAGTCGGTGCCAAGGCCGGTGTTGCGCAGGAACGACCGGTCCGTGACGATGAGCGAGGAGCCCGGCGTCAGCATGGCGCCAACCTCCTTGCGCACAGTGGCGGGCATGTCGATCCGGTCGAGGATGCGCGCCGGCGTCATGCCTTCGGCCTCTTCCGCCACCACGGCCATCCAGCCGGTTTCGCTGTCTCCGGGCTTGAAGCCCAGCGCCGTGAAGATGACGGTGCCGATGGGCGCCTTCGGGTCCTTCAGGGTGACGCCTGCCTGATAGATGTCCTTGAACTTCGCCCGGATGCGCAGTTCCGCGTTCAGCGGCAGATCCTCGCCCGCCTCGCGGTAGACCCGCTTCAACAGGCTGAGGCTGTAATTGCCGGTGACCGGCAGCTCGTAGCCTTCCTGGAACAGACGGATTGCATCCCGCGTCTTGCGGCCCATGACCCCATCGACGGGGCCCGCCTCGAAGCCGAGCCGGTTCAGCATGGCCTGCAGGTCGTGGATTTCCCGGCCCGAGGGGCGGGGCAGGATGATCATGCGCAGCGGCGTACCGAAATCGGCCGCAGCAGCGCCCTGCGCCGGTGTCTGAGGCTCGATGGAGCCGGTGACGATCGATCCCGTGCCGCTGTCCGTCATGATGGAACCGCGCAGCCCCTGCCCTTCCGGCAGGATGGCCTCATCCAGGCTCGCCACCGCCGTGCCCGGCTGATAGGGCTGCGGCAAGGCAGAATGGGCAATCGCGGCAGGCAAGGCTTCACCATCGGTGATCACCACATGCATGCCGTGCCGGGTCATGGTGAAGAGGTCCTGCGCAAAGCGCATGGGCATGCGCACACAGCCGTGCGAGGCCGGATAGCCGGGCAGCTTGCCCTCATGCAGGGCGATGCCGGACCAGGTCAGCCGCTGCATATAGGGCATCGGCGCGTTGTCATAGAGATTGGAAAAGTGCTTGCGGCGCTTTTCGAGAATGGAGAACACGCCCGTCGGCGTCCTGTGCCCGGTCTTGCCGGAGGAAACCGGCGTGGAGGTGACAAGCTCCAGCCCGCGATAGACCTTGAGGTTCTGCTCGCGCAAGGACACGACGATCTGCATCGGATGCTCGGGATCGCTGATCTCAACGGCCCCCTGCAGCGTTTCCGCTGCACCGGCGGTCATGCTGGCTTCGGCAGGTTTCGCCAGCCCCGCGATCTGCTTCAGCCCGGCCGGGCCTTCGGCTCTCGCCTGCGGAACTGCGAAATGCATCATGGCAAGAGCACAGCCCGTCATCAGCGCCACGCGCCAGATGCGCTCGCGCATCGCTCCGCCGTCCACCAATCCTGTTGCCGTCTCCATCACCATGCGAGCCTCATCTACGCCATACCCGTCAGCCCGCACTCACCTTACCCACGCTCCGTGTACTTAGGGTTAGGGAACAGGGTTACCGAAGTGTGCGAATTTGACCGGTTCCGGTCATAGAAGCTTAACCCTGAACCCGCTGTGGCGCCCGTCACATTTTCGCCGGATTTGAGGGAGGCAGGGGGACGCGAACGGCGCGGCCGCAGGCTTCTATGCATCAACCGCCCGAAGTGATGCACCTGGTTCGCGGCTGAACGTCTCCGCCCCCCTCCCCCTCGTGGGGAGGGGTAAGGGGTGGGGGCTCTGAGCCGAAAACGACATGAAAAACAGTCAGATACCTGAAAAAGCATCAGGAGGAGCAGCTGTGTGAAATTTATGAATACTCTGCCAGCCGGAAAGGCCCTTCCCCCCACCCCTAACCCCTCCCCACCAGGGGGAGGGGGGCTGAAACGCCGTGCCGTAAAGGCCAGACCGCCGCCCCGCCCTGCCAGCCAGACAGTTCGGGCTACTTCCTTCACCCCTGCGGCTGGAGGGCGTCCTGGAAGTGGACGGTTTCGCCCTGCGAGGGGGTGGTCAGTTCGCCCTGCCACATCACCTTGTGGCCGCGCACGAAGGTGCCGACGGGCCAGCCGGTGACTTCCACGCCGTCATAGGGCGTCCAGCCCACGCGGGAGGCGATCCACTCGTTGCGGATGGTTTCCTTGCGCTTCATGTCGACGATGGTGAAATCGGCGTCATAGCCAACGGCAATGCGGCCCTTGCGCGCCATGTTGAACAGGCGGGCGGGGCCGGCGCTGGTCATGTCGACAAAACGCTCCAGCGTCAGCCGCCCGGCATTGACGTGATCGAGCATCGTCGGCACCAGCGTCTGCACGCCCGTCATGCCGGAATGGGAGCCCGGATAGGCGTGGTCCTTTTCCTCGCGGGTGTGCGGGGCATGGTCGGAGCCGAGAATATCGGCGACACCCTGATTGACGCCCCACCACAGGCGCTTCTGATGCGATAGATCACGCACCGGCGGGTTCATCTGGGTATAGGTACCCAGCCGCTCGTAGCAGTCCGGGGCAAACAGCGTCAGGTGATGCGGCGTGACTTCCGTGCTGGCCACATCGCGGTGGTCCGCCAGATATTCCATCTCGTCGCCGGTGGAAATATGCAGCACATGCACCCGCTTGCCGAGGCGGCGGGCGAGCGTCACGAGGCGCTGGGTGGCCAGCAGCGTCGCCGTTTCATCGCGCCAGACCGGGTGCGAGCGGGGATCACCCGGCACGCGCAGGTTCATCCGGTCGCGCAGGCGCATTTCGTCCTCGCAGTGGAACGAGGCGCGGCGGGTGATCTTCTTCAGGATCTTCGCCAGGTTCTCGTCATCCTCCACCAGCAGGTTGCCGGTGGACGAACCGATGAAGACCTTGATGCCGGCTGCGCCCGGCAGCTTTTCCAGCATCGAAATTTCTTCGATGTTTTCCGCCGTGCCGCCGACGAAGAAGGCAAAGTCGCAGTGCATGCGGTGATGGCCGGCCGAGACCTTTGCCGCCAGCGTTTCGGCCGTGGTGGTGTTGGGATTGGTGTTCGGCATCTCGAACACCGCCGTCACACCGCCCATGACGGCGGCGCGGGAGCCGGTTTCAAGGTCTTCTTTGTGGGTGAGGCCCGGCTCGCGGAAATGCACCTGCGTGTCGACGACGCCCGGCAGAATGGTCAGGCCCTTGCAGTCGATGACTTCCGCCGCTGTCTCGCTGCGCAGATCACCGATGGCGGAAACGCGCCCGCCGCGCACGGCCACATCGCGGATGGCCGTGCCGTCCTGATTGACGACCGTGGCGCCGGTGAGAATGAGATCATGGGCAGCAGACATTGATGACTCCTCTTCCATCTTCGGCGCGGGCCTTGGCGCACGGCTTTTTCTGGCGCGCTTATACGATTGGCAGGGCGCACGGGTCCACAGGCTTTTCGGGAAAGAGCCTGCCCGGCAATGCCGCGCCTTGCCGCCGGGCAGGCGCGGGGCTATCTCAACGGGAGAGATATACGCAGTTTCACTGGAGGCCTTCATGTCCGCTGCCCGTTTTGCCCTTCTGCCTGACCGTGGCCTGGTGCGGGTGAGCGGGCCGGAAGCCACGCATTTCCTGCAGAACCTGCTGACCCGCGACGTGGAAGGCCTGACCACGGGCGAAGCAGCCTTTGCCGCCTTGCTGACACCGCAGGGCAAGATCCTGTTCGATTTTCTGGTGCTGAAGGATGCGGACGGCTTCCTGCTCGATACGCCGGCCTCGCAGGTGGCAGCGCTTGTGAAGCGGCTCGGCTTCTACCGGCTTCGCGCCAAGGTGACGCTGGAGGATTGCTCCGCCACCCATGAGGTGGCGGTGGTTTTCGGCGGTGCCCTGCCTGCTATGCCACTGGCACCGGCGGTGCTGGCCGCAGCCGACCCGCGCCTTGCTGAACTGGGCCTGCGGGTTGCCGGGCCGAAGGGGCTGGCGAACGTTCTGGAAGACCTCGGCTTGCAGGCGGCAGAGCCCGCAGACTGGCATGCCCACCGCATCGGCCTTGGCGTGCCGGAGGCGGAAAGCGACTTTGCCTATGGCGAGATCTTCCCCCATGACGCGGACATGGACCAGCTGAACGGCGTCTCCTTCCGCAAGGGCTGCTACGTGGGGCAGGAGATCGTCTCGCGCATGGAGCACCGCTCCACCGCCCGCAAGCGCTTCGTCAGGGTGGAAGCGGCAGAGGCCCTGCCCACCATGGGCAGCCCGGTTCTTGCCGGGGAACAGGAGGTGGGCACGCTTGGATCCTCCTCAGGCGGCCGGGGACTGGCGCTGCTGCGGCTTGACAAGGTGAAGGCGGCCCTCGACAAGGGCGTCCAGCTGACCGCTGCCGGAACGGCGCTTGATGTGACGCTGCCCGGCTGGGCGCGTTTCACCTGGCCCGAAAGCGGCAACGGCGCAGGCATAGACAGCGCCTGAGCAGCCCTTCAACCCTTTCGCCGCACCGGCCCAAGACTGACGGGCCCCAGACTGACCGGCCCCAGACTGACGGAGCATCCATGGCTGCCGACCGCCCCGAACTTCCGCCCCGCGCCTGGCAGCGCATGCTTTCCGGCCGCAGGCTCGACCTGCTGGACCCTTCGCCGCTGGATGTGGAGCTGTCCGACATTGCCCACGGCCTTGCCCGTGTCGCCCGCTGGAACGGCCAGACGCACGGCGATCACGCCTTTTCCGTCGCCCAGCACAGCCTCGTGGTGGAAGACATCGCCCTGCAGCTGAAGCCGGACCTGACGCCGCAGTGGCGGCTGGCCGTGCTTTTGCACGATGCGCCGGAATATGTGATTGGCGACATGATCTCCCCCTTCAAGGCGGTGATGGGCGGCGACTACAAGCTGGTGGAAGGCCGTCTGCAGGAAGCCATCCACAGGCGTTTCGGCCTGCCGGGCAAGCTGCCGGAGGCTGTCAAGAAACTGGCGAAGAAGGCCGATATCATCTGCGCTTACTTCGAGGCGGTGGAACTGGCAGGATTCGGCGATGAGGAGGCAGGCAAGATCTTCGGACGGCCCAAGGGCTTCGGCTCCGGCCCGGCCAGCGCTCCGCGCCTTGGCCTTGAACCGATGCCCGCAGCTGCCGCCCAGATTGCCTTCACCGAACGCTTCGAGGCCATAGCCGCCCTTGCCGCAAACACGCCGCAGAAGGCCGCGCGCGGGCGGTGACGCAGGGGTGTAAAAAGGTTACTCTCCAAAGACACAGTTTCAGGATGACCGATTGATGCTTTACGTGTCTTCTCTTTCCCGCCTCAAGGAAACGGTGGAGCGGACGGGCGCCACCCGCATGGTCAGCCTGATCAATGCCGGCACGCCGGTGGAACGGCCCCAGTCCATTGCGGTGGCCAATCACCTGTTCCTTGGCTTCAACGACATCGTGGACCCGGTGGAAGGCCTCGTGCCCCCCGGCGAGGTGCATGTGAGCTCGCTTCTGGGCTTCGTGCAGGACTGGGACAAGGCCGCCCCGCTGGTCATCCATTGCTGGGCGGGAATCAGCCGGTCCACGGCGGGCGCCTTCATCACCGCCTGTGCGCTGACGCCGGATGCGGATGAGGCGGAGCTTGCCTCGGTTCTGCGTGCCCGTGCGCCCTCCGCCACGCCCAATGCAAGGCTGGTGGCGATTGCCGACCGCATGCTTGCCCGCGACGGGCGCATGATCGAGGCGATCCGGGCCATTGGCCGCGGGGCAGATGCCTTCGAGGGCACGCCCTTCGAAATGCCTCTGGCCTGAAGGAGCGGGCGCGGATGAACCAGACCACGGCAACCATCGAAATCGGTCTCAACGCCGTGATCGTGGCCGTGCGCGAGGGCGTGCCGCAGGTCGTCACCTTTGCCGGTGGCGGAGAGGATGAGGCGGAGGCTGAGGGCCTGCCCTTCGGCCCTTTCGATCCGCTGCATCACCGCACCTTTGAAAGCGGGTTGCGCACCTGGGTGGAGGAACAGACCGCGCTCACCATCGGCTACGTGGAACAGCTGTACACCTTCGGCGACCGGGGCCGCCACATGACCAGCGGCGACAGTGGCCCGCATGTGGTCTCCGTCGGCTATCTCGCCCTCACCCGCAAGAGCGCGGACAGCGAGGATGTGCTGTCGCAGCATCATTCGTCCTGGCGGTCCTGGTATGACTATTTCCCCTGGGAAGACTGGCGCGACGGGCGCCCTGCAATGCTCGACCGCGATCTTCTGCCCGCGCTGCACGCTGCCTCCGGCCGCATGCCGCCGGAAGCGCCACACAGCGGCCTTGGCCGGGCCGAGCGCATCCGCCTTGCCTTTGGCGAGGATGAAGGCAGCTGGGACGAAGAGCGCGCGCTTGACCGCTATGAGCTGATCTATGGCGCCGGGCTTGTGCAGGAGGCCCTGCGTGACGGGCGGCCCGAGGCGCTGGCCTGCCCGGATCTGCCGAAATTCGGCCGCCCCATGCGTTTCGATCACCGCCGGGTGCTGGCCACCGCCCTCTCGCGCCTGCGCGGCAAGCTGAAATACCGCCCGGTGATCTTCGAGCTGATGCCCGACACCTTCACCCTCACCGAATTGCAGCAGACGGTGGAAGCGATCTTCGGGCGGCACCTGCACAAGCAGAACTTCCGCCGCCTCGTGGAAAACGCCGAACTGGTGGAGCCCACCGGCGCCACCTCCACCGCCACCGGCGGCCGCCCCGCCGCCCTCTTCCGCTTCCGCCGCGAAATCCTGAAAGAACGCCCCGCCCCGGGGCTCAGGGTTGGCGGGCGATGAGATAAGTCCAGACAGCGGCACATCCTCTCAAACGTCTTCCCGGACGCAGCGAAGCGGAGATCCGGGACCGGTGAGCCGAGGCCTATCTATTTGTAAAACCAGTCAACTTGCACCCCGGCTCTCCGATCCCGGATCGCGCAGGCGCGCCCGGGATGACGATGGAGAGGTAGAGGTGCAGATCACTCACTCCGCCGCAGCGAGGCGGGCGACGGGTTGTTCGCGGATCGGCCAGTGGACGATGGCCGCGAGAAGGCCGAGGGCGATGCCGAGCCACCAGACCGCATCATAGGAACCCAACTCGTCATAGAGCTTGCCGCCCAGCCAGACACCGAGGAAAGACCCGATCTGGTGCGACAGGAAGACGAAACCGAAAAGCGTTGCCATGTAACGCGGGCCGAACATGACCGCCACAAGGCCGGACGTGGGCGGCACGGTGGACAGCCACAGAAAGCCCATGGCCGCCGAGAAGATCAGCACCGAGGCCGGTGAGGCCGGGGCCATGAGGAACAGGGTGATGGCCACCGCACGGGCAAAATAGATCAGCGACAGGAAATGCGGCTTGGAATGGCGTGTGCCGATATAGCCCGACGCCAGCGATCCAAAGACATTGCACAGGCCGATGAGGGCGATGGCATAGCCGCCCCAGCGTGCCTCAAGTCCAAGGTCGGAGATGTAGGGCGGCAGATGCACAGTGATGAAAGCCACATGGAAGCCGCAGACGAAGAAGCCCAGCGTCAGCAGCAGGTAGCCGCGTGTCTTGAACGCCTCGGCGATGGCCTGGCCGAGGTTCTGGTCAGCGGTGGTGCCGGCATAGGCGGCCGCATCCGGCTTGCCGCGCAGGGCGATGGCGAGCAGCGGGAGAAGCGCCATCAGGCCGGAGAAGGCCAGCAGCGTGTTGTGCCAGCCGATTTCGGCAATCAGCCCCGCACCCAGCGGCGCAAACAGGAACTGGCCCAGCGAACCGGAGGCCGTGCCGACACCAAAGGCGAGCGAGCGTTTTTCCGGCGTCACCGTACGGGCAAAGGCGGCGAGCACCATGGAGAAGCTGGAAAAGGCAATGCCAAGGCCGATCAGCACGCCGCCGGTCATGTGCAGCGCCACTGGCGAGGTGGCGTCCGCCATCAGCCACAGGCCCGAGCCATAGAACACCGCGCCCAGCGCAATCGTCTTCCAGGTGCCGAACCGGTCGGCAAACATGCCCGCCACCGGCTGGCCGATGCCCCACATCAGGTTCTGGATGGCGATGGCCAGCGAGAAGATCTCCCGCGACCAGTCGCGCGCTTCGGTCATGGGCTGAAAGAACATGCCCATGGTCGAGCGCGGCCCGAAGGACAGAAGCGCAATGGCACAGCCGCAGATGATGATCAGCGGAATATTGGCCCTTGCGGGCGCAGATGCGGCGGACATGACCCGGTTTCCCTGTTTCACACACTCCGGGCCGTGTGATGAGCCCCTCGCCCGCTACTATGCGCCTGCGCCTTTGTCACTCAAGTGAATGTTTGTGATGCAGAGATGAGAGCTTCTTATGGGCCGTCTGAACGGGGGCTTTGTTTTGGAACGGCCTCGCCTCCAATCCGCAACCCATTGCCAGCACACAAACAAGCCTCTGGAAAATATCATCTTTTCAAAAATATGACACTTTTCTGCAGAAAGTGTGGATTTGGTCTGCGGGCAAGACTATATAAGCTCAGGAAGAGCAAAAGACGGTGGCAGGCAAGGGGCGGTCAGTCCCGTTTTCTTTTACCGGCCATATGCTCAAAATGAGCATAATAGATCTGAGCTCCAAAGGGAGTACGGCCCTATGGCTACCACGCTGATTTCCTCACGTTCCGCCTGCGAGGTCAGGCCTGCAGCGGAGCTGGCGATTGACCGTCATGGTGCGGTGAACCGTCCGGACCTGGCCTATACGGAAGAGGTGGCGCGCGAAACGGCGCCCATCTACGAGAAGGTCAAGCACATCATCCCCGCCATCGAGTGGCCCGCTCTTGCGCCGACGATCCATGCGATCAACAAGCTCAAGAAGGAGCGCAACGCCGTCATCCTGGCGCATAACTACATGACGCCGGACATCTATCACGGCGTGGCGGATGTGGTGGGCGACAGCCTGCAGCTGGCCATCGAGGCAACGCGCACCAGCGCGGACGTGATCGTCCAGTGCGGCGTGCATTTCATGGCCGAGACCTCCAAGATCCTCAACCCGTCCAAGACAGTGCTGATCCCCGACAGCCGCGCCGGCTGCTCGCTGGCCGAGTCCATCACTGCCGAAGATGTGCGTGCCCTGCGCGAGCGCAATCCCGGCGTGCCGATCATCACCTATGTGAACACCTCTGCCGCCGTGAAGGCCGAGTGCGACATCTGCTGCACCTCGTCCAATGCCGTCGAAGTGGTGGAGAGCCTTGGCGTGGACCGGGTGTTCCTGATCCCGGACAAGTATCTGGCTGCCAATGTCGCCCGCAAGACCAACGTGGAAGTTCTGGTCTGGGATGGCGCCTGCGAAGTGCATGAGCGCTTCACCGCGCAGGAGCTGCGCGACTACCGCAAGATCGATCCGGACGTGAAGATCATTGCCCATCCGGAATGCCCGCCGGAAGTGGTGGATGAGGCAGACTTTGCCGGCTCGACCAAGCACATGATCGACTGGGTGAAGGAAAAGAAGCCCGCCAAGGTGATGATGATCACCGAATGCTCCATGGCGGACAATGTGGCGAGCGAAACGCCGGGCGTGGACTATATCCGCCCCTGCAACCTGTGCCCGCACATGAAGCGCATCACCCTGTCCAAGATCCTCGATGCCCTGATCGAGATGAAGGAAGAAGTCACGGTTGATCCCGCCGTTGCAGGCCTTGCGCGCCGGGCGGTGGAACGTATGATCAACCTGAAGAGCTGACCGGCAAGCCGGCGCGTCACCCTGGCGCGCCGGCCTGTCCTGTTTTCTGACCCGCCCGGACCCTCCCTCCCCCCATCTGTCCGGGTGCGGCCTTGCGGCCGGAGGCGGAGCTGCCTTCCGGCGCCGTTTGGAAAGCCCCTGCGATGGCAATACGTAGCGAAATCCTGGCCCCCTCCCTGTCTGCGCGCGGCGTGGACGATGTGGTGATCCTCGGAGGCGGTCTTGCAGGCCTGTTCTGCGCGCTGAAACTCAGCCCGCGCCCCGTCACCATCATCAGCAATGCGCCGATCGGTGAAGGGGCTTCCTCGGCCTGGGCGCAGGGCGGCATTGCCGCTGCCGTTTCCGACGGGGACACATCCGAAAGCCATCTCGCCGACACGCTGGCCGTGGGCGGCGGCATCTGCCAGGACAAGATCGTTGCCATGATGACGGCGGAAGCGCCGCGCCGGGTGCATGACCTCCTGAGCTACGGTGTGCCCTTCGACAAGGATCTGGAGGGCCGCCTGCAGGTCTCGCGCGAGGCCGCCCATTCCCAGAGCCGCGTGGTGCGGGTGCGCGGCGACATGGCCGGACGCGCCATCATGGATGCGCTGGTGACGGCAGTGCGCAACACGCCGTCCATCCGCGTTATCGAAGGGTATCTCGGCGAAAGTCTCATTACCGAAGGCCGCTATGTCACGGGTGTGATGGCCCGCCGCCGCGGCGGGCTGGAGCGCCTCGCCTTCCAGGCACCGGCCGTTGTTCTGGCGTCCGGCGGCATCGGTCATCTCTATTCCGTCACCACCAATCCGGGCGAGGCCAATGGCCACGGCCTCGGCATGGCAGCCCGCGCCGGGGCCGTTCTGGCGGATGCGGAGTTCGTGCAGTTCCACCCGACGGCACTGGACCTTGGCCGTGATCCGGCACCGCTGGCCACCGAAGCCCTGCGCGGCGAAGGCGCGATCCTTGTGAATGCCGCCGGTGAGCGCTTCATGCAGAAGGTGCATCCGCTGGCCGAACTGGCCCCGCGTGACATCGTCGCCCGCGCCGTCTTCCGCGAGCGGGCCGCCGGGCGCGGCGTGTTCCTCGATTGCCGCGAGGCGATCGGCGCAGGCTTTGCCGAGCACTTCCCCACCGTTTACGCCACCTGCATTGCCGCGGGCATCGACCCGGTGACGCAGCCGATCCCGATTGCCCCGGCCGAGCATTATCACATGGGCGGCGTGCTGACGGACGCGAACGGGCGCACCTCGCTGGACGGCCTGTGGGCGGCGGGCGAAGTCGCCTCCACCGGTGCCCATGGCGCCAACCGGCTGGCCTCCAACTCGCTGCTGGAAGCCGTGGTCTTTGCCGCGCGCATCGCCGAGGACATTCAGGGCCTGATGCCGACCCCGCGCACCGCCTATTGGGAAGAGCTGGACGATGAACCCGGCCTGCCCAGCCAGCGCAACCACGATGAGCGTACCGCCATCTCCATCCTGCGCCAGACCATGAATGATCTGGTGGGCGTGGAGCGGGATGCGGACGGGCTGCAGACCGCCCTCGCCCGCATTGCGGCCGCCGAGTTGCGGGTGCAGCGCACCTCCATCCGCAACATGATGATTGCGGGCAAGATCGTGGCCGCAGCCGCTTTCCTGCGCAAGGAAAGCCGGGGCGCGCATTACCGCTCCGACTTCCCGCAGGCCGATCCGGCACAGGCCAAGCGCAGCTTCCTGACCCTGGATCAGGTGAACGCAGCCGCAGCAGGCGCCAGCGAGGCGGTGAAGGATCCGCTGTCTGCCTTTGACCTCGCCAACATGGCGGGAGAAGGCGCATGACCGCCTTCCTGCCCGAACTGCCGCATCTGATGGTGGAAGACGCCGTGCGCGCTGCCCTGCTGGAAGACTGGGGCCGCGCCGGGGATATCACCTCACAGGCCACCATCGGCCCGGATGTATCGGCAAGCGCCGTCATCGCCACGCGCAAGAACGGCGTGCTGGCGGGCATCGACCTTGCCATCACCGCCTTTGCCCTCACCTCGCCAAAGCTCAAGGTGGACGTGCTGGTCCGCGACGGCGCAAGGCTGACGCCGGGCGCCATCGTCGCCCGCATCGATGGCCCGGCACGGGCGTTGCTGGCTGCGGAACGCGTGGCGCTGAATTATCTGGGCCGCCTCTCCGGCATCGCCACGGCAACAGCCCGCTTTGCCGATGCGATTGCACATACGAAAGCGAAGATCGTCTGCACCCGCAAGACGACACCGGGCCTGCGCGCCTTCGAAAAATATGCCGTGCGCTGCGGCGGCGGCTCCAACCACCGCTTCGGCCTCGATGATGCGATCCTGATCAAGGACAATCACATCGCCGTTGCAGGGGGCGTCGCCAAAGCCATCCACTCGGCCAAGGCCTTTGCCGGGCATCTGGTGAAGATCGAGGTGGAAGTGGACACGCTGGACCAGCTGCGCGAGGCGCTGGAGGCAAAGCCCGACGTCATCATGCTGGACAACATGGGCCCGGACCGCCTGCGCGAGGCCGTCGCCATCGCCGGCGGCAAGGTGCTGCTGGAAGCTTCGGGCGGCATCGACGAGACCACCGTGCGCGCCGTGGCCGAGGCTGGCGTCGACCTCATCTCCTCCGGCTGGATCACCCACTCCGCCCCGGTTCTCGATCTGGGGCTCGATATCGGCATCGGGTGATTGGGCGGAACCAGTGCCTTGACCTCTCCATCGTCATCCCGGACGCGCCCCGCGCGATCCGGGACCGGCGAGCCGGAGTGTCAATTGGTTCAGGACGTTATAGAACAGGTAAACCTCGGCTCACCGGTCCCGGATCTCCGCTTCGCTGCGTCCGGGACGACGACGGAGGGGCAGTTCTCCTGCCCCTCACATTTCCTGATCAGCCTCAGTTCCAGCCGCCAGCCTTGGTCTTGTAGAAGATGTGCAGGCCGATCTGGCCGCGCTTGTTCATTTCACCGGCCCAGCGCGGCTTCACGTAGGTGGCGTGATAGTGCGTGGAGGCATCCACCATCTTCAGATATTGCTGGCCCGAGACCACTTCCTTGGCAAGGCGCTGCGCCTTGGTCCAGGCGGCCTGCGAGGTGATCCGGTCCGGAATGCCGTCACAGGCGAAGGAGAACTGGCACTGGTTGCGCCTGTTCTGGTTCTGATAGACCACTTCGCAGATGGAGTTCGGATAGGCCGGGTTCTTCACCCGGTTCAGCACCACCTGAGCCACCGCGACCTGCCCCTCCTCGGATTCGCCCCGTGCCTCGAAGTAGATCGCCTCGGCCATGCAGCGCTGTTCCTTGGGTTCCACAACAGACAGCGGCAACGGCTTCTGCGCCCACCAATGCGGGTTCTGCGGATCTTCCGGCGGCGGCAGGTCCACTTCATACTGCGGACCGAACAGAGCCGTAAACGGATCGCGGGACGTATCGGCCGCTTCCGGCGCATAGGCTGACACCAGCGAGAAGCCGGCTGCAGCCGCGTTGCGCGCCATCATCATGCGCTGCAGATCCATCGGCTCGCCCGCTTCCTCCGTGCCCTTGCTGCGGCCGCCCTTCGGCTGCTTGGCGGCGCTGGCAAACTGATTGCGCTGATCGGCCGTCAGCGGCTCGGGCTTGACGAAGGCAACGCGCGGCATGTCGGCCTGACCGCCGTTTCCAATGAGGCTGGCCATGGCATAGACCGAGCCGGAGGCCTGCTCCAGCATTTCCCGGTCCGGCGCCATGGACATGAAACGGTCGCCCTTGCCGGTGCGGTTGATCCGGATCTCATCCGGCACTTCCGTCGGCAGCGTCTCGCGCACCAGAGGCTCAAGCCCCTTGATCACGGTGTTCTGCATGCCCTGCGGTGCCGATACAGTGACGCCTTCCAGCGTCAGCTCCGGCGCCGGCAGGGGCGTTGCCTGTGCCAGTGTCAAAGTGGGAGGCAGCTGCGAGCTGAAATCGACGGTCTCCAGCGCCTGCATCCAGGACGGCATGCCGCCTGCTGACATCAGTGCACTGATATCCTGCTGGCCGATGGAGCCGGTGAGACCGATGAACGCGAGGGGGGCGGCGGCCAGCGCGTGACGGAGCTTGAAGCGCCGGCGCGGACGGATGGGCTTGCCGCAGAGATAAACGGGGCCGAACATACGCAACGCAACTCCAACCTTCCGCGCCTTTACAGGGCCGCGAACGCAACAGGGGACATCCCATCAAGACTTGACCTTGAGTTTGTCCTGTTAACCTTGAGAAGGAGTTAATGCCGCGAAATTTCCAGCCTGCCCCTGCGTTATTTTTTCTTGCGGACGCTGGACATGGTTAAGGCGTTGAATGATTTGCACAGCAAAGCCCCCACCTGCCGCCATACGCCCATGCACCGGCGCTATAACCAGCACTGAGTCACCCCGGCCAAGCGTAGCGCGAGCCGGGGACTACTCGTTTGCAGAGAAGGGCGATTGCCCGGAGCCTGGCGGCAGGCTCTCGCCCGATGCAAGCCGTTCCGGCGTCAACACCTCTCATCGCTCTGGAAGCGAGTGGTTCCCGGATCTCCGCTTCGCTTCGTCCGGGACGACGCAGAATCTGCGGGACGGCGCGGGAATGTTCCTGTTTGCCCAAAAACAGCCCCCGGAAAGCTGGGCTCGCCGGGGGCTGAAGAAGGATCACATGTTCGGGTAGTTCGGACCGCCGGAGCCTTCCGGCACCGTCCAGGTGATGTTGCCGTTGGGGTCCTTGATGTCGCAGGTCTTGCAGTGGACGCAGTTCTGCGCATTGATCTGGAAGCGGGGCGCGCCCTCGCCTTCCTCGACCCATTCATAGACACCGGCCGGGCAATAGCGGTTGGACGGGCCGCCGAAGACGTCGTGCTCGGAGGCCTTCTGCAGCGCCATGTCCTTCACCTTCAGGTGGACCGGCTGATCCTCCTCATGGTTGGTGTTGGACAGGAACACCGAGGACAGCTTGTCGAAGGAGACGACCCCATCGGGCTTGGGATAGGCGATCGGCTTGCACTCGGCAGCCGGCTTCAGGCTCTGCGCGTCGGTCTTGCCGTGCTTCATGGTGCCGAAGAAGGAGAAGCCGAACAGTTCGTTCGTCCACATGTCGAGGCCGCCCAGCATGACGCCCATGACCGCGCCAAAGCGAGACCACAGCGGCTTGACGTTGCGCACCTTCTTCAGGTCCTTGCCGATGTCGCTTTCGCGCCAGGCGGTGTCAAAGGCCGTCAGTTCAGCATTCGCCTCACCCCGGCCCAGCGCCTCCATCACATGCTCGGCCGCGATCATGCCGGAGAGCATAGCGTTGTGCGAGCCCTTGATGCGCGGCACGTTGACGAAACCGGCGGAGCAGCCGATCAGCAGGCCACCGGGGAAAGACAGCTTCGGCACCGACTGGTAGCCGCCCTCGGTGATGGCGCGTGCACCATAGGCAAGGCGCTTGCCGCCCTCGAAGGTGTCACGGATCGCCGGATGGGTCTTGAAGCGCTGGAACTCGTCGAAGGGCGACAGGTGCGGGTTCTGGTAGTTGAGATGCACCACGAAGCCAACGACGACCTGATTGTCCTCCAGATGATAGAGGAAGGAGCCGCCGCCCGTGCGGTTGTCCAGCGGCCAGCCGAAGGAATGCTGCACCAGACCCAGCTGGTGCTTTGCCGGATCGATCTGCCACAGTTCCTTGATGCCGATGCCGAATTTCGGCACATCCGCATCCTTGTCCAGCTCGAAGCGGGAGATGAGCTGCTTGGCCAGCGAACCGCGCACGCCTTCGGCAATCAGCACATATTTGCCGCGCAGCTCCATGCCGCGGGTGTAGCTGTGGTTGGGCTTGCCATCACGGCCAATGCCCATGTCACCGGTGGCAACGCCGACAACCTTGCCCTCATCGTCATAGAGCACTTCGGCGGCGGCAAAGCCGGGGTAGATCTCCACGCCCAGCTCTTCGGCCTTGGTGGCCAGCCAGCGGCAGACATTGCCCAGCGAAACGATGTAATTGCCGTGGTTGTTCATCAGCTTGGGCATCAGAACATTCGGCAGGCGCATGGAACCGGCAGGTCCAAGCACGAGGAAATGGTCAGCCGTCACCGCCGTCTTGATCGGCGTGTCCTCGCTGCGCCAGTCCGGCAGCAGGCGGTCCAGGGCAATCGGGTCAATGACTGCGCCAGAGAGAATGTGCGCGCCCACTTCCGAGCCCTTTTCCAGGACCACGACGGACAGCTCTTCGCCCTTCTCGTTGGCAATCTGCTTGAGGCGAATGGCGGCGGAAAGGCCTGCGGGGCCAGCACCGACAATCACCACGTCAAAATCCATGCTTTCGCGCTCGGGCAGCTCAAGCTCTTCCGTCATCGCACTCTCCCTCTCAAGCACGCCAGACTGCGAACAGACTGGCGCAATTGCAGCAGGCGGCCCCACCCTGCCCGCTTGACTGTCTAAGCGTCGCGTCCTCTTTAGAGCAGCTCAAGTGGACCTGCAATTCCTCCGTTTCGGCTGGTTGAGACTTTACGTTAACGTAAGCGTTAGTCAACCCGTCAGCTTGCCGCAGGAATGGAACCGATATCACGGGAGAGCGGGGCAAGGCATGTTGTGTTTGCGCCATCTCCCGTTACATTGGCGGCATGATCACGTCTTTCTCAGCATCTGGCCTGACGGCCCGGCACATCGAGGCGCTTCTGGACTTTCTTCAGGGCGCCGGTGTGGATGGCTGGGTGGAAGATGACGTCATCGACCGTTTTGCCCAGTCGGCGCTGGAGGCAGAGCAGGCTGCGATGGCGCGCCAGTCGCGCGGAGCGCCGGGGCCGCAGGGCATGCCGGCAGCTCCGGGCCGCAGCTTTGATGCAGGCCCTGGCATGGCGGACCCGCGCGGCGGCGGTTTCAGCCCGCAAGATTACGGTCAGGGTCCGGTTCAGTCACGCATTGCCGGTCAAGCCGCCCCGCCGCCTCTCAACCTGCCGTCACTCAACCGCAACGCAGCGCCCGAACCGCAGGCGCAGGCACCTGTTTCTGCCTCCACGGATCCGGCGGTCATCCCCGGCGAACAGGCGGTGAAGTCTGCCCGCGAAGCGGCAAAGTCAGCCGCAACGCTGGAAGACCTGAAGGCCTGCCTTGCCGCCTTCAACGGCTGCAATCTGCGCCTCACCGCCAAGTCGCTGGTCTTTGCCGATGGCAACCCGTCCGCCCGGGTGATGCTGGTGGGCGAAGCGCCGGGCCGGGACGAGGATCTGTCCGGCGTGCCCTTCATCGGCCGCTCCGGGCAGTTGCTGGACCGGATGCTGGCGGCCATCGGGCTCGACAGATCTTCCGTCTATATCGCCAATGTCGTGCCCTGGCGCCCGCCGGGCAACCGCACGCCGACACCGCAGGAAACGGAAATCTGCCGTCCTTTCATCGCCCGGCAGATCGAACTGGCCAACCCGGACTTTCTGGTCTTCCTGGGCGCTGCGTCCGCCAAGGCGCTGACAGGCAACACGGATGGCATCCGCCGCATGCGCGGGCGCTGGATGGATTATGATGCGGGCGGCCGCAAGATCCGCGCCATCGCGACCTATCACCCGGCCTATCTCCTGCGCAGCCCGCTGGAAAAACGGCTTGCCTGGCGGGACTTCCTTGCGTTGAGACAAGCACTTTCCAGCGCAAGTGACGCAATTGGATGACCGGGCGAGCCCTTAAGTATACCCATTGTTAAAGTTGTATCAGCTAGCTCTATTATGTTGGGCGGGGCATCGTGGGCGATGACAGATACGGCATTCTCGACAAGGCGGCAAAGGCCGGACCAGACAGCGGAAAAGGCGCCGGAAAAACCATCCGGGCCAGACGGCGGAATTGTGGCCGTGGTCAAGCCTGCAGCGGCCGGGATCCCATCCGGTTTCGCAGCCCCCCGCAGGGCCAAGCCTGCACCTGATACGCAAGCGGCTCAGACTGTTCTGGCCATCGACATCGAGCGCCTGACCTGCATTCCGGCGTCCATCAGCAACCTCACACAGTGGGGGTGCCTTCTCTCCTCTCCCGATATCACGCTGCTGCAGAAGAACATCGCCCTGCGCTTCAGCGACGAAAAAAGCCTCCGCGCAGCAACGGTGACTTCTATCAACGGCAATGACGCAACGATTGTCTTTGCAGGGGTGGCGGGCGATGCCGAAAGCCAGCGCAAGGAAGCGCGCCGCGCCGTCTCGATCCAGGTGGTGCTGACGGACCCTGAACGCACACGCCGCGTCACGGGGCGCATCGTTGATGCCGCCCGTTCCGGATGCCGCGTACAGGCGGCCGGCGTCAAGCATCTGGGCAAGACCATCCATCTGCGCGTGCTGGGCATGCCCCGCGCCATCGTGGCGGAAGTCATGTGGTGCGACGATGAGGGGGCGGGCCTGCGCCTCAACTGGGAAGCTGTCAGTCAGCTGGCGGCCAAGACAAAGGCTGATTTTCTCGCGCGCGGCACTATCTAATGCTCACTGGCAGGCATCACCGCCTGCCCTGGCAAGCCGGAACGGGATTTCATGCTGACAGCACTCAAGAACAGATTTCAGAAACTCCTCGGGCGCGGCGGCACCGCCATTCCTGTGGTCCGCCTGCAGGGCGTCATTGGCAGTACCGGCCCTTTGCGCAGCGGCCTAACGCTCGCGTCCGTGGCCAAACCGCTCGAACGGGCCTTCTCGATGAAGAAGGCCCCGGCCGTGGCGCTGATCATCAACTCGCCCGGCGGCTCACCCGTGCAGTCCCGCCTCATCTATACGCGCATCCGCGCCCTTGCCGAAGAACATGGCAAGCAGGTGCTTGTGTTCGTGGAGGATGTGGCGGCATCCGGCGGCTATATGATCGCCATCGCAGGCGATGAAATCATCGTCGATCCGTCCTCCGTGGTCGGCTCCATCGGCGTCGTCTCCGCTGGCTTTGGCTTTACCGAACTCATCAGCAAGATCGGCGTGGAACGGCGCGTCTATACCGCAGGCACCCGCAAGGTGTCGCTGGACGCCTTCAGCCCGGAGAACCCGGAAGACGTGGCGCACCTGAAGTCGCTGCAGGCCGAAATCCACGACGTGTTCATCTCCATGGTCAAGGACCGGCGCGGGGAGCTGCTCTCACAGGATCCGGATCTGTTCAGCGGCCTGTTCTGGACCGGACGCACCGCCTGCAGCCTTGGCCTTGCCGACAGGGAGGGAGATCTTGTCTCCGTGCTGAAGGAACGGTTCGGCGAGAAGGCGCAGCCGGTGCTGATCAGCCAGCCGCGCGGGCTGTTCGGCCGCAGATCCTCAGGCGGCGTTGGCAGCAGCCTCGGGACCACGCTGAACGCAGGCGCCCTGACAGAGGACGTGCTGGGCGCCCTCGAAAGCCGCAGCCTGTGGGCCCGTTACGGTCTGTGACATTTTTTGACCGGGACGCCACACCTTGAGGCCCGTTTTGCCTTGCCTCCGCCACGATCGGGCGGGAGGATTGCACATCATCTGGAGATATTCCTCATGCATCCTCTCGCCATCCTCGCCCTTGCCGGAACCGCCGGTCTCCTTCTTGCCCGCGTCATGCGCCGTGAGATGGCCAAGGTGGACCAGCGCCTGTCGAAGGTTCGTCCCGCGCCGGGCACACCCATTCCGGTAACGCTGAAGCTCGACCCCAGCACCGGCCGTTACCGGCCGCAAGACTGATTGGGCCGTTACCAGCCGCAGGACTGATCCCTAAGGCTTACAGGCACCCAAATCACGCGCCTGCGTGCGGGTGCGGCTTGACCTTGTCCCGCCTCCGTGGCACCTCTCCGGCCAATCAGGGCGGCGGCCAGCTGCGCCGTGCCCTCTCCGTCTCGAACGACCGGGAAATGCCAGATGCCGAATGAAACCCTTCCGGACCACATGCGCCCTGAAAATTCCTTTCAGGCGCTGATCCTGACCCTGCAGCGCTACTGGGCGGATCAGGGCTGCGTCGTGCTGCAGCCTTATGACATGGAAGTGGGAGCAGGCACGTTCCATCCGGCGACGACGCTGCGCTCGCTTGGGCCGCGCCCGTGGAAGGCAGCCTATGTGCAGCCCTCGCGCCGCCCCTCCGACGGCCGTTATGGCGAGAACCCGAACCGCCTGCAGCACTATTACCAGTTTCAGGTGATCCTGAAGCCTTCGCCGGAGAACCTGCAGGAACTCTACCTCAACAGCCTCTATGCCATCGGCCTCGACCCGTCGGTGCATGACGTGCGTTTCGTGGAAGACGACTGGGAGAGCCCCACCCTCGGCGCCTGGGGCCTTGGCTGGGAATGCTGGTGTGACGGCATGGAAGTGTCGCAGTTCACCTATTTCCAGCAAGTGGCCGGTTTCGAGTGTTCACCCGTCTCCGGGGAACTGACCTACGGGCTGGAGCGCCTGGCCATGTATATTCAGGGCGTCGATAACGTCTATGACCTGAATTACAACGGCCGCGAAGGCGCGGACAAGATCACCTATGGCGATGTGTTCCTGCAGGCCGAGCAGGAGTACTCGCGGCACAATTTCGAGCATGCGGACACCGAGATGCTGTTCCGCCACTTCCGCGATGCCGAGGAAGAATGCCGCCGCCTGCTCGCCGCTGGCGAAGCGGCTAAGGAAGCGGCCGGCGCCGATGTGCATCAGATGGTGCTTCCCGCCTATGACCAGTGCATCAAGGCCAGCCACGCCTTCAACCTGCTGGATGCACGTGGCGTCATTTCGGTGACCGAACGCCAGAGCTACATCCTGCGGGTGCGCGAGCTGGCCAAGGCCTGCGGCGGCGCCTTCCTGCAGACGGCAGCGGGCGGCATCGGCTATTCGGGCTGAGACCGCCTTTCACCGTCAAAATCCGGCAGACATGACAGAGGGGCATCCGCACAGCGGGTGCCCCTTTTTGCGCCTCATACCAGGGCTTTCGATGTTGATACCAAGGCTTTCGATGCTGACGCATCACGCCTTGAAAATGCTCAAGCGCCGCACGGGCTTGACGCCTTGAAAATGCTCAAGCAGGAGACGAGGCATCCAGGCTCTGCTGGCGGGCAATGTTGGCGCAGAGCAGGGCATAAGCATCTTCCGCGCTGACCGCATGGGACAACAGGAAACCCTGCCCGTAGTTGCAGCCTTCGTGGCGCAGCTGCGCCCGCTGCTCCTGCAATTCGATCCCCTCGGCAATGGCCTCGATACCAAGGCCCGCCGCAAGCCCCAGAATGGCGCGGACGATGGCGGCGTTCTCGCCCCCCTCTCCCATGCCCGCGATGAAGGACCGGTCGATCTTGATGCGGTCGACACGGAAGTCCCTGAGATACCTGAGACTGGAGTGTCCGGTGCCGAAATCATCCAGCGCAATGCGGATGCCCGCATCCGAAAGCTGACCGAGGATCTCCCGCGCCGTCTTGGGGTCCTTGATCAGGGCATTCTCCGTGATCTCGATTTCCAGCCGCTCCGGCGGAAAGCCGGTGTTGCCCAGAATGGTCAGGATGCGCAGCGGCAGCATCCGGTCGTGCAGTTGCACCGGCGACAGGTTGAAAGACAGATAGACGCCGTCAGGCCAGCGCAGTGCCGCCTCGCAGGATTTCGTCAGAAGGTGGTCGGTCAGCTCCGGCATCAGGCCGCAGTCTTCCGCGATGGGAATGAAATGCGAGGGAGGCACCTTGCCGAAGTCCCGGTCCGTCCAGCGGGCCAGAGCCTCGAAGCCGGCAATCTTCTCGCTGCGCAGGTTCCAGATCGGCTGGAAGTGGGGGCTGATCTGGTTGCTGGCAATCGCCCCGCGCAGCCGCTGCTCCAGCAGCGTGCGGTGCAGGATCGCCGCATCCATTTCCGTCTCGAAGAAGCGGAACGTGGAACGGCCGGACGTCTTGGCCCGGTACAGCGCCACATCGGCCCGGCGCAGCAGCTCGACGATGGAATAGCCATTGTCCGGAAAAACGGCGATGCCGACGCCGGAGCCCACCGTGACCTGCCGGGCGCCGATGAGGAAGGGCTCCTGCACCCGGTTCAGCACCCGCCGTGCGACGCCCGCAGCCGCGTCCTTGTTGGCCAGAACCCCGGTGACGATGGCAAACTCATCCCCCCCCAGCCGGGCGACAAGCCCGCCCTCGCCCACGGCCTCGATCAGGCGGCCGGCGAACTCCTTGAGCAGAAGATCGCCGAAGCTGTGGCCATAGACATCGTTGACCGGCTTGAAGCCGTCGATGTCCATCATGATGACAGCGCGGAACTCGTCCGGCTCCATCATGTGCACCATGGAAGGAAACACCATTTCGATATGACGCCGGTTCGGCAGGCCGGTCAGCGGATCATGCTGGGCCTGCGCCTGCGCCTCCGTCAGCGAGGCCTCTGCTTCTTCCAGGGCATCGGACAGTTCATGTGTCTTGCGGACAGAGCCAACCCACGCCCCGGCAGCAGCGCTGGACAGAAAGGAGAGAACGATCACAGTGGCATATGGCCAATCACCCTGTTCAGTGGCTAAAGCAGAAGCTGCAACCAAAAATATAATAAACAGAACAGCAGACACAATTACAGGTAAGCAGAACTTGCTACTTGATATCAAAAGTATTATTTCAGACAGGCTTTTTGTTACTGGTATTTTTGCCAAGTTAGGGCGAACTCCAAACTGCTCTCGATAGATTATCTCTTGAATCCCATTGAAAAAGCATGAAACGAACCTCTTAAATCTGCACACGCCCCCGAAACATACCCCGACGGAATTTGCGCTGACGGCGGAAAAGGCGCCATTTCGCGGCGCTGCCGCAAGGTTGGGGGTGACATTTTTGGCCGGGCTTGGTAGGCACACGCGCTGCGGTGTGCGAGTGCTTGCCCGCGCCCTGCCCTGATGTTTTCTATCGAAGGTTCAGACCCATGCCCGATCTCCTGCTTGAACTGTTCAGCGAGGAAATCCCTGCCCGCATGCAGCGCCGTGCTGCCGATGACCTGAAGTCACTGGTCACCAATGCGCTGGTGGAAGCCGGTCTGACCTATGAGGGCGCAAAGGCCTTTGCCACGCCCCGCCGCCTTGCCCTGCATATCGCCGGCCTGCCCGTTGCCTCGAAGGCCACCCGCGAAGAGCGCAAGGGTCCGCGCGTCGGCTCCCCGGCGCAGGCCCTGGAAGGCTTCCTGCGCGGTGCAGGCCTTTCTTCCATCGAGGAAGCCACGATCCAGAGCGACCCGAAGAAGGGCGAGTTCTATATCGCCGTCATCGAGAAGCCGGGCCGCCCGGCGGAACAGATCATCGCGGACGTGATGCCCGGCATCATCCGCAACTTCCCCTGGCCCAAATCCATGCGCTGGGGCACGGGTACCCTGCGCTGGGTGCGCCCGCTGAAATCCATCGTCGCCACCTTCGGCCCGGAAACGGAAGAGCCGGAAGTGATCGCCTTCGACATCGACGGCATCACCGCGGGCAACACGACGCGCGGCCACCGCTTCCACGGCAACGAGACCTTCACCGTCCGCCGCTTCGACGACTACATGACCAAGCTGGAAAAGCAGAAGGTCATCCTCGATGCCGATCGGCGCAAGGACGTGATCGTGCATGATGCGCGCGATCAGGCCATGGCGCTGGGGCTGGAACTGGTGGAAGACGAAGGCCTGCTGGAGGAAGTTGCCGGACTGGTGGAATGGCCGGTGGTGCTGACGGGCTCCTTCGACGAGGCGTTCCTGTCGATCCCGGACGAGTGCATCCGCCTGACCATTCGCGCCAACCAGAAATGCTTCGTGCTTCGCAACCCGGCAACGGGCCGCCTTGCCAACCGCTTCGTGCTGACCTCGAACCTGATTGCGGCCGATGGCGGCAAGACGATCATCGCAGGCAACGAAAAGGTAATCCGCGCCCGCCTGTCCGATGCGCGCTTCTTCTGGGAAACGGACCTCAAGACCCGGCTGGAAGACAACCTGCCGAAGCTGGACAGCATCGTCTTCCACGAGAAGCTCGGCTCGCAGGGTGAGCGCGTGAAGCGCCTTGAGGCGCTGGCCACAGAGCTTGCCTCTTCATGCGGTGCTAATGCTAGTGAAGCCCGCCGCGCTGCCCGTCTGGCCAAGGCCGATCTCGTCTCCGGCATGGTTGGCGAGTTCCCTGAGCTGCAGGGCCTGATGGGCCGCTACTACGCCACACACCAGGGCGAAAGCGCCGCCGTTGCCACGGCCATCGAGGACCATTACCGCCCGCAGGGCCCGTCCGACCGCGTGCCCACCGATGCGGTGGCCATCGCGGTTGCGCTGGCCGACAAGCTGGACCTTCTCACTGGCTTCTGGGCCATCGACGAGAAGCCGACCGGCTCCAAGGACCCCTTCGCCCTGCGCCGCGCCGCACTTGGCGTCATCCGCATCTTGATTGCTAATGGAATTAGGATCAACTTGCTCGAGATATTGAGATCTTGGATACAAATCTTCCATGCCATCGAGAATAAATCCATCATAGTCAAAACTAGCGATGGGTTTTCCTTCTCCAGCATCCCGATGATGAATTTATCCGATTCATTTGCTGACAAGATGGATTACATTCGCGACAATATTCTCACTGAGAAATTTGATATTTTGAGAAATACAAAAAGAGGCAAAGTAGTATCTTTCTCAAGTGGAGAAAAAACAGAAGAAATCATAGGGCATCTTCTTCCTTATTCGGAGATATGCAACGACCTCCTCTCCTTCTTCGCAGACCGTCTCAAGGTCCATCTGAAGGAAGAAGGCGCGCGGCATGATCTGATTGATGCCGTCTTTGCGCTTGGCGGGCAGGATGACCTGCTGATGGTCGTGCGCCGCGTCGAGGCTCTGGGGGCGTTCCTTGCCACCGAGGACGGCGCCAACCTGCTGGCGGGTTACAAGCGTGCGGTCAACATCCTCAAGGCCGAGGAGAAGAAGGACGGCGCCGCCGTTTCCGGCCGCCCGGTCGCAAGCCACTTCCGCGAGGAGGCCGAGATTGCGCTGGCCAGCGCCATCGATACCGCCCGCGCTGCGGTGAGTGATGCGCTTTCGGGCGAAGACTTCGCCGCCGCGATGGAGGCCCTCGCCGCCCTGCGCGCGCCGGTCGACCGGTTCTTTGCCGACATCCTCGTCAACGCCGATGAAGCCGCCCTGCGCGCCAACCGCCTGAAGCTCCTCGCCGAAATCCGCGACATCGCCGGCCTCGTCGCCGACTTCTCGAAAGTCGCCGGCTGAGTTCAGCGACCTGAAACAAAAAAGCCCGCAGCGGAACGCCACCGCTGCGGGCTTTTTTGTTTGGAGAACATGAAGCTTCTCCATCGTCTTCCCGGACGCAGCGTAGCGGAGATCCGGGACCGGTGAGTCAAGGTCCATCGGCTGAGACCAAGTCCATACGGCGCTGAAGCATTTTCAAGGAGTGATACGCCAGCATCGAAAGCCTTGGTATGAGGCACAAACAACTTGCACCTCGGCTCTCCGGTCCCGGATCGCGCAAGCGCGTCCGGGAAGACGATAGAGAGGGCTTTCAATCAACAGGGCCCGGCGGTTTCCCGCCGGGCCCTGAAACTTTCACACCGGAAGCAGCCTTACCCTTACGGGCGGGCGTCGCGGCGGTCGCTGCGGGACTGGACCTGCGCGGCAATCTGGGCCGGGCCGCCGTTCTGCGGGCGGCGCTGGCCGCCGCTGCCGGGCTTGCGGGCCTGGCTGCCATGCGACTTGCCATGACCATTGCCAAAACCACCCTTGCCACCTTCACCACGGCCACGGCCGCCTTCGGAACGGGCACCGTAGCCACGGCCCTGTTCACCACGGCCCTGTTCGCGTCCCTGGCCCTGGCCACGGCCCTGCTGGCCGCCGCCGCGCGCCGGGCGCTTGGCAGCACCACGGCCTTCGGCCGGTGCCTCACCGCTGGCGACGGGGATGCGGAGGCCGGTCAGGCGCTCGATGTCACGCAGCAGGCCGATTTCGTCCGGTGCGCAGAAGGCGATGGCATCGCCATCGGCGCCTGCACGGGCGGTACGGCCGATGCGGTGCACGTAGCTTTCCGGCACATCCGGCAGGTCGAGGTTGTAGACGTGGCTGACGCCCGGAATGTCGATGCCGCGCGCAGCCACATCGGTGGCCACGAGAATGCGGGTCTCGCCGGACTTCAGTTCCTTGATGGCGCGGTCACGCTGGTTCTGGCTCTTGTTGCCATGGATGGCATTGGCCTTGAAACCGGCAGCTTCCAGACGGCGCACCACCTTGTCCGCGCCATGCTTGGTGCGGGCAAAGACCAGCGACAGATCGTCGGGGCGCTCGGACAGGCAGTTGATCAGCAGGCTGATCTTGTCGCCGTTCGAGACGAAGTGAACGCACTGGGTCACCTTGTCCGCCGTGCGGCCAGCCGGAGCCACTTCCACGCGGACCGGATCGGTCAGATAGGAGCGGGACAGCTCCTCGATCTGCTTCGGCATGGTGGCCGAGAACAGCAGGGTCTGGCGCTTCTTCGGCACCAGATTGGCGATCTTGCGCAGGGCGTGGATGAAGCCGAGGTCCAGCATCTGGTCGGCTTCGTCCAGCACCAGATATTCCACCTGGTCAAGGCGCAGGGCGTTGCGGTCGATCAGGTCGAGCAGACGGCCCGGCGTGGCGACGAGAATATCGCAGCCACGGGACATGCGCTTGATCTGCGGGCCGATGGAAACACCGCCCATGATGGTGGCAACCTGCAGCGGCGTCGACTTGATGAAGCCGATGAGGTTCTGCGCGATCTGGTTCACCAGTTCGCGGGTCGGTGCCAGGATCAGGGCGCGGGTGGCGCGGGCCGGAGCCGGCTTGGGGTTGGCGAGCATGCGCTCGACCAGCGGAAGGCCGAAAGCGGCGGTCTTGCCGGTGCCGGTCTGGGCCAGGCCCATCAGGTCATTGCCGGCGAGAATGAGCGGGATGGCTTCGCGCTGGATCGGGGTCGGCTGGTCGTAGCCGATAGCGGCGATGGCCTTGAGGATCGACTGGGAAAGCCCGAGAGCTTCAAACTGAGTCAAATGAAAACCTTCAACTGTCGCGCCTGCCGCATCAAAGGGCACGCGCACAAGGTGGACCGGCCCATGATGGACCAGCCTTTCGTGGCGGTTACGGCACGGGCCAAATGGCAATCCGGACCGTCAGAACCCCGCGTGAAATGGGAACCTGGGAAAAGGCATCGCAGCCTCTGGCGCGACGCGGAACGGCTCACGCATCCTGTCTGTCTCCGTCGCGGATCACCTTTCGGGAAGGGCCGGATCTGCCAGACCGCAGGATCTGCGGGTGCCCCGCAACAACATGTGAGGGGCAGGCGCGTGGAGAGGACGCAGGCCGCTCACGCGGCGGCCAAACCGTATCTTGGCGCCTGTATCGGCGCCTGAAGCCTGAAAGTCAAGATAAAACGGCGCCCTGCGGCGCGAGCCCCAGACGGGCGGCAATGGTGCGGCGTTCATAATCGACATTCCAGTCGATCAGCACACGCCAGACGGCTTCAGCCTGACCGGCTTCCAGTCCGAGGTCTTCCGCCCGCCCGCGCAGGCGCTCGATCATGGTCTCGATCCGCTCCGCATCAAAGGCTTCGTCCGGGTGCTGCTTGATCTGCGCCATCTGGCGCACATAGGTCTGCCGCTCGGCGAAAAGCTTCAGAAGAAGCTGGTCGATCCGGTCGATCTCGGTCCGGATGTCCCCCTTGGTGACGCAGTCCTTCGCAGGTTTCATTCCAAAAGGCCCTTTGCCTGTCCAAGCCGGAGAGGATGAACGCCGTAGCGCCTGCCGGTGCTGCTGGCTCCGGCAGGCGGACGGGATGGATGGCTCAGGCTTCCGCCTTCTTCTGTGCCTCGACGCAGGCCAGAGCCGACATGTTGACCACGCCGCGCGAGGTCACCGAACCGGTGAGGATATGCGCGGGCTTGGCTGTGCCGAGCAGGATCGGGCCGACATGCAGGGCCTCCGTCGCCACCTTCAGCAGGTTCAGCGCGATGTTGGCCGCATCCAGATTCGGGAAGAGCAGCAGGTTCGCTTCGCCCTTCAGGCGGCTGTCCGGCATGACGCGCTGGCGCAGCAATTCGGACAGGGCCGAATCGCCGTGCATGTCGCCGTCCACTTCCAGCTCCGGGCATTCATTCCAGAGGATGTCCAGCGCCTTGCGCATCTTGTCGGCAGAGGCCAGTTCGCGCGAGCCGAAGTTGGAGGCCGACAGCAGCGCCACCTTCGGCTCGATGCCGAAGCGGCGGATTTCCTCAGCAGCAAGCCGTGCCATCTCGGCCAGCTCTTCCGCGTCCGGATCCTCGGAGACGAAGGTGTCGGTGAGGAAGATCGCGCCACGGTCGTTGATCAGCAGCGACAGGGCCGAGAGGTCGCGCACACCGGCCTTGAGGCCGATGATCTGGCGGATATCGCGCAAATGGCGGATGAAACGGCCTTCAAGACCGCAGATCACCGCATCGGCTTCCCCGCGCCGCACGGCCAGCGCCGAAATGACGGTGGAGTTGGTGCGCACGATGGTGCGCGCCGCATCATGCGGCACGCCCTTGCGGCCGACGCAGGAGAAATACTCCTCCACATAATCGCGGTAGCGCGGATCGTCCTGCGGGTTGACGAACTCAAAGTCCACACCCGGGCGGATCTTCAGACCGAAACGCTCGCAGCGGGCCTTCAGCACGTCCGGACGGCCGACGAGGACCGGCACGGCGACCTTGTCCTCAATCAGCACCTGCGCCGCGCGCAGCACGCGCTCGTCCTCACCTTCCGCATAGATGATGCGCTTCGGCTCGCGGGTGGCGGCCTGGATGATCGGCTTCATCACCAGGCCGGAGCGGAAGACGAAGCGGTTCAGCGTGTCGAGATAGGTGTCAAAGTCCTCGATCGGGCGCGTGGCGACACCGGTTTCCATGGCTGCACGGGCGACTGCCGGTGCAATGCGCAGGATCAGGCGCTGATCGAACGGCGACGGGATCAGGTACTTCGGCCCGAAGGTCTCGGTCACGCCGCCATAGGCACGGGCGGCAACGTCTGACGGCTCTTCCTTGGCAAGATCGGCGATGGCCTTCACCGCCGCATGCTTCATCTCTTCGTTGATCGCCGTCGCGCCCACATCCAGCGCGCCGCGGAAGATGTAGGGGAAGCACAGGACGTTGTTCACCTGGTTCGGGAAGTCCGAACGGCCGGTGCACATCATCACGTCGTCGCGCACGGCCAGCGCGGCTTCCGGCATGATTTCCGGATTGGGGTTGGCGAGCGCCAGGATCAGCGGGTTCGGCGCCATCTTGGCGACCATCTCCGGCTTCAGCACACCGGCGGCAGACAGGCCGAGGAACACGTCGGCGCCTTCGATGATCTCGCCCAGCGTGCGCTTGTCCGTCTTCTGGGCAAAGATGCCCTTCCACGGGTCCATCAGGGCTTCGCGGCCTTCATAGACCACGCCCTCGATGTCCGAGACCCAGATGTTCTCGCGCTTGGCGCCGAGGGAGACGATGAGATTGAGGCAGGCGAGCGCGGCGGCACCGGCACCCGACGCGACGATCTTCACCTGATCGATCGGCTTGCCGGCCAGTTCCAGCGCGTTCTTGACCGCCGCACCGACGATGATCGCCGTGCCGTGCTGGTCGTCGTGGAACACCGGAATGTTCATCCGCTCGCGCAGCTTGGCCTCGATCTGGAAGCACTCCGGCGCCTTGATGTCCTCAAGGTTGATGCCACCGAAGGTCGGCTCCAGAACGGCAACCGCATCGACGAACCGGTCGACGTCGAGCTCGTCCACCTCGATGTCGAAGACGTCGATCCCGGCGAATTTCTTGAACAGGACGGCCTTGCCTTCCATCACCGGCTTGGAGGCGAGCGGGCCGATGTTGCCGAGGCCCAGCACGGCGGTGCCGTTGGAAATCACGGCCACAAGATTGGCGCGGGAGGTGTAGAGCGCGGCCGTGGACGGGTCACGGGCAATTTCAAGACAGGGAGCGGCAACACCGGGGGAGTAGGCCAGAGCCAGATCGCGCTGGTTACCGAGCGGCTTGGTGGCCTTGATCTCGAGTTTGCCCGGGCGCGGATGCATGTGGAAGAACAGTGCGGATTCTGTGAGATCGCTTCCAGCCGGTTTCTTGTCGCTCATGTCGCCTCTCGTCTCAACAGCGGTCTCAGCCGCCTTTCCCTCAAGGAGGCATGGCCCATCCGCGCGTGCGGTTCAACCTTATTTCGCACCTGCTCCACCGGTTGCAGGCAAAAGCAGCCGCAAAAGCAGGAAGAGAACCAACCCGTTGAGGATATGCCACATGAAATGGGTGCCCAGCGCGAGGCTGTCGCACACCGGCATGTCCAGCATGCGGAAGGTCAGCGAGGCGGCAAAAACCACTCCCGCAGCGGCAAGGCCCTTCGCCAGCCGGGCGCTGGAGCGCCATACCAGCGCCGCGACAACGAAGATGGCGGCAAGCGCCGGAACATAACCGGCCGAAGACCCCACCAGCGGCGCAAACAGCCGGCCGGCAAAGGGCGATGCGGCAAAGAAGACAAGCGTGACGCCCACCGCCCAGTACCAGCGCAGCCCCAGGAAGCGGTTCAGCGCCGCGAAGAGATAGACATGGATGAAAAGGGCAATCGGGATGACATCCGCCAGCAGCGACCAGCGGTTGGCGAAGGTGTGGAACAGGAAGGAACCGATGCCTGTTGCCAGTGTGATCAGGATCAGCGCCAGAGCCAGCCAGTCGCCCGGTGCCCGCTTGCGCCACATCAGGAAGGCCACCAGCGCCGCCAGAATGAAGGAGGCATTGGTGATGGCATTGACCGGCTCGGACCAAAAACTGGCGTCCAGCCGCTCGCAGTAGTTGTTCAGCGGTTCCGTCCAGTTCATGCCTTCGCCTCCACGCGTGTGCCTCAGGTCAAATGTGACGCCGGACGGACAGTGGCAAGAGTGCCTGCCCTTTTTTACAAGGCAAAGACGGCAGGCAGCGCCCGCCTGCCGTCATGTCCGGACCTTACTGGAAGGCAGTCTCCGCAAAGCTGCGCAGCTTGCGCGAATGCAGGCGTTCCGGCGGCATAGATCGCAGCAGCTCCATGGCCCGCATGCCGATTTCCAGATGCTGGGCCACCTGCCGCTTGTAGAAATCGGTCGCCATGCCCGGCAGCTTCAACTCGCCGTGAAGCGGCTTGTCGGAGACACAGAGCAGCGTGCCGTAAGGCACACGGAAGCGGAAACCGTTGGCGGCGATGGTGGCCGATTCCATGTCCAGCGCAATGGCGCGGGACTGGGAGAAGCGCTGCACGAGGCCGCGCTGGTCCCACAATTCCCAGTTCCGGTTGTCGATGGAGGCCACCGTGCCGGTGCGCATCACCTTCTTCAACTCATAGCCGGAGAAACCGGTGATCTCGGCAACCGCGCTTTCCAGCGCCACCTGCACCTCGGCCAGAGGCGGGATCGGCACCCACAGCGGCAGGTCCTGATCCAGCACATGGTCATCGCGCACATAGCCGTGCGCGAGCACATAGTCGCCCAGCGTCTGGCTGTTGCGCAGGCCCGCACAGTGGCCCAGCATCAGCCAGGCATGCGGCCGCAGCACGGCGATATGGTCGGTGATGGTCTTGGCGTTCGAGGGGCCGACGCCGATGTTGACCATGGTGATGCCGGAACTGTCGGCCCGCTTCAGGTGATAGGCCGGCATCTGCGGCAGCTTGGCCGGCGCCGTGCCGGACGACGGGGTCTTCTGCCCCGCCAGCGTCAGCAGGTTGCCGGGCTCGACGAAGGCGGTGTAGCCGCTGGCCGGATCGGCAATGGCCGCTTCCGCCATGCGGCAAAACTCGTCGATGTAGAACTGGTAATTCGTGAAAAGCACGTAGTTCTGGAAATGCTCTGCCGCCGTCGCGGTGTAATGCTGCAGGCGGTGCAGGGAATAGTCGATGCGCGGACCGGTGAAAGGCGCCAGCGGCATGATGCCGTCCACCGGCTCATAGGTGCCGTTGGCGATGGCGTCGTCCATCAGTGTCAGGTCCGGCAGGTCGAACATGTCCGCCAGCGGCCGCTCTCCGGCCAGATCCCCTGCCCCTTCCACATGGGTGCCATCATAGAAGGCGAAGTGCAGCGGGATCGGCGTCGTGCTGTCCCCCACCAGCACCGGCACCCCGTGATTGCGGATCAGCAGGGCAATCTGCTGCGTCAGATACTGCTGGAACAGATCCGGCCGGGTGATCGTGGTGCCATGGATGCCGGGGCCTGAGACAAACCCGAACGGCAGGCGGCTGTCGAGCCGCGAATGGCTCTCCGTGATCAGACGGATCTGCGGATAATAGGCCCTCACCCGGCCCTCGGGCGCCGTCCCTGCCACGAGATCGCGGAAAGCGTCCCGGATGAAGGCGGTGTTGCGCTCGAACAGCTCCATCAGCCGGGCGACGGCAACGGCCGCATCGGTGAAGGGTTCCAGCGGCGCAGCGGGCGCCAGCACGAACGGGCGGGGATCCGTAAGGGGATTTCGGTAGGGCCGGTTTTTCAAATGCGTTCTCCTTATTGTTCTTAACCGGGCAGGCTCTAACAGAGGCCCGCTTTCGTCAAGCCAAAGACGTCATTTTTTGAAATATTTTTCATCGCGCGAATGATTTTGCAGCTTGATGGGATCGCATTGCAGGGGCATGACAGAGCCAGCATGGTGAATCCGCGCGAACCCATCAGGACCCCGGCTCCGCTTTCTTCCCGCCTCCGCTGCCCGGGATCATGGTTAATGCGGACAGGCCCTTCCCGGCCCTGCCTGCCGGAAAAGCACACTATTTCCGCCAGTTTTCCTGCGGCCAAAAGTTAACCTGCCGCACGGGTTTCACAAACCTAAAGAAAGCATTGAAATCAAAAAGAAAAATTAGAGCGAGCCTTAACCCGCGATTTACCAGATCCGGTAACCATGAGCCTCGAAATTGCGTGAGGTGCTGCGTCGCAATGAAAGTTCTGCGTACTGGGGTGTCCTCTGTGACACCCCTTGAAACCCAAGACAATGCCGCCACTCCGGCCTGGCTGAACACGATCCTGAAGGGCGACTGCGTTGCCGCCCTCAGCAAGCTGCCCTCGAAGTCGGTGGATCTGGTGTTTGCCGATCCGCCCTACAATCTTCAGCTCGGCGGCGATCTTCACCGTCCCGATCAGTCGAAGGTGGATGCCTGCGACGATCACTGGGACCAGTTCGAGAGCTTCGAGGCCTATGATGCCTTCACCCGCGCATGGCTGCTGGCCGTGCACCGTGTGATGAAGGACGATGCCTCGCTCTATGTCATCGGCTCCTACCACAACATCTTCCGCGTCGGCGCAATCCTGCAGGATCTGGGCTTCTGGATCCAGAATGACATCGTCTGGATCAAGTCCAACCCGATGCCGAACTTCCGTGGCAAGCGCTTCACCAATGCCCATGAGACGATCATCTGGGCCTCGAAGTCGAAGGCCTCCAAGCCGGTGTTCAACTACGATGCGCTGAAGACCTTCAACGAAGACCTTCAGATGCGCTCCGACTGGCACCTGCCGCTGTGCACGGGTGCGGAACGGCTGAAGGATGAGGACGGGCAGAAGGTCCATCCAACCCAGAAGCCGGAGTCCCTGCTCTACCGGGTGCTGACGGCCTCGTCCCGTCCGGGCGATGTGGTGCTTGATCCCTTCTTCGGCACCGGCACCACCGGCGCCGTCGCCAAGCGCCTTGGCCGCAACTACATCGGCATCGAGCGCGAGCAGAGCTACATCGATGCGGCCACTGCCCGCATCAATGCCATCGTGCCGGCCGAGGGCGTGTCCCTCGACATGCAGAAGGGCAAGCGCGCCGAACCGCGCATTCCCTTCGGCTCGCTGCTGGAGGCTGGCCTGCTGGAACCGGGCACCGAACTCATCTGCCCGAAGGGCAAGCATCTGGCCATTGTGCGCGCTGACGGTTCGCTGGTCAGCGGCCAGCACTCCGGCTCCATCCACAAGGTGGGTGCGCTCGTTCAGGGCGCGGAAAGTTGCAATGGCTGGACCTTCTGGCACCTGAAGGACCGGGGCAGCTTCAACCCGGTGGATGACCTGCGCAAGGAACTCAGATCCCGCCTCTTCGCCTGATCCATAGGCGAAAGGCCGGACATTCGCGTCCCCGCGAATTCCCGGAACACCCCCGGCTCCCCGAGGCCGGGGGTGTTTTTTTGTGCGCCAGCCCGGCGCAGGGGGATTGACTCGCTCCTTATATATCCATAATTCTGGATATATGGATGAACTAGAAACCATCGCTGCCCTTGCAGCCCTTGCTCAGGCGACCCGCCTTCAGGCCTTCCGCGCACTCGTGCAGGCAGAACCCGATGGCATTGCCGCCGGTGACCTCGCCCAGCGCCTCGGCGTGCCACAGAACACGCTTTCCGCGCATCTGACGGTTCTTTCGCAAGCAGGACTTGTCACAGGACTGCGGCAAGGACGCTCTATCGTCTATCACGCGAATCCCGAGCAGCTCAGGCAGATGATGCTCTACCTCCTGAAAGATTGCTGCGGCGGCAAGGCCAGCCTGTGCGAGCCGCTGATCGCCGAACTGACCGGAAGCTACACGGATACCTGTTCTCCGGCCTGTGCCCCATTGCCTGACAGCCGGATGCCATAAGGAGCCTGCCATGACCGAGAAGACCTACAATGTGCTGTTCCTCTGCACCGGCAATTCTGCCCGCTCCATCCTCGCCGAAGGCATCCTGAACGCGACAGGCGGCGGCCGGTTCCGCGCCTATTCTGCGGGCAGCCAGCCGAAGGGCGCGGTCCATCCGCTTGCCCTCAAGACGCTGGATGCCCTTGGTTATCCGGCAGAAGGGTTCCGTTCCAAGAGCTGGGACGAATTCGCCGTGCCCGGCGCACCGCAGTTCGATTTCGTCTTCACGGTCTGCGACAACGCCGCTGGCGAAGCCTGCCCTGTGTGGCCGGGTCAGCCGATGACAGCCCATTGGGGCATCGAGGATCCTGCCGCCTTTGAAGGCGCAGCGTTCGAGAAGGAGCAGGCTTTCAGCCAGGCCGCCCGCTATCTCAAGAACCGCATCAGCGCCTTCCTCAATCTGCCGCTGGCCTCCATCGACGCCATGGCCCTGAAGAAGAAGCTCACCGACATCGGCACCCTTGAAGGTGCCACCAATCTTGCTGAAAAGGTGAAGTGATCCATGTCCCTGTTTGAACGCTACCTGACGCTGTGGGTGGGGCTGGCGATCATCGCCGGCATCGCCCTCGGCCACCTGCTGCCGCAGGTGTTCGAGGTGATCGGCACGCTGGAAATCGCCAAGGTCAACCTGCCCGTCGCCGCGCTGATCTGGCTGATGATCATCCCCATGCTGATGAAGATCGACTTTGCCGCCATCCGGCAGGTCGGCCAGCACTGGCGCGGCATGAGCATCACGCTGTTCTCGAACTGGGCGGTGAAGCCCTTTTCCATGGCGGTGCTCGGCTGGATCTTCATCGGCTGGCTGTTTGCCCCGCTGCTGCCGCAGGACCAGATCGACAGCTACATCGCCGGGCTGATCCTCCTGGGGGCCGCGCCCTGCACGGCCATGGTCTTCGTCTGGTCGAACCTGACCCGGGGCGACGCGCCTTTCACCCTGACGCAGGTTGCCCTCAACGACGCTGTGATGGTGCTGGCTTTCGCCCCTATCGTCGCGCTGCTGCTGGGTGTCTCCTCCATCATCGTGCCCTGGGATACGCTGCTGATCTCGGTTGCCCTGTTCATCGTCGTGCCGGTGATTGCCGCGCAGATGCTGCGCAAGGTGCTGGGCACAGGTGATGGCCGGGCGCTGGCGCGCTTTCAGGAGCAGATCCAGCCACTGTCCATCGGCGCCCTGCTGCTGACCGTCGTGCTGCTCTTCGCCTTCCAGGGCAGCCAGATCCTTGCCCAGCCGCTGGTGATCGCCCTGCTGGCCGTGCCGATCCTGCTGCAGACCGTGTTCATCTTCGGCTTTGCCTATATCCTCAACCGGGTGACCGGTGAGGCCCATTGCATCGCAGGCCCTTCCGCCCTGATCGGCGCGTCGAACTTCTTCGAGCTGGCGGTCGCCACCGCCATCAGCCTCTTCGGCTTCAATTCCGGCGCAGCGCTCGCCACCGTTGTCGGCGTGCTCATCGAGGTGCCGGTGATGCTGGCGCTCGTTGCCGTCGTCAACCGCAGCAAGGGCTGGTACGAGGCCTCCCGCGCCGTTTCTGCCCGCAGCATCACAGAAGGACAGGCCTGAACCATGGATGCCACGATCTATCACAACCCCGCCTGCGGCACCTCGCGCAACACGCTGGAGATGATCCGCAACGCCGGGATCGAGCCCACGGTCATCGAATATCTGAAGACCCCGCCCGCCCGCGAGGACCTGACCGCGATGATCGCCGCCGCAGGCCTCACCGTGCGCGGCGCCCTGCGCGAGAAGGGGACGCCCTTCGAGGAGATGGGCCTTGGCAATCCGGATCTCGGTGACGAGGCGCTGCTCGACGCGATGATGCGCGAACCCGTCCTCATCAACCGCCCCTTCGTCGTCACCCCCCTCGGCACCCGGCTCTGCCGCCCCTCGGAAGTGGTGCTGGAGATCCTTCCGGACACCCACAAGGGCGCCTTCACCAAGGAAGACGGCGAAAAGGTTCTGGACGCGGACGGCAAGCGGATCAGCTGAGCGCACTCCTGCAAGCAGCTTTCAAGGCCCGGAGAACCCGCTCCGGGTCTTTTTCACATGTTCCGGGCCTTTTTCACATGAATGAGCATCAGGCGTCCTTGCACGTGTGGGCATGTCCTGCCCGGAACGGTGACCCAGATGGACTTGATGCTGGCCGCTTTGGCCTACCGCTTTTTCAGGCAGAACCGCCAGCAGACACAGCCTCTTTCTCCCGAGGAAGCGGCTGCTGCCATGCTGGCCTCGCTTCTGCCGGCCCTTCCCCAGGACAGCTTGCCACCTTCCCCAAGCCTTCCTGCCGAAAGGACCACTGACATGCCTGCAAATCCCACACCGATCCGGCCCGTCATTCCGGGCAACTTCCTGCTTGGCACCTTGCGCCTTGCCAACAATGCCGGTCAGTACAGCATCGAAGACGGCCAGTTTCCGAGCCTCTACTTCATCGACAATGTCGTGAACTTCATCCGTTACCGCCCCTTGCACCGGGATGGCTTTCTTATCTCCGAGAAGGCGGGCCGCGAAGTCTACATGTATGCAGGCCAGTGGAACGATGCCCTGACGATTCAGGCAAACCTTGCCGCCAACACGATCTACTCGGTCCAGCTTGGCAACAACAAGACAACGATCAATGCCAACCTGCTGGCTTCGCAAGCAAATCAGATGAGCACCCAGCAGCTCAACACATTCAACGCGGCCAACAATCCGATACCGATGGGACAGAACACGGTCTATATCAACGCAGGTCCCTTGCAGGGTTTGTTCTTCGGTGGCAGCGCAACCGCGACAAATAATAAGTATCAGCCCCTCAACATGCTGGATCTGGATCTGGCAAACATCAACACCACCACTGGCGCTCACTGGGGGCATTCGGTTGCCATGCCCCAGTCAATCACAAGCTTCTATGAGAGCCGTTTCCCCGGGCTGATGACCGCCCTGCTGCAAGCAGGCCAGAGCAAGCAGGAACTGACCATTCCCCTGCCCTCCACCGGCCGCAGCCTGTCGATCCCGATCCGCAGCAATGTGCAGTATTTCCCGCGCACTATGTTCGATTCCAGCGCGGAGCAGCAATCCTTCCTGATGACAATGATCCGCAGCTTCTCCTGACGGATTGGCAGGCGGCGGGCTGTTGCCCGCCGCCTCGCCGCCAATGCCAAGGCGCTGAGATGCTGACGCATCACGCCTTGAAACGGCTCAAGCGCCGCACGGGCTTGACCAACTCCCGATGAGTCAAGCTTATCGGGAGTGGGTATATCCTCACCCAAACGCCACCAGCGCCTTGCGGCGTTTGCCGGCGGCGAGGGTGAGGCGGTCGTTGGCGCCCAGATCTCCGCTGGAAATGCGGCGGCGCGGATCGTCGGCGACATTGCCGTTGAGGCGCACGCCGCCGCCCTCAACCAGACGCCGGGCGTCGCTGTTGGAGGCGGCAAAGCCGGTGGCGACCAGCAGCTCCAGCAAGCCCAGATCCTGCGCCAGCATGGCGAGCGGCAGGGTATGGGTCGGCTCGGCGCTCATCTCGTCACCGGAGAACAGCGCATCGCCCTGCTCCAGCGCATGGCGGGCGGCATCGGCACCGTGGACGATGCCGGTGACGTGGGTGGCCAGCAGCTTCTTCACCTCGTTGAGTTCGGCGCCTTGCAGATCGGACAGGCGCTCCACCTCGCTCAAGGGCAGCTCGGTGAAAAGCCGCAGGAAGCGCGGCACGTCCGCATCTGCCGTGTTGCGCCAGAACTGCCAGAAGCCGAAGGGCGACAGGTGCTCGGGATGCAGCCACACGGCGCCGGCCGCCGTCTTGCCCATCTTGGCCCCGCTCGCCGTGGTCACCAGCGGCACGGTCAACCCATGCAGCTTGCGCCCGTCGCGGCGGCCAAGCTCGACGCCGTTGATGATGTTGCCCCACTGGTCCGAACCGCCGACCTGCAAGCTGCAGCCATGGCGGCGGGAGAGTTCCAGAAAATCCACCGCCTGCAGCATCATGTAGCAGAATTCCAGCACTGTCAGCGGCATCTGCGCCTCAAGCCGGGACTTGACGCTGTCGAAGGTCATCATGCGGTTGACGGTGAAATGGCTGCCGTAATCGCGCAGGAATTCGAGGAACTTCACTTCCGTCAGCCAGTCGGCATTGTCCACCAGCAGCGCGCCTTCCGCGCCGGAGAAGTCGATCAGCGTCTCCACCGAGCGGCGGATACCGGCGATGTTGGCGGCAATCTGCTGCTTTTCGAGGATAGGACGCGCCTCGTTGCGGAAGCTGGGATCACCCACCTGGCTGGTGCCACCGCCCAGAACGATGATGGGCCGGTGGCCGAGTTTCTGCAGCCAGCGCATGGTCATCAGCGGCATCAGGTGGCCGACATGCAGGCTCGCGGCCGTGGCATCAAAACCGGCATAGACCGTGACAGGCCCTTCCGCGAGGCGCGCATCCAGCGCCTCCAGTTCCGTGGTCTGGTTGACGAGCCCACGCTCGAACAGCACCTGCAGAGCTTCGGATTTGAGCGGGCTGGCCGGTTTTCCGGCCTCGATCATATGCTGGGTCACTTGCGGCTTCCTTCGGGAGTTTGCCCCTGTCAGGAGAGCCTTTGAAAACCAAAAAGCCGCCTGACGCGGCGGCTTTTTCGGGTTTGATCAAATGAGCAAGATCCTACGCAGCCGCCGGTATGGAGGTGACGTAATAAAAATACACAAAGGTGGCGGCGGTCTTGATCATGGCAGGATAGATGCCCCGGAACCATCCCGTCTGTCAAGCGGCCATGAAAAGCAGAATTCCGGCGGCCCCGGCATGGAGTCTTCTCCCGTTGAGCCTCACCGCGCCGATCCACGCCGCAGGCCTTAAAATTATAATTTTAAGTCAATGATATAAGTACTTTCCAAAAGCGGAATGAATGGGAGCTTGCGGAATTAGGACATTTGACCTAATGATTATTAGGTCAAATGTCCTAATTCGTGAATGTGATGAGCTCCAGATCCACCAGAGAAATCATAACGGCCGTAGCCGACCAGCTTTTCTATGAGCGCGGCTTTGAGGCGGCCTCCTTTGCCAGCATCGCGTCTGAGGTGAAGATCTCGCGCGGGAACTTCTATTACCATTTCAAGACGAAGAACGAGATCCTGGAAGCCGTCATCGCCAAGCGGATCGCAGACCGGGAGGCCTTGCTGCAAGGCTGGGCGGAGGCCTTCCCGCCAGAGGACAGGATCCGCTGCTTCATCGGGATACTGATCACCAACCAGAGCAAGATCATGACCTTCGGCTGTCCGGTCGGAACCCTGTCTGCAGAACTGGCGAAGCTGAACCATCCGGCACTCGATCAGGCCAATGAGCTGTTCACGGTCTTCCGCTCCTGGCTCAGGCAGCAATTCGAGGCTCTTGGTTTTGCAGGTCAGTCAGACGCCCTGGCCATGCATCTTCTCATGCGCAGTCAGGGCGTGGCCGCGCTGGCCAACGCCTATAAGGATGCCGAATTCGTCCACCGGGAAGCTGAAGCCATGTCGCTCTGGCTTGATCAGCAGATTGCGGCGCTGCCGCTGGCAACCTCCCCCCTTTCCCCCCTTGAGCAGCAGAAAGAGGACTGAAAGATGTATGCCGTGTTTCTTGCATTCGGCCCCAACCGGAGCGCCGCACCGGCCCACATGGCCGCCCATAACGACTGGATCCGCAAGGGTTTCGAGGATGGGGTCTTTCTGATGACCGGCAGTCTTGTCCCCGGAAAAGGCGGAATGGTTCTCGCACATCAGATCAGCCGGACAGATCTGGAGGCACGTGTCGCCGGAGATCCCTTTGTCCGGGAGAAGATTGTCAGCGCCGAGATTCACGAGATCCAGCCTTCGCGGCTGGATGAAAGGCTTGCGTTCCTGCAGGCCTGAATACCGCCCGGAGCCTTCCGGCTCCGGGCGCTTTGCGTTTCCGCTCACTCCGCCGCAACCGGAGTGACGCTGCCCGGAGCCCTCCGGCTCCGGGCGCTTTGCGTTTCCGCTTACTCCGCCGCAGCCGGGGTGACGCTGGCCGGGGCCGGTTCGCTCCAGGTGAGAACCGGGCTGCGGGCAGCGCGGGTTTCATCAAGGCGGCGGCGCGGGGCAAGATACGGCGCGCCGGTGAAGCGCTCCGTCTCACCGCGCTTGGCGGACATCACGAGATCCCGCAGCGTGGCGACGAACAGGTCGAGCGAAGCCCGGCTTTCGGACTCGGTCGGCTCGATCAGCATTGCCCCATGGACGACCAGCGGGAAATACATGGTCATCGGGTGATAGCCCTCATCGATCATCGCCTTGGCGAAGTCGAGAGTGGTGACGCCCGTGTCCTTGAGGAAGCTGTCATCGAACAGCACCTCATGCATGCAGGGGCGCTCGCCGAAGGGCAGGCTCATCAGGTCTTGCAGGCCAACGCGGACATAGTTCGCGTTCAGCACCGCATCTTCGGACGCCAGACGCAGCCCGTCCGAGCCGTGGCTCAGCATGTAGGTCAGCGCCCGGACGAACATGCCCATCTGGCCGTGGAAGGCCGTCATGCGGCCAAACGGCTTCTCGCCATCCTTGAGGCCCGCTTCCGTTTCCACCAGTTCCAGCCCGCCTTCCGACTTGCGGACGAAGGGCAGCGGCGCGAACGGGGCAAGACGGCTCGACAGAACCACTGGGCCGGAGCCCGGTCCGCCGCCGCCATGCGGGGTGGAGAAGGTCTTGTGCAGGTTGATGTGCATCGCATCGATGCCCAGATCCCCCGGACGCGCCTTGCCGACGATGGCGTTGAAGTTGGCGCCGTCGCAGTAGAAATAGGCATTGGCGGCGTGGATGGCGGCAGCAATCTCCATGATGTCCCGTTCGAACAGCCCGCAGGTGTTCGGGTTGGTCAGCATGATGGCGGCGATGTTGCCGTCATTCTCCGCAATCGCCTTCTTCACCGAGGCCAGATCCACCGTGCCGTCGTCCTTGGCGTCGATGGCGACGACCTTGAAGCCGAGCAGCGCAGCGGTGGCCGGGTTGGTGCCATGGGCACTTTCCGGCACCAGCACGATCTTCGGATCACGGCCCGCAGCGATATGCGCGGCCTTGATTGCCATCATGCCGCACTGCTCGCCATGGGCGCCCGCCTTCGGGCTCATGGCCACGGCGGTGGTGCCGGTCAGCTCCATCAGCCAGTCACCCAGCTCGGAGATGAGTTCCACGGCGCCCTTGACGGTGGAGAGCGGCTGCAGCGGGTGAATGTCGCCAAAACCCGGCACGCGCGCCATCTTCTCGTTGAGGCGCGGGTTGTGCTTCATGGTGCAGGAGCCGAGCGGATAAAGCCCGCTGTCGATGGCGTAATTGTTGCGCGACAGGCGCACGTAATGACGCATCGTCTCCGGCTCGGAAAGGCCCGGCAGGCCGATCTTCGCCGTGCGGGCGTGGGTGCCCAGCTCCGCCTCGAAAGCCTCCGGCTCGTCCAGATCAACGCCTGTCACATCCAGGCGGCCGATCTCGAACAGCAGCGGCTCTTCCATGTCGAGCGCACGGTTGCCGGTGAAGGTCTTGGGCCGGAAAGCCGCGCCCGCATCGCCCGCAGCGGTCGGGCGTCCCTGAGTGTTCATGCTCATGCCAGCACCTCCTTGAGCGCGGCTGCGAAGGCAGCGCGGTCTTCATCGGTGTTGATTTCGGTCGAGGCGACAACGAGAAGGTTCGCAAGGTCCTTGTTGCGCGGCTCCAGCCGCGACACCGGCACACCGGCGAGGATGCCCCGTTCGGCAAGCGCCTCGACAACCTGATCGGCCACCTTCGGCAGGGCGATGGTGAACTCGTTGAAATAGGCCTTGTTCAGCACGTCGACGCCCGGCACGGCGGCCAGCAGCTTCTTCAGCTTCACCGCATTGGCGTGGTTGATCCGGGCAAGGCGCGTCAGCCCGGCTTCGCCCAGCAGCGTCATGTGGATGGTGAAGGCCAGCGCGCAGAGGCCGGAGTTGGTGCAGATGTTCGACGTCGCCTTTTCGCGGCGGATGTGCTGCTCGCGGGTGGAGAGCGTCAGCACGAAGCCGCGCTTGCCTTCCGCATCCACGGTCTCGCCGCACAGACGCCCCGGCATCTGCCGCATGTATTTCTGCTTCGTGGCGAAGAGGCCAACGTAAGGGCCGCCGAAGGTGAGGCCATTGCCGATGGACTGGCCTTCGCCGACGACGATATCCGCGCCTTGCGTACCAGCCGGCTCGATCAGACCCAGCGACACCACCTCGGTGAAGACGGCGATCAGCAGCGCCCCATGGGCGTGGGCCTTCTCGGCAATCGGCTTCAGGTCGATGATCTGGCCGTAGAAGGACGGGGACTGCACGACGACACAGGACGTCTCGCCGTCGATGGCTGCCAGAATGTCCTCGGTGCCCATCGGATCGGCGGGAAGCGCTTCCACCTTGTCGCCGGAGAGATTCGACAGGCCCTCGACCACGGCGCGGTACTGCGGATGCAGCCCGCCGGAGAGAACCGCCTTGTTGCGGCGGGTGACGCGGTGGGCCATCAGCACGGCTTCGCCGGTGCCGGTGGAGCCGTCATACATGGAGGCGTTGGCCACTTCCATGCCGGTGAGGCGGGCGACCTGCGTCTGGAACTCGAACAGATACTGCAGGGTGCCTTGCGTGATTTCCGGCTGATAGGGCGTGTAGGAGGTGAGGAATTCGGAGCGCTGGATCAGGTGATCCACCGTCGCCGGAACGTGGTGGCGGTAGGCGCCTGCACCCACAAAGAAGGGCACGGAACCGGCAGCGACATTCTTGCCGGCCATGCGGTTCAGGTGGCGCTCCACCTCGATCTCGGACTTGCGCCTGGGCAGGTCGACGAGGCCCTTGAGGCGGGCGGCTTCCGGGATATCGGCAAACAGGTCATCAATCGAAGACACGCCGACGCGCGCCAGCATGTCGGCGCGGTCAGTGTCGGAAAGCGGCAGATAACGCATCGGGTTTACGTCCCTTCATGCGGTTGCGGAGCAACGAGGCGCACCGGACCGGGCGCCACGACGATTTCACATTTCACCGAGTTGGCAATGAAGCACATTTCATGCGCCTTCTCGTGCAGTTCGGCGAGCCGGGCCGGGTCTGGCTGGCTGTCCGCGATGATGGTCATCACGGGGCGCAGGGTGACACGGGTGATGCCCATGCGCCCCGGCGCGATGCGGTGCATTTCCGCCTCTGCCCGGTCCTCATAGGCCTCGATCAAAAACCCGTCGCGGCGGGCGAAATCGAGGAAAGTCATCATGTGGCAGGAGGAGATGGCGGCAGCAAATGCCTCTTCCGGGTCCACGGCTTCGGGCACCGAATGGGGCAGCGGCACGACGGTGGGCGAGGCAGAGGCTGGCACCTCCACACCGCCGTCAAAGCGCCAGGTGTGGCCGCGGGAGTAGCGTCCATTGCGGAACTCGCCCTCGCGGCGCCAGATCACTTCGGCGGTGTAGAGATGGCCGGGCATGGGTCAGAGCGTGTCCACGTAGGCCTTGTAGGCCGCCTCGTCCATCAGCTCTGCCAGTTCGCCCTCGTTGGAGATGCGCAGCTTCATGAACCAGGCCGAGCCTTCCGGATCCTCGTTCACCATGGCCGGGCTGTCCGTCAGGGCGCTGTTGACCTCGGTCACCTCACCGCTGACCGGGGCATAGACCTCGCTGGCAGCCTTCACCGATTCCACCACGGCGGCGTCATCGCCCTGCGAGACGGTGCGGCCAACATCCGGCAGTTCCACATAGACCACATCACCAAGCTGGCTCTGGGCATAGGTGGTGATGCCGACGGTGGCGACGCCACCGGACACGGCAACCCATTCATGATCCTTGGAGTAATAGGTCGTCATTCTCTGGTCTCCAGACTGGATGATCTTCTGTTTCTGAACGGCTCACGCCTTGGCGGCGCGCACGTAACGGTGCTCCACGAAAGGCATCGTGGTGACGGTGGCTTCCAGCTCCTTGCCGCGCACGATGAGCGCGAGCTTCGTGCCGGGGGCAGAATGGGCAGCGGCGACATAGCCCATGGCGATGGGCTGGCCGAGGGTCGGGGCAAAGCCGCCGGAGGTGACGGTGCCAATGGCCTCGCTGCCGCCGGGCACGCGGATTTCCGCACCCTCACGCGCCGGTGCACGGCCTTCCAGCTTCAGGCCGACACGCTTGCAGGAAGGGCCAGCCGCCAGTTCGCCCTGGATGCGGGCGGCACCGGGGAAGCCGCCTTCCTCGCGGCGGCGCTTCTGCAGGATGAATGTGATGTCGCCCTCAACCGGCGAGGTGGTCTCGTCAAGATCATGGCCATAGAGGCAGAGCCCGGCTTCAAGGCGCAGGCTGTCGCGCGCGCCAAGGCCGATGGGCTTCACCCGCTCGTCCGCCAGCAGCGCCTTGACGATGGCTTCGGCAGCGTCTGCGGGGACGGACATTTCCACCCCGTCTTCGCCGGTGTAACCGGAGCGCGACACGTGGCAGCGGATGCCGTCGAAGTCCATCCAGGCCGCACTCATGAAGGCAAGGTCCGCCGCTTCCGGCGCATGCTGGGCAACGGCGGCAACAGCCTCCGGCCCCTGCACCGCGATCAGAGCGCGGTCCTCGATGATCTCAAGGCGGACACCTTCGGGGAGCGCGGCTTCGATCAGCGGATAGTCCACATCCTTGCGCGAGGCATTAACCACCAGGAACAGGCGGCCATCGTCGTCCTCAGACACCGGGCGGGTGACCATCAGGTCATCAACGATGCCGCCTTCTGCGTTGAGCAGAACCGTGTAGCGCTGCTTGCCGCGGCCCAGTTCCACCATGTTGGAGGGCACAAGAGCCTCCAGCGCACGGGCGGTGGTGGCGTGGTCCGGGCCGATGAGCCAGGCCTGGCCCATATGCGACACGTCGAAGAGCCCGGCAGCGGCGCGTGTGTGGAGATGTTCGGTCAGGATGCCGGCGGGATATTGCACGGGCATCTCATAGCCCGCGAAAGGCACCATGCGGGCGCCAAGCGCCACATGCAGGTCATGAAGGGGGGTACGCTTCAGGTCCGCCTCAGGGGCGGCCGCAGAATCAGTCGTGGCCATCAAGGGTCCTCGTCGTCAGTGGCGCAAGGACAGACCTGTAACGGCCCATCCGCACCCCCTCTGTCCGAGTACCTGAGAGATTTCCCGCCCGGCGCACGAATGCAGCCGGAAGGTTACTCCTTCGGTGAGACCTCACGCATCAGCATGCGAGGCCTGCTTTCCAGAGCGTCAAAGCGAAGCGGTCCTTTTGCCTGAGAGTTTCCGGGGCGGTTGCTCCTTCGGCGCTGTCTCAGATCCCCCGCATTGCTGCAGGGCACCTCTCCAGCCTCTCCCGCTGTCGCCTTTTTGAACCGGCGGCACCTGCCAGATGAAGTGCCGGCACCGCCGTTCCGCCCACCTGTCACGACCCAGATGAGCGGCGTGATTGTCTATTCCCGTCCTGCCCTTGTCAATATCCGCCATCCTGAGACGGATAGGTATTCCCGTCCCGTTTGACGGCAAGGGTTAAGAACGTCTGCACATGCCTCAGCGGCGCTTCGTCCGCTGCGGCGCGCCTTCGTCAAAGCCGAAGACGATCTTGAGCGAGGCATCACGCGGCACCACGAAGGAATCTTCGACCAGCGACCAGGTTATGGCCGGAGCCCCTGCCGCCGCCGTCACGGGCACGGATAGAAGCTGAGAAACCACCGGGGTGGCATCCGAAACGCCCTGCGGGATGATGGTAACACGCACCGGCAGCTTGATTTCACCGCCCGGCCAGGCGGGACCCGGCGTCACGCGGCCTGCAAGACCGACCTTGATGCGGGTCTGATCTCCCTCGCGGCGGCACTCACGCGCCCAATCCTCGAGATTGGCCTGATAGAGCAGCGCGCGGGCGTCATGCTCCTTGCCGCGCTCATATTTGGTGATGAGGAACGTGTCCGACTGCAACTCGATCGGTGGGCAATAAGGCTGCTTTTCGAAGGCCTGCGGGTCCACCTGGATCGGCCCCTGTCCGCCGCTGACGATCTTCTGCGTCAGGCTGGGGCCTGCCGGCGCACCGCCCGTATCAGCGGAATCACCGCCGCCGAATGACATGCAGCCGGAAAGGAGCCCCGCCAGCGCGGCAAAGGTGGCCACGCGGCCTGCGGCAGAACGGGCGGAAATGCGTTCGACTTGCAGCATTCAGAAGTTCCACTTCACTCGAAACCTGTTCGCCGGTCTATAACAGGCCATATCCGTTTTGGCGAGACGCAGCCTGCCTCTATGGATGCACGGCGCAGAATGCAGGGCTTGCCCCGCAGCAATGCGCATGCTTCCCCTTGACATGCCATGGGGTGATCACTCTATTGCCCCCATGAGCCACGCTCAAGGACCTGACATGACCGGCAATCATGGCGCTCTTCCGGCGCTGGACGTGAAATTGTGTGCACCGCGCGGCTTCTGCGCAGGGGTGGACCGTGCCATCCAGATCGTCGAACTGGCGCTGGAGAAGTTCGGCCGCCCGGTCTATGTGCGCCACGAGATCGTGCATAACCGGTTTGTGGTTGACGGACTGAAGGCCAAGGGCGCCGTTTTCGTCGAGGAGCTTGACGAGATCCCGTCAGACCAGCGCGACCGCCCGGTGATCTTCTCCGCCCATGGCGTGCCGAAATCCGTGCCGGAAGACGCGCGCGGGCGGAACATGTTCTTCCTCGACGCCACCTGCCCGCTCGTCTCCAAGGTTCACAAGGAAGCCGAGATCCACGACCGGCGCGACCGTGAGATCCTGCTGATCGGCCACGCCGGCCACCCGGAAGTGATCGGCACCATGGGCCAGCTGCCGGAAGGCACGGTGTTCCTGATCGAGACGGAAGAGGATGCGCGCAACTATCAGCCGCGCACCGGCCGTCAGCTTGCCTTCATCACCCAGACAACCCTTTCGGTGGACGACACCAAGGGCATTGTCGAGGTGCTGAAGCAGCGCTTCCCCGATATCGTCGCCCCGCACAAGGAAGACATCTGCTACGCCACGACCAACCGCCAGGATGCGGTGAAGGTGGTGGCGCCGCAGGTGGATGCGATGATCGTGGTGGGCGCCCCCAATTCCTCCAACTCCCAGCGCCTGCGCGAAGTGGCCGAACGGGCCGGATGCCGCAAGGCCGTGCTGGTGCAGCGGGCGTCGGACATCGACTGGGCTGATTTCGAGGGCATCTCCAGCCTGGGCCTGACGGCTGGCGCCTCTGCGCCCGAAACGCTGGTCGAGGAAATCATCGCCGCCTTTGCCGAGCGCTTCACCGTGACGGTGAACGAGGTGCGCACCGCGGAAGAAACCATCGCCTTCAACCTGCCGCGCGAGCTTCGCACCATGGCAGACGTTCCCAGCGCAGCCGAGTAGCCCCCAATGGCCGTTTATACCGAAGTTGCCGACGAAGACCTTGCCGCCTTTGTCGCCCGATACGGCGTTGGCCGTCTCCTGTCCTACAAGGGCATTGCCGAGGGCGTGGAGAACTCCAACTTTCTGGTGCGCACGGATCAGGCCAATTTCATCCTCACCCTCTATGAAAAGCGGGTGAACCCGGACGATCTGCCCTTCTTCCTCAACCTGATGCAGCATCTGGCGAAGAAGGGCATCAACTGCCCGCAGCCGCTGGTGGCTGCAGACGGCACCATGCTGGGCACACTGTCCGGCCGCCCCGCTGCCATGGTCACCTTCCTGGAAGGCATGTGGGTGCGCCGCCCGCGCCTTGAGCATTGCGCCGCCCTTGGCGAAGCGCTTGCCCGGCTGCATCTGGCCGGTGCCGATTTCCCGATGACGCGGCACAATGCGCTGGATGTCAGCGGCTGGCGCCCCCTCTTCAACCGCTCGGCGGAGCGCGCCGATACGGTGGTGCCCGGCCTTGCCGAAGAGCTTGCCGGCGAACTCGACTATCTGGAAGCCAACTGGCCGAAGGACCTGCCGGGCGGCGTGATCCATGCGGATCTCTTCCCCGATAACGTGTTCTTCCTCGGCAGCGAACTGTCCGGCCTCATCGACTTCTACTTCGCCTGCACCGACAGCTTTGCCTATGACGCGGTCATCTGCATCAACGCCTGGTGCTTCGAGGCAGATGGCGCCTTCAACGTCACCAAGGCGCGCGCCTTCCTCAATGGCTACCGCAAGATCCGCCCCTTCACACGGCAAGAGTTCGCGGCCCTGCCCCTGCTGGCGCGCGGCGCATCCATCCGCTTCCTGCTGACGCGGCTTTACGACTGGCTCAACGTCCCACCCGGCGCGCTGGTGACGCCGAAGGACCCCACCGAATATCTGCGCAAGCTGCGCTTCCACCGGGGCGCCATCTCCGCTCATGATTACGGACTGGACGCATGAGCGAGGACGCGAAGGTCGTCATATACACGGACGGTGCCTGTTCGGGAAATCCTGGACCGGGCGGCTGGGGCGCGATCCTGCGTTTCGGCCCGCACGAGAAGGAACTCAACGGCGGCGAGGCGGACACCACCAACAACCGCATGGAGCTGACGGCGGCCATCGAGGCCTTGAGCGCCCTCAAGCGCCCCTGCGCCGTCGATCTTTACACCGACAGCGTTTATGTGCGTGATGGCATCACCAAGTGGATGTTCAACTGGAAGCGCAACGACTGGCGCACAGCGGACAAGAAGCCGGTGAAGAATGCCGACCTGTGGCAGGCTCTCGACGCCGCGCAGCGCCAGCATCAGATTTCCTGGCACTGGGTGAAAGGTCACGCCGGACACCCGGAGAATGAACGGGCCGACGAACTGGCCCGGCTCGGCATGAAGCCCTATCAGAAAGGCCGCAAGGCAGCTGGAGACAGCAACGGATGAAGCCCCTGCGCAAGGCAGATTTCATGGCGGGAGATGACAGCTCCGGGCCGGAAGAGGCTCGGGCCGCCGCTCATTCCCAGGAAGGCGGATCCGGCGCGCATGACAGTGCCGCCGCCCTTGCCCGCAGCGTGTTGATCCTCGCCAATCCGGCTTCCGGCGGCTACCGCCCGCGCCTTCTGCAGGACATTGCCGCAAGGCTGGAAGCCAGGGGCTGCACGGTGACCATCCGCCTGACGCGCCGGGCCGGAGAAATCGGTGAGATCTGTGCCGATCCGGCCCTGCGGACCGGCATTCTGGCGGTGGCCGGCGGCGATGGATCGGTCAATGAGGCAATCCGCGGCTTTCAGCAGAACACGGCAGCGGCCGCTCCCGAACTGGCGGTCATTCCCTGCGGTACCGCCAATGTTCTGGCCGCCGAGTTGAAGCTTCCGCGCAGCGCCGAAGGCATCGCCCGCATGATGCTGCAACGGCGCAGTGTGCCGCTGCATTACGGCCTCGCCAATGGCCGGCCATTCGTGCTGATGGCCTCTGCCGGGTTTGATGCGGAAGTGGTGCATGCGGTGCCGCTGGCGCTGAAGCGCCGCCTCGGCAAGCTCGCCTATGTGCTCACCGCGCTCGACATCGCCTTCTCGCGCCATGGGGAAGACCTCTTCGTGCGGATCGGTGATGAGCCGGAGAACGGCGACCATGCGGGCCGGACGCTGACCTGCCGCCTCGCCGTCGTCACCAAGGCCCGCCACTATGGCGGTCCTTTCGTCATCTGCCCGGATGGCGGCGTGACAAGGCCCGGCCTGCATCTTCTGGCGCTGGAAAAGGACACCCCGCTGGCCGCCCTGCGCTTCGGTCTTGCCCTCCTGACAGGCCGCCTGCACAAGACGAAGGGTGTCACGCTGGTGCCGGTGAACAGCCTCACCCTCACCAGCCGCCGCGCCGTGCCCGCCCAGATCGACGGCGATCCCTTCGGCGTCACGCCGCTGACCCTGACGGACGGCAACCGTCCGCTGGCCCTGCTGGTGGGGTGACGCTTACTGGAAGAGCGTTCCGAGCTTGGCCAGCCAGTTCAGCACAAACTCCAGGTTAAACCTCTCCGGCGTCGTCCCGGACGCAGCGAAGCGGAGATCCGGGACCGGTGAGTCACGGCTTATGCTTTGGATTTCATGTGATTAAGCTGCACCCCGGCTCTCCGGTCCCGGATCGCGCGGGGCGCGTCCGGGATGACGATGGAGAGATCGGAGCGTTGCCTGCACCCGGGCGCGAAAAACGGCCGTTTCTGCTGCCTCAAGCCTCGTGGTGCTCACGCAGATACACGGTGGCCTCATCTGCGGTCATGGCTTCGCCGAAGAAATAGCCCTGCGCATATTCGCAGCCGAGCTGGAACAGCTCGAGCGCATCGGACTCGCTTTCCGCTCCTTCCGCGACGATGGACATGCCCAGATCATGGCCGAGGGCGATGATGGAGCGCAGGATGACCGGGCGGGCCGACTGGCCGTTGTGCCGCACGAAGGACTGGTCGATCTTGATCGTGTCGAAGGGGAAGCGCTGCAGATAGGCCAGCGAGGAATAGCCCGTGCCGAAATCATCCAGCGACAGCCCTGCCCCCAGACCGCGCAGGCGCTCCAGCACCTTGGCGGCATATTCCGGGTTGGACATGACCATGGATTCGGTCAGCTCCAGCTTCAGCGTGCCCGGAACAATGCGCGAGCGCGACAGGATGGCCTTCACTTCGTTGATGAGGTCATGACGCAGCAGCTGGCGGGAGGAGATGTTGACCGAGAGGAACAGCGGCACCGGCGTGCGGATCTTGTCCTGCCATTCAGCCAGCTGGCGCGCGCCCTTGTCGAGCACATAGACACCCAGTTCGTTGATGAGACCGGACTGTTCGGCAATCGGAATGAATTCGCTCGGAGCAATCGGCCCGCGCTTGGCGTGTTTCCAGCGGGACAGAACCTCGAACCCGGCGACGGATTGATCGGAAAGGCGCACGATGGGCTGGAAATGGACGGCGAGTTCGCCGTCCTTGATCGCCTTGCGCAGGTCGCCTTCCAGATCAATCACATTGCGGCCCAGCGGGCGCAGGATCGGGCGGAAGACTTCCTGACGGTCACCGCCGAGGCGTTTGGCATGGTTCAGCGCGATTTCCGCATCCGTCACCAGCTCTTCCGCCGTCTGGCGTCCGCCTTCGAACAGGGCAAAACCGATGGAGCAGGTGAGGAAGACTTCGCGGTCGCCATAGGTCACCGGCGCGCGCACGGCCTTGCGGAAGGCATCGGCCACCTGGGCAATGCGTCCGGCCTCCTGCTCCGACAGCAGGATCATGCCATACTGGTCGCCGCTGAGCCGGGCGAGGGAATCCTGCGGCTGCAGCATGCGGTCGAGACGGCGGGCAATGGTCAGCAGGATGGAATCCCCTGCCGACAGGCCGATCCCGTCATTCACCTGCTTGAACCGGTCGAGATTGAGCAGAAGCACCGTCGGCTTGGCGATGCTGCTGTCCGCCTTGCAGCGGGCAAGAGCTGCCTCCAGCCGGTCCATGAACAGTTCGCGGTTGGCAAGGCCCGTCAGGTTGTCATGCACCGCATCATGCAGCAGCCGCTCTTCGGCCGTCTTCTGCTCGGTGATGTCCAGCAGCGTGCCGACGCAGCGGATGACTTCGGCATCCGAGCCCAGAATGGGGCGGGCACGCAGGCGGAACCAGCGGAAATGGCCATCCTCGGAACGCAGGCGGAAATCCTGCTGCACCTTGCCGCGCCGCTGATCCACCACTGCATCCAGCGTGGCGCGGAAACGGTCGCGGTCCTGCGGGTGCAACACGTCCAGCCAGTCACGCGCCGGGCCGTCCAGCGTGCCATGGCGAAGGTTCAGCAGATCCTCGACTTCGTGGCCGGTGTAGATGCGGTCACGGTCGATATCCCAATCCCAGATGATATCTCCTGCGCCGGTCAGGGCCAGAGCGCGCCGCTCCACATCCGAAATCAGGCCTTGGACGATGGCACCACCTGCAAAGGCGTGCTGCATCACCGTGAAGCCGATGAGAAGCACGATCAGCACCAGACCGCCGCCCAGCGCCGGCTGGGCGATGTCGTTGTTGAGCACGCCCAGAACGGTCATCGCCGAGCCAATGAGCCAGACGATCAGCAGGAACCAGGTGGGGATCAGCATGATCGCCCGGTCATAGCCCTGAAGCGCCAGAACCAGAACCGTGGCAAAGCCGACAAAGCCGATGAAGCCGAGCGACAGACGCGCGATGCCGGCCGCAATCGAGGGATCCCACACCGCGACACCCAGAAGCCCGAGCAGCAGGGTGAGCGTGCCCAGTGCCAAGTGACTGTACCGGATGTGCCAGCGGTTCAGGTTGAGATAGGCATAGAGAAAGATGATGAGGCTGGCCGCCAGCATCACTTCGGCGCTCGCCCGGTAAAGCTGGTCTTCGCCCTGTGTCAGGTTGAACACCCGGCTCCAGAAGCCGAAGTCAATGCACAGATAGGCCAGAACCGCCCAGGCCAGCGAGGCCGTTGCCGGGAACATCACCGTGCCCTTGACCACGAACAGAATGGTCAGGAACAGCGCCAGCAAACCGGAAATGCCGAGAATGATACCGCGGTACAGCGTGTAGGCGTTGACCGTTTCCTTGTAGGCATCGGGCTCCCACAGGCGGATCTGCGGCAGTTCGGGCGTGCGCAGTTCGGCCACATAGGTGACGATGGCGCCCGGATCGAGCGTGATCAGGAAGACATCGGCCTCAAGGCTTTTCTGCCGCTCCGGGGCAATGCCCTGGCTGGGCGTGATCGAAGCCACACGGGAGGTGCCCAGATCCGGCCAGATCATGCGTGACCCGGCCAGCTGATAGAAAGGCGCGACGATGAGCCGGTCGACCTGCTCATCGGAGGTGTTGGTCAGCGAGAAAACCGCCCAGTTGGTGTTCTGCCCGTCACGCGAGGCCACCTCGATACGCCGGACAATGCCATCGGCACCGGGCGCGGTGGAGACCTGCAGGCGCGGTCCGGCGTCGCGGTAAAGATCGATTGCGCCGGTGAGTTCCAGCGCCTCCACATCCAGCGGCACCGGGATCGGCTCAAGCGCAAGGGCGCGGCCTGCGAACAGGGTCGCAGTCAGCAACAGCAATACGGCAGCCAGGAACCGGAGAAATGTCACCGGCAGTTGAAGCGGAGTGGCGAGCATGGCTCGAACAGTTAAAGGGTTGTCGGCCATGTCACAAGATTTCTTTCGAGGCGCCACTGGTCCATTGTGGAGAGGCGGCCGCAACGGCCGGCACCGGATCATCAGCAAGGCGCGCGAAGAGGATATGGTCCTGCCACTGACCGTTGATATTGAGGTAGCGGCGCGCATAACCTTCGCGTGTGAACCCGTTCTTGCGTAGAAGCTGGATCGACGGCCCGTTGCTGGGAAGGCAGGCCGCCTCGATCCGGTGCAGGCGCAACACATCGAAACAGAATGGCGCGATCAAGGCGACCGCGCTGGACATGTAACCTTTTCCAGCGTGCCGTGCGCCCATCCAGTAGCCGAGCGAGCAGCATTGGGCGACACCGCGCCGGATGTTCGACAAGGTCGCCCCGCCCAGAAGCTGTCCGTCCTGTGAAAAGAGGAAGAAGGGATAGCTGCGCCCCTCCTTGCGGTCATTGGCATAACGGCGAAGGCGGCGGCGGAAGGCGGGCTTGGTCAGATCATCCACCGGCCAGAGCGGCTCCCACGGGGTCAGGAAGCTGCGGCTTTCTTCCCGCAGCACAGACCACTGCGGGAAGTCCGCCATCAGGGGCGGGCGCAGATAGAAGCCCTGCCCCCGCAATGTGGGCTCTGTCTCCGACGCTCCGAAGGACAGAAGCAAGGCCACCTGACGCCCCCCTTATCCCGGCCCGGTTCAGGCGAAGGCACGCCGCGGCACAGGGCCGCTGAGGCGCTGCTGCATCTCGTCCAGTGTCATCATCTTGCCGATGGGGCCAAGGCCCGTCAGCGTCGGCTGGCTGGAGGTGAAGATGTCCGATGCCACACGGCGCACACTCTCGGCCGTCACCGCATTGATGCGCTGCGACACTTCCTCAAGGCTCAGCGTGCGGCCATGGATCAGCATCTGCCGGGCGATCTGGCCGGCGCGGGCGGCCGGGCTTTCCAGTGCCATCATCAGTCCGGCGCGGATCTGCGCACGGGCACGGGCCACCTCCTCCTCGGAAATGTCGCTGCCTGCGCGCTCCAGTTCTCCCAGGATCACCGGCATCAGCTCTTCGAGGTTTTCCTCGCCCGTTGCCGCATGCAGGCCGAAAAGGCCCGTGTCGTTGAAGGCCCAGTGGAAGGCATAGATCGCGTAGCACAGGCCGCGCGTTTCCCGCACTTCCTGGAAGAGACGCGAGGACATGCCGCCGCCCAGCACCGAGGCCAGGATCTGCGAGGCATAATAATCCGGCGAGGCATAGGACTGGCCCTTGAAGCCCAGCAGGATCTGCGCCTCCATCAGCTCTTTTTCCAGACGGCCCTCACCACCGGCATAGGTGGCCTCGCCCACAGGCGCCGCCTGTTCGCCGCTGAAGCTGGAGAACTGATCCTCCGCAATGCGCACCAGCTCGTCGTGATCCACGGCCCCTGCCGCCGACAGAACCATGTCCGGCCCCCGGTAGCGGTTGGCCAGATACTGGGTCAGCGAATCCCGGTCGAAGCTCATCAGGGTTTCGGGCGTGCCAAGGATCGGCCGGCCCAGCGGCTGACCCGGCCAGGCGGTGGACTGGAACAGGTCGAAGGCCTGATCGTCCGGGCTGTCCAGCGAGGCGCCGATTTCCTGCAGGATCACATGCTGCTCGCGCGCCAACTCTTCCGCATCGAAAACGGAGTTCTTCAGGATATCGGCCAGAAGATTTGCCGCCAGCGGTACGTCCTCGGCCAGCACGCGGGCATAGTAATTGGTGTGTTCGACGCTGGTGGAGGCATTCAGCTCACCGCCGACGGCCTCGATTTCCTCGGCAATCTGGCGGGCGCTGCGGGTGGCGGTGCCCTTGAAGGCCATGTGCTCCAGCAGATGGGTGATGCCATTCTGCTCTGGTGCCTCCGCCCGTGACCCGGTCCTCACCCACACCCCGAGCGCCGCAGTCCTGAGGCTCGGCATCCGGTCCGTGATGACGGTCAGCCCATTGGCCAACCGGGTCGTCCTTACTTCCATGCGGTCCTCCCGGGCTCACAGGGGAGCGGGCGGCGTGTCACGCCTGCCCTCGTTTCAGCCCTCCTGCCCTCAGGCATTCCGGCGCTCCGGCTGCGGCAATACTGTTTCACGGCTTGCGGGCCTTTGCCAGCCCTTGTCATTGTTGTGACACATACCCTAGGGCACGGCCAGATGGCAGCTCAAGCAGAAAGGGGCGCAAGCATTCTGCGCCCCTCCCCGCGTCAGTTTCAGGCCGTGCCTTTCACGGCGCGGGCATTTGCCTCGACATGGCGCTCGATGGCACCCAGATCCGCCGGCAGCACGCTCTGGCGCTCCGGGGCGGTCATCATCGGCTCCAGCTGTTCGGGCAGAGCCGGATAGACACCGCTGGCAGCCTTGACGGCGGCGGGGAACTTGGCCGGATGGGCCGTGCCCAGCACGATCATCGGCGCTTCGCCCGCCCCCAGCTCTTCCGCCACATGCACGCCGATGGCGGTATGCGGGTCGAGCAGGTAGCCGGTTTCCGCATGGGTGCGGGCGATGGTGGCAGTCGTCTGATCCTCGCCGCAGCGCCCGGCTGCGAAGAGCTTGCGCATCTCGCCGAGCGGGCCATCAGAGATGGTGAAGCTGCCGGACTGGGAAAGGCTGCCCATCATGGCCTTCACGGCGGCGCCATCGCGGCCATGCATTTCCGCCAGAAGGCGCTCGAAGTTCGACGAGATCTGGATGTCCATGGACGGGGAGATGGTCGCCGAGACGCCGCGCATCTCGTAGCGGCCCGTTTCCAGCGTGCGCACCAGAATGTCGTTGCGGTTGGTGGCAATCACCAGCCTGTCGACCGGCAAGCCCATGCGCATGGCGGCATAGCCTGCAAAGATATCGCCGAAATTGCCGGTCGGGACGGTGAAGGATACGGCACGGTGCGGCGCGCCAACGGCAACGCCTGCCACGAAGTAATAGACGATCTGCGCCAGAATGCGCGCCCAGTTGATCGAGTTCACACCCGACAGGCCCACACGGTCGCGGAAATCGAAGTGGTTGAACATGCCCTTCACGATGGCCTGGCAATCATCGAAATTGCCTTCCACCGCCAGTGCATGAACATTGGCTTCCGTGGGCGTCGTCATCTGGCGGCGCTGCACGTCGGACACGCGCCCTTCGGGGAAGAGGATGAACACATCCGTGCGCTCGCGGCCGCGGAAGGCCTCGATGGCCGCACCGCCCGTGTCGCCGGAGGTGGCGCCAACAATGGTGGCGCGCTGGTTGCGCTCGGCCAGCACATGGTCCATCAGGCGGCCCAGCAGCTGCATGGCCACGTCCTTGAAGGCCAGCGTCGGGCCATGGAACAGCTCCAGCACGAAGCGGTTCGGCGCGATCTGCACCAGCGGCGTCACCGCCGGATGGCGGAACGTGGCATAGGCCTCATCGATCATGCGCTTGAGATCAGCGTCCTTGATGGTGCCGCCGGTGAAGGGGCGGATCACCTCGAAGGCAACATCCTGATAGGACTTGCCGGCAAAGCCTGCGATGGTTTTTGCGTCAAACTGCGGCCAGGTCTCGGGCAGGTAAAGCCCGCCGTCACGGGCAAGGCCCTGAAGAAGAACATCTGCGAAATCGAGAACAGGTGCGTCACCACGCGTACTGACATATCTCACCGCGCCGGATCCCTTTATGTCTGGCTACAGTCCTGCGCCCTGGCCAATTTGCGGCGGGTGCAGTCAACAGGCGTTTGATCTTCGTCGGGACGGGCGTCCCGGGACCATGACCCATAAGACAGTTTGCCAAGGCGCGCAAACTGCATTTGAGAACATCTGCCCGCCCGGCTCAGCATGGCTGGCGGGTGCCCTGCCCCGCATCAGGCATGGCCGGCATCGCCGGAGAGCATGGAAGGATCAACGCCGATCTGCCACATCGCCCTCTGCCACTTGGTGCCGATTTCGGTATCGAACAGGATCGACGGATCAGCCGGGCCGGTCAGCCAGCCGTTGGACTGAATCTCCTGTTCCAGCTGACCGGGCGCCCAGCCGGCATAGCCCAGCGCCAGCATCGCCTGCGACGGGCCGCGCCCTTCGGCCAGCGCCTTCAGAATGTCCATCGTTGCCGTCAGGCAGATGCCGTCCTGAATGGGCAAGGTGGAGCTTTCCAGCTGGAAGTCATCGGAATGGAGCACAAAGCCACGCTCGGTTTCCACCGGGCCGCCGCGATAGACGCTCATGCCGCGCAGGGCATTGGGCAGGCGGATCGACTGGCCTTCCGGCACGATGTTGAGCTGCACCAGAAGATCGGCCACGGACAGGCTGTTGGATGGCTGATTGATGATCAGCCCCATCGCCCCTTCGGAAGAGTGAGCACAGAGATAGATGACAGTATGGGCGAACCGGCTGTCAGGCATGTTCGGCATGGCAATCAGAAACTGCCCATCGAGCCAGCCTGTGTCCGAACCTTGTGTCATGCAGCCTCCCTTTTGCATTGCACCCCTGTAGAGATTACCTGCTGCCAGGTGATTTGTTAACTTGCTTCACGCCGTGGCGGGCTGCAATTTTTGCAGCGTTCACAGAGTTATGAGCATTCCCCGGCCACAGAAGGGGAGGACGCCGCGCAGGCTTTGCGCTATCACCTATCGCATGTCTTCACGTCAGCCCCACGATCAGACGGCAACGCCCCTTCGCTCTGCAGCACAGCGTCTTGCAGCGGCCTGCTCCGCCCTGCTGCTGGCCGGAACGGCCCCCGCCAGCGCCGTCATTACCGAGTGGCAGGTGATTGAGGGCGGTGCCGTGCGGCTGGTGGTGGCCGGCAAGGCGCCCGATGGCAGCTACGAGGCCGGCCTTGAAATCGCCCTGGACCCTGAGTGGCACACCTATTGGCGCTATCCGGGCGAAACCGGCATTCCGCCGGAACTCAGCTTCGAGGGAAGCGCGAATCTGGCGCATGGAAGTCTCTCCTTCCCCGCCCCGGAGCGTTATGACGACGGCTTCAGCCAGTCCATTGTCTATACGGACAGCGTTCTTCTGCCCCTGCGCCTGACGCCCGAAGCAGCAGACACGCCGCTCAAGCTGGAGGCCAATGCCTTCTTCGGCGTCTGCAACAAGATCTGTGTGCCCGCTGAAGCGCGTTTCACGCTGGACCTGGCCGCCGATCCGCAGCCGGACCGCATTGCCGCACGGCTCATCAGCACGGCCCGGGCTGCCCTGCCCGTTGCCATGCAGGAGACCGAAGGCCCGCGCCTTGTCGGCTTCAGTTTCCGGGAAGGCAAGAGCGCGCTGAAACTCGACATCACCGCGGATGTGGGAGACGCCACCTCGGCCGATCTCTTTGCCGAAGGCGCAGCAGAAGCCACCACCGGCCTGCCCAAGCCGGGCGCGCGGGACGGCAGCAAAGTCCGCTGGAGCCTGTCCCTCAAGGGGTTGAGCGGGCCGGAAGAGGCCCTGCCCCTGCGCCTCGTGCTGGTAACGGACGGACAGGCGGTCGAGGCCTCCTATACGATCGACAGCAGGACCCGCAGCATCCGGCGGACGGACGGCCCGGGGCAGTAGCGCCCCTTCCGCTGAAAAAGGCTCGACGGCGCCGCCATATGACCCTATGTCGAAGGGCGGACCGCCTTTGCGTGCAACGCCTGCGGCAGTCCTCGAGCGTTTTTCTTTGGACGTGGAGAGATCCGGATGAGCATCAAGATTGGCGACCGTCTGCCCGACGGCGTATTCAAGGTCATCGGCGGCGACGGCCCTGTGGAGATGAAGGCCAGCGACATCTTCAACGGCAAGACCGTTGTCCTGTTCGGTGTGCCGGGCGCCTTCACCCCGACCTGCCACATGAATCACCTGCCGGGCTTTGTCGAGCATTTCGACGCCTTCAAGGCCAAGGGCGTGGACACCATCGCCGTGGTTTCCGTGAATGACATGTTCGTCATGGATGCCTGGAAGAAGGCCACCAGCGCCGGCGACAAGATCCTCTTCCTCGCCGATGGCAGCGCGTCCTACGTGAAGGAACTGGGCCTTGAGCTGGACGCTTCCGGCTTCGGCATGGGCATCCGCTCCAAGCGCTTCGCCCTCATCGCCAAGGACGGCGTTGTCACCGCCCTCAACGTGGAAGACGCCCCCGGCCAGGCCACCGTTTCCGGTGCCGCCGCGATGCTGGAAGCGCTCTGATCCAGTTCGGGAAACCGGAACGGGAACACATAAGGCCGGAGGCACATGTCTCCGGCTTTTTCTTTGTGGCTGAGTCATTTTCCCCTGAGCGCAGACCGGCCTCCGGGTCGTCCCGGCCAAGCGCAGCACGAGCCGGGATCCACTCGCTTGCAGAGAGAGGACGTCTTCATGAGTGCTGCGGCAGCGGGATCTTGAGCAAGCCTCAACGCCGCGCTCAGGCCTCACCGCTCTGCAAGCGAGTGGTCCCCGGGTCTGCGCTTCGCTCCGCCCGGGGCGGCGCAGAGTGTGCGGCTTTATCCGGAATTGCGGCGCAAACGGCATGACGGCTCCGCCCAAGGGCGGCTATCTATCTGATTTTGCGGAAGAAAACTGGATGGTCGGAGTGGAGTGATTCGAACACTCGACCCCCTCGTCCCGAACGAGGTGCGCTACCAGGCTGCGCTACACTCCGATCCAGTCGAGCACCGGGAAACCCGGGCCGGGAACCGCCGGGGCGCCGCCCCGTCGATGTGGCGGGTATTAGCACCGCTTTTTTGACCCCGCAAGCCCCCTCTCGCACATCGGCAAAGAAAGTTTGCCAGTGCTCCACAATCAGCCCTCCGGCAGTGGATAAGTCCCTGCACCGCTTCTCCTGTTTCACGAAATGCGGCCCTGCGCATCATGTGGATGTGTGGAAGGTGTTTGACCGGAAGACTTGCGCCCGCGCCGGGCTTGAGGCATACAGCGCGCCTGAGGCGCGGTGAGACACCGCTTGTTCCTCATTCTGGGGCGTCGCCAAGTGGTAAGGCATCGGTTTTTGGTACCGACATTCGGAGGTTCGAATCCTCCCGCCCCAGCCATCCGTCTTCGCTAATTTTGCCGAAGCCCCGCCGAAAGACGGCGTCTACAAGCACCTGAAAATCATCGCAAATCCTGGTCACACTGTTCCGGCCAGACTCAAATCCCTGCCCCGGGTCCGCCCCACCGCCTGCCTGTTTGCGCCCAAGCGCCTGCCAGCGTCACGCTGCCGGCAGCTTATCCCCGCCTCCTCCGGCAGCCCTATTCTGTCCTCCTCGCAGGCGCGGCCTGCTGCAAGGAGACAGATGCGATGACGGACCGCTTCGACAGCCATGGCGCCGGCCTGACCGCCCCCGCCAGCCACGGCTTTTCCATCACCCCCAGCGACAGCGCCGCCTTGAGCGAAGTGGTGCGCGCAATCTATGTGGGCACCGGCGGGTCACTCGCCCTGACCCTGCGCAGCGGCGCGGCCATCACCCTCACCAATGTGCCCGATGGCAGCCTGCTGCCGTTGCGCACCACGGCGGTGAAGGCCACCGGCACCACCGCCTCCGGCCTGGTTGGCCTGCTGTGAGCGCCGCCGTTCCCTCGCTCGCAGCACCCAGCCTCTGTCTGGGGCCGATGCTGGGTCTTGGCCTTGCGGCCCCGATGCAGGGCGGCGGCTGGTGGCCGCGCGGGGCCCTTTATGCCGCCGACTTCCGCAAGCACCGCTATATGACAGGCGGGCGCAGCATCACACCGGCCGCCACCTTCAGCCTGACGCGCGGCGGCGAAGCCCTCGCCCCTGACAGTACCGGCAGCTATCAAGGTTTTGCCGCCCATGTGCCTGCCCGCACGGACCTTGGCCTGTTTCTCTCTCCGGCCGTCAGCAATGCCATCGCGGACAGCACCGGAACCGGGGCAAGCCTTTCTACCACCGACACATTGAACGGACTGTCCGGCAGCTGGGGGCAATCCCGGGTGGATGGCTCCACCATCCGGGCCCGGATCACCGCCAAAGGCAGCTTTGGCGGCCTGCCTTACGTGGATGTCCGCTTCTGGGGCAATTCCACCGCCACGGACCTGCAGCTTTTCTTTTCCAATGCCGAAGACCAGCACCTCGGCATCACAGCGGGGAGCAGCGCGGCAGTTCTCAGCAACCTGAACCTGGTGCTTGCGGCCGGCAGCCTCGGCAACGTCACCTGCCGCCTGCGCCTGACAGAACTGGCCGCAGGCAACGTCTATCTCACAAAGCAACTCGAAACCGTCGTCCCGTCCGCCGCCGCCCTGGAGCTTGCGCACTTCAGCAAGAACTGGACGGTCCAGAACAGCGGGACGTCGCGCCTCAGATTCGGGCTGGAACTGACCCTTTCCGGCGCTTTCGACCTGACCTTGCGGATCGCCGGTGCGCATCTGGAACTTTCGCCCGCCGCGAGCCTGTCCGCGCGGGGGCTGGCCGCGCCAGTGCCGACGCGCGGCAGCCCTGTCCTGCGGCCGGCGGACGCGCTCACCCTGCATCTGCCGCAAGGCACCCGCAGTGTGACGCTGACTGCCGCAACCGCTGCAACGCTGACACTGGACACAAGCGCCGCCACGGCCGCAGGCCCGGCCGGCCTGTCCGTGCCGGAAAGCCCGTTTGGCGCAGCGCCTCTGGTGACGGCTGTGGGCTGGCGGTGACCCGGCCTGTGGCGGCAGCGGCCCGTTTATACCACCTCCCGGTGAGTCTGGCTCACCGGGAGGTGCTCAAGCCCGTGCGGCGCATGAGCCATTTCAAGCGTGATGCCTCAGCATCGAAAGCCTTGGCATAATGCGCCAGCACCGGAAGCCTGATGCGGTCCCGCCGTCTCCCGTCACCCCTCTTGTACCGAATTGACCCGGCGGGCCTTCAGCGTCTCCTCCCAGGCGAAAGCATGGCGGACGATCAGCTCGAGATCATTGTATTTCGGCTGCCAGCCCAGTTCCTGCCGGGCGCGGGCGCTGTCCGCCACCACCTTTGGCGAATCGCCCTCCCGGCGCGGGGCTTCCTCCACCTTGAAATCGATGCCCGAAACGGCCTTCACCGTTTCAATGACCTGGCGCACGGAATAGCCCTCGCCATAGCCGCAGTTCATCACCGCGCTGGCCCCGCCTTCGCGCAGGCGCAAAAGCGCCAGCCGGTGCGCCTCCACAAGGTCGCTCACATGGATATAGTCGCGCACCGCCGTGCCATCCACGGTGTCGTAATCGCTGCCGAACAGGCTCATCTGCGGGCGCCGCCCCAGCGCCGTCTCGCAGGCCACCTTGATGAGATGGGTTGCCTGCGGCGTGCTCTGCCCCGTCGCGCCCTCCGGATCAGCCCCGGCCACATTGAAATAGCGCAGCGCCGTGTAGCGGAAGTCATGCGCGGCGCTGACATCCTTCAGCATCAGCTCCGTCATCAGCTTGGACATGCCATAGGGCGACAGCGGCACCAGCGGCGCATCCTCCGGCACCGGCACGCTGAGCGGATCGCCATAGACGGCGGCCGTGGAGGAAAAGATGAACTTGTCCACCCCGGCCGTGACGCAGCCCTCGATCAGGCTGCGCGAGGCGGAGGTGTTGTTGCGGTAATATTTCAGCGGATCGGAGACCGATTCCGGCACGATGACGGATCCGGCGAAATGGATCACCGCCTCGATGCCATGATCCGCCAGCAGGCGGCCCACCAGCGCGGCATCGGCCACATCCCCCACCACCAGCTGTGCCTCGGCAGGCAGCGCCCAGCCGAAGCCGGTGGTGAGATTGTCGAGCACAACAACCTTCTCCTCCGCCCGCACCAGGCAATGAGCCATGTGGCTGCCGATATAGCCGGCGCCGCCGGTGATGAGTGTCGTCATGGCAAATGTCTTTCCTTCGAAACGAAGCCTGCACCGGCGGCAGCCCGCCACCGCAAACATGGCAGCTTTGCCCCATGCGGCGGCAGACTGCAAGCACCGCTTCAACAGATCCATCCAGCCCACCGGGCAACACATAGACCAGCTCACAGGCCAGCCCACCGGTCAACACACAGACCAGCCCACCGGCCGATCTCATTTCCGGCAAGTGCATGTTTTTCCTCGGGAAAACAGCCCCGCAGACATCAGGCTGCGGCAGGCACATTGCTCGCCCGTATTCGCGTGACCGGTTTCAACGCCCTCCGGGCGGCGGAGGCCGCAGCCAGCGGACAGTGCCCCGTCTGACGATGCCCCGTCTTCTGGAAATCCGCTCCTGGCCTACAGGGTCATGTGCCCGTGGCATCCGGTCAGGACGGGTGTGACGCCGTTCAATATCAAGGCGCCGCAATGCTGCCGCATGACGCCGTGAGAATACGCGGATGCCGCTCAGGCTGTACCGGATCCCGATGCGTCAAGCTTATCGGGAGCTGGTATCACCTGCCCGCCCCGGCAACAAATCGTAAGACTTGCTGTTTTATTTATCACCCGGCACGAACATTGACGCGGTAAAAAATCCCGACAAATAAAGCGCATTCACTATATTCAGGAAACGCATAGAAATACATAAACAGCCATCAAATCAAATGACAAAGGTTGACATGCCTGTTTAAAATTTTAATGATCACGATCATTCTCATACTTGATTTTCACCTGCATTCCGGAGGCAATTTGCCATGCCAATACCATACTTGAACCTTGATCTAAATCTTGACCTAAATAGTGGAAAGACCAGTTCTTTTTGGCGCCGTGCCGCTCTGCCCCGTTTCGGCAGGACGGCCGCCGCATGTCTTTTGCTCTCGTCAGCAATAGTCCTGCCGGGAGCCTCTGACAGTTACGCACAGACCACGCCGGAGACGCCGAGCATACAGGACCTGCGCGAGATCGTGCGGCAGGGCACGGACGAAGCCGCGTCGCAGACCGCATTGCAGCACCTGGAAGACGCGGCCTCGGCGGACGACAAGGATGCCCTCCACGCCCTTGGTGATCTCTATTCGCGTGGCGGCCTGGTGCCGGTGGATGGCGCCAGGGCCATTGACTACCTGACCCGTGCCGCCGAAGCCGGGAACGACTGGAGTAAGGTGCGCCTGGGGGAAATCTACCGGGACGGCATTGACGTTGACAAGGATCAGTCAAAGGCAGCCGCCTTCTTCAAATCGGCAGCAGACAACGGCAATGCCGCCGGCAGGCGCGCCTATGCCCGTGCCCTCATCAGTGGCGAAGGCGTTGAAGCCAATCCGGAAGAGGGCCTTGCCCTGCTGACAGAAGTCGCAGAGACTGGTGACCGCGGGGCGCTTCACAATCTGGGTGACCTTTATTCGCGCGGCGGCCCCATTCCGGTGGATGGGGCCAGGGCCGTTGACTATCTGACCCGTGCCGCAGAAGCCGGAAATGCCGCCAGTTCTCTCCGTCTGGGGGAAATTTACCGGGACGGCATTGGCGTGGACAAGGATCGGGCCAGGGCAGCCGCCTTTTTCAAGTCCGCCGCAGACAACGGCAATACCGGTGGCAAGCGTGCTTATGCTCTAGCTCTCATCAACGGCGAGGGCGTTGAAGCCAATCCGGAAGAGGGCCTTGCCCTGCTGAGCGAAGTGGCGGAGACCGGCGACCGCTGGGCGCTTCACACCCTGGGCGATCTTTATTCGCGCGGCGGCCCCATTCCGGTGGATGGCGCCAGGGCCGTGGAATACCTGACCCAGGCCGCCGAAGCCGGAAACGCCGCCAGCTCTCTCCGCCTTGGGGAAATCTACCGCGACGGCATCGGCGTGCCGGCCGATGCGGCGAAGGCGCTGGCCGCCTTCGAGGCGGCCCAGTCGGCCGGTGCATCAAACGCAGCACTCCGGCTGGCCGAGGCCGCGCTTTGGGGCCAGGGCGAGCCGCAGGACACGGAGAAGGGCATCAGCCTGTTGCGGGAGCAGGCCGAGGCCGGAAATGCCTCCGCGATGCTGGCCCTCGCGGATGTGCTGCTGCGCGGCGAACTCGTTGCGGCAGACCGAGGTGAAGGGATCCGGCTGCTTGAAGAGGCCGCAGCACAGGGCAATGCCACAGCCCTGCTGCGCCTTGGCAATGCCTACCGGACCGGCCAGTTGGCCGGGCAGAACCCGGGCAAGGCCCTCTCCCACCTGGAGCGCGCAGCAGCGGAAGGCAACAGCACCGCGCTGCTTGATCTTGCCCGGGGGCATATGGACGGCCAATTCGGCCGCCAGTCGAGCCAGGCAAAGGCCGCGGCCTATCTGAAGGAAGCGGAGGCGCGGAACATTCCGGCCGCCGCCGTGCTGGCCGCCGAGTGGATGCTGCGCGGCAAGGGCACCAGGGCCAATCCTGCCGGTGCGCTGGCCAGGCTGGAAAAAGCGGCAGCTTCCGGCAACGCGGATGCGGCGCGGCGGCTCGTCAGCCTCCACCGCAGCGGAACCGGCAAACTGCTGAAGCCGAATCCGGCCAAGGCGCGGGCCGCACTGGCCGCCCATGCCGCCCTCTTGGGGCCGAATTTTGTGGCGCGCGAGGAACTGATGATCCGCGGCGTTGCGGCCAGTTCCCGCGCCGATTTTACGGCGCTGGCCGAGGCTTTCAGGCAGGCCCCGCAGCAGACGCGCCTCAACCTGCTCATCACCTTGCGCTGGTCCAATGCCAATGCCTTTGTCTATCTCGTGCAGGACGAGATGCAGGCACGCGGGCTGTACAAGGGGCCGCTCAACGGCCTGCTCACCCGGGACACCATCCGCGCCATCAGCGCGCTGTGTGATGCTGGCCCTTCCGGCGAGCGCTGCCGCCAGGGGCCGCTGACCGGAGACGCCGCCCGGCTCATTGCCGTCCGCCTCGCCGCCGGCGCCTGATACCAACTCCCGATGCGCCTCACCGCATCGGGAGCAGTTCAACCCGTGTACCGCTTCAGCAAGTTCAAGGCGTGATGCTTCGGCACCTCAGCGCTGGGGGCGGAGCCTTGATATGAGACAAGACCCCGGTGAGCCCGTCTCACCGGGGTCTTGTGTTCCCGCGCACAGCGCCTGAGCCTTGTGGGGCCTGATGCGTCCCCGATGCAGAGCCCCGGGACGGGCGCAAATGAGGCAAGGGCACGTGAGACTGAGGCAAGTGACCTTCAACAAAAAGGCGCATGCCAGCACTTATCAACGGCCTTTCCAATTGGGCATCCAGTAACCCGCTGAATTCAGGAACAAAAAAAATAATCCTTGAAAACTTATCCTCACTCTCCGGACCTGTAGGAATATCTTCCTGTTGTTGCTGAGTGGTTGCAAGCAGCGGCGCCCTGCCAGGCAATGGCGGGACGCCAGCGGCCAAGACCTCGACCCGATGAGTTTCGATCATCGGCAGCAAGGCAACCGGATGCGGCGCGGGGCTTCTTCAGGGCGGGCGGCGCCTCCATCACAAGGAACACAGAAGAGGAAGGCGCAGACATGGAAGACCGGATTGAAAGCAGCATGGACAGCATGCAATCGGCAGATCTTTACGGTGCAAACTTCAAGGAGGGCAGCTTTCTGGCGCCCCGTGCCGGGCTTGAATACAAGGCCTATGGCATCGAGCCGCGGCAGCACCAGGAAACGGCTGTAACCGCTGCGCTGGAGCAGCAGTTCGAGGAACACCTGCGCGTGTTTGAGGATTTCAAGGCGGTGAATGACGAGCGCCTGCGCGAGATCACCACGCAGAAGGGGGCGGACCCGCTGACGGAGCAAAAGCTCATGCGGATCGAGAACCGCCTTGACGAGATGACCCGCAACCTGTTGCGGGCACAGCGCCCCCATCTGGGGCAGGATCTGCCTCAGGGGCCGAACGAGCAGAAGTCAGCCTTTGACACCTATATCCGCAAGGGCAAGACGGACGGCTTCGACAGCTTGGAAATCAAAGGGCTTTCGGTGGGGTCGGAAGCCGATGGCGGCTTCATCGTGCATCCGGAAATGGACGAACAGTTGCACACGTCGCTGAAGGCCGAGTCCCCCATCCGGTCGATTGCCTCGGTGATGACCATTTCCAGCGCAGTCTACAAGCGCCCCTTTTCCATCTCCGGGCCGGGCACCGGCTGGGTGGCGGAAACGGCGGAGCGCCCGGCCACCAGCACACCGCAGATTGCGGAACTCTCCTTCCCGGCCATGGAGCTTTATGCCATGCCCGTGACGACCAAGCAGTTGCTGGATGATGCCATCATCGATGTGGAAAGCTGGCTGGTGCAGGAACTGGCCGATGCCTTCAGCGCACAGGAGACGGAGGCCTTCATCTCCGGCAACGGCAGCGCCAGCCCGCGCGGCATTCTCTCCTATCCGCAGCAGGTGAGCAGCACGCCTGCCTTCGGCAGCGTCGGCACCAGCCTGACCGGGACCGCCGGAGGCTTCGATGCGAAGAACGGGGCCGATAGTCTGATCGAGTTGGTCCACGCCCTGCCCGCCCGCTACCGCAAGAACGGCGGCTTCCTGATGAACCGCATGACCCTGAGCGCCGTGCGGCGGCTGAAGACCGGGGATGGCAGCTACCTGTTCCAGACCAGCATTGCGGACGGGTTCCGCATGTCTCTGATGGGCTTCCCCATCACCGAATGCGACGAGATGCCCGTAATCAGCGCCGGCAGCAGTTCCATTGCCTTCGGCGACTTTCGCCGGGCCTATCTGATCGTGGACCGCCAGGGCGTGCAGATCCTGCGTGATCCCTATTCCGCCAAGCCATACATCCTGTTCTACGCCACCAAGCGCGTCGGCGGCGGCATCTCCGACTTCAACGCCCTCCGCCTGCTGAAGTTTGCGGCAAGCTGACAACTCCTCCCCGCGGTGATAGATCATCATCGCGGGGCCTCTCGAGAGAGGCATTCTGTATCTGCACTCACCGTCCAGTCAGGCATTGTCAGGAACGCATAGTTTCGCTAAATAGATTATCATCCAAGCATCGCGTCAGCGTGATTTCTTAAATAAGTATTTTGGAATACAAAATGCAATTTACCCTCATATCCACTACCATATCGATGCTGCTACTATCTCCTAATTTGCTTTACTATTTAGGAGTAAAGTATATGGACCCGACAGGTGGAGCTTTAGAGAAAATTCATCCATCCACTTATCTTATCTTTTTTGCTTTAATTTATGCGCTCAGCTCTAAAGATATTTTGAAGCCACATCTCACGGTGCGAGCTTTCACTCGAGCATCGTTAGTAGTTTTTGCCACCTTAATCGCTTTTGCAGTCATCCTAAGCCGTGGCCCTGGAGGCGGGGGCGGTGAACAATCAGCACTCATTGTCACCTTCATCACTCCGGCGATGCTTGTCGTATTAATGCTATATATAAGCGATAACCACCTTAAGAATTTATCAGCTTACATCCACACGTTCTTTCTAATAAATTCAATGATAATAATATTTGAATCAATAACTAATGAACGAATACTTCCATATACTGCAGGATCTGAAGTCATAACGTTTGATGACAGGCCGACCGCCCTTCTGGGGCACCCGCTGGTCAACTCTTTATTGACCGGCCTGTATGTTTTCATACTATTCACCAAGCTGATAAGAATAGGCCTAACGCCAAAAATATTTGTATTATGCGGTATTTCTTTTTGCGCAATGTTATTAGTTGGGGGGCGCGCTGGATTGTTTTTTATAATTCTTGTATCCATAGCCTATGGCGTGCACGCGATGATATCAGTCAAGATAAATGGGTATAGTCATCGAATTTTTTACCACGTAACCTACTTGATAATTACATTATTTCTATCGATTCCACTTCTAATGATGAGCTCAGTCACCGATACCGTGCTGGATCGAGCACAAAACAGTAGCAAAAGCGATGCAACACGACTTGCAGCCATAGAATTCCTCATGTCGATGAGTGAAGTTGAAATTGCGATCGGCGTCCCGATTGAGGAAAGGATATCGAGACAAATTTCTCTGAACTCCGTCCATGGAATCGAGCTATCCTGGATAGCACTTGCTGCTAATTTTGGCGTACCATCTGCAGCTTTATTAATATTTTCTTTGTTCAGACTAATGATTACATACCGAAAAGAAAAAGATCTATCTTCTCTCTACGCCTTATATTATTATGTTCTTACAACTTTCACATCCGTATCAATTTCATCAAAGACGCTTTCTACAAGCATTTTTATAATTATTACAGCATCACTATTAGGGACTGAAACCAGCGCAACGCAACCGCCTCGTAAATCAAGCCCCCCCCGATAAATTGGGGCATCCAGAACTGAAGGTTTCCGTTCATAATCCACGCAGAAAAATTGATGAAAGATTCAAACTTTTTTGAAGCACATATCTTATTCATATCGAAATAAGCGGAAATTAAAACATCAATCGGCAAAGGCTCCGCAAAATAAGTAGCTAGAAACACAGTCAAGAGTAATACGTTTTAATTTAACAGGCAAGATTACCAAACAGAGCCAGAATAAACTTCAGATTGGCGGGTTAGGCAAAGGGGCAACGTCGACCTCTCCTCCTGGTGAACACCACCTCTATACAAGCACGGCATAGACAGGATTGACAACTCTGTATTTGTTAATATCTTATTCTTGTCTAGGCATATGCCAGCAGAATGAACCGTGCCTTTAGATTTTTTGTATGTATTTTGCCAGTCTCGCTACGCACGATACTAATATCTAGAAAAAACTTAGCGAAACTCCAAATATCATGAAAGACGAGGCACGCTACGGAACAAAAAAATATTTCTGGAAAGGGGGTTTATTTATACTTTGTAAATTTAAATAGTAACTCATTCACGACAGAGTACCTCAAAAAAATCATGCTGATCCGACACACAATTCTCTACATGCCTGCACAGTTGATTTCCCCACTAGTTCAGGCTGTTACTTTATTGATCTGGGCATTTTTGCTCCCCCCCACGGAGCTCGGTGCAGCATCTTTAATAATATCATTTCAAGAAATTAGCTCATCTCTCTTCTTTGCTTGGTGGTCACATTTTGCGTTGCGGAATATAGTTCGATTTCGTAAGGAAGATAGCATTACTTCATTTCTATCAAGTGAATCTATTGTAATTTTTATTTTACTATTGGCGCAAATTGTCTTCATGACACCCATATTAATATGGTATTTTTCCGATTTAATTTCATATACTTTTCTGTTATCTACACTTGCATTCATCGCAACCAGATCGATTAACATTTATCTTGCGGAGCGCGCTCGAGCGGATGCTCGTATTTTTATATATACTATTCAACGTGCCCTGGTACCTGCGGCAGGCCTAGCATTAAGCGTTTTGTTTGTTTATCTCTTTGATGCTTCTGCAGCTTCAGTACTCTTTGGTTTTACGCTTTCTCAAACAATGAGTCTGGTAGTTTCAGTATCCTTTAGCGATGTTTTTCGCGTGAAACCTATGTTAAATCGCGACCTTATTAATAACGCGCTTAGTTTCGGCATCCCGGTAATGGCTTCAGCATTGCTAACTGCTGTTGCAGTTCATGCTCCACGCTTCATTGTCGATCAGACAATTGATTTAGCTGCAGCGGGAATGTTCGCAGTGATTTACGGCTTGGGTGTGCGCACCTCAAACATTGCATCCATGTTGGTGACAGCTGGTGCATATCCTCTTGTAGTGAACAAATATGAAGCCGAAGGAAGTCGCGCGGCTCACAAACAGCTTCAGCAAAACACGATCATGCTTGCAGCATGTGTAATGCCCGCCGTGTTCGGTCTCATTGCCATCAACCAATCCCTTGTCAATATAATCCTCCCCCCTGACTTTCGCGAAAGTGCTCTCTTAATCCTGCCAATAGCGGCTATCGCTGGCGTTATCCGGGATTTTCGGAGTCACTCAACAAATCAAATTTTCCTACTGCACAATAAAACACGCTTCTCTACCGTTATTTCTCTAATAGACTTAGTTGTAGGAATTACTCTTTCATTTATTGGCGTCCAAATGTGGGGCTTGGCCGGCGTCGCGGCAGGATCTTTAGCTGCTGCCGTTATATCCTTAATATTATCTATAGCACTCTCCGGACTGAAATTTGGCTTTTTCTTGCCAACTCGTGAGCTGTTCCGTGTCACCATAGCTACATTGTTGATGTTTATATCTGTATGGATTTTACCAGAAACGCATACATCATTTTATCTATTGGGAAAAATAGTCATGGGCGCAATTATATATTTTATCCTAATACTATTTTTACTTCCAGAAATCGCGAGGAATATGCGCCACATTCTTCGTCGTAAACGCAATTCTGCAGTGAGAAAAAGCAAATCATCTATCGAAAAAACCGGAGAATAACATGATGCAACATTCTACTTTGCTTCTTTTAACAAGCGAATTTCCTCCTCGGCGCGGCGGTATAGGTGCATATGCAGTCAATCTCGCGCAAGCGGCAGCAGAGATCGGGTATAAAGTAACTGTTGCTGCCGCAGACTACTACGAGGATCAGACATCCTTAGATCAAACCTACCCATTTGAAACCATTCGCTTCTCAGGACAACAGCACTCGATGAAGCATCTAGCTAATAAAATTGCGTTCGTACACAAATTAGCGAAAAATCGATCATTCGACATTGTACATGCTGCAGACTGGCCCTTTTATATTCCTTTAGCACTATCAAGGTATCGCAAAGAATCTAGATGTTTATTGACTTTTCATGGGTCAGAAGTCGCTTTTATGCAGCAAAGGCGGAGATCTTGGCTACTACAAATACTTAAATTCTGGAATGGATGGGCGGAGTACATTGCGAACTCGAATTATACGGCAAATTCTCTTTGCACCGCCTTTGGTCTTCCGGAAGGTCAGGCTCGTCCAATAGGTTTAGGTGTAAGCCGCAAATGGCTTGACTACAAAGTCGATAAGCAAGCAGCACGATCTCGGCATGATATTGGAGAGGATCGCTTTGTAATCGTCTCAGTTGGACGTATTGTTCCGCGAAAAGGACTTCACGTCATAGCCGAGGCATTGAAGAATCTTCCTACAAGTGTATCTAATAACCTTACATGGCTTATTATTGGTCCTAAGAACGACACTAACTACGAATCCGAGCTCAGGCATCTAGTATCGAAATTACCCATAGACATACGGATTATGGGGTCGATCGACGATGTTGAGTTGCTTTCTATAATGTCAACAGCCGACCTATTTTGCCTACCAGGTTTGATTGACTCGAATGGCGGCGTAGAAGGCTTCGGCCTTGTATACTTAGAAGCCGCGGCCTTAGGTGTGCCATCGCTTGCTACAAGAGTAGGCGGGGTGCCAGATGCTGTTATTGACGGGCATACAGGATTTTTGTGTGAACCAAATAACGCAAGGGAAATTTCAGATCAAATTGCTAATCTTTTCATGAACCGAGACCAACTCGCAACATTAGCTCGGAATGCACGTCTTCATGCGGCCGACCAAACTTGGTCTTCTGTCGCCCTACAAACATATGGCCCACCAAGAAGCTGAGCCTTCCTATCACTAAGTTTTTTTTCATTTGGAGTTAAACAATGAAAACTAGCCGAAAAATCTCAGGGGATGCCAAACCTCGTATTCTTGTAATCGGCGCCCGCGGTATCCCCGATGCCGAAGGTGGAGCTGAAAAAAACGCAGAGGCTCTCTTTCCAAGGCTTGTTCAGCGCGGTTTCGACGTAACCCTAATGGGACTTAAGCAGAATATCAAATCTCCTTGTTACAAAGGCGTAACATTGAAGGCTGCCCCAACATTTCGTGTCCTGAAAACCGATAAGTTGGCTTATTATGTTGCCGCAATTGGAGAGACAATACGTCTCAAGCCAGATATCGTTCACCTTCAAGGACTCGGTGCGGCTATTTTTTTGCTTGTGTATAAGATGCTAGGCAGGACCGTTGTAGTTCGCTATGGGTCTGCGGACTACATTTTGCCTAAATGGGGAATAATTGGAAGATTAGGATTTCTTTTCAGCGAGTGGCAACTCCGCTATGCGGACGCGGTGATCTCAGTGGCACCCTCACTTTCGTCGCGTCTGGCAAGCAAAGGAATATCTGAGAACGTTCACATGATCCCCAATGCATTGGATTACGCATATACCCCCCCCCGTCATCACTCCTACTCAGTCAAGGCCTTACATTCTGATGGTTGGCCGCGTCACCCATCAGAAAAATGTTGGCTCTTTAATCAAGGCTTTTTGTGCTTTTTCTGAGATTAGGCCAGAGTACGATTTATATATCGCCGGTGGACTTGATGACGAAAAGTATGCCAACGACTTGAAACAAATGGCAAATGAGAAGACCAAATTTCTGGGACGCATCCCCAGAAGTCAGGTTCCAGATCTTTTGCGCGGTGCTGAGCTTTTTGTGAATGTGTCATTACACGAAGGCAGCTCCAATGCGACGTTGGAAGCAATTAGCTACGATAAGCCGGTGCTATTAAGCGCAATTCCTGAAAATCACGATATGGAACTTCCACCACAGATATACGTCGATCCTAATGATCATCTAGCTATTGCTAGCGGCATGCTGAATGCAATATCAGAACCTGAGAAATATCGTATAGAGAAGAATAAATTCCTCGATTGGGAGCAAGTATGTCTGAAAACAGCGACTATATACATGGACCTGTTGGAGTTACCCAATCAGTGACCTGTCAACGCAAACGAATCGTATTCATGATAAACTCACTTGCCGGAGGAGGCGCCGAGCGAGTCATTAGTACTATTATCGCGCATTCTGAGGAAAAAAAGGATGCATATGAAATGCATCTCGTTTTAATCGATAAAGAAAAAGAAATATACACGCCCCCACCATTTATAAAAGTTCATAGACTTAATGGAAGAAAATCTCTTTTCAGATCGTTCTTTCATGTCCTGAATATTCTTCATAAAATTAAACCAGATGTTGTGTTGAGTTTTCTTACTAGATCAAATTTTTGCAATGTTCTCACAAAGAAAATCATCCGACATCGAGCGGTAATTAGTGAACGAGCGCATACAAGTGGTCACCATAAATCGATATTTTTTGGACGAATTTACCGCACTCTTGTTCGGCTAATTTATCCTTATGCGGATTGTGTTATTAGTGTTTCCGCTGATATACGCCAGGACTTACAAGATAACTTCGGTGTATATCCCGAGAAATGCCTTATTATAAGTAATCCAGTAAATGGCAAATCTATAATTGAACAATCCTCTAAAGCATCACCTCTTGCCATACCTGTTCCTTTCATAGTTGGAATGGGGCGTCTTGTGAAATCAAAAAACTTTTCTCTTCTTATTCGAGCCTTCGCTAAATCATCGTACCAAGGTGGATTAGTTATACTCGGAACAGGCCCAGAGCATGAGAACTTGATGAATTTGATAAAGGAACTTGAAATCGAAACACGAGTAACTCTCGTCGGTTTTGTTGATAATCCCTTTCCCATTATTGTAAAAGCCGACGCATATGTTCTTCCATCAAATGGAGAGGGATTTCCAAACGGCCTCGTGGAAGCTATGGTATTAGGACGACCTGTTATTTCTACAGATTGTCATTCTGGGCCAGCAGAAATTCTCGATGACGTTCCATACGCAGGTGTAAAAGAGGTTCACCAAGCTAAGTATGGGATATTGGTTCCAACAGATGCTCCTGACGAGATGGCAGAAGCAATCAATATCATTACATCACCTTCCATGCGAAATATTTGGATGGAAAAATCGCGAGTTGGAGCGAGCAGATACAGCCTTGAAAGGGCATTGGAAAGATATTGGCAAGCGATTGAAGTTAGTAAATAAGTTAAATGTGCAATAATATCGGAATCACATGGAATTATCAATAAATCAAGCAAGTTAACAATTGAAAAATATTGTAAAATTCTGAAATGGAGACAGAATGACTATCACTCCCCTTCTCCTCGTCGGCGGTTCGGGCACCCGGCTCTGGCCCTTGTCACGCAAGAGCTATCCGAAGCAGTTTGCGCCGCTGATCGGCGGGGAAAGCCTGTTCCAGGGCTCGGCCAGGCGGCTTTCGGCGGAGGGTTTTGCCGCGCCTGTCGTCATCACCGGGTCGGATTACCGCTTCATCGTCACCGAACAGCTGGCCGCCGCGGGCATTGATCCCGGCGCGGTCCTGATCGAGCCGGAGGCGCGCAACACGGCCCCGGCCGTGCTGGCCGCAGCGCTCTACATCGCAAAATCCGACCCGGACGGGCTGATGCTGGTTGCCCCTTCCGACCATGTGGTGCCCAACCCGGCCGCCTTCCGCGCGGCCGTGGCTGCCGGCGTGCCGGCCGCAGAGGCCGGGCAGATCGTCACCTTCGGCATCCGCCCCACCCATGCCGAGACCGGCTATGGCTGGCTGGAGCTTTCCGCCGCTGCCGCCGAAGGCGAGCCGGTGGCGCTGAAGCGCTTTGTCGAGAAGCCGGACCGGGAGAAGGCCGAGGCGATGCTCGCCGCCGGGTCCTATCTGTGGAATGCCGGCATCTTCCTGTTCAAGGTCTCCACCATTCTGGATGCCTTCCAGGCGCTGGCGCCGGAACTGATGGAGCCCGTCACCCGCGCGGTTGACGATGCCAAGTCCGATCTCGGCTTCCTGCGGCTTGATCCGGCGGCCTTTGGCCGGGCGCCGTCCATCTCCATCGACTATGCGGTGATGGAGCGCGCCACCAACCTCACGGCCGTGCCCTTTGGCGCCGGCTGGTCGGACCTTGGCGGCTGGGACATGGTGGCCAAGGAAATGGGGCCGGACGGCCGCGGCAACAGCCTCGGCGGCGAGGCCACGGCCATCGACTGCGACGGCACGCTGCTGCGCTCCGACAGCGACGGGCTGCAGCTCGTCGGCATCGGCCTCAAGGATATCATCGCCGTGGCGATGAATGACGCGGTGCTGGTGGCCGACAAGTCCCGCGCCCAGGATGTGAAGCTTGCCGTCGAGGCGCTGAAGAAGAAAAGCGCCCGCCAGGCCGAAACCTTCCCGCGCGATCACCGGCCGTGGGGCTGGTTCGAGACGCTGGCGCTGGCCGGCCGGTTCCAGGTCAAGCGCATCGTCGTGCATCCGGGCGCTGCCCTGTCGCTGCAGAGCCACCTGCACCGCTCCGAACACTGGATCGTGGTGTCGGGCACCGCGCGGGTGACGGTGAATGAGGATGTGCAGCTGCTCACCGAGAACCAGTCCGTCTATATCCCCCTCGGCGCCACCCACCGGCTGGAAAACCCCGGCAAGGTGCCGATGGTGCTGATCGAGGTGCAGACAGGGGCCTATCTCGGCGAAGACGATATCATCCGCTACGACGACATCTATTCCCGCGGACAAGGCGCCAAGGGCTGAGACCAGAGCTGCCGGTGCCGGCGCATCACGCCCTGAAAATGCTCAAGCGCCGCACGGGCTTGACCAACGCTCGATGAGTCAAGCTCATCGAGCGCAGGTATTACGGGAAATCCCGTTCCAGCTCGGCTGACAGCCAGCCGAGCAGATGGCGCACGGCTTTGCGGGGGGCGGCCTTGGCCGTGATCTTGGCGTGAAACCCGCCGGGAACCGGCACAAATCCCAAGGGGGCGGCAAGCCGTCCCGTGGCCAGATCCCGCTCGACCAGCCGCCGCTCCGAAAGGGCCACACCCAGCCCGGCGGCCGCGCCCTCAATGGCCAGCATATGATGTGGGTGCTCCAGATCCTGCCCCGCCTGGAACGTGACGCCGGCGCGGCGCGCCCATTCCTGCCAGCTTCCGGCCGCCTCCATATGCGTCAGGCTCACCGGTGCGGTCCATATGCCGTCCTGCACGCCGAAGGGATAGTCCGGTGAACAGACCGGCCCGTAGGAGGTGTCCCCGATCGGCGTGACACCGGGCTCCACAGCGGGCGTGCGAAGGCGGTCATAGCTCAGCATCAGATCAAATTCGTGGTCGGGCACCCGGCTGGGCCCGGCCATCAGCAGGCGGATCTCGATCTCCGGATGGGTCCGGTAGAGGCGCGGCAATCTGGGGGTCAGCCAGCGGGTGGCCAGGGTGGCGCTGAGCAGCAGGGTGATGTGGTTCCCGTCCACCTCGCCCCGGAGGCCGCGCGACACCCCGTCCAGCTGGTCCAGAACGGCCGTGACCGCCACCCGCAGCCGTTCGCCGCGCGGTGTCAGCTTCAGCCCCGTGCCGGCCTTCTCGAACAGGCTGCCGCCAAGGTCTTCCGACAAATGGGCGATCTGCTTGCTTATGGCGCTGTGGGTGCGCCCAAGCTCCCCTGCGGCAGCCGTGACGGAGCCGAGCCGCGCCGCCGCCTCAAAGGCCGGCAGGGCTGTCAGCGGAGGGAGACGGCGCATCTTTGTTCCTTCCGGTTACATTACCCCGAAAAATATTCAATTTTTTGGGGCATGTCACCTCGGCTACATCAAGAAAAAAGAACAGAAAGCAAGATCATGCCCAGCGTCATCTACCTTTTCCCGAACCCATCCCTCCATGTGCAGGACCGCGCCCGCGCCGGAGACCACGGCTTGCACCGCATTGCAGGCGTGTGGACCCGCATCTGGCTGGAGCGGATCAGCTACCGGCGCATGCTGCGCAAGGAGCTGCTGCCGCAGCCCGACAGCGTTCTGGCCGACGCCGGCCTCGAGCGGTCCGCCGTTCTTCTCGAAGTGTCAAAACCGTTCTGGCGGGCCTGATACGGAAGAGGATCAGGCATCAACACTTCTGCCCCTTGAGCTGCCACCTTCACGCATCGTGCGGGAAGACAGCCGCGGCTTAGGGCAAGCCTGCGGTCCGGCCACCCCGGCACGGCCTTTCAGCCCCCTCCCCCTCAAGGGCTGCCGGATTCACACATCAGGTTCGGACATCGCCCGCAGTAAGGCGTTTGCTTTTCGGGAGGACACCTGCCGCCCCCCTCCCCCTGGTGGGGCAGTGTTTACATTGGACGCACGGAAGAAGAATGCACCGGCATGATGGCAGGGCCCCTCCGCCCCCCTCCCCCTCGTGGGGAGGGGGAAGGGGTGGGGGGCTCTGAGTCCGCAACCGTCTGAAAGATAGAGATTTTCCTGAATAGGCATCAGGAGGAGCAGCTGTCTGAAATCAATGGACACCTTGCCAGCCGGAAAGGCTATCCCCCCACCCCTACCCCCTCCCCACCAGGGGGAGGGGGCTGAAACGCCGCGCCAGAGTAACCAGACTGCAGCCTTTCCCCAAACCGTCTCCGGCTTCATGCACGATGTGTGCATGCGGTGGGTACCAGGGGGAAAGGGGCGCTGCGGCAGAAGGAGAGTGCATTCCTTTGCCTTGTGCCTGCTGTAAACATGCCACACGAGGGGGCTGAAAAGCCGTGCCGGAACGGGCTCCCTACTGCGGCCATCTTCCCTGTGCAGAACTCCCACCGGAAACCGGCGTTTCCTTCAAATTGCAACCTCAATGTTTAACAGTTGTTAACGATTGACGGGCCTACTCAGGTGGCATACGGCTAGTCAGGAGTTTAGAGTTGATGCGACCGGCAGCAGGCGAAACCCGCAAGTCATCCGGCACACCGGAGCACAGGCCCTCCGGCCCATCCGCGCCTGCCGATGCGGCCTGGGCGGAGGATCTGCAGGATGAGGCCTGGGAAGACGCAGGGCGATCGGCCCGCGCAGAGGGAGATGGCATGACCACCTCTTTCCTCCTGTTCAAGAATATGCTGTTCTGGGGCTCGATGGCCCTGGTTCTGACAGCGGCCGGTATTGCGGCCTCCATTCTTTTCTGACTTTTTTCACGCGGTTTTTTAAGTGGTGATCTGGACTTTTGCCGCATTGCGATTGCATGCTGCGTGGGGGTGGCAAGCAACATAAGGAGCGGGATATGTCCGCGCTTGGCTTTGTTGGCGGCCTTGCCGGTGCCGTGGCTATTGGCATCTACGGCCTGATTGCTTTTGTTTTTCTGACTGCCGCCATGCTCGAACTGGCGGAACGCGGGCGCACAAGCCGCCTGGAGCTTTTCCTCGCTCTGGCGGGTGCCCTTCTGTGGCCAGTCTCTCTTGTGGTTGCTTCGGCTGCCGCGATCCATGCTGTCCGGCGTGCCCGGCGGCGGCGGCAGGCCAATACGGCGCGCATGCCCACCGGGGGCCGCGAAGAGCCGGAAAGGCCCGTCTCAGGCAAGCCCGCGATTGCGCTGGTCGAACGGGACACGGTCAGCCGCGGGGCACGCAGCGAAGCGCCGCCTCACCCGAAGCCCTCCGGCCAAGCCGGTGGGCGGGATGCAGAGCCTGGCTCAGCCGCTTCCGTTTCCACCTCTGCCAGTTCCACACCTTCCGTCCAGCCATCTGCCATAGGCGGTCCCGTGGTGCGTACGCTTGCGCCCCTGCAGATGCAGCCGCAGCCGCCCTTCGGCATGCCGGGGCCCGACAGCCGCAGCCGCATCATCCTGTCCCCGCGGCAGCTTCTCGGGGCTGTCCGGCTGGGCGAGCCCAGGAGCAGCGCAAGCCGTCTCCGTCTGCGCCAGACCAGCCTCAGCAAGCCGCCGAAAGGCAAGCCAGGCTGAAGATGGAGCTGGGCGGCTGCCGTCTGTCCGGGCGCACAGAAGCCCATACCTGTAGAAACCCATACCTGCAGGCTCACATATCTACAGAGGCCGGAGGCATTGCGCCTTGAGCTGTTCAGGCTTTCCGGCGGAAGATCTGCACCGCATAGGCAATGAAAACCCCGGCGAGCGTGGCGGCAAGGCCGAACCACGTCAGGGCATAGCCGAGGTGATCGTTCTTGAACTTCACCACCGTTTCGCCCGCCCTGGGCAATCCGTCCGCCCCGGTGAAGGCGGCATCAAGATCGATGCTGTAGGGCGCGAGGCTGCCGGTGGCGCCCAGAATTCTGGCCATGTGATCCGTATCGCGGGCAAACCAGATGCGCTTTCCGGTATCCACGGCGGGGGTTGTCCAGTTCGGCTCCTCCCGGCGGCGCAAAAGGCCCGTCAGCTGCTGCTCGCCCAGCGGCGGGGTTTCCAGTGCCGCCATCAGATCCGCTGCCAGCCCTTGCGGCACGAAGCCCCGGTTGATCATGACCAGCCAGCCTTCCTCCGTGACAAGGGGGCTGTAGATCATGTAGCCCGGGCCGGACGGTGCGCCGGATTTGACCGGCAGGGATGTGTAGTAATAGGCCGCGCCCGGCAGATAGCGGCCGCTGACGGCCACATGGCGGTAGTCGGTCAGGGGATCGGTGGTCACCTGCGGCCAGTCCTGCGGCCCCGGTGCCGGAACGGCCGGCCGCGCCACATCTGCGGTCACCCGTTCAATCAGCGCCTCTTTCCAGGCCAGCCGCTGCATCTGCCACAGGCCGAGATTGACGAGAATGGCAAGGCCGATGGCAGCCGCCACTCCCGGAACAAGCAGGCGGCGGACAGCAGATTGGCCGGGGGAACGGGAGGGGCGGTTTGAGGCGGACACGTGCTTCGATCCTGTTCGGCTTGCGGATTGGCTGATACCAATGCTCGATGAGCTTGAGCATTTTCAAGGCGTGATGCGTCAGCATCGAAAGCCTTGGTATGAGACGGCCGGGTTCAGGCTTCGTCCTGTCCATCCGCGTCAAGCCTGCCTTCGGCCGCATCATTGCGGTATTGCATGGCGATCATCAGCCCCTTCAACGGGCGCAGCACGCCGAGGCCGAGGATGACGGTCAGCGGCAGCCAGAGCAGCAGATGCAGCCATATGGGCGGCGCATAGGCCAGTTCCACCGCCAGCACCAGCCCCACCACGATGAAGCCGACGATCATGATGACGAAAACGGCCGGGCCATCGCCGCTTTCCGCAGCAAAGGCAAGGTCGAGGCCGCAGGCCGTGCAGGCCGGGCGCGACGTCAGGAAGCCACGGAACAGCCTCCCTTCGCCGCAGCGCGGGCAGCGGCATCTCAGACCGGCGGACACCGGATTCTGCGGCGGATAAAGCGCCCTGTCCTGCAAGCTGTCCTGCAAGCTGTTCTGCATCGAAACCTCTCCTGCCCCGCCTGAAAGCGAAAGGCCCGGCCAGATGGCATGCATGCCACCCGTCCGGGCCCGTTCTGTTTACACCGGTTTAAGCGCCGCGTCAGTGCGTCGGCACGCCCCATGCGCCCCAGATATAGATGGTGGCGAAGAGGAACAGCCACACCACGTCGACGAAGTGCCAGTACCAGGCAGCCGCCTCGAAGCCGAAATGCTTCTGCGGGGTGAACTGGCCGGCCGAAGCGCGGATGAGGCAGACCGCCAGGAAGATGGTGCCGACGATCACGTGGAAGCCGTGGAAGCCGGTGGCCATGTAGAAGGTGGCGCCATAGATGTTGCCCGAGAAGGCAAAGCTGGCGTGGGCATATTCATAGGCCTGGCAGATCGAGAAGATCACGCCCAGGATCACGGTGAGGGTCAGACCCCACTTAAGGCCCTGACGGTCGTTCTCGAGCAGCGCATGATGTGCCCAGGTCACGGTGGTGCCGGAGGTGAGCAGGATCAGCGTGTTCAGCAGCGGCAGGTGCCAGGGATCAAACGGGGTGATGCCTTCCGGCGGCCAGACACCGCCGGTTGCCTCGACGCGGGCATACTGGATGGCTTCGCTGGTGAAGAGCGAGGCATCGAAGAAGGCCCAGAACCAGGCGACGAAGAACATCACTTCCGAGGCGATGAACAGGATCATGCCGTAGCGCAGGTGCAGGCTGACCACGCGGGTGTGATGGCCTTCCAGCGATTCGCGCACGGTGTCCCGCCACCAGGCGTACATGACGTAGAGAACGATCACGAGGCCAACGGCGAAGAGGCCCCAGCCGGTGAGATCGGCACCGAAGATGGTGAAATCGGCACCCTTGGCAGAGCGCATCAGGCCGATCCCGCCCAGAGCGAGAATGAAGGCGCCCATCGAGGCCAGGAACGGCCAGGGGCTTGGGTCCACAAGGTGGTAGTCGTGGTTCTTGGTATGTGCCTCAGCCATGGGCATGCTCCCCGAAGTTCCAAATGCGTTCCGGACGGACCGGCCGTTCAGCGGCCTGACCCATCACAAATTGCTCTCCGCTGCCGGATCCGCAGGTCTGGCAGCGACTGGTTTGACCGGATGTTGCACCGGGTAGAAAGTATAAGACAGGGTGATTTCCTTGACGTGCTTCAGGTCAGGATCTTCGTCCATCGCCGGGTCGACAAAGAACACCACCGGCATTTCAACGCCCTCACCGGCGGCCAGCGCCTGTTCGGTGAAGCAGAAGCACTGCATCTTGTTGAAATAGGCCCCCGCCTCGAACGGCGTGACGTTGAACACGGATGTGCCCGTGGTCACGTCAGAGCTGGTGTTATGGGCCTCATAGGCCACCTGCATGGTCTCGCCCATGCGCAGGGTCACGCTGCGCTGCTGCGGCTTGAAGCTCCAGGGCAGCGCGCCATTGATGTTGCCATCAAAACGGACGGTGATCTTGCGGTCGATGATGGTGCCGCTCTCGCTCTCGGCGCGCTGTGTCGTGCCCCCGAAACCGGTGACCTGGCAGAACAGCTCATACAGCGGCACGGCAGCGAAGGATGCGCCCACCATCGCAAAGAAGATGGACGCACAGACGAAAGCCACCTTTCGATTGCTGGCATCACGGCGGCGAAGGTCCATTCCGTTCGTTTCGCTGTTCATGAGGGCCTCACAAAGGACGCTGCAGGACGGCTGCGCCCAGCTTCAACCAGGTGACGAGATAGAACAGAACCACGAGACCGGCCAGGGACAGGCCGATCGCGAGCGAGCGGGCCTTGCGCCGCTTCAGCTGTTCATCGGTGAGCTTGATACCGTCTTCCGTCATGGCTCAAAGCATCCGCCCGGCAAGGCTCTCACCCAGCATCAGGGCATAGAGCAGGAAAAGATAGAGGATGGAGAAGCTGAAGAGCCGCACGGCCGCCTTGCGGGCCGCCTCGCCCTCGCGCTTGCGGTAGACGGCAACCGCCAGCCCCAGGAACACGGCGCCCAGCACGGTGGCGGCCACACCATAGACCACACCGGCAAAGCCGAGCGCATAGGGGGCCACCGCCAGCGGCGCCAGAATGATGGAATAGATCAGGATCTGGCGGCGCGTTGCCGTTTCACCGGCGACGACCGGCAGCATCGGGATTCCGGCCGCGCGGTAGTCACCGCTCTTGAACAGGGCCAGGGCCCAGAAATGCGGCGGCGTCCACATGAAGATGATCAGGAACAGCACGACGCTTTCGAGGCTGATGCTGCCCGTGACGGAGGCCCAGCCGATCATCGGAGGGAAAGCACCGGCCGCGCCACCGATGACGATGTTCTGCGGCGTCGAGCGCTTCAGCCACATGGTGTAGACAACCGCGTAGAAGAAGATCGTGAAGGCAAGGAAGGCCCCGGCAAACCAGTTGACCAGGAGCCCGAGCACGAGCACGGAGCCGATCGACAGCACCATGCCGAAGGCCAGGGCCTCGTCCGGCGTGATCTTGCCGGCCGGGATCGGTCGCTTTGCGGTGCGGCTCATCACGGCGTCGATGTCCGCGTCATACCACATGTTCAGGGCACCGGAGGCGCCAGCGCCAACGGCAATGCACAGAAGGGCAACCCCGGCGAAAAGCGGATGGATCGAGCCGGGCGCCAGCATCATGCCGACAAAGGCGGTGAAGATCACGAGCGACATGACCCGCGGCTTCAGCAGGGCGATGTAGTCGCCAACCGAACCCATGCCACCGTTCCAGACGGCGGGGCCGGCAGTCATCCTGTCATTGCTCTCTGCGAGAGACATCGGCTCTTCCTCGTACCTGTGCGTCCTGGGCTCCGCGGCGGGCGCGGAGATGAGGGCTTTGCACCCGCGGCCCTGCGGCCAGGTGCTGCCCTTTCTCTTCGGGTGCCCTGCCGCAGCAGGGCGCAGACAGCTGACCTGTCCGCTGGATCCGCCAAGAATACGGCTTTTCCCGTATGAAGGATCCGGGCGAAATGCCGCGCCCATGCGGCGCGGCATTTCTGTTTCCTGCAGGAGCGCTGCTTACTTGATGCGCGGCAGCGTCTCGAACTGGTGGAACGGCGGGGGCGAGGACAGGGTCCACTCCAGCGTGGTCGCGCCTTCACCCCAGGGGTTGTTGCCCGCAACGCGCTTCTTCATGAAGGCTTCCAGAATGCCGAACAGGAAGACGAACACTGCAAAGGCCGAGATGTAAGACCCGATGGAGGACACAAAGTTCCAGCCGGCCAGCGCATCCGGGTAATCGGCGTAGCGGCGCGGCATGCCGTTGAGGCCGAGGAAGTGCTGCGGGAAGAACACCAGGTTCACGCCGATGAAGGTGATCCAGAAGTGTGCCTTGCCGATGGTTTCATTGTACATGTAGCCGGAGATCTTCGGGAACCAGTAGTACCAGGCTGCGAAGATACCGAACACGGCGCCGAGCGACAGCACGTAGTGGAAGTGCGCCACCACGTAATAGGTGTCATGCAGCGCGCGGTCGAGACCGGCGTTGGCCAGCTGCACACCCGTCACACCGCCAACGGTGAACAGGAAGATGAAGCCGATGGCCCAGACCATCGGGGTGCGGAACTCGATGGAGCCGCCCCACATGGTGGCGATCCAGGAGAAGATCTTCACACCCGTCGGCACCGCAATCACCATGGTGGCGGCGACGAAATAGGCCTGCGTCTCGACCGACATGCCGACGGTGTACATGTGGTGCGCCCACACGATGAAGCCGACCACGCCGATGGCGACCATGGCATAGGCCATGCCGAGGTAACCGAAGATCGGCTTGCGGGAGAAGGTGGAGACGATGTGGCTGATGATGCCGAAAGCCGGCAGGATCAGGATGTACACTTCCGGGTGGCCGAAGAACCAGAACAGGTGCTGGAACAGGATCGGGTCACCGCCACCGGCCGGGTTGAAGAAGGCAGTGTCGAAGTTGCGGTCCGTCAGCAGCATGGTGATGGCACCGGCCAGAACCGGCAGCGACAGCAGCAGCAGGAAGGCCGTGATCAGCACCGACCAGGCGAACAGCGGCATCTTGTGCAGGGTCATGCCCGGCGCGCGCATGTTGAAGATGGTGGTGATGAAGTTGATCGCGCCCAGGATCGACGAGGCGCCGGAAATGTGCAGCGCCAGGATCGCCAGGTCCACCGCCGGGCCGGGCTGGCCGGAGGAGGAGTAAGGCGGATACATGGTCCAGCCGCCGCTCACGCCGGTGGAGCCTGGAGCCCCTTCCACGAACAGCGACAGCAGCAGCAGCGCGAAGGACGGCGGCAGCAGCCAGAAGGAAATGTTGTTCATGCGCGGGAAGGCCATGTCCGGCGCACCGATCATGATCGGCACGAAGTAGTTGGCATAGCCGCCGATCAGCGCCGGCATGACCATGAAGAAGATCATGATCAGGCCATGGGCCGTCGTGAAGACGTTGAACATGTCCGGGTTGGAGAAGATCTGCATCCCCGGCTCCTGCAGCTCCATGCGGATGCCGACCGAGAGCGCGCCGCCGATGATGCCGGCGATGATTGCGAAGATGAGATAGAGAATGCCGATGTCCTTGTGGTTGGTCGAATAGACCCACCGGCGGAAACCAGTCGGATGGTCATGAGCGCCATGCGCAGCAGCCGCAGCCATGATCGAGCTCCCTCTTGAATTTCACGACAGGGCGGGCGGCTCCTCTTGCCCTCCGCGCCCCTCTGGATTGAGCGGAAGCGGCGAGAACCCCGCCGCACCCGTTTCAGCTTGAGCAGGTGCGGTGGTCGTGCCGCCGCCCCGGATTTTTCCGCCTCAGCGAGCGGCGACAGCCGTGTTGCGCTCAGCTGCGATGGCCGCCATCAGCTGCTTGTGTGCGCCGTCGATGTCGGTCTTGGCAGTCTCGGCCCAGGCGTCGAACTGCTCCTGCGTGACCACCCGGATGGCGATCGGCATGAAGGCATGATCCTTGCCGCAAAGCTCGGAGCACTGGCCGTAATAGATGCCGGTCTCGCGGGCGTTGAACCAGGTCTCGTTCAGGCGGCCCGGGATCGCATCGATCTTGATGCCGAAGGCCGGCATGGCGAAGGCATGGATCACGTCACCCGCCGTCACCTGGACGCGGACGGTCTTGTTGACCGGCACGACCACATCATAGTCGGTGGCGAGGAGGCGCGGCACGTCGCTCAGGGGAACGCCGCGTTCCTGCGCCGCCTGCTGGCGCTCGTCGTCCTTGAGCATGATCGCTTCAAAGGCGATGCCTTCCAGCGCCTCGTCCGTATATTCGTAGCCCCAGTACCACTGAAAACCGGTGGCCTTGATGGTCATGTCATAGGCCGGGATCTCGACCTGCTTGTACAGCAGGCGGAAAGACGGCACGGCGATGACGACCAGAATGAGGATCGGCACAACCGTCCAGGCCACTTCGATCATCGTGTTGTGCGAGGTGCGCGAGGGCGACGGGTTGGCCTGACGGCGGAACCGCACCATCACGTAGATCAGCAGCGCCAGCACGAACAGCGTGATGATGGTGATGATGCCAAGCGTGAAGTTCTTGAACCAGTGAATGTCGTCCATCACCTCGGTGACAGAGTTCTGCAGGCCAAGCTGCCAGCTGGACATACCGCCTGAGACTTCGGCCATTGCCGCACCGGCGGTTCCCGCCAGCAAGACAGCCGCTGCACCTGCCGCAATGAGACGCTTGAAGTTTGCCTTCACGTCCGCGCTCCCTTCCCTTGCCCGCCCCCCGGGCGGATCATGCTCAATTCGCCCGCCTTGCGGCGGTTTTCCTTGTGTCCGCCCCGGGGCGGCCTGCGCGGCCTGCCCTTGCGGCGGAGATGCCCCATCCCCACCTTGCGGGTTGGGACAGCTTCCGGTTCCGCCTGCAGCACGCCCCGTCCGGAGACAATCCGGTCATCGGCCGGTTTCCGGCGGGTGCCCTGCTGCCTCGTCGTCAAGGCAGAACCTTCAAACTCTTGCGGGACAGCCAAACCTCCCGCCCGAGGCCGGCGCCCTTTTGGCGCCCTGCATCAGACCGGAGTGTCTCGCGTCCGTTTCGCGTATGATAATACGCATATAACCGCATGCTGCACGATGCGGCCAAGGGAGGAGCGACGTTCTGCCGCAGCCTTTTCACTTCTCCCTCTTCGGGCACAAAAACCACAAGAGAACGGCCTTAGCAATGGGTTTGTCGTGATTTCGCCAGAGCTTGTCCATTTCCCCGCCTTGATCCTTGTCAATATTTTACAGCTTGGCTGAAACCTCCGGCCAGCGGCCAGCTCCATGCACAGGTTGATCAGAATCAACGCAGCCAGCGGCAGGCTGGCATTTTTCCCGCCTCTTGCAGCGTTTCCGCCTTGCTTCTGCCATGGAGCCTATTGAAATGTGGATCACGCTGCCCGCTTGCGGCATTGTGCGTTGAGTTTTAAGAACCTGATTCGCCCTTGCGGCGTTGAATGACCCAGTCGGAGAAAAGTCCTTGCTGACCCGTATCCCGCGCCTTGCCGCTTTTGCCGCCCCGGTTTTTGGCCTCCTGTTGGGCCTGGGAGCACAGGCCATCACCAGCCCCGCCCTTGCCCAGGGCGAGGTGAAGGCTGTTCATGGTGACTGGCAGATGCGCTGCGACACCCCTCCGGGGGCCGAAAGCGAACAGTGCGCCCTTATCCAGAACGTGACGGCGGAAGACCGGGACAATGTGGGCCTTTCCGTCATCGTGCTGAAGACCGCCGACAAGCAGGCGCGCATCCTGCGCGTGCTGGCGCCGCTCGGCGTGCTGCTGCCCTCCGGCCTTGGCCTGCGTGTTGATGAGGCCGATATCGGCCGCGCCGCCTTCGTCCGCTGCCTGCCCAATGGCTGCATTGCCGAAGTGATCCTGCAGGATGACGTGGTGGGCAAGCTGCGCGGCGGCAAGCAGGCCACCTTCATCATCTTCCAGACCCCGGAAGAAGGCATCGGCATCCCGATTTCGCTCGCCGGCTTCTCCGCCGGCTTCGACGCCCTGCCGTAACGCCGCCGCATACCTTCGCGCCTTCAGGACCCGCCTGCTGCAACAGCTGGCGGGTCTTTTCATGCAGCCTTCACACCTCGAAGCCGAAGCCGCGCAGGGCGGCTTCAAGGCGTTGTACCAAGGCTTTCGATGCTGACGCATCACGCCTTGAAAATGCTCAAGCGCCGCAAGGGCTTCAGAGAGCCATCGTGCCACTGCCGGATGAGCCAGGCTCCCCGGAACGGATATCAGACCGCCGTGCCGCCGACGGTCAGCCCATCGAGCCGCAGCGACGGCTGGCCGACGCCCACCGGCACGCCCTGCCCCTGCTTGCCGCAGGTACCCATGCCCGGGTCCAGCGCCATGTCATTGCCGATCATGCTGACGCGGGTCAGCGCATCCGGGCCGTTGCCGATCAGCATCGCCCCCTTGAGCGGCGCGCCGACCTTGCCGTTCTCGATGCGGTAGGCTTCCGTGCAGGAGAAGACGAACTTGCCGCTTGTGATATCCACCTGCCCGCCGCCGAAGGACACGGCATAAATGCCGTTCTTCACCGAGGCGAGGATTTCCTGCGGGTCCTTGTCGCCGCCCATCATGATGGTGTTGGTCATGCGCGGCATGGGAATATGCGCAAAGGACTGGCGGCGGCCATTGCCGGTGGGCTTCATGCCCATCAGCCGGGCGTTCTGCCGGTCCTGCATGTAGCCCACAAGAATGCCGTCCTCGATCAGCGGCGTTAAGGCCGAGGGCGTGCCTTCGTCATCCACGGTGATGGAGCCGCGCCGGCCGGCAATCGTGCCGTCATCCACAATGGTCACGCCGGGGGCCGCCACGCGCTGGCCCATCAGCCCGGCGAAGGCGGACGTCTTCTTGCGGTTGAAATCCCCTTCCAGCCCGTGGCCCACCGCCTCATGCAGCAGAATGCCCGGCCAGCCGGGGCCCATCACCACGTCAAACGTGCCGGCAGGCGCGGGCACCGCCTCCAGATTGACCAGCGCCCGGCGCAGCGCCTCATCCACACCCGCCTGCCAGGCCTCCGGCGTGATGAAACGGGCAAAGCCCTCACGCCCGCCGCAGCTGAAAGAGCCGGTTTCCATGCGCTCGCCCGAGGCCGCCACCACGGAGATGGACAGGCTCACCATGGGCCGCACATCACGCACCCGGTGGCCATCGGCCCGCAGAATGTCCACCACCTGCCAGGAGCCGCCGATCGAGGCCGTCACCTGCCGCACGCGCGGATCACGCGCCCGCGCAAAGGCGTCGATCTCCTGCAGCAGCTTCACCTTTTCCTCGAAGCTTGGCCCCGCCAGCGGGTTGAGATCCGGGTAAAGCTGCACATTGGTGCGGGCAGGCGCGGCGGCATAGCTGCCCGCGTGGCCGGAGCGCACCGCAGACACCGCATCCGCCGCCCGCCTCAGCGCCGCTTCCGAAATCTCGCCCGAATGGGCATAACCGGCCGCCTCACCGCAGACAGCCCGCAGGCCAAAGCCCTGCGACGTATCGTAATTGGCGCCCTTCAGGCGGCCATTGTCGAACACCAGCCCTTCGGACTGCCGGTATTCCACAAACAGCTCCCCATCATCCGCCCCCGCCAGCGCCTCCCCAACAATCCGCCGCGCCGCCTCCATCCCGAGCCCCGTGGCTTCAATCAGATCCGGAATTGCGGCGGCAGAAGGGGACTGGCTCATCGGTGTCTTTCAGCTGACTTGCGGAACAGGGAACCGGCGCACAGGCGGCACCGGTTTTGAGGTAACATAGCGGGTTGGATGGGGGAATTCATCCCCTGTGGGCCCAGTTCCGTCCCTTGGCTTCCAGCAGTCCCACCCCAGCATTGACCATCCCCCGGCTTCCGGCCATAACCGGCGCAAGAGTTGGGGCTTGCCTGAGGGGTGGGCCGGATGCAGGAGAGAGATGTGATGAACCGTATGGAAACCCCGCGCATGCCGGGTGAGGCGCGTTTGCGCTATCTGGATGGTGATTTCCAGATCGAGTCTCCCGGCACCTTCGTGCGCTGCGCCGTGACCGGGCAGACCATTCCGCTGGACGAGCTGAAATACTGGAACGTGGAGCGCCAGGAAGCCTATGTGGACCCCGCCGCCGCCCACACCCGCTTCGTGCAGTTCGAGGGCAAGGACCTCTGAGGTTTTTGCTGTCCGGGGCGGATTTGCCCCTCTGTGCATGCGGGACAGCGGGGGATTGGGCTTGACGTGCCCTGCGTCCCTTACGGGTCCCGGCTCAAGGCCGGGACGGCGCGGAGAAATGATTGCCTTCTGGGGCAATTCCGCCTTCCCGAAGTCTAGAGAGCACTGCCTAAGCATCCTCACTGTGCCGTCCCGGCCTTGAGCCGGGACCTGTGAGGGTTTCTCTGCCTGCTGGTTCGGCCAACTGTGCCTCAGTCATGGCAAGAGGACAGGATCCCCGCTGCTTCTCTCAGGGAACACAGCCCCTCCCCTCACCGGCTGCGGAAGGGGCGGCGGCGGAGGGTTTCGGAGACGAGGTCCATGAGGCGGGATTGCGGCTCGATGCGCATGTCCACCTCCAGCACGGCGGAGCGTTTGGCGAGCCAGCGGTAGATCTCGCCCTCGGCGCTTTCGATGCGGGCCATGTCCTTGGCTGTGGTCACCAGTTGCAGGCCTTGCGTTTCGGCGCGGGTGAGAAGGCTTTGGGCTTCGGCTTCCGAATAGGGGTGGTGATCAGCGAAGGCGCGGGTCTCCACCACCTCGGCCCCCGCAGCGGCAAGGCTTGCGAAGAATTTCTGCGGTCTCCCGATGCCCGCATAGGCAAGCACCTTCTGCCCCTCGAACTCCGCGCCATTGGTGGGGGTGATCTTTGCCTCGATGATCGGCAGGCCGCGCCGGGCAGCAAGATGCACGGCCTTGGCGGCGCGGCTGCCCTCGCCCACCACCACCAGCGCATCGGCCTTGCGGATCTGGGCGGAAAGCGGCGCGCGCAAGGGACCGGCGGGCAGGCACAGGCCGTTGCCGGTGCCGACTTCAGCATCCACCAGAGCCAGCGTCAGATCCTTGGCCAGCGCCGGGTTCTGGAAGCCGTCGTCCATGAGGATGAGGCTTGCCTCCAGCGTGGCGGCGAAGGCCGCGCCCTCCGGCCGGTTGGCGGCGACGATCGTGGGCGCAGCGGCGGCCAGCAGAAAGGCCTCGTCGCCCACATCGGCGCCGCTGTGCTTTTCCGGGTCCACCAGCACCGGGCCCTTCAGCCGCCCGCCATAGCCGCGCAGCAGGAACACCGGCTTGTGCCCCTCGGCCTGCAGCAGGGCGCAGAGTTTCAGGGCAAAGGGCGTCTTGCCCGCCCCGCCCACGACGAAATTGCCGATGCAGATGACCGGAAGGCTGGCATGGGCCGAAGGCGCCTGATGCATGCGGCGGCCGGAGACCGCGCCGTAAATGAAGGAGAGAGGCGAAAGCAGTGCGGCCTTCAGGCTGATCCTGTCATGCCACCAGAAGGCTGGAGCCGTTCTCATTCCCCGGAAATCCCGTCCCTTGCACCGCTGTCAGCGTAGAGCAAAGGCCGCAGATGTTCCAGCGTGCGATCCAGCGCGCCTGCACCCGCCTCCGCCACCGCAAAGGCGCGTGCGGCCATGGCCTTGCGGCCCGGCCCATCAGCCAGAAGCCGGGCAATGGCCGGGCCCAGCTCTGCCGGGTCCTCAACGCGCACGGCCGCCTGCGCATCCCACAGGTCGCGGTAGACGGCCCGGGCATTGGCAACGAGCGGCCCGGTGACGAGCGGCACCCCAAGCTGCGCCGGTTCCACCGGATTGTGGCCACCCACGGGCGCAAAGGAGCCACCGAGGAAAACAGCCGGTGCCAGCCGCAGGAAGAGCCCCATCTCACCCAGCGTGTCGGCGATATAGACATCAAGATCTGCCACCGGAAACGCCCCGCAGGAGCGCTGTGCTGCCTTGAGGCCCGCGCCTGAAGCGAGCGCTGCGATATCACCGCCACGCACCGGATGGCGCGGCATCAGCAGCGTCAGCAGGCCGGGAAAGCGCTCCGCCAGGTGCTTGTGGGCGGCGAGGACGATCTCATCCTCACCCGGATGGGTGGACGCGGCCAGCCACAGCGGGCGGCCAGCCATCTGCGCCGAAAGGGCGGCAACGGCGGCAGGGTCGGCCAGCGGCGGGGCGGCGTCGAATTTCAGGTTGCCGGGGGAGCGCACATTGGCCACGCCCAGCTTGCGGTAGCGCGCGGCATCCGCCTCACTCTGGGCCAGGCACAGGCTGACGCAGCCGAAGACGGCGCGGCCGAAGGCACGGCTTTTTTCCCACTTGGCGCCGGAGCGGGCCGACATGCGCCCGTTGATGATGGCAAGCGGAATGCCCGTCCGCGCCAGCCGGGCGAAGGTGCCGGGCCAGATCTCCGATTCCACGACCAGCGCCAGATCCGGCTGCCAGAGGCCCAGAAACCGGCGGACAAGCTGCGGCGCATCAAAGGGGGCATATTGATGGAAGGCCCCCTGCGGCAGGCGCTGCGCGGCAATTTCCGCAGAGGTGCGCGTCACCGTGGTCAGGAGCACGCTGACGCCCTCGCCCGTCAGCCGTTCGATCAGCGGCAGTACCGAGTTGGTTTCGCCAACGCTCGCCGCATGCAGCCAGACCAGCCGGCCTTGCGGGCGTGGTAAGGACGCCACGCCGAAACGCTCGCCGCGCCGTGCCGGATCCTCCTTGCCCGCACGCACGCGGGAGGCATGCAGCAGCTTCAGGACCGGCAGGGCCAGCCCTGCCACGGCTCCATAAGCGCGCAAGGGAAAGGAAGCGGCGGCAGCGGCGCGCGCGTCAGCCATGGCGTTTCCCGGTCAGGGCATAGGCGCGGGCCGTCACTTCGTTGAGGCCGGCCTCGACGGCAAGGCGGGCCACTTCCAGCGCCGCGTCATCGGCATCATTGGCCACATAGATGGGCTCGCCGATGGCGATGGCAGCGCGGCCGAACGGCAGGTTCAGGCTCGCCTTGTCCCAGCTGTTGAAGGTGAGGAAGCGGCTGGTGGCAATGGCAAAGGGCACGATGGGGCGGCCCGAATGGCGGGCCATCTGCACGATGCCCTGTCCGGCAACACGGGCCGGCCCCTTCGGCACATCCGCCGTCAGGGCCATGATGCCGCCCTCCTTCAGCACGCGCAGGCCCTCGATGAAGCCGCGCATGCCGCCGCGCTTGGTGATCTGGTAGGACTTCTGGCTGCCCGAGGCGCGGATCAGCTTCAGGCCCAGCCTTTCAGCTGCCGTTGCGTTGATCTCGCCATCCGCGGAGCGGGAGATCATCACATGCACGTCCCAGTCGTCAGGCCGGGTGAAGGGCATCATGAAATGCTGGCCATGCCACATGGCGCAAATGAAGGGCCGGTGCGGCTGCAGCCGCTCGTAGGCATCCGGCGGATCAATGACCATGCTGTTCGTCTTGCGCACAAGACGCAGGTAAGCCGCCAGCAGCAAGCCAGCGGCCTTCAACAGCGCGGGAGTCCGGCCGAGTTTCTTAAGCATTCTGTTCCTGACGTCGCGCCCGAGGGATCAAGAGGCTCTCAGGCGGCGGTTTCCGGGTCCAGCAGGCGGTGCATGTGGACGATGAAGTAGCGCATGTGCGCATTGTCGACGGTGGCCTGCGCCTTGCTCTTCCAGGCGGTGTAGGCCGTCGCATAATTCGGGTAGATGCCGACGATATCGAGCTTTTCGAGATCACGGAAGGTCAGGCCCTCCGGGCTTTCCAGCTCACCGCCGAAAACCAGATGCAGCAGTTGCTTGGGCTCGTTTCCGGTGCTGTTCGTCACGATGTGCTCCTTGCGTCTTGTCTTCCAGCAGTCTGGCGGCAGTTCAGCGGCGGACGGCTTCAGCGCAGCTTCAATCCGCGCAGAAAGGCCGAGGCCTTTGCCGACAGCGCTTCACCGGCGGCCACCAGTTCCGGGTGCTGCAGTGTCTTACGGTTATAAAGGCATGCAGCGCCGGACCAGTCCGTCAACCGTCCACCCGCTTCCTGCACCAAAAGATCGGCAGCCGCAAGATCCCAATCATGGGCATTGCCTCCGGCAGCCGCGAGGTCCACATCTCCGGCGGCCACCTTGGCGATGCGGTAGGCCAGCGAGCCGATGGTGCCGGAAGGCACGATGCCGCTTCCTTCGGCAGCCCGGTTGAGCAGGCCCTGCGGCCCCAGCAGCGTTGCCCCCGTCAGGTTCTCCCGGACGCTCGCCGTCACCAGCCGCCCGTTGAGGCGGGTGCCGCAGCCCGTGACGGCGCTGAACAGCTCGCCCCGCACCGGATTGAGCAGCACCGCCACCACTGGGCGGCCGCCTTCAACCACCGCCAGCGAAATAGTCCACTCATCCTTGCCCGCGAGAAAGGCCCGCGTGCCGTCGATCGGGTCCACCACGAAGACACGCGCCTTGCCGAGCCGGTCGGGCGTATCCGCCGTTTCCTCCGACAGCCAGCCATAATCCGGCCGGGCGGCGAGCAGCGTCTCGCGCAGATAGGCATCGGCCGCCATATCGGCCTCAGAGACGGGCGAGCTGCCCGCCTTCATCCAGGTCTGCGGCTCGCGTCCGAAGAAGCCGAGGGTGATTTCCCCGGCCTTGCGGGCAGCCGCTTCCAGAAGCGCAAGATCCGCCAGAAGGCCAGCGTCAGTTTCCGGCAATGGTCAGATCCTCGATGACGACAGAGGGCGTGGCGGTGGAATAGCGCGCATCCAGGTCATTGGCCGGGCGCATCCGGGCGAACATGTCCTTGAGGTTGCCCGCGATGGTGATCTCGCTGACCGCCTCGACAAGTTCGCCGTTTTCGAACCAGAAGCCGGACGCCCCGCGTGAATAGTCGCCCGTCACGCCATTGGCGCCATGGCCGATCAGATCCGTCACCAGCAGGCCGGAGCCGAGGGCACGCATCATCTCCTCCGGGCTTTCCGTGCCCGGATGCAGCGTCAGGTTCGTGGCCCCGGGCGATGTGCCGGAACCGCCCCGGTGCGCCCGGCCATTGGCGGCAAGACCCAGCTCCCGCGCGGTTGCCCCGTCCAGGAACCAGTGCCGCAGGACACCATCCTCGATCATGTCAAGCGGCAGCGCACCGGTGCCCTCCCCGTCGAAGGGGCGGGTGGCTGCGCCGCGCGGCTTGTGCGGATTGTCGCTGATGCGGATGCCCGGTGCGAAGACGCGTTCGTTCATCCGGTCCTTGAGGAAGCTGGTGCCACGGGCAATGGCCGCGCCATTGATGGCCCCGGCCAGATGCCCCAGCAGGCTGCGCGCCGCACGCGCTTCATAAATCACATGCCCCTTGCGGGTGGACAGCTTCTTCGGATTGAGCCGCCGCACCGCCCGCTCGCCCGCACGCTGGCCGATCAGCGCCGGGGCGTCCATATCGGCGAAGAAGGTGCGGGAATCGAAGTCGAAATCCCGCTCCATGGCCGTGCCCTCACCGGCCACCGCCGTCATGGACAGGCCAAAGCGGGAGCTGGTGTAGGAGCCGGTGAAGCCGTGGCTCGTCGCCAGCACCATGCCGCCCAGCCGCCAGGAGGCGCTCGCCCCGCCGGACCGGCTGACGCCGGCAACCGACAGGCCTGCGGCCTCAGCGGCCAGCGCCATCTCTTTCAGTTCATCGGCAGACGGCTGATGCGTGTCCAGCAGTTCCAGCTCCGGCAGCGTCTTCAGAAGGCGGTCCTCCTCCGCAAGACCGGCATAAGGGTCCTCCGGCGCAACACGGGCCATGGCGACGGCGCGGGCAGCAAGGCCGTCCAGGTCCTGCAGCGTGTTGGCAGAGACGGAGGCGGTGCGCCGGCCGACGAAGACGCGCAGGGTAACGTCATCGCCCTCGGCCCGCTCGGTTTCCTCGACCTTGCCTTCCCGTACCTCGACGCCCAGGGAAACACCTGTGATGGCCACCGCATCGCAGGCATCGGCGCCCGCACGGCGCGCAGCCTCCACAAGGCGCGCTGCCCGCTCTTCCAGTACCCGCTTGTCGACGAGATCGCTCATGGCTGGTCTTTTCTCCTTGTCATGCCCCTGTTTAAGGCGCGGGCGCACAGGCGGCAAGACCGGCGTGCCAGCGGGGACGGACAAGCAAAGTAAGTTTTTTCTTAAGTAACTGGTTAGTCTTTGATAACCCTGAATCAGATCATCTTTTCTTAACCACGCCTGTTAAGGCAATGCCCACCGGCTGCTGCGTAGATTGATGTCATTCACGAGGCCCACCGCAAAAACAAGGGTCCGATGGAGAGGCAATTGAGACGTCAGACAGCTATCGACGGAGCATTGGAGGCCGGGGCGGGCCGCGCAGAGCGGCTCGACCCGGCAACCCTCCCCGTCAGATTCGACACCACCATGAGCGCGCCGCCCGCTGCCGGCAGCGCCCGCGTCGATGCCAGGGTCTATCTGGACCGTGACACCGCCATCATCAAGCGCCCGCTGGCCGGACTGCCGCTGACGCTGGTGGTGCCGCTCAATGTCTTTGAAGGCATTGCCGTGGAAATCCGCCCGGCGGGACTTCTTGGCACGCTGGTGGCGCGGCTCTTCCTGCGCCATCCCGATCCGGCCCTTTGCCTCACGCTGCGTGAGGCGGACAATGCAGAGGATCTGGCTGAAGACTGGGCCGGCTGGGCCGAAGCGCTCAACCTGCCGCTTCAGATTGTGGAGCCGGACGGCAGCGTCTCGACCATTCAGGATGCCGCGCAGCCGCATTTTCCCGCAAGGCCCTGCCTGCGGCGCAAGGTCTACGCCCTCACCGGCCACCGCCCCCGCTTTCTGAACCGCCGCAAGACGGGCCGTGGCCTTGCCCTGCAGCCGGTGCACCGCGGCGAGCGCGAGATCATCGCCCGGCACTGAATGGCCGCCGAACGGCATTCAGCTTAGAAACTGGCAGGCGGCCCTGGGCCGCCTCTTCTGTTTTTATTTATTCATTTGAAAACTCCGGACTTTCTTATCGCCGCGAAAGGCATTTTTTTCAATTTCTACGGGTTTGACCTAACGGATATTTTAGCATTTTCTGCGCTAGATCTGTCACCTTCCGGGCAGGAACAAAGTCATATGCATCTTGATGCCGTTACGCTTTCAACTGCAGTCACGCTCATGCTTCTGATGGGCGCTGGCATGCTGATGCTTGTGTTCCGGTTCTCGATCCGCAGACCAAGCGCCCACGCCGACAGCGTCCGCTACTGGTCTGTTGCTCTCGGCCTCATGGGCGTTGGAGTTTTTCTCGTCAGCCTGCGCGGATACATCCCGGACTTCCCAAGCATTGCGTTTGGCAATGGCATCATTCTGCTGGCGATGAGCTTGCGCCTCAAGGCCATCAAGATGTTCTGGAACCGGCATGAGAGCTGGATGGTCACCGCAGCGCCTGCCACCCTTTGGATGTCCATGTGCCTCGTGCCCGCGTTCTACAATAACTTCCTGCCGCGTGTGGTCTTGGTCAACGCATTGGTCCTCTTGCTCCTGGTCGTGTCGATCCAGGTCACGCGCAAGTGCAATCATGACCAGCTGAAATCAGCAAACTGGCTCCGCGACAGCATGATCTTCGAGATAATGTCGAAGATGACCATGGTTCTCGGCTTCACCTTCATCGGGCTCGATAGCTTTGAAGCTGCAGTCAAATCCAATCTGACCGCGATCTACCTTCTCACGCTCATCATCTCCACGCTCGCCACCATCATCTCCGCCTTTGCGATGATCATCGAACGGGAGGAGAGGCTGCTGCGGGAACAGGCTCTGCGCGATCCGCTGACGGAGCTGTCCAACCGGCGCGCCTTCTTTAATGATGCGGGCCGCTGGCTGGAGAAGCACGCATTTGCCGACAGGCCATTTGCCGTTGCCCTGTTCGATCTGGACCACTTCAAGCAGGTGAATGACCTGCATGGCCATGCCGCCGGCGACGAGATGCTGACGATCTTTGCCGATGTTCTGCGCGAGAACACCCGCAAGGGTGACTATGTGGCCCGGCTCGGCGGCGAGGAATTTGCCATCTTCCTGCCGGATACGGACATACGCACGCTTGAAACGGTTGCAGACCGGCTGCGCGCCGACTTTGCCGAAAAGACCGTGCGGAAATCAGGCGGTGTCCTGCATGTCACCGTCAGTGCCGGGATCGCGGCGGGCAGAAGCGGCGTCAATGGCCTGGAGCAGACGCTGGCAACCGCCGACCATGGCCTCTACGCTGCAAAGCGCGCGGGCCGAAACCGGGTTCGCAACGGACATGAGAAGTGCGGCGCAGATCTCCAGGAGCAGAATGAGACCGGAGCCTCCTCCGTCCTCCAGGTGCTGCATCTTCCCGTGGCATCCGCTGCCCAGTAGCCGTTACAGACGGCTGACCAACGCCTCCAGGCAGAACCCGGCAAAGACAATCCAGCCATAGCGGTCGTTGGAGCGGAAGAGCTTCAGGCACTGATCGCCATCATCGATATCCAGCACCACGATCTGCCAGAAGAGATGCAGCGCGCCCAGCGCAATGCCGGCAAAGGCAAAGGGCCCCGCGTCCGCAAAGGCCGCAGCAAGGGCGAAAAGCACCGTTGCGCCGGAATAAAGCACCACCAGCGCCGCTTTCGTCCAGGATCCGAACAGCCTTGCGGTGGAGCGAACCCCCACCAGCGCATCGTCTTCCTTGTCCTGATGGGCGTAGATCGTGTCATAGCCGATCGTCCAGAGAATGCCGCCGGCATAAAGCAGGAAAGGCGCCGTATCGAGCTTGCCGAACAGGGCCGCCCAGCCCATCAGCGCGCCCCAGGAGAAGGCAAAGCCGAGGAACAGCTGCGGCCAGTTGGTGAAGCGCTTCATGAAGGGATAGATGGCCACGACGAGCAGCGAGGCGAGGCCGAGCACGATCGTGAACAGGTTGAACTGGATCAGCACCAGTCCGCCCACGAGCGCCTGCAGCGCCATGAAGAGCTTGGCCTGTGCGCGGGTCACCTGCCCGGCGGGGATCGGCCGCGAGCGGGTGCGTTCCACCTGCGCGTCGATCTTCTCGTCCACAAGGTCGTTATAGGTGCAGCCCGCCCCGCGCATGGCCACCGCCCCGATGAGGAACAGCAGGATGTGCCAGGGGTTGGGATAGGCATTTCCGGCCGCGACCGCCGCCAGCGCGGAGGACCACAGGCACGGCCACAGCAGCAATTGCCAGCCGATGGGCCGCTCCCAGCGCGCAAGGCGCGCATAAGGCCGGGCCCAGGCGGGCAGTTTGGTGTCGACCCAGTGACGCTTCACAGCATCGGAAACCGGGCCCGTGTCGCGGGTGCCGAAGATCTTGAGACTCATGCCCCTTCGTTACCACGACCCTGCCGCCTCTGGCGAGCCCTTGGCGGCGGCCTGAAGCCTTACGTCCGCCATGTAACCAGGTCTTCCAATCCCATTCCCGGCTGCCAGCCTCATCAAGCATGGGCAGTCATGGCCCCAGATCGTCTTCCTCACCGATCTCGCGCTCATAGACCGCAAGCGGGCTGCGGCCAAAGCCTTCGGACAGGATCAATCCGGCCGCGACGGAATTCTGCGGCGCAGCAGCCTGGAAATGGCGGATGCCGAAATCGGCAAGATCGGCACAGGCCCCGCGCAGCAGGCGGCGGCCCAGCCCGCGCCCGCGGGCTTCCGGAGCGATGTAGAACTCGCCGAAGAGCGCCAGACGGCCAGCCATTTCCACCGAGTGACGGAAGAACGCCACGGCATAGCCCGCAGGCTGATCCCGGAAATTGGCGAGCCACGCCCGGCCAAGATTTGCATCCACCATCAGCATGCGCAGCGCACTTTCCTGCGCCCGTGTCATTGGCAGCCCCGTTTCGCCGCGCATGCGGCCGGCGAGTTCGACAATACGCGGCGCCGTGACAGCCGTTCCAAGCAGCAGCGAAAAACCGCCGGGCCGCATCATCGGGCGCTCTCCGGCGTCTCAGCGGATTGCCGCCCCCGGCCTGCCGTGCTAATGCGCGCCGCAACTCTGGAAGGCCCAGCGGCGATGCCGCGCAGACGTGAGAGCTTGCCCATGAATATTCTCCTCATCGGTTCCGGTGGCCGTGAACACGCCCTCGCCTATGCCATTGCCAAGTCGCCGCTCACCTCCCGGCTCTACGCCGCGCCGGGCAACGCCGGCATTGCCGAAGAGGCGGAACTCGTTGCTCTGGACGTTGCAGACCACGCTGCCGTGATTGCCTTCTGCAAGGAAAAGGCGATCGATTTCGTCGTCGTCGGCCCGGAAGGCCCGCTGGTGGAAGGCATCGTCGATGATCTGGCGGCGGCCGGCATCAAGGCCTTCGGCCCCTCGAAGGCCGCTGCCCAGCTGGAAGGCTCCAAGGGCTTCACCAAGGATCTCTGCGCCGAAGCCAATATTCCGACCGCTGCCTATGGCCGCTTTGCGGACAAGGACAAGGCGCTGGCCTATCTGCGCCAGCAGGGCGCGCCGATTGTTGTGAAGGCTGATGGCCTTGCCGCCGGCAAGGGCGTGGTCGTGGCCATGACGCTGGACGAGGCCGAGGCGGCAGTGAACGCCTGTTTCGACGGCAGCTTCGGCGCAGCCGGGGCGGAAGTGGTGATCGAGGAATTCCTCACCGGCGAGGAAGCCAGCTTCTTCGTGCTGTCCGACGGCAGGACCGCCCTGCCCCTCGTGGCGGCGCAGGACCACAAGCGCGTCTTTGACGGCGACGAAGGCCCCAACACCGGCGGCATGGGCGCCTACACGCCGGCTCCCGTCGCCAGCGATGCCGTCATTGCCCGCACCATGGAGGAGATCATCCTCCCGACCATCGAAACGCTGGCAAAGCGCGGCACCCCGTTCAAGGGCGTGCTTTTCGCAGGCCTGATGATCGGTGAAAACGGCCCGAAGCTGATCGAATACAACACCCGCTTCGGCGACCCTGAATGCCAGGTCATCACCTTGCGCCTCAAGGAGGATCTGCTGCCGCTGCTGATCGCCACCGCAGACGGCACGCTGGACCAGCACACAGCCACCTGGAGCGATGACGTGGCCCTCACCGTCGTCATGGCCGCCAAGGGCTATCCGGGCGCTTACGAGAAGAACACGGAGATCCGCGGTCTTGAAGCTGCGGGCAAGGTCGAAGGCGTCAAAGTCTTCCACGCCGGCACCAAGGCCGACGGCGGGCGCATTCTGGCAACGGGCGGGCGCGTGCTCAACGTCACCGCCACCGGCAGGACCGTCGCCGAAGCCCGCGAGCGGGCGTACAGGGCCGTGGACCTGATCGACTGGCCCGAAGGCTTCTGCCGCCGCGACATCGCCTGGCGCGCGCTCTGAGGACAGATGGCTCAGCACCGGACTGCAGAAGCCCGGCACGGCATCCGCCGTGCCGGGCTTCTTGTTTTCGTGAATAGGCATCTCCCTTGCGCCTGCCCCGCCCTCCGGCCATCCTGTCTTCAGCACAGGAAGGAGCCGGATGATGACAGCACCCGAGGCAGATCTTTTTCCCGGATTTGACGCCAGAATGATTGAGGCTGGCGATGTCCGCCTGTTCTGCCGTATCGGCGGATCAGGGCCAGCCCTGCTGCTGCTTCACGGGTTTCCGCAAAGCCATGTGATGTGGCACCGCATCGCGCCGGAGCTTGCACGGCACTTCACACTGGTGATCCCGGACCTGCGCGGCTATGGCGCCAGCGACGCGCCCGAGGTGGATGCAAGCCTTTATTCCAAGCGGCAGATGGCACAGGACGTGGCTCAATTGATGCGCGGCCTTGGCCATGACCGCTTCATGGTCTGCGGCCATGACCGGGGCGCCCGTGTCACCTACCGGCTGGCGCTGGATCATCCGGAAGCCGTCAGCCGCGCGGCCGTGCTGGATATTCTGCCCACCCATGACTACTGGGCCCGCATGGACCGGCAGTTCGCACTCAAGGTCTATCACTGGGCCTTCCTCGCCCAGCCTGCGCCCCTGCCCGAGACGCTGATCGGCGGCAGCCCGGACTATTACATCGATCACACCATGGCGAGCTGGACGGCGGAGCGGAGCCTTACCGCCTTCGCCCCCGCCGCCATGAAGGCCTACCGGGACGCCTTCCGCCAGCAAGCCCGCATCCACGCCATGTGTCAGGACTACCGGGCAGGCGCCACAACGGATCTGGAGCATGACGGCGCCGACATCGCCGCAGGACGCCAGATCGCCTGCCCGCTGCTCGCCCTGTGGGGCACGTCAGGCATTGCGCCGGGCGCAGGCACGCCGCTCGATGTGTGGCGCCGCTGGGCACCTCAGGCGGAAGGTCAGGGCGTGACCGGCGGGCATTTTCTCGCCGAGGAGAACCCGGATGGAACGCTGGCGGCCCTTCTGCCGTTTCTGCAGGGAGGATAAGCGGCGGGCGGTCCTGTCATCTTCCTGCCGGATAAATCACGCAAGACAGGCACAACCCTGATACAGGAATATCTCCCCGCGCAGATGCAGGAAGCGAGTTTCAAGATGACCTACCCCCGGATCGGCCTTGCCCTTGGCGGCGGCGGAGCGCGCGGCATGTCCCATATTCCGGTGTTTCAGGCCTTTGACGATCTGGGCGTGAAGCCCTGCCATATCACTGGTTCATCCATCGGCGCCCTGCTGGGGGCGGGCTATGCGGCGGGCCTGTCCGGTCAGGAGCTTTATGACTATGCGCTTGAAACCTTCCGCCACCGCAATGCGCTGATTGCGCGCCTGTGGCAGCTGCGGCCCAAACGCTTCACCGACATGTTCGCCGGCGGCATCGCCCAGTTTGACCCGCTGAAGGTGGTCAATCTGTTTGCCGCAGATCTGATCCCCGATCATTTCGCGGACCTGAAGATCCCGCTCACGGTGCTGGCCACCGACTTTTACGGCTGCTGCGAGATTGACATTACCACGGGCCCGCTGCGCCCCGCCATCGCCGCCTCCATCGCCATTCCGGCCGTGTTCCGGGCGGTCGAGATGGGCGGCAGGGTGCTGGTGGATGGCGGCATCGCCAATCCCCTGCCCTTCGACATTCTCCCGGCCGATTGCGGGCTGACAGTTGCGGTGGACGTGGTGGGCGTGCCCGTGCCGCGGCGCACCCACAAGAATGCACCGGCCACACTGGACTCCCTGTTCGGATCCTCACAGATCCTCATGCGTACAATTACTGCAGAAAAGCTCAAGCAAAAACGGCCGGATATACTTGTGCGGCCAGCCGTCGACGACATCCGCGTTCTCGACTTCATGAAGACCCGGACGGTGCTTGAATCCGCAGCTCCGCTGCGTGAGCTTGTGAAGAAACAGCTCTCCGAACTGCTCGAAAAAGCGGCGTAACCCGCCAGAATTCGCGGATCCCGTGTATTCGCAGAGTGTTTTGATATCTTTTCCTGCCATTATTTGACGCGGAATGCCAAATTAACCATTGTTTAATACGCAAGATTGAGAATTTCTCCTGTATCCAGAAGGAGAAACCGCATGACCCGCGTTGCACCCCGGTCCTTGGATGAGGACACCTGCCCGGTCTCGGAAGAGACCTTCCAGCACCTGATGCACCTGAATGCAGCCTCGGCCGCAAGCGCCGCCGGAGATCTGCCGGAAGAGCAGAAAGCCCGGCTTGCCGTGTTCTGCTACCGCAAGGCGCATCTGCGGCCCATCGGGCTGATGATCGCAGCAGGCTGCAGCCTGCGCGCGCTGCTCGACGAGGCCGGTCATGCCGGTGAAATTCTTTACCGCCAGTCCCGCGAGATGCAGGCCAGCCTGCCCTGCGACAAGTTCCAGCCTCAGCGCGGCACAAGGCCGCCGGTAACTCTCTGTGTAATCAAGGGGTAAGGTCTCTCCTCCCGCCTGCCCCCGCCTCGCGCCGCTCCGTCTTCCCCCCAGCCAGACATCCGGAGCGGCGCTTTTTCTTTGCCTTCCCGCCCGGCTCTGACGCAATTGTGAGCTTGTCTGCGAGAGAAACTGGCCTAGGCTTTCCTGTGTCAACGCATCAGGACGGGGTGCGCCATGGTCCGGAAAACCTCCACAAGCCGCAGCAGGTCAGCCCGTTTTGAAGGGCTCCGCGGCAAGAACGAAGCCACCTGGCGCAAGCCGATCGCCCATGTCTGGTCTGCCGCGCTGCTTCTGGCGGGCCTGAACCTTGCCACTCCGGCTGCCGCAAGCTGCCAGTTGATCGCTTCCGGCCCGCAAGCGCCTCAGACCAGCGGCTGGGTGCTGCCCTCCGGCATCAAGGTCACCAGCGCGTCGCCGGATCTCGTCCTGCAGCTGGCGCAGGCGCCCTCTCTGGCGCTGGACGAGGTGGGTCTGCGCTACATCGGCCACGCGACTTTCGAAATCACCAGCCCCAAGGGCGTGCGCATCGCAACGGACTACAACGACTACGAAAAGCCGGCTGTGCCGCCGCGCGTTGCGACCATGAACAACGCCCATTCCACCCACTTCACCCTCAACCCGGATCCGTCCATCGAGCATGTGCTGACGGGCTGGAACCCGGAAGGTGGCCCCATCCATCACGACATCCGCGTCGAAGACGTGCGCATCCGCAACCTGCCGACCAACGCCCGCGGCTGGGATGGGGAAACACGCGCCTTCGGCAATTCCATCTTCATCTTCGAACTGGCGGACCTGTGCATCGCCCATCTCGGCCACCTGCATCACCAGTTGACGCCGGATGATCTGGCCACGCTCGGCCGGATCGACGTGGTGCTGGCGCCGGTGGACAATGCCGCCACCCTGCGCCTCGACAGCCTGATGGCGGTGCTGGACGGCATCAAGCCCAGCGTCGTGGTGCCGATGCATTTCCACTTCGCCGGTGCGCTGGAGCGCTTTCTCGTCCGTGCGGCAAGCGAGGGCTGGGCCGTGACGCCCTATCCCACCTCTGCCGCCGTCCTCTCCCGCAAGGTGCTGCCTGGCGAGCGCACGGTCATGGTGATGATGCCGGGCGGCGGATAGACACCCTTACTCTTCCCGCCTGCTGCGGAAGAAGTCCTTCAGCAGCTGCGAGGCCTCGGCTTCGGCAAAGCCCGAATAGACCTCAGGTGCGTGATGGCAGGTGGGGCTGGCGTAGAAGCGCACGCCATGATCCACGGCGCCACCTTTTTCATCCCCCGCCCCATAGTAGAGCCTGCGGATGCGGGCGAAGGAAATGGCGCCTGCACACATCGGGCAAGGCTCCAGCGTGACATAGAGATCGCACTCGGGCAGGCGCTGGGAGGCAAGTGCCTCGCAGGCCATGCGGATGACCAGCACCTCGGCATGGGCCGTGGGATCATTGAGTTCCAGCGTGCGGTTGCCCGCCCTTGCCAGAACCTCCCCCTGGCGCACCAGCACGGCCCCCACCGGCACCTCACCGCGTGAAGCGGCCAGACGCGCCTCTTCCAGTGCCATGTCCATGAAGGACGGCACGGGGGCCTTCTGCTCTGCCATCCTGGGCGGTTTCATGTCCGGTAACGCCGCTATCTCACTGTCTCTCCGCTGCTTTTAGACCAAACTGTGCGGAACGTCAGCCTGTCTTGCGGCGGCAATATTTGCCATGAGCTGCGAATTTTGTGCGGCAGCCGCATTTGCTTGATTCCTAAACCGTGCAAGCTCTGCTATGAGGCGGCCATGACCGGCAATAAAACTCCTTCCCGGCCCCGCGGCAATCGCCCCGGCGGCCCGTCGCGCCGTAACGATGGCGCAGGCTCTTCCTCTTCCGGACGCGGCGACAACCGCGCGCCCGGCAAAGGCTTTTCTGGCCCCCGCTCTTCCGGCCCCCGCTTCGGTGGCAAGAGTGGCCCCCAAGGCGACCGTCAGGGTGACCGCCAAGGTAACCGCCAAGATAACCGTCAGGGCCGCGAAGGTGGCTTCGGCGAGCGCGGCTATGGCCAGCGCGGCGGCCGCAATGACGACGCCCCGCGCGGTGAACGTCCGCAGCGTGAGGGCTGGGCTCCCCGTGGCGGCGACCGTCCGCAGCAGCGTGAGGGCTGGGCTCCCCGTGGCGGCGACCGCCCGCAGCAGCGTGATGGCTGGGCCCCGCGTGGCGGCGACCGCCCCTATCGTGATGACCGCCCGATGCGCAACGACCGGCCCAAGCGCGCAGACAGCAAGCCTGCGCCCAAGCGTCAGGCGGCTCCCAAGCCGCAGGCCGTGCGCGTTGCGCCCGAAGTGTCGTCCCACGACGGCGAGCGTATCGCCAAGGTGATGGCCCGCGCCGGACTGTGCTCGCGCCGCGATGCGGAAGTGTGGATCACGAACGGCCGCGTCAGCGTCAACGGCACCGTGCTGACCACTCCGGCCATCACCGTGACGGAAGACGATATCATTCTGGTGGATGGCGAGCCGCTGCCGCAGAAGGAGCGCACCCGCCTGTGGCTCTATCACAAGCCGCGTGGCCTGGTGACGACCAACTTCGACCCGGAAGGCCGTCCGACCGTCTTCGAGAAACTGCCCGAAGACCTGCCGCGCGTGGTGTCCGTTGGCCGCCTCGACATCAACACCGAAGGCCTGCTGCTGCTGACCAATGACGGCGGCCTTGCCCGTGTGCTGGAACTGCCCGCCACCGGCTGGCTGCGCCGCTACCGCGTGCGTGCCTTTGGCGAGATCACGCAGGACCAGCTGAACGCGCTGGCCGATGGCGTTGCCATTGACGGCGTGCTTTACGGCGGCATCGAAGCTGTGCTCGACAAGACGCAGGGCGACAACGTCTGGCTGACGCTGGGCCTGCGCGAGGGCAAGAACCGCGAAGTCAAGCGCGTGCTGGAGCATCTGGGCCTGTCGGTCAACCGGCTGATCCGCCTGTCCTTCGGTCCGTTCCAGCTTCTCGATCTGCCCGAGGGCGAGGCCCGCGAAATCAAGGGCCGCGTGCTGCGCGACCAGCTGGGCGACAAGCTGGCCGAAGCCGCAGGGGCTGATTTCGAGGCTCCGGTGCTGACCCAGGCCGCTCCGAAGGAAGAGCCGAAGAAAAAGAAGCCGCAGCAGCAGGGTCCAAAGACCCGCGGCGAGTGGATGACAGCCCGTGACGGTGCACAAGCCGTGAACCGCCCCAAGGGCCCGCGCAAGCCGCGCCCTGAAGGCGGCGAGCGCAGCTTTGGTGCCAGAGACGGCGGACGTGATGGCAACCGGGAGGGTGGCAAGCGTGAAGGTGGCGAGAGCCAGCGTCCGCAGAAGATCTCCCCGCGCAGCCGCTTCCGCCTGACGCGTGAGCCTTCCGTCCGCAAGGCTGAAGACGAGCGCCCGCAGCGCACCGCCCGCCCCCGCCGCATCTGGGGGGCAGAGGGCCTCGTTGAGGACAAGCAGCAGGAACAGCGCACCGGCCGTGACCGCAAGCCCGCCTTCCGTGACCCGGATGACCGGCCGATCCGTCCCCGCGAGCGTTCCGAGCGCCCTGACCGTCCGGAGCGGCGCGAGCGCCCCGACGGCGGCAGCCGTTTCGAACGCCCTGCAGGCGGTAGCCGCTTCGAGCGCAATGACCGGCCTGAGCGCGGCCCGCGTGAGGATCGCGGTCCCCGTCCGGACCGCGGCAACCGGCCTGACCGTGGAAACCGTCCCGTTCGCAGCGGCCCCGGCGGGCCGAAGCGCGGCGGTGGCGGCGGCGGTGGCTTCAAGCCCCGTTCGCGCGGCTAAGAGGACCGGTGATGCGCATCGTTGCCGGACGGTTCAAGGGCGCAAGCCTTGCCACGCCGAAGTCGGACGCCACGCGCCCGACTTCCGACCGGCTGCGCGAAACCATCTTCAACATCCTGCTGCATGGCGTTGGCGCGGATCTTGAGGGCGCACGGGTGCTGGACCTCTTTGCCGGCACCGGCGCCCTCGGCTTCGAAGCCATCAGCCGCGGCGCAAAACACGCCACCTTCGTTGAGGAAGGCGCGGATGCACGCGGCGTGATCCGCCGCAACATGGAAGCCTTCGGCCTCAACGGCGCCGCCAAGATCCTGCGCCGGGATGCCACAAAACTGGGGGCTGCCGGAACAATCGAGCCGTTTGACCTGCTCTTCGCCGACCCGCCCTATGACAAGGGCCTCGGCGAACTGGCCCTGACCTCTGCCCGCGAGGGCGGCTGGCTGGCCGGTGGCGCCATCTGCGTTCTGGAAGAGCGGGCCAGCAACACGGTTGCGCTTCCGGCCGGTTTCGAGCTTCTCGATCAGCGCACAAGCGGCGACAGTCAGGTGCTCTTCGCGCGCTGCATGCCGTCATAGGGGCGCCTTCCCGCCGTCAGGGCCGTCTGGCGGCACAGGAAGCTTCTGCCGCGGCCGGGTACGCCGCAGGATCCGGCCCAGCCGCACCGGGGCCCGGTCTTCCAATGTGTGAAACAGGCCATTCAGCCGCAGAAAGCGCCGCCGCAGCCGCCGCAAAAGGCGCACAGCCCAGGGGCTGGCGGCAAGGATCATCACCAGGCCGAGGACCAGCAAGGGCAATCCGGTTGGCAAGGGCAAGGGTAGAGTGAGCCCTCCTGCAAGCAGGAGCGGAAGCGCGGCCAGCCAGACAATGCTTTTCATTTGAACCTGAAGTCTCCCAGCCGGGTGGCGTCAGCCGCCTGCGGACAATGCCGCACCGCCTGCCGTGCCGCACGGCCTCCTTGCGGCGCTTCCATGCCACGCATGCAAGACAGGCAGATGACGGAAAATTCCTCCCGCCGGAATCCACCACGGCCAGCCGCGCCCATCTCTTCATCATACGGCTAAAACAGAGGCACGCAGCACCTTACTTGGCTGCCAGCGTTTTTGGCCTGCTGCATCTTTTATAGCCGAAACAACCCTGGAAAAGCTGTTTCGTGTCTTTTTTGCATCTACGCAGCCAAATAAGTAAACGTCCTGTTTTGCCCGATTTTCTTTTTCCGGAGCCGGCGTATCATCTTCCTATTGAATGTCGACTCACGCGTCCCAGCGGCCCCGGCACGGACAGCTGGCTCATTGGGAAGGATCTCTGAATGCGCAGTGTACGCCTGATTTCTACAATGACCTTCTTGGCAGCCTCGTCTGCAGGCACTCTTGCTGCCGATCTTCCGGCCGCTCCCGAGCCGGTTGATTACGTCCGTGTCTGTGATGCCTATGGAACCGGTTTCTTCTACATCCCTGGCACCGAGACCTGCCTGCGCGTGGAAGGCCGTGTCCGCGCCGAATACCGTTTCGACAATTTCGGTAACCGCGACAACTCCTGGGACGACCGCGCGGACTTCGGCACCTACACCCGCGCCCGCGGCACCATCCGCCTCGATGCCCGTACGAACAGCGAATACGGGCTCGTCCGCGCCTACATCGACACCTACTTCGAGAACAATTCGAACGACGGGACCGGTACCGGCACCACGCTGGAACATGCCTTTGTCCAGTTCGGCAACTTCACCTTCGGCCGTACCGCGTCCATGTATGACTTCTGGACCGGCTATTCCTACGGCAACTTCCAGACCCAGTATACGGACGTGCGCAACTGGGTTGCCGCCTATACGGCCGACCTCGGCAATGGTCTGACCACCACGGTTTCGATCGAAGACGGCACCACCCGCCGCTGGAACCTTGAGGGCGGTTCCGCCACCTATGCCGGCCACCGCCTGCCGGATCTGGTTGCCAACCTGCGCATCGATCAGGCCTGGGGTTCCGCCCAGATCATGGGCGCCCTGCATGAAACCCGCTTTGAAGACACCGACGCGAAGACCAAGGCTGGTTATGCCATTGGCGCGGGTGTGCAGATCAATGTGCCCTTCCTGGGGGCAGGCGATGCCGTCGCTCTGCAGGCCATGTATGGCAATGGCGCATCCGGCTATGTTCTCGACAGCTGGGATGACGCCATCACCGATGCGACGCTGGATGGCACCAAGACCAAGACCACCAAGGCCTGGGGCATTGGTGCGGGCTATCTGCATAACTTCAATGAGCAGTGGGACGCCAACATTGAAGGCGGTTACTACTCGGCCGATGCGGCTGGCTCTGCCAACGACTTCAAGCAGTGGGGCGCCAACTTCAACGTCAACTGGAAGCCGATTTCCGACTTTTCCATCGGCACCGAGTTCGCCTACCGCAGCTTCGATTACAACCGCAACTCGGGCCGCCGTGACCGCGACGAGTTCTACACCACGATCCGCGTCGAGCGCGTGTTCTGATGATGAAACGGGGTGGCATGGTGCGCCTGCGCCATGCCCCGTCCTGACACAGTCCCTCCCAGGACGAGACCAGAGGGCCGCCACCGTGCGGCCCTCTTCTTTTTGGAGCAGGTCCTGCCCCCGAACCGGATCGCTACTTCCGGCCGAACAGCTTTTCGATATCGGAGAGCTTCAGCTCGATCCAGGTCGGCCGGCCATGGTTGCACTGGCCGGAAAGCGGCGTTGCCTCCATCTCGCGCAGCAATGCGTCCATCTCTTCCGGACGCATGCGCCGGCCTGCACGGATGGAGCTGTGGCAGGCCATGGTGGCGGCCACGTGGTCGAGCTTTTCCTTGAGGCCTGAGGCGGTTTCCCACTCGGTCAATTCGTCGGCCAGATCCTGCACCAGCGCCCGGATGTTGAGCGATTTCAGCATGGCGGGCGTTTCCCGCACGGCAATGGCACCGGGGCCGAAGGGCTCCAGCACCAGCCCGGCAGCCTCCAGTTCATCCGCATGTTCGGCCAGCCGGTGCACGTCCTCCTCCGGCAGCTCGACGATTTCCGGGATCAGCAGCATCTGGCGCGGCACGTCACGGGCGGCCAGCATTTCCTTCAGCCGCTCATAGACCAGCCGCTCATGCGCGGCATGCTGGTCGACGATGACAACCCCGTCCATGGTCTGGGAGATGATGTAGGTCTCGTGCACCTGCGCCCGGGCTGCCCCCAGCGGCCGGTGCATGTTCTCCTGGCCCGCCGGCTCGCTATGCGCCCGCGCATCCGCCGAGGGCAGCACGATATCCGCCAGGGCGGCCTGAGCAGCTTCGGCAAAGCCCTGCGCTCCCGCCGGAGCCGCATCGTCCTCTGAAGGCCGGTAGGCGGAACTGCGCCAGTCCCAGCCCCCCTGCGGCTGCGCAGGCCTTGAGGCGGGACGCCAGCCCCCTCCACCATAACTGGCCTGATAGGCCGCGGAGCGCTGCGGGCCGCTTCCTGACGCCTCACCCATGCCCGGCGCCATGCCGGTCCGCAGCGCCTCCATGGCAGCCGCGGCATTGGAGGTGGACGACCTGTGGCCTGCCATCACCAGCGACTGCTTGATCGACCCGACGAGCAGTCCGCGCACCAGTTGCCCGTCGCGGAAGCGCACATCTGCCTTGGCCGGATGCACATTCACATCCACCAGGGCCGGGTCCAGATCGATATAGAGCACCACGACCGGATGCCGGTCCCGGGCCAGCACATCCGCATAGGCGCCGCGCAGACCGGACAGCAGCAGCTTGTCGCGCACCGGGCGGCCGTTGACATAGAAGAACTGCTGCTGCGCCGTGCCCTTGTTATAGGTCGGAAGGCCGGCAAAACCGGTCAGGCGCACGCCCTCCCGCTCGGCCATAATCTCCATGGCATTGTCAAGAAACTCCTTGCCCAGCACCTGCGCCAGCCGCGCCATGCGGGGATCCTCGCCGCGCGCTGCGGGCCAGCTTTGCGCGGTCCGGTCCGAGCCGGACAGCTGGAACCCAACCTCCGGATAGGCCAGCGCGATGCGGCGGACCACATCCGTCACGGCGGCGGCTTCCGCTTTGTCGGTCTTGAGGAATTTCAGGCGGGCGGGCGTTGCAAAGAAGAGATCGCGCACTTCCACCTGGGTGCCCTTGTGGCGGGCAGCCGGGTGCACATCGCTCTCCGTTCCACCCTCCACCTCGATGCGCCAGGCATGGGGTTCCTGCGCATGGCGGGTGGTGATGCCAAGCCTTGCGATGGAGCCGATGGAGGGCAGCGCCTCGCCCCGGAAGCCGAGGGTGCGGATGTCGAAGAGGTCTTCCTCATGCAGCTTCGACGTACAATGGCGGCGCACGGCCAGCGCCAGATCGGCTGCCGTCATGCCAAGGCCGTCGTCGGAGACGCGCATCAGGGTCTTGCCGCCTGCAGCCGTCACGATGTCGATGCTGGAGGCGCCCGCATCGACCGCATTCTCCACCAGCTCCTTGATCACGCTGGCGGGCCGTTCGATCACCTCGCCTGCCGCGATGCGGTTGATCACCGCCTCGCCCAGTTGTCTGACTGCCATCTGCCTGTCCTGCGGCGCCTGTCCTTTGGCGCCAGTCTGCTGCTGTCTCTGTCTGATGCTATCTCTGTCCGGGCAGCTGTCATGCCCGGTTTCTCCGGCGCGCGGCTTCGTATATTGTCCGCCAGCCTGCGCGGGACAACCTCCCGATTCCCGCCAATGTTACCAGATCAGCCCGTAAGAGGCCCCCATGAACGCAACAGCCCCCCTGCTCATCCCCGGCCTCGGTGCCATTGCGCCTGATTACAGGGGCATTCTCAGCGATGTCTGGGGCGTGCTGCACAATGGTGTCGCCGCCTTTCCGGCCGCGCATGAGGCGCTGACCCGCTTCCGCCAGGAGCAGCGCGGCACGGTGGTGCTCATCACCAACGCCCCCCGCCCGGCCGAGCCGATCCACGAACAGCTGGCCATGCTCGGCGTGCCGCGCCATGCCTATGATGATATCGTGACATCCGGCGACGTCACCCGCCACCTGCTGATCAGCAGCGCGGAGCGCAAGTGCTTCCACATCGGCCCGGAGCGTGACCTCAGCCTCTATGACGGCACAGGGCTTGAGATTGTGAGCGAGACAGATGCCGATCTGATCAGCTGCACCGGCCTCTTTGATGACGAGACCGAGACCCCGGACGACTACCGGGATCAGCTGGAGGCTCTTGCTGCACGCGGTCTGCTGATGGTCTGTGCCAATCCGGATATCGTGGTGGAGCGCGGCGACAAGCTGATCTGGTGCGCCGGTGCCCTTGCCCGTCTCTATGAGGATCTGGGCGGCCGCGTCACCCTGCCGGGCAAGCCGCACAAGCCGATTTATGATGCGGCACTTGCCCGCCTGCAGCAGATCCAGGGCGCGGACTTCGACCGTTCCAAGGTGCTGGCCATCGGTGATGGTCTGCCGACGGACATTCGAGGCGCGGACGCACAGAATCTGGACGTGCTGTTCATCACCGGCGGCATCCATGCCTCGGATTTCGGCCCGGTCGATACGCCGGATGAGGCGCTGATCCGCCGGCGCCTCGCGGAAGAGGGCTTCTCCGCCCGCGCCGCCCTGCCGCGCCTCAGCTGGTAACCGATCCAAAGCAAAGGGCCGCAGCGTCACCGCTACGGCCCTTCTTGATTCGAAAGTCAGTCAGACTTCAGCCGAACAGCTTGTCGATGTCGTCCTGAGAACCGCCACCGCTCATCATGGCGTCAATATCATCCTGCGACACGCCTTCACCGGCCATCTGCGGTCCATGCAGGATCAGCTCGCGCTTGCGGCGATCGGCTTCGGTTTCTTCAGCCGCCGGTTCCATCGTTTCCACGATGCGCAGCTTTTCAACGAAGGCGGAGACGCGCTGGTCGATGTAGTTGAGGGTGCCCACGACCTTGGAAATGCGCTGCCCGGTGATATCCTGGAAGGCGCAGGCCTCGAAGATCTCGATCATCTTGTTGTTGACGAGCTCCTGATAGGCCAAGCCATCCGACGTGTCGGCGCCCATGATTTCCTCGGCAGCCGTCATGATCGTGTGCGTCGCCGATTCGGTCGCCTCGACGATGGCATCGAGCTCGCGCCCGGCATCGGGAATCTTCTGCTGCTTCATGTCATTGGCACGCAGCGCGGTGATTTCTTCCTTCATCCGCGTGATTTCGCCAGCGATTGCCTTCAGCTCGCCAGTCACTGCCGGCTGCACCGCCAGCAGAAAATCATGCATGGAGCCGCTCATGACTTCGGCAAGCTGCATGACGTCATTCAGGCCAACTTCCCCGTCACGGCTTTTGTTTTTTTCCAAAAACTCGATGACGCGGACCACGTTCTCTTTTGTCATTGTGGCCATTGTTCTGCCCTCCAGTTGGGTAGCCAGCACCGTTGGCCCGTTCTGCTGCCTGGAACGGGACCTCCCTCTGCACCATTTTCCGGAGTGCCATCCGGGCAATGACAGACGTGAGAAAATCGGTCTGACCCGTCACTCAGGCGGACGTGGCTGCGAGAGGAGCAGCGCAGTCCGCCGGGGTGAGCGAAATCTGTCAGTCTGCGAAGACCGCTTCGATCTTGCCCTTCAGCGTCTGCGCGTTGAACGGCTTCACGATATAGTTGTTCACGCCGGCCTTCTTGGCGGCGATCACGTTTTCGGTCTTGGACTCGGCAGTCACCATGATGAACGGCGTCTTGGAGAGACTTGCGTCAGCGCGAACCTGCTTGAGCAGCTCGTAACCGGTCATCGGTTCCATGTTCCAGTCGGAGATGACCAGGCCATACTTGCGCTGCTTCATCTTCTCCAAGGCTTCCGTACCATCGGCTGCATCGTCGATATCTTCAAAACCAAGCTGCTTCAGCAGGTTCCGGATAATCCGGATCATGGTCTTGTAATCATCGACCACCAGGACCGGCATCGAAAGGTCAAGGGCCATTGTCTACTCCATACTGTCAATTACAGGGCCCACCCTCTGGGCCGGAAATGACGAGATCTGACGTTTCAGGAGGAAGACACGATGATCGTGTTCCCACCTCCCCATACTTGGGCAATCTAAGCGGTTCCCCTGAAAAGACCGTTAATAGCGCAAGCCATTTTCTTCCCCCAAAGGCGTATTGTGTCCGAGCACTCTGCCCCATAGCGTGCGTACCGGTATTTAAGGGCACGTTTCTGGTATTGGGAGGCAAAAATGCTTGAGCTGCGTCAGCTTTGCTACGAGGACCTGAGCGAGGGCATGAGCGAGACTCTGACGAAGCACGTGAGCGCATCTGATATTGTCGGCTTTGCCGAGGTGTCCGGTGACCGCAATCCTATTCACTTGTCTGAGCATTTTGCCGCACGCACGCCCTTCCGGACGCGCATCGCCCATGGGCTTTATACTGCGAGCCTTATCTCAGCCTTGCTTGGCACGCGCCTTCCCGGCCCCGGCGCGATTTATCTTTCCCAGACCCTGAATTTCAAGGCACCGGTGCGGATCGGTGATGACGTGACGGTGGAGGTGAAGGTCGCGGAGCTTCTGCCCAAGGGCAACCGGGCCCGGCTTTCCTGCATCTGCCGGGTTGGGGAGACGGTGGTTCTGGAAGGCGAAGCCATGGTCAAGGTCCCCGCCCGGGGGACCGAGCGGGACTTTCCCGGGCACCAGAGCTGAGGGTGCAGACAGCACGGACGGCGGCCAAAGTGCGCTTGACGAAAGGCCGTGAAAACGGCAGGGTCCGGCAAATCCTGACGCAGGCATTTTCCACGCGTCAGGCCGCATGTTTCATGTCTGCTGCAGATCAGCCTGCAGTCCAGCCCGCAGGTTCTCATCTCTGATGACCGTTACGCCTTTCTCAGTTGTCGAGGATCTGGCCTCGTTACCGGCGCACCTCAAGGGCAGCGCCGTTGCCATTGGCAACTTTGATGGTGTGCACCGGGGCCACAGGGCCGTGCTGCAGGCGGCGATTGATGAAGCACACGGCCACGGACGGCCTGTCATTGCCATGACGTTCGAGCCGCATCCCCGTTCGGTCTTTGCCCCGCATGTGCCGCTCTTCCGTCTGACGCCCGCCCATGTGAAGGCGGAGGTGATGGAAGCGCTTGGCCTCGACGGGCTGATCGTGCTGCCCTTCACCCGCGATTTCGCCAGCCTTGAGGCAGAGCGTTTCGTCGAGGAAATCCTGATCGGCGCCCTCGGCATCCGCCACGCGGTTACCGGCTATGATTTCCACTTCGGCAAGGGCCGGGCCGGCACGCCGGACTTCCTGCGTGCCTCCGGCGAAAAGCACGGCTTTGGTGTCACCATCGTTACGGCGGAAAATGACGAGAGCGGCGAAGTCATTTCCTCTTCCCGCATCCGTGCAGCCCTTGCAGAAGGGGATCTGGCACTGGCCAACGGCCTGCTTGGCTACCGCTGGTTTGCCGAGGCCGAGGTGCGCCATGGCGAAAAGCGTGGCCGCGATCTCGGCTATCCCACCGCCAACCTGCGCCTTGCCGATGATTGCACGCTGAAGCACGGCATCTATGCAGTGCGGGTCGAAGTGGACGGCCAGCGCCATGACGGCGTTGCCAGTTTCGGCCGCCGCCCGACCTTCGACAATGGGGCACCGCTGCTGGAAGTGTTCCTGTTCGATTTTTCCGGCGATCTCTATGGCAAGACGCTGCGGGTGCGATTCGTCTCCTACCTGCGGGCCGAGGAGCGCTTTGACAGCAGCGCGGCACTGATTGCGCAGATGGACCGGGACAGCGCCGAAGCCCGCGCGGCCCTTGCCAGCATACAGCCCCTGTCGGCCCTCGATCTGGCGCTTGGCGCCGTGCCCCTGTCATGACGGGCGCCCCCTCGCCTGCCAGCCGGATTTCAAGCAAGGCCGATATTCTGCAGGGCATCCTGCTGATGACTCTGGCGATGATCATCGTGCCGGGCATGGACACGGTGGCGAAATACCTGTCTGCCACGGTCGCGCCGCTGCTCATCGGCTTCGGGCGTTTCTTCTTCCAGGCTGTCTTTACTCTGCTCGGCGCATTGATGATGACCGGCGGCCTGCGCACCCTGATGCCGAAGCGCTGGGGCATCAACATGCTGCGCGGCATTTTTCTGGCCGGCGCCACCTTCGCCTTCTTTACTGCCCTGAAGGTGATGCCGGTTGCCGATGCGATTGCCATCTTCTTCATCCAGCCGATGGTGCTGACCGCTCTTTCCGCCATTTTCCTGAAGGAGCAAGTCGGCCCGCGCCGCTGGGCGGCCGTGGTGGTGGGGCTGATCGGGGCGATCATGATCATCCGCCCGGGCTTTGATGCCTTTGGCGCGGCCGCACTGCTGCCGATGGTCACCGCCTGCCTGTTTGCGCTTTACCTGCTGACGACCCGCATTCTGGCGGGTGAGGACAGCATGCTGTCCATGCAGTTCACGACTTCGCTGGGGGGCGGCCTGACGCTGGCCATCGTCATTGCGGTGATTGCCGCTTTTGGCGTGGAGACGACGGGCATTATCGTGGCCATGCCCAACAGCATCGAAATGTCGCTGCTCTTTGCCATCGGAGCCATTTCCTTTGTGTCGCACGGGTTGATCGTGAAGGCTCTGGCCCTGGCGCCAGCGTCGGTCATTGCTCCGTTCAACTATCTGGAAATCGTCAGCGCCACCCTGTTCGGCTTTCTGGTCTTCGGCGACTTTCCTGATCTGATGACCTGGGCCGGCATCGCGCTGATCGTTGCCAGCGGCATCTACATTGCCCACCGGGAACGGCGCAGGGCGGCACAGGGCTGAGACCTCCGCCCTGAAGCGGCATTTTCAAACATCTCAACCGGGAATTGTTCTGGTAATTTGATCCAGATCAATTCACTTTTGTGAAATTTTCCCATCAATAGCTTCCGCAGGGTTACTTTTAAAAAAACGAAGAACCTGCAAGCAAACATGGGAGATAAACATGAGCAATATCAGCAAGGCAACTGGTGAGGCTGCAAAAGGACTTGTCGGCGGCGCGATGGAAGACGCTCTCCAGGCAGGCGAGAAGATCGGTGAAAAGATCAATGAAGCCGTGGAGGCCTACCACGGGATGCGGGAGGCTCAGGCACAACAGGCCAACGCCGAACGTGAAGCTGAACTCCAGCAGCGCGTGGTTGAGGAAAAGCGCCGCAATCCAGACCGTAGCGTCCAGGAGATCCGGGAGGAGGTGGAACGGGGAGGCTGAGCCATGGGCCGCAACGACCCGCGCCATCCTGACATCAGGCATCAGGGCCCAGGACATGAATGTCCGGAATGCCATGGGACGGGTATCGTGATGGTCTTTCCGCACAGATCCGGCGCGCATCCGCTCAAGGACTTCTATGAGCGGAGCAAAATGCAGGAGATGGCCATGCCATACTCGGAACGCTGTGGATTTTGCGGTGGAGACGGCTGGATCAGTCCGCGGGAGGAGCTGGTTGCCGGCGCATCCGATCCGCGAGACTGGATCAATGACAAGCGGGAACTGGCCCGCATCATTCGGGGAAGCCAGCTTGACAAGCCGCCGCGTCCAGACCGCTGATCCTTACGACCGGAGCAGGCCCGTCATCCGATGGGCCTGCTTGCCTATTGTTCGAGTGAATTTGACCCGGCTGTGATTCCAGCATTTGCCGCTTTATTCAGAGGCTTTTGACTGGTACTAGAGCGGCCATGACAGTCATTCTTCCTGCCGGATGCCTTTCCGGCCCCGCGATTTCACGAATTAGCTGCCCGGCCTTCGGCTGACGCGATGGCGCGCCGAGGGACCGGGATCCCTTCGTGACGGGAAGCGGCATGGCCCGCCTCCCCTGACAGTTGGCAAGGCGCCCGCCTTGCCCTTCCTGATTTTTGCGGATTGCATGCAATGACCGAAACGACTGCCCGTGACTATTCCACGACGCTGAACCTGCCCGAGACCGATTTCCCGATGCGCGCCGGCCTGCCGCAGAAGGAGCCGGAAATCATCGCGCGCTGGAAGGCGATGGACCTCTACAAGCGCCTGCGCACTGCCTCTGCGGGGCGCCGCAAGTTCCTGCTGCATGATGGCCCTCCCTATGCCAACGGCAACATCCACATCGGCCATGCGCTGAACAAGACGCTGAAGGACATCGTCACCCGCTCCATGCAGATGATGGGTTTCGACAGCAACTATGTTCCGGGCTGGGACTGCCACGGCCTGCCGATCGAGTGGAAGATCGAGGAAGAGAACTACCGCTCCAAGGGCAAGCAGAAGCCGGACCTGAAGAACTCCGCCGCGATGATCGCCTTCCGCCAGGAATGCCGCAGCTATGCGGACCACTGGGTCGGCATCCAGCGCGAGGAATTCCGCCGCCTCGGCATCGAGGGCGACTGGGAGAACCCGTATCTGACCATGAACTTCGAAGCCGAAGCGGTGATCGCCTCCGAGCTGATGAAATTCGCCACCTCCGGCCAGCTCTACCGCGGCTCCAAGCCGGTGATGTGGTCGGTGGTGGAAAACACCGCGCTGGCCGAAGCCGAGATTGAGTATCACGACTATCAGTCGGACATGATCTGGGTGAAGTTCCCGGTGATCGAGGCTGGCAGCCTGGATGAGGCGGCCGCAGAAGACCTGATGGACGCCGCCGTTGTCATCTGGACGACCACGCCCTGGACTATCCCCGGCAACCGCGCCATCTCCTATTCTTCGGCCATCTCCTACGGCCTCTATGAGGTCACGCAGGAAGGCCTTGCGGATGACAACTGGGTACAGAAGGGCGACAAGCTGATCCTTGCGGACAAGCTGGCGTCCGATGTCTTCAAGAACGCCCGCATCACGGATTTCACGCTCGTCCGGCCGGTGACTGCCGATGAACTGGCAGCCATGACCTGTGCCCATCCCTACCGGGATCTGGAGCTTGGCGGCTATCAGTTCGATGTGCCGCTGCTGGATGGTGATCACGTCACCGATGACGCCGGTACGGGCTTCGTGCACACGGCCCCCGGCCACGGCACAGACGACTTCGAGATCTGGATCGCCAAGCGCGCCGAGCTGGAAGAGCGCGGCATCGAGACGGCCATCCCCTTCACCGTGGCCGATGACGGCTTCTACACCAAGGATGCGCCGGGCTTTGAGGGCCAGCAGGTCATCACCCACAAGGGTGAAAAGGGCACGGCCAACAAGGCCAATATCGAGAAGCTGAAGGAAGCGGGTGCGCTGATCGGCCTTGGCCGCCTCAAGCACCAGTATCCGCATTCCTGGCGCTCGAAGAAGCCGGTGATCTTCCGCAACACGCCGCAGTGGTTCGTCTACATGGACCGCGCGCTGGAAGGCCCGGGCGACACCCTGCGCAGCCGCGCGCTGAAGGCCATCGACGAGACCCGCTTCGTGCCCGCCTCCGGCCAGAACCGCCTGCGCTCCATGATCGCGGGGCGCCCGGACTGGGTGCTCTCGCGCCAGCGCGCCTGGGGCGTGCCGATCACCGTGTTCATCCACAAGGACACGGCGGAAGTGCTGAAGGACGAAGCCGTCAACGCCCGCATCTTCGAGGCCTTCAAGGCGGAAGGCGCGGATGTGTGGTTCGCCGAAGGTGCCAAGGAGCGGTTCCTGGGGGCTGACTACAAGGCCGATGAGTGGGTCAAGGTTGACGACATTCTCGATGTCTGGTTCGACAGCGGCTCCACCCATGCCTTCTGCCTGGAAAAGCGCGCCGATCTCAGCCCCAAGCGCAAGGTTGATGGCGGCGAGGACTATGTTCTCTATCTCGAAGGCTCGGACCAGCATCGCGGCTGGTTCCATTCCTCGCTGCTGGAAAGCTGCGGCACCCGTGGCCACGCGCCTTATGACGCGGTGCTGACCCACGGCTTCACCATGGCCGAGGACGGGCGCAAGATGTCCAAGTCCCTGGGCAATCAGGTGTTCCCGCAGGACGTGATCAAGCAGTATGGCGCCGACATCCTGCGCCTGTGGGTGGCCTCCGGCGACTATGCCGAAGACCAGCGCATCGGGCCGGAGATCCTCAAGACCTCGGTGGACAGCTACCGCAAGCTGCGCAACACCCTGCGCTGGATGCTGGGAACCCTCGCTCATGCCACCGGCGAGGAAATCGCGCTCAAGGACATGCCGGAGCTGGAGCAGCTGATGCTGCACCGCCTCGCCGAGCTGGATGCCCTCGTGCGCAAGGGCTACGAGGACTTCGACTACAAGAAGGTCTTCCACCACCTCTTCACCTTCATGACGGTGGAGCTGTCGGCCTTCTATTTCGACGTGCGCAAGGACACGCTTTACTGCGACCCGGCCTCTTCGGTGCGCCGCAAGGCCGCCCTGCAGGTGGTGGAGCAGCTGTTCACCTGCCTCGTCACCTGGATGGCGCCGATGCTGCCCTTCACCATGGAGGAAAGCTGGCTGGCCCGTCATCCGGGCGAGGACAACTCGGTGCATCTGCAGCAGTTCCCCGACGTTCCGGCAGAGTGGCGCAATGAGGCGCTGGCGGCCAAGTGGGAGAAGATCCGCGAAGTCCGCCGCGTCATCACCGGCGCTCTCGAAATCGAGCGCCGCGAAAAGCGCATCGGCTCGTCGCTGGAAGCTCACCCGGTGGTGCATGTCACCGACGCAGAGCTGATGGCGGCTCTTGCCGGCACGGACATGGCGGATGTCTGCATCACCAGCCAGCTCACGCTCACCGGCGAGGCAGCACCGGAAGGCGCCTTCACGCTGGATGACGTGAAGGGCGTGGCCGTGGTGCCGGGTCTTGCACAGGGCACGAAATGCGCCCGCTCGTGGAAGATCCTTCCCGAGGTGGGCTCGGATCCGGACTATCCGGACGTGACCCTGCGCGATGCAGCAGCCCTGCGCGAATGGGACGCAGCCCACACGGCAGCCTGAACAAGGTTGGAAACGGTGAAGGACGAAGCATGAGCAAGGTGGCTCCCCCGTCAGGTTTTACCCGCAGATGGCTGTGGGGGCCGCTCAGCCGGATGGTGGCGGTGATTGCCGCCATCATCTTTGCCGCCGATCAGGCGAGCAAACTCTGGCTGCTGTTCGTCTATGACCTGCCCCGGCAGGGCAACATCGACCTGTTGCCCTTTCTGGAGCTCGTCACCGTCTGGAACCGGGGTATTTCCTACGGGCTTTTGCAGCAGGAGACGGATCTGGGCCGCTGGGCTCTGGCCATCTTCACCGTTCTGGCAGCCATCGCGCTGTGGGTCTGGGCGGTGCGCAGCACCAGCAAGTTTGCCGGAGTGAGCCTGGCGCTGATCATCGGCGGCGCCCTTGGCAATGGGGTTGACCGTTTCGCCTATGGCGCGGTCTACGACTTTCTCCACATCCACTTCGGCAGCTTCTCGTGGTATGTCTTCAACATTGCGGATGCTGCAATCGTTGCCGGAGTGGCTGCTCTCCTGTATGACGGTTGGCGAGGAAGCCCCAATAAAGCCTCAAAGGGCGGTTCTAAAGGCCGTAAAGCGGGATAATTGGGACAGCGAGTGCGAGCGGGCAGGCCTGAAGCCGCCCTTGCAGCCTTGCGCTCACAGGAAACGGGATAGGTTACGTGCGGTTCAAGTTTTCTCTGGCAAGTTCCCGGACCGTAAGCCTCGGCGGGCTGCGTGGTGTCGTATCTGCTATCATGCTGGGCGCTCTGGCGGCTGGCTGCGTGACAAACTCCTATGGCGAGCAGGAAGCCGTCGACAAGGTCGCCGTCCGCAAGATCATGGAAGGCATTGGCGCGGTTGATCCGCAGGCCAAGCCGATCGAGTACAAGCCGCGTGCGCCGCTGGCCATGCCGGCCAAGCTGGACCAGTTGCCTCAGCCTGAAAAGCCGGTAACAGAGACAGCGGCCAACTGGCCGACGAAGGAAGACAAGTCACTGCAGGAAGTGCGCGCTGTCTATGCACAGCCCGGCCGCGGCAGCGATGGCGAGTTGCTGACCCCCGAACAGATGCGCGGCGTGCAGATTACCGGCGCGCAGCGCCAGGCCAAGACTGCTGCCGATGTGCGCGATGGCGAGATCATGGACGGCGCCCGCATGACGCCGGCCGAAATGAAGAAGCAGAGCCAGGGGCCGCTGACGCGTGTCGACACGTCGGATCTGTTTGGTCCCGATGGCAAGCCTGTCCGCCGCTACCTGGTGGAGCCGCCGATCGCCTATTCGACGCCTGCCGGCAATGCACCGCTGGCGATGCCGAACGACCGCCAGCAGATCCAGGACCGCAAGCAGCTGGAAATGGATGGCGGCCGCATCAAGCCGAATTGTACCCCGACAGCCAAGGAGTCCTGCGTCTACTGATGCAGCCATCTTTGCAGGACTGTTCGACGGCGGCCACTGGCCGCCGTTTCTGTTTGGCCCTTTCCCTACATGACGAAAATTTAAGGCGCCGGGGCCACGCCAGCGCCTATATTGCAGGCGACGCATTCCTCTGCCGGCGCGACCGGATTCGCGCCCTGTTCCATTCCGGGAGATCCCCAAGATGACACTTCCCGCTGCGAGACGGCGCGGCCTTCTCTTCGCCACGGTGCTGTCCTGCCTTGTTTTGGGCTCCGGCCTGTCGCTTGCCCAGACTGCGGCCGAAGCACCACCGGTCATTGCGCCGAACCTGTCCAGCTTCACGCTGGACAACGGTCTTGAGGTGGTGGTGATCCCCGATCACCGCGCCCCCGTGGTCACCCATATGATCTGGTACAAGACAGGCGCTGCCGATGAGCCGGCCGGCCAGTCCGGTGTTGCCCACTTCCTTGAGCACCTGATGTTCAAGGGAACAAAGGACAATCCGGACGGCATCTTTTCCAAGATCGTCTCCGATATCGGCGGCCAGGAAAATGCCTTCACCAGCAACGACTACACCGCCTATTTCCAGCGCGTGGCCAAGGAGCACCTGCCGCGCATGATGGAACTGGAGGCGGACCGGATGCAGAATCTCGTCCTCACCGACGAGGTGATCAAGCCGGAACAGCAGGTGGTGCTGGAAGAGCGGCGCATGCGTGTCGATGCCGATCCCTCCTCACGTCTGCAGGAGACGCTTTCCGCCATCACCTATGTGAACCATCCTTACGGGTCACCGGTGATCGGCTGGCAGAGCGAAATCGAGGCGCTGAACCACGACGCCATCATCTCCTTCTATGACCGCTTCTACACGCCCAACAATGCCGTTCTGGTGGTGGCCGGCGATGTGGAAGCGGCCGATGTGCGCAAGCTTGCCGAGGAAACCTATGGCAAGCTGCCGCGCCGGGCCGAGCCGGGTCCGCGTATCCGCCCTGCAGAGCCGCCGCTCAGCGGCAAGCGCAGCGTGCATCTGGAGGATGAGCGCGTCCGCCAGCCGTCCGTTTCCGAAAGCTGGCTGGTGCCGAGCCAGGCGACCGGCAAGGACCGCGAGCCGGAAGCCCTTGAACTGCTGGCCCAGATCCTCGCTGGCGGCCCGACCAGCCGCCTGCACAAGGAAGCGGTGCTGGAGCAGCAGGTCGCGATCGGCGTCGGCGCCTATTACCTCGACACCTCGCTCGATACGACCCGTTTCATCGTCTATGGCTCACCGCGCGGCGATGGCACGCTGACAGGGCTGCAGGACATCTTCGAGCGCACGATCCGGGACATTGCCGAAAATGGCGTGACGGATGAAGAACTGGCCCGCGCCAAGCACTCCCTCATGTCCTCCGCGATTTATGCGCAGGACAGTCAGGTCACCCTCGCCCGCCTCTTCGGCGCCGCACTGACCAGCGGCCAGACCATCGAGGATGTCCAGACCTGGCCCGCCCAGATCGAAGCGGTCACCCCGGCTGATATTCAGAAGGTGGCGCAGGATTATCTGCTGCAGGATCCGGTCACCGGCTATCTCACCGCCCCCGGCCAGTCGCCGGACGGCTCTGTCCGCGACCAGAAGTCCTGATGCGGCCCGATCCCGGCTGCGGTGAGCCAGACTCATCGAAGCCGGGTCAGCCCGTGCGGCGTTTGAGCATTTCAAGGCGTGATGCGTCAGCATCCAAAGCCTTGGCATTTGACAAGGACATATGCGCATGACGCAGTTTTTTGCTCCTGCCCGTTTTGCACGGGCCCATTTCACCCGGGCTGTTGCGGGCATCGGTCTTCTTGTGCTGGGTGCCCTGCCTGCGGGCGCGACCACCATCGAAAGGGTTGTCAGCCCCGGCGGCATCGAGGCCTGGCTGGTGCAGGATGAAACCTTGCCGATGATCTCGATGAATTTCGCCTTCGACGGCGGCTCCGCACAGGATCCGGATGGCAAGGAAGGCCTCGCCAATCTTCTGGCCAGCACCATGGACGAAGGCGCCGGGGACCTCGACAGCGAAGCCTTTCAAGGCAAGCTGGAAGAACTGGCCGTTTCCATCCGTTTCAACAGCGGCAAGGATCAGCTGTTCGGCACCCTGCGCACGCTCACAGGCACGCAGGACGAGGCTTTCGATCTGCTGCGTCTTGCCATCAACGAGCCACGCTTTGACGAGAAGCCGGTGGAGCGGGTGAAGTCGCAGATCCTTGCCGGCCTGCGTCAGAAGCAGGAAGACCCGGACGCCATTGCCTCCGAGGCTTTCCGTGACGCTGCCTTCGGCGGCCACCCCTATGGCAAGCCGGGGGACGGCACGGTGGAGACGGTGGAAAAGCTCTCCCCGGCAGACCTCAAGGACCTGCACGGACGCCTTCTCTCCCGCCACAAGCTCGCCATTGGCGTTGTCGGTGCCATCGACGCGAAGACGCTCGCACCGCTGCTGGATGAGGTGTTCGGCAAGCTGCCGGAGAAGAACCAGTTGCCGGAAGTCGCGGATGTGGAGCCGAAAACGGGCGAGCGCATCTCCCGCACTCTGGACGTGCCGCAGACCACGATCCTCATCGGTCTGCCGGGCCTGAAGCGGGATGATCCGGACTATCAGGCAGCCTTCGTGATGAACCACATTCTGGGCGGCGGCACCTTCACGTCCTGGCTGTTCGAGGAAGTGCGTGAAAAGCGCGGCCTGTCCTATGCTGTCGGCTCCAGCCTGGCTCCGGACGACCATTCCGCGCTGCTCGTCGCCTCGGCCGCAACCCGTGCCGACCGGGCGGACGAGACCATCAGCATCATTGAGGAACAGTTCAAACGCATGGCGGAACAGGGCCCCACACAGGAAGAGCTGGACAAGGCCAAGAGCTTCCTGACCGGCTCCTACGCCCTGCGCTTCGACACATCGGGCAAGATCGCAGCCCAGCTGGTGGCCCTGAAACTGGCGGACCTCGGCATCGACTATTTCGACCGCCGCAATGCGGAGATCGAGGCGGTCACCCTCGAAGACGTCCAGCGCATCGCCAAACGCCTTCTGGAAGGCAAGACGCCGCTGATCGTCACCGTCGGCCCGCAGGCCAGCTGACTTTCAGCGATGGATGAGTGAATGCCCAAGGGGCGGCCATCTGGCTGCCCTTTGGTGTTTTTTGGGGTGGGCATCAGAAACCTTCAGCAAGCCCCACTTGCTCAAGTCTCCAAGCCTTCGTCATGCCGTGCCTCGTGCATACGGGCAGACCTTCAACTCGCAAGCCAAAACCGCTGAGCACAAGCGGAAAGGCAAGGGAGTGGATGCCATGATCAAGTCATGGCATGACGGAGTGAATATAACACTTCTGGAATTATTATTTCATAATAATCGAAAATAATAAAACCCCTGCAAGCAATCAACTCGCTCAAAACTCAAAATATTCGTCATGCCATGACTTGATCATGGCATCCACGCCGTGCCCAATCCACGCGATTTGCCCCTCAAGTCAACGGTACAGTCCCCGTCGAATAAACTCGCAGCCTCATGCATTCAGGAACCGGCCAAGATCATACCATTCGGGATTTGTGGCTTCGATCAGTTCGACTTTCCAGGCTCGCGGCCAGCTCTTGATCGCCTTTTCGCGGGCAATCGCTTCCTCCGCCGTTCCATGCGGCTCATACCAGACGAGACGCTGAACCGAGTACCGGGCCGTGAAGCAGGAACCGGTTCCACTCTGATGCTCATGCAGTCTCCGGATCAGATCGTTGGTCACGCCGGTGTAAACCGTGCCATTCTTGCGGCCGGCGAGGATGTATACCCAGAAGCAGCGCATGATCTCCGGAACACTCCAAATGCGCAATTACAATCAAAAAGAGCACGTCACCCAGACCGCACCAATTCAAGCAGAAGGGCATGGCGGCATACTCAATAAAAAAGGCGGCCCGCAGACCGCCCTTTCTTCCTGTTACAGCACTGTGTGTCTCAAGCTTCCGAGATCAGCTTGCCGAGGCGGGAGATGCCTTCCTCGATCATGGCTTCGTTGGAGCTGGAGAAGCTGAGGCGCAGGGTGTTGGCGCCGGAGCCATCGGCGAAGAAGGCCTTGCCGGGCACGAAAGCGACCTTGACCGTTTCCAGCGAGCGGGCGAGCAGCGCCGCGCCGTCCAGCCCCTCGGGCAAGGTGACCCAGACGAACATGCCGCCATCCGGGCGCGACCAGTTGCAACCCTGCGGCATGTGACGGCTGAGCGCGTCCAGCATGCAGTCGCGGCGGGCCTGATAGGCCTTGCGGATCGTTTCCACCTGCGTGTCGAAATAGCGCTCGGCCACATCGGCCAGCACCATCTGATTGATGGTGGAGGTGTTGAGATCTGCCGCCTGCTTCATCAGCACCAGACGGCTGATGACGGGGGCCGCAGCGCAGATCCAGCCCACGCGCAGGCCGGGCGAAAGCGTCTTGGAGAAGCTGCCGCAATAGATCGTGCGCGCTGCATCGATGTGGCCGCAACGGGCAATGTCCAGCGCCAGCATCGGCGGCACGGGCTCGCCGTCATAGCGCAGCGACTGGTAGGCGGCATCCTCGATCACCGGAATGTCCAGCTCACCCGCCAGATCCAGGATGCGTTCGCGCGTCTGCCGGTCCAGCGTCTCGCCCGTGGGGTTGGCGAAATCGGCGGAAGCATAAGCGAATTTCACCGCGCCGCCCCGCTCCTGCGCCGCCTTGACGAAGTCCTCCGCCGGGCGGTTGCCGAGCGGGATCAGGCGGTCATAATGCGGTTCATAGGCGTTGAAGGCCTGCAGCGCACCCAGATAGGTCGGCCAGTTGACCAGTGCCGTGTCACCCGGCGAAAGCAGCAGCTTGCCGAGATAATCCAGCCCCTGCTGGGAGCCGGAGGTGATGATGATGTTTTCCACCTGGCAGGCAATGCCGAGGCTGGCCATGTAGCCCACCAGCCACTTGCGCAAGGCCAGATTGCCCTCGCTGACCGAATATTGCAGCGCGGTGTTTGCGCCTTCGCTCGCCAGCACACGGGCATAGCTTTCAGCAAATACATCCTTGGGGAAGAGAGCCGGATCGGGAATGCCGCCTGCGAAGGAAATGATGTCGGGGCGGTCAAGCAGTTTCAAAAGTTCACGGATTTCCGAAGCGCGCATCCGTTTCGAGCGCGTCGCGAACACATGTTCCCAGTCCAGCATGGGGGTCTCTTCCCGGCGTTCTGCGGGCCTTGGAATCCGGCCCGTCTGATCGGCTGACAGAACCACAGGCGTTCAAAAACGTCAATATTGCTTACCTATAAGCAGCAAAAATTCTTCTCATGCCCTGCTGACGCAATTTTGTTGATGGCAAGCCCACCCATGACCCGTCTGGCGCAGATGCCCCGGACGCCCTATCTCTCTCAGCAGATCAAGATCGCAAGGACCAAGCCATGAGCCGCATCGACGACAGCCGCCCCTTCATCCCCCTGCGCATCGCGGTGCTGACCGTTTCGGACACGCGGCAGCTGGAGGATGACCGGCTCCGGCGCGGTGCTGGTGGAGCGGGTTGCGAGCGCTGGCCACACGCTGGCGGACCGGCGCATCGTGCCCGATGACGTGGAGGCCATAAGGGAGGCCGTGCGCGGGTGGATTGCGGACAGCACCGTGGATGTGGTGATCACCACCGGCGGCACAGGCTTCACCGGGCGTGACGTGACACCGGAGGCCCTTGAGCCGCTGTTCGAGAAGCGGATGGAGGGCTTTTCCTATGTCTTCCACCGCATTTCCTATGAGAAGATCGGCACCTCGACCGTGCAGTCACGGGCGACGGCTGGTGTTGCGGGCGCGACCTATATCTTCGTGCTGCCGGGCTCACCGGGCGCCTGCAAGGATGCCTGGGACGGCATTCTCAAGTGGCAGCTCGACTACCGCCACATGCCCTGCAATTTCGTCGAGATCATGCCGCGCCTCGATGAGCATCTGAAGCGCGGCAAGCTGCAGCAGGCCTGATGCCGCTTCAAGCTTCCAGACTGTAGGCTGGAACGGTGGAGAGATAACTGCTGTAGGCATCCGCATCCGGCGGCAGGAAGACTTCCGCCAGCGGGTTGGCGCGCCTGCGCTGCGCCGCCCCCATGTCTGCCAGCAGATCATCGAGATGGCGGAAGTGATAAGGCGCAGAGCACAGCCCGCCATAGCCCTTGGCCGCAGGGCGCACCGTTCTGCGCCATTCCAGATGCCGGTCAATCCAGCCGTTCATCTCACGGTCTGAGGGCTGATGAGCCAGCTTGCCATCGGCATAGCGCACCAGCCAGCGGGCCGCCATGTCGCTGGTCAGCACCGTGGCGAAGGAGGAGTTGAAGCCGACAAAGCCCAGATCGGGCACATCCGGGTTCACCGCCAGCCGGTACAGCCTGTACTGCCCGTCCGGCTCCACCAGCTTCTGCCGCACCTCTTGCGGCAGGAAGGGCACGCCCATCTTCCAGCCGACGGCCAGAAGGACAACATCCGCCGGCAGCCGGTCTCCGGCCGACAGGATCACCGTTCCCGGCTCATATCCCGCAATCGTGCCCTGAATGGCCTTGATCCGCCCATCCTTCAGCATCGGGTAGAAGCCTTCCGTCGCCAGAGACAGGCCGCAGGCAATGCCGTTCTCGATCGGCTGCTTTGGCCGCATGCCGAGCTTCTTCAGCCCGAACTGCATGGTCAGCAGGCTTTCCAGCGCCCGCCAGTTGGCCCAGACCAGCGGTTTGGTCAGCGCATGGCGCAGCTTTTCGCCCCAGGACATTTCCCAGCCGGGGAACATCCCCTCCGAGGCGCGGCAATAAAGGATGCGCTTGAAGTTGATCAGCCCTGCGAAGTGATAGGGCACCCGCCAGACCGGCTCCAGATAGACGATGGTGACAGATGCCGCACCCTGCTGCACCGCATTGACCGCCACATCGGTGGCCGACTTGGAGAAGCCAAGGATCACCACCTTGCGGCCTCTCACCAGAGCCGGGTCGGTGTATTCGCTGGAATGCAGGATCTGCCCGCCGCCTGCCCTGAATTCATCCATGCCCGGATGCACCAGCTCGTTGCGGTCGCTGAAGACGCCGCTGGCGATGGTGACGAAATCATAGCCGGTGCGGCCCTCGCCTGTTTCCACCCACCAGCCGCCGCCATCCCGCCGGGACAGACCGGTGACGCTGGTGTTGAACCGGATCAGCGGCAGCAGCGCCTTCTCTCTGGCATAGCTTTCCAGATAGGCATGCACCTGCGCCCCGGACGGCCACTCCGGATACCCCTCCGGCATGGCAGCATCGGTGTAGCGGTAAAGATCCTTCGGGCTCTGGGTGCGGATGCCCGGATAGGAGCGGTGCGGCGCCCAGACGCCGCCAAGCTCGTGGCTGCGCTCCAGCACGGTCACCGCATGCCCCTGCTCCTGAAAGGCATGCGCGGCGGCAAGCCCGCTCACGCCCGCGCCGATGACGCAGACCTGTTTGCGTTTGGTCATGATCGAAATCTCCTGTCCCGCACGGCGGGCCGGACTGCTCCGGCCGCACCGGACGCCTGATTTTTCTCGTTGGCCGGGGGCCGTCAGATCTTCAGGGTCAGCGGATCGAAGGTCATTTCATCCGGGCGCAGGAAGTGAACCTCTCTCAGGGCTGAGCGGCGCACCACTTCAGCCGGATCACCCACATTGTGCAGATTGTCGAAGAGCTCGCGCAGGCGCCGGGCAGGCGACACCCAGAAGATGGCGCGGGTGGGCTTGTCGGTGAGATTGTAATAGCCGTGCGGAATGCCCATCGGCATGCGCACCACATCGCCCGCATTGGCAACATGGTGCTCGCCGCCCAGATAAAGATCCAGACGGCCTTCCAGCACATAGATGAATTCATCCTGCGTCGGATGGACATGCGGCGGCACGAAGGTGCCGGGCGGGTCCAGCGTTTCAAAGGAGAAACAGGCCTCGCCCTCGGATTTCATCCAGTAGGTATGGCCGAGAATGCTCCACTCCACCTCATCAAGGCCGGTTCCGGCGCGGGTGATGCCGGGTTCCGTGTTCACCTGAACCATGTTCGCAATGGCGGTCTTCATGCTGGTTCTCTCCGTCCTCGCCCGTTGCGGGCGCGCTGTTCTCCTCAGGGCCGGGTGGCACTTGTAACGAGGTCCTGCCCCGTGCCTGTCTCCGGCCTGCCCCTACGAGACGCGCTTCTGCCCCTCCCGTCTATCCGCTGGGCGAAAGGCTTCATGCGCTGCGCGAAAAACCGCCGGTTACCGCTTTCCTTCGCCGGCTGTCCGGTGTTAGCATTTATACTGACTGGTCCAGCAATGAGCGAAAAAGCCGAGGGGACGGGCCAGAGAACGCTGGTGCAAACCATGCAGATGCAAGCGATCCAGATGCCACTTTCCGGCCACGCCCGGGTGGCGACGCAGGACGTGGACCAGGCAGCGGAGGAGGTCGGGCGGATTTTCTGCTCCCATCGCCTGCGTCCGCGCGATCATGGACGTGACTTCTTCGCCTGCCACAACAGCCGCGCCTTTTCCGGCGGCTCCATCAACTATGTTGCCTATGGCGGCGAGGTGGAGATTGATCCGGGCTGTCTGGAGCGGTTCTTTCTGGTGCAGATTCCGCTGACCAGTGGTGCGGAAGTGTGCATCGGCAGCCAGATGGTCACAACCGGGGCCGCACGCGCGGCCTCCGTTCTCTCCCCCACCCGGCCAAGCCTGATGCGCTGGAAGGCCAGCTGCGGGCAGGTGATCCTCAAGCTGGAGCGGCAGGCGGTGGAGGACATGTTCGCCGCGCTGACGGGGAGCGAGGCACAGGAAATCGTCTTTGATCCGCAGTTGCGGCTCGACAGCGAGCCGGGGCGGACGCTGGGGGCGCAGATCCTTGCGCTGGCCCGGCTGGCTGACCAGATCCCCCGCGGCGATCCGGCCGGAGCAGAGGCGCTGAACAGGCTGGGCTGGTCCACCACCCATGCGCTGCTGTGGACCCATGCAGGCACGGCGCGGGACAGGCTTTGCGCCACGCCTCAGGACATCGCGGGCGCCGGGCACAAGGTGTCGCGGGCGCTCGACTACATCGATGCCCATCTGGCAGACCCCATCGACTTCTCTGAGCTGGCCAGCGCCTGCGGCTACAGCCTGCGCGCCTTGCAGCTCGCCTTTCAGGCCGAGCGGGGCCAGACGATATCGCAGGCGCTTCAGGAGCGGCGGCTCAGCATGCTGCGCCAGCACCTGATGGCCGCGCGCGGCCGCAGGGATGGAACGGCCAATATCACCACGCTGATGCAGGCCTGCGGGCTGCAGCATGCCGGTCGGGCCGCCGGTGCCTACCGGGACCTGTTCGGCGAGACACCCGCTGAAACCCTGCGGGCACTGCGCAAAAGCACCAGCTGAAAAGCTGCGCCAGCAGCGAGAAACCCGTGCAAGTGAGCGCCGCCGTCACTCCCCGGTGCCGGACGTTTCGTCCTGTGTCTCATCAGGGGCCTCGTCCCACATGCGGCCCAGATCCTCGGCATATTCGGTGCAGACGACAATCGCCTTGTCGCCCGGGTAGTAGAAGGCATTGGCCTCACCGCACTCCTCGATCCGCACCTGCACCGTCACAGGCAGGCTGAAAAGCGCGTTGAGATCCTTGATTTCCGACGCAACCAGCGAGCGGGCCGGCTCGCCGCCCTTTCCCGGCACGAGCACCAGCTTGCCTTTCTTCCCGGATTTCTTCTCGATGGCATCAAGCGCCTTGCCCCAGGAGGAAGCCATCAGCTCCCATTCATCGGGACAGTCTTCCATCCGCTCCTCGGGCAATTCCAGCTCCCGTGCCACTTCGGCGCGCTCATCCGGATTGGCGCCGTAGAAGTGGCAGACAAGCATGTAGTAGCGCTGTAGGTCCGTTCCGTGCTGGCCGTGATAGACCGGTCCATCGCCTTCCCGCTCTGCCTCGTCATGGGCCAGACTGTAGGCATAGGCCGTATCATAGACGATCGTGACCGCCGCATCCTCTTCCCACAGCTGATGGATCAGCAGCGTGGCCAGAGCGTCAGCCGCATCTTCCTCCCGCCCCAGAACCGGCAGCTTCAGCACATCCACAAGGGCATGGCCGAATTCGTGGTAAAGCGTTGAAATGATGTTGGACTGGATGAAGCTATCGCGCGCCTCATCTCCGCGTGCCGCAGCCAAGCCGAGAGCAAAGGCGAGCGCAAATGCAATGAGCCTCATTCGAGCGTAGAACTCCGGCGTTGAGCTGGTGCCACATTCCCGTCAATCACATATCCGCTTCCCGGCAGGGCCACAGCAGCCTGACGGCACCGGGCACCTGGGGCGCGCAGAAACATCCCGGTCAGCCGTGCAGCCGTGCCGCAAGGGTTGGCGGCACGCGCAGCGCGGCAACGGCCATGCGGGCAGCGGCGCGGCGAAGTCCCGTCCGCGCCTCCCCGCCCGGCATCCCGGCAATGGCGCTGCTGCGCAGAAGGCGGATGCGGCTGCGGCCGATACGGCGGACCAGATCGAAATCCGCCATCCCGGCCAGATCCCGGTGACCGCCCAACTCCTCGTAGAACCTGCGCGAAATCAGCAGCCCCTGATCCGCATTCGGCATCGCCAGCATCCGGCTCCGCAGCATCGCGCCAAACTCGGACAGACGCGCTCCGAAGCCGAAGGCATCCAGCCTCAGCCGGAAAGCAGCTGCGCAGCGGTTGGCCTGACCTGAGCGCTCCACCCGCTCGATAAACGTCTGCACATCCTGATGCCAGCCATGCTCCAGCACGGTCGAGGCGTTGAGGAACAACAGCCAGGGCGACTTTCGCGCCAGCCTTGCCCCATGAGCAAAACGGGCCCCCTCGCCCCTTGCCAGCACCTCGAATTCGCACCCGGCCGCATCTGCCACCTTGTGTGTGGCATCGCAGGAACCTGCATCCACAACCAGTACTTCACGGATGAGCCCATCGGCAGCGCCCGGCACAAGCGCCGTCAGCGCATGCGCCAGCTGGGCTTCATTGTCATGAGTGGCAAGGACAACACTGATCATGAAACGGGTTGTAGCGCCTTTTCGGGGGTCTGGCGAGAGAGGCCTTGCCCGGCTTGCATTTTCAGCTAATGTTCCGCTTATGTTCTCATTAGAGAGTCGCTGAAGCATGGCACGGATTGATCAGACGGAACAGGACACCCGGGAAGCTGCCATGGCCTCATTGCGCCTTGATGAGGATCTGCGGCGCGGCCGCGGGGCCGCGCTCAACATGCCCGGCCGCTTCGAGCGCCAGCAGCGCGAAGGCTTTGACGATGGCTGGGAGACGCCGGACGATCTGCCGCCGCTGAAGACCACGGTGCAGGAAGAGAAGGCCCGCACCATCATCACGCGCAATTCGTCGCCCGATCTTTCCTTTGACCGTTCGATCAACCCCTACCGGGGCTGTGAGCATGGCTGCATCTATTGCTTTGCCCGGCCGAGCCACGCCTTCATGGGCCTCTCCCCCGGCCTCGACTTCGAGACACGGCTCTTTGCCAAGCCCAATGCTGCGGAACTGCTGGAGCGGGAACTGGCGCGTCCCGGCTATCAGGTGCGCACCATCGCCATCGGCACCAACACGGACCCCTACCAGCCCATCGAGCGGCGCTACAAGCTGATGCGGGAGATCCTGACTGTGCTGGAGACCTACAATCACCCGGTCGCCATCGTCACCAAGTCGGCGCTGGTGCTGCGCGATGCGGACATCCTGTCGCGCATGGCGGAGAAGGGTCTGGCCAAGGTGGCGCTGTCCATCACCTCGCTCGACAAGGACCTGGTGCGCACGCTGGAGCCCCGCGCCAGCGCCCCGCACCGGCGTCTTGCGGCACTTAAGGGTCTGGCGGAAGCCGGTATTCCCGCTTCCGTGATGATGGCGCCGGTGATCCCGGCCCTCACGGACAGCGAGATCGAGGCGCTGCTGGAAGCCGCCGCAGAGCATGGCGCCACCGAGGCCGGTTACATTCTGCTGCGCCTGCCGCTGGAAGTGTCCGAACTGTTCCGCGACTGGCTGTTGCGCAACCGGCCGGACCGCTACCGCCATGTGATGAACATCCTGCGCTCCATGCGCGGCGGCAAGGACTATGACGCCGAATGGGGCCAGCGGATGCGCGGGCTCGGCCCCTATGCTCAGCAGATCGGCCAGCGCTTCAGCCTTGCCTGCAAGCGGCTGGGGCTGAACCAGCGGCGCAAGAAGCTGAACACGGAGCTTTTCACCCCGCCGCAGGTGGGTGGCGTGCAGCTCTCCCTGTTCTGATCTGCTACGGGACAGGTCCTTGCTCTTGCATTGCCGCCGGGAATCATCACGATCCGCTCCATGAGCAAGGCCCCATCCCTTTTTGATCTGCGATTCGGCGACACGCTGGACGCCGCACTTGAAGCCGGACATGCCTCAGGCCTCGGCGGCGCACTTTGCGGCGTGGACGAAGCCGGGCGCGGACCGTGGGCCGGACCGGTCGTCACCGCTGCCGTGATCCTCGACTACTCAAACCTGCCGGTGGGCCTGAACGATTCCAAGAAGCTCACCGAGAGCCGGCGCAATGCCCTCTATGACGAAATCTGTGCCACGGCTTTCGTCAGCGTTGCCAGCAGTTCGGCCGCCACAATCGACCGGATGAACATCCGTGCCGCAACGCTGGACGCCATGCGCCGGGCCGTGGCTGGCCTCTCCCGGAAAGCTGGCTATGTCCTGGTGGATGGCCGTGATGTGCCGCCGGGGCTCGGAGTGGACGGGCAGGCGCTGATCAAGGGCGACGGGCGGTGCCTTGCCATTGCTGCTGCGTCCATCGTTGCCAAGGTCACCCGTGACCGGATGATGGAACGGGCAGACAGCCTTTTTCCCGGCTATGGCTTTGCCGTTCACAAGGGCTATGGCGTGCCCGCCCATGCCGCCGCCCTGACGGCGCTCGGCCCCTGCCCCCTGCACCGCATGTCATTCCGGCCCGTGGCCGCAGCCGTGCGGGACTGAGCTTCACTTTACCCAACAAAAAAGCGGCCCGCAGGGGCCGCTTTCATGAGATCAGTGATCCGGCAGGCTTCAGTTGAGGCCAGCCTTGACCTGCTCGATGCTCTTGGCCGTCAGGCCCTCGGCAACGGAACCCGTCACCTTGGCCACCAGCATGCTTTCAGCAGCGGCGACCGCCAGATCAGCAGCCTTTGCCTTCACTTCCGCGATGGCATGGGCTTCGGCCTGGGCAATCTTGTCTTCGGCAGACTTGGTGCGCCGGGCAATCAGCTCTTCCAGAGACCGGGTGGTCTCCAGCGTCAGCTGCTCTGCCTCTGCACGGGCCTCAGCCACGATTGCTTCAGCTTCCGCTTCCGCCTCATGACGGCGGCGCTGATAGTCGGCCAGAAGCGCCTGAGCTTCTTCACGAAGCTTGCGGGCTTCTTCCAGATCCGTGCGGATCTTGGTCGCGCGGCTGTCAAGCGCTGCCGTGATCTTGGCCGGAACACCGAGCCAGGCGATCAGGACAAAGAACAGGATCAGGCCGACCAGTGCCCAGAATGATGCATCCATGACCGGTCTCCTTACTTCGCCGCAGACTGAACGGCAGCGTCTGCTTCAGCCTTGGCCGGAGCCACACCGATCAGAGCTTCCACCAGGGCGGAAGATGTCTCGCTGGCGATTTCACCAACCTGGGCCAGAGCCTTGTCCTTGATGGACGAGATATGCGCATCGGCCTCTGCCAGCTTGGCCGCAAGGCCCTGCTCGGCGGTGACGCGGCGTGCATCCGTTTCAGCCTTGAGCTTTTCACGGGTGTCCTGTGCAATGCCGCGTGCACGGGCACGGGCTTCGGACAGGGCCTGCTCGTAAGCGGCAATGGCTTCGTCGGTCTCCCGCTTCAGGCGCTCGGCTTCCGACAGGTCGCCCGCGATGCGGTCGTGACGGTCCTCGAGAATGCCAGCGATACGCGGCAGAGCCACGTTCTTCATGATCCAGTAGAAGACCAGGAAGGTGACGAACAGCCAGAACAGCTGCGAGACAAAATGGGTCGGGTCGAACGGCGGGAAACCTGCCCCGTGTTCTGATGCCGGAACGTCCAGGATAACCTGCCCGTCCACAGTAGTATGGGTTTCGCCTGCCATTATCGCCTCCGGATACCGGGAAGGCGGCGCAGGTGCGCCGCCCCCGGTCTCATTCGTTCCAATACGCCGTTAGGGACGATTAGACGGCGAACAGGAGCAGAAGGGCGATCAGCAGCGAGAAGATGCCCAGAGCTTCGGTCACGGCGAAGCCGAACACCAGACGGCCGAACTGGCCATCAGCAGCGGACGGGTTGCGCAGAGCGCCCGACAGGAAGTTGGAGAAGATGTTACCCAGAGCCAGGGCGACGAGGCCCATGCCGAGAGCGGCGATACCAGCGCCAATGAACTTTGCTGCTTCTGCTTCCATGACACGTGCTCCTAATTGACGTTTGTCAGCGTTGTCAGGCGGCCTTTGCGGCCACATGAGTTGGTGAGTTTAGTGAGACGGATGAAGGGCGTCGTTGAGGTACATGCAGGTCAGCAGCGTGAACACATACGCCTGCAGGAACGCAACGAGGAACTCCAGTGCCGTCAGCGCCACCGTCATCCCGAGCGGGAGGACGGCCCCGAACATGCCAGCTGCACCCATGGCGCTCATGCTGACAACGAACCCGGCGAACACCTTGAGGGTGATATGGCCCGCCAGCATGTTCGCGAAAAGACGAACCGAGAGGCTGATCGGGCGGGAGAGGAACGAGATCACTTCGATCGGCGCAACAAGCGGCACCAGCGCGCCCGGCACACCGGCCGGAACGAAGAGGTGCAGGAAGTGCAGGCCGTGACGGGCGAAGCCGTAGATCGTGACCGTCAGGATCACGAGCAGCGCCAGGGCAAAGGTCACGATGATCTGGCTGGTGATCGTGTAGAAATACGGGAACATGCCGAGCAGGTTCGCGACCAGCACGAACATGAACAGCGAGAACACCAGCGGGAAGAAGCGCATGCCTTCCGTTCCGGCGCCGTTTCGCAGCATCCCGGCAACGAACTCGTAGCTGAGCTCAGCCATGGACTGCCAGCGGGACGGGATCAGGCCGCGGCTGGAAGACGAGAAAATCAGGAACGCCGCAGCGGTAATGACCGTCACCACCATGAACAGGGCGGAATTGGTGAAGGACAGATCGATACCGCCGACCTCGATCGGGACGAGCGTCTTGATATGAAACTGATGGATCGGATCGTTCGCCACCGGTCAACCTTCGTTCTATCGTTCACAAAGCGCTGTTTGCGCGGGCTCTTAGTCGTCGCACCGCCGTCACGTCAAGTCACTTTCGGGGAGAATCCTGCGAAGACTCGTCAGAATCTTCATCTTTCCCACCCGGTGTGACCGGCTTGCGCCAGGCCTCCCCCTGCTCAGGCACCACTCCGGCCGACCTGAGCACATTGAGAATCCCCGCACCGAACCCCAGCAGAATGAAAACGACAAGCCCGAGGGGCATCGTTCCCAGCCACTGGTCCAGGAGCCAGCCAATCATGCCGCCCGCCACGATCCCTGCAATGAACTCCGAAGAGAGCTTCATTGCCTGTGCCATGCCGGCCGTCGAACTGCGGCTCGCCTTTGCCTCTGCGCGTATTTCGCTTTGGCGGCGCTCTTCCAGCAGCTGATTGAGCTTCTCCCGTCGAGACGACAGGTCAGCTTCGGAAATTTCAGAGGATCCTTCTTTGGCATCCCCTTGTTGCGGCGAACGGTCCATAGGCCCCTCACATTCAACAAAGGAAACGCCGGTCCTCCGTCGCCCCCTTAAGCCGGGCGCACAATAGTCGGCACCACCTGCCCTGTCAAGAACATGGGTTAGGAATTCAACTTATTGAAACGATTGATTTTTCTGCTTCCGCGAACAAGTTCCAGCACGACTTTTCCGCGCCATTTGCCCTTGCCTTGCCACAGTTCGGTGCTGCGTCATACCGCGTCGCGGAATCGCTCTGCCGTTTCAAGGTCCACGGACACCAGCTGCGACACCCCGCGCTCGGCCATGGTGACGCCGAACAGCCGGTTCATCCGTGCCATGGTGATCGGGTTGTGGGTGATCACCACGAAGCGGGTTTCCGTACGTCTCGCCATTTCTTCCAGGAGGTCGCAGTAGCGCTCCACGTTGGCATCGTCCAGCGGCGCATCCACTTCGTCGAGCACGCAAATCGGCGCCGGATTGGTGAGAAACACGGCAAAGATCAGCGCCATGGCCGTCAGCGCCTGCTCCCCGCCGGACAGCAGCGTCATGGTCTGCGGCTTCTTGCCCGGCGGGCGGGCGACGATCTCAAGGCCGGCATCCAGCGGATCATCGCTGTCCACCAGCTGCAGTTCCGCCGTGCCGCCGCCGAAGAGATGGGTGAACAGCCGCTGGAAATGGCCGTTGACGATCTCGAAGGAGGCCAGCAGGCGCTCGCGCGCCTCACGGTTGAGGTTGGAGATGCCGGTGCGCAGGCGCTTGATGGCCTCGATCAGATCATCACGCTCGCGCGCAAGTGTCTCGCGCTGGGTGTCGATTTCCGCCAGCTCGTCATCGGCGCGCAGGTTCACCCCGCCCAGCCGCTCCCGCTCGGCCTTGAGCCGCTCCAGCTTGCGCTCCATGCTTTCCGGGTCCGGCAGCGGTGCGCCTTCGGTGAAGCCTGCCAGTTCGGGCAGCTGGATCAGCGGCACATCCAGCGCCTCGGAAATGCGGCCGATGACCGTCTCCACACGCTCGCGGGCAGCAGCCACACGCTCTTCGGCGCGCACATGGCCTTCGCGGGCGCGGAACAGCACCTCCTGCGCCTCCCGCGCCATGCGGTCCACGTCCGACAGGGAGGCCTCGGCCTTCACAAGTGTGTCATCCGCCTCCTGCTTGGCGGCTTCCGCCTTGGCAATGGCGCTGAAAAGGTCGCGGCGGCGGATCTCGATGTCCTCCGGCGCCTCGATCAGTTCCTGCCGCTCGTCCTCCGCCTCGCCCATGCGGGCGCGCAGGGTTTCGATCTGGGAGGCGGCATTGGCGGCGCGGCTGCGCCAGCTTTCATGCTCGCGGGCAATCGCCTCCAGCCGCCGGTCGCGCATCTGCTTTTCACGGGCGATACCATCGGCCATCACCCGCGCTTCGGACAGCGCGCTGCGGGCTGCGGCCAGCTGGGTGTGAAGCTGATGGATTTCCTCCGTCAGCCCGCCCGAATCGGGCAGCTCCTCCAGCCGTTCAGCCGCTTCCTCGACACGTTCGGCGGCTTCTTCGGCTTCGGTAGACAGGCGCCGGGCCAGATCCTCTGCCCCTTGCAGGCGCAGCGCCAGCTGGGAGAGCACCCGCTCTGCTGCCATCAGCGCTTCACGAGCCTCGCTCAGCGCCTTCTGATGATCGCGCAACTGCTGGCGTGCCGCCTGTTCCCGGTCTGCTGCCTGCTGCACACGGGCAGAAGCCGCCTCCAGCGCCTCGCGGGCGGTCTCCACCCGTTCTCCGGCAATGCCGATTTCACCGGCCAGCGCCGCCAGACGGTTGCGCTGCGCCAGCCGCTGGGCAGCGGGCGTCGGGGCGTCAGCGGCAACGGTGAAGCCATCCCAGCGCCACAGGTGCCCCTCGCGGGAGACAAGCCTCTGGCCGGGCTTCAGCAGCGCCTGAAGACGCGGGCCCTCTTCAGCCGGAACCACACCAATCTGCGCCAGACGGCGGCGCAACTCGGCGGGAGCCTCCACCTCTGACGCCAGCGGGCTTGCGCCGGACGGCAGGGGAGAATCACCAGCCGCCGTACTTTCCGCCGTTCCGGACCAGCGCACGGGCGCGCCCTCGTCCAGCGAGGCTTCCAGATCATCACCCAGTGCTGCACCCAGCGCCGTTTCCAGGCCAGGCTTCACGGTCATGCGGTCCACCACGGGCGCATGCGCCCCGGCGGCCACCATGTTGAGCACGCTTTCCAGCGTGCGCGCTTCGGTCTCCAGCCGCTGCAACACACGCTCGGCCTCGGCCAGCGGCGCACGGGCGCCCTGCTCTGCCTCGCGGGCGTTGCGGGTGTCCTGCTCCGCCGTCTCCAGCCGCTCCTCGGCCTCCAGAACGGCGGCTTCGCACAGCTCCACCTCTTCGGCGCGCCCGGCAACGCCGTCGGCGGCATCCATCTCGGCCCGCAGCGCCTCATACATGCGCGAAGCCTCCGCGGACTGGGAGCGCAAGCGCTCGGCCTTGCCCCGCGCTTCATCCAGCGTGCGCTGCATCTGCTGGCGCTGCGCTGTCACCCGCGCTTCGGCGGCGGTCTTCTCGTTCAGAACCTCTTCGAGATCGCGCACCTTGCTGCCCGCGTCCTCGACGCGCTCTGCAGCCAGTTCGGCGCGTTCGGCGGCGGTTTCGCCCTCTTCCAGCAGTTCGGCCCGCTCTTCGGTCAGCCGTTCCAGAACCTCGCTGTTTTCCTCGATCATCCGCTCTTCGCGGGCAAGATCCTCTGCCAGCTGAACAAGGCGGCGGTTGAGGTCTACCAGCTTTTCGCGCACGCGCCGGTCTTCGGCATCCAGCTCGTTGCGGGCAATGACGAGCCGCTGCAAGGCAGCCCCGGCGCGCGCCGCAGCATCGCGGATCTCCGGCAGGCGGTGGGCCGCAATGGCCTGCGTCTTGGCGGCCTCTGTCTGTGCTTCCGCAGCCGCCACCACCTCGGCACGCGAGGCAGTGAACATGCGGTCCGCCTCTTCCAGACCTTCACGGGCCTCATTCAGGCGCAAGTAAAGGATCGCAGCTTCCGCTGAGCGGATCTCGGCAGACAGATTGCGGTAGCGCGAGGCCTGCCGGGACTGGCGGCGCAGGCTGTCGAGCTGGCCGTCGATCTGCACCAGCACGTCTTCCAGACGTTCGAGATTCTGCTCCGCTGCCCGCAGCCGGATCTCTGCCTCGTTGCGGCGGCTGTGCAGACCCGAGATGCCGGCCGCCTCTTCCAGGATCTGGCGGCGGGAGGTAGGCTTGGCCGAGATCAGCTCGCCGATCTGCCCCTGCCGCACCATGGCGGGAGAGCGGGCGCCGGTGGAGGCATCGGCAAACAGCAGCTGTACGTCACGGGCGCGCACATCGCGCGAGTTGATGCGGTAGACGGACCCTGCCTCGCGCTCGATGCGGCGGCTGACTTCCAGCATGTCGCTGTCGTTGAAGCCGGTGGGCGCCTTGCGGTCGGCGTTGTCGAGAAAGAGCGTCACTTCCGCAGTATTGCGGGCCGGACGGTTGAGGCTTCCGGAGAAGATCACATCGTCCATGCCGGAGGCGCGCATGTTCTTGTAGGAGTTTTCCCCCATCACCCAGCGCAGCGCCTCGACAAGATTGGACTTGCCGCAGCCATTGGGGCCGACAACGCCGGTCAGCCCGTCGCCGATGACGAATTCCATCGGCTCGACGAAGGATTTGAACCCGGCCACGCGCAGCTTGTTGAACTTCACGCCGCGCCTCCAACAGTGAGGAGGAGGGAACGATTGTTCTGATGGCAAGGCAGCTCCGCCCCCCTCCCCCAACGTGGGGAGGGGTAAGGGGTGGGGGGCTGTGAGCCTGCTTGTGTCCGGGAGGCACCGCGATTTCTCAAGCGAACTGTCAGGCCGCTGTTTTCCAGAACAGAAAAGCAGCGGAGCATCGAAATGCCGAGCCCCCCACCCCCAGCCCCTCCCCACAAGGGGGAGGGGGGCGAAGAGACAGCCGCAAAGCCGTGGTCACGCAACATCACCGCCACCGCCAGGGCACGGCTATCCCGTCCCGGCCAAACGGCCGGGCAGGCAGAAGCCATTACCCTGTCGAGCATTTCTGTCACGCGCATGCGCCCCCGGAAAGATGCCGTCCGCCCCAGGAGGCCGGATGGCTGCAGGACACGGCTCCCCAGCCATGCCCTTTGGCGCAGACTCCGGCTGACGAGAGGGGCTCTTGTCAAGGAAAAGCCGCTTCTGACCGCCCGGATCAAACCGCCAATTGCGGGAATAGCGGGGAAAACGGCAATAAAACGCCCCGCCGCAGACCGGCTGCGGCGGGGCGGAAGCTCAACTGGAGCCTTGCTCAACTGGCCCCTTGGGCTCAGAGGTGCTTTTCGATGACCTTGGCAAACTCGTCGAAGGAGGACGCGCCGACAATACGCTCGCCGTTGACGAAGAAGGTCGGGGTCGAATTGACACCGAATTCCTTGGAGGCCCGCTCCTGCACGGCGGTGATGCCATCGAGAAGCTGCTGGTTGCCGAGGCATGCCTCGAAGCTTTCCTGCGTGAAGCCGAGCTGCTTGGAGAAATTCAGCATCGCGTTATAGGGGTCCTGCGTGAAGGCCCAGCTACGCTGATCGGCGAACATGGCCGACAGGACGTCGAAATACTTGTCCTGCGGCGCGCAGCGGGCCAGCATGAAGCCACCGGAAGCGACAGGATCCAGCGGGAACTCGCGCATGATCATCTTGGCCTTGCCCGTGTCGATATACTGCTTCTTCAGCTCGGGCAGGGTGTTCTTGTGGAAGTTGGCGCAATGGCCACAGGTCAGGGACGCGTATTCGATGATGGTCACCGGCGCATCTTCGTTGCCGATCACCATGTCACCGAGGGGGCCCGGCTCCATCAGCTTCGCAACATCTGCCGATTGGGCAAAGGCCGGGACGGAGGTTGCCAGGGCGGCGGCAAAGGTGGTTGCGGCGGCGCTGGCCAGAAGCTGTCTGCGGGTAAGGTTCACGATCATATCCTGCCTGATACTGTTTGGCGGTCGCAGTCATGTGCCCGCTTGCAAGGGACACGTCAACCGGACAGTGCAATTGTGGCAGCAGTGGGAAACACACGTGTCCGTGATATCGAAAGACTGCCGCAGCGGCAGAAAACCGCATGGCAAGCGGTGTTTTGTCCTGTTGAAGGCTCTGCTCAGCTGCCGGAGGAGCGGGCGATGACCTGCTTGCCAAGGGTCTCCAGCGCCTGGCGCAGGCCCTTGTGCTCCAGCCCGTCAAGCTTGGCATCCAGCTTCTTCTGTTCGTCATCCGTCAGGGCGCGCAGGGCGGGCCGCTGCTTCTTCACCGGCACGGTCACCGGCTTCTGGACGATCCGGATGCGGCCGATTGCAGCCCAGCCGAAATAGGCGTTGATGCGCTCCAGCACGATGGGCATGTCATGGGTCAGCATCAGGGCCGTTGCGCCATCGGTGTTGACCACAAGCGTTGCGGGCTCCGGCACGCCCGAACCATCCCGTTCCGGCGTGCGCGGCCAGATCAGCCGTTCGGGCCGCACCCTTTCACCATAACGGTCGCCAACGATGTCCGGCCAGCTGGCCACCAGATCAGCCGAGGCAAAGCCGCGCTTGCGGAAGACGGGCTCCATCGCCTTGCCGATCAGATCGGCAAGCGGGCGCGACTGCACCCGTCCCTGTCTGCCTGATCCGCCCAAGCTGCTCATCGGTCTGCCCAATTCCTTCTGCGGCCGGCGCATTGCGCCTGCATGTGCCTGTCAAACTCCTCCTTGCAGTTTGCGCCGAAATCAAGACCAGCCTCTTAACACCAGAATGGCGGGGCATTTTCACCTGCTTTTCCCCAGCTCCCGCACTGGGGCAGCCTTGATTTACCGCCGCTCCCGGCCAAGCTTTGCGCCATGGACGCATCATCTCCGCCCCTTCTGCAGGATCAGGCCACCGCTCAGCGCGCGCGAGAGCTTCTGGCCTGGTACGACCGCAACGCCCGTGCCCTGCCCTGGCGCGTGCCCCCGCATGAGCGGACGGTGGGCGTTGTCCCCGATCCCTACAGGGTGTGGCTGTCGGAGATCATGCTGCAGCAGACCACCGTTGCAGCCGTGAAGGACTATTTCCTCGCCTTCACCGCCAAGTGGCCGAAGGTCACGGATCTGGCAAACGCCGAGACCGATGACGTGATGAAGGCATGGGCCGGGCTCGGCTATTATTCCCGCGCCCGCAACCTCAAGGCCTGCGCCGAAAGGATCGCGTTTGAGCTTGGCGGCCGTTTTCCCGAGACCGAGGAAGGCCTGAAGGCGCTGCCCGGCATCGGGCCCTATACGGCGGCAGCCATCGCCGCCATTGCCTTTGACCAGCGCGCTGCCGTGGTGGACGGCAATGTGGAGCGGGTGTTGTCGCGGCTGCATCTGATCGAAGAGCCGCTGCCCGGCGCAAAGCCCGCCATCCGTGCGGCGATGGATGCGCTGACCCCTGAAAAAAGGCCGGGCGACTTTGCCCAGGCCGTGATGGATCTGGGCGCCACCATCTGCACCCCGCGCCGACCCGCGTGCGCCCTGTGCCCCTGGAGCGCGCCTTGCGAGGGCCGCCGTCAGGGCATTGCAGACACCCTGCCCCGCAAGGCGGCCAAGGCGGAAAAGCCGACGCGGCGGGGCGCAGCCTTTGTCATGCTGCGGGATGGCGATGGCGCGCTGACCCTGCGCAAGCGCCCGCCCAAAGGGCTTCTGGGCGGCATGGCCGAAGTGCCCGGCACGGTCTGGAGCACGGATTTTGCCGAAGAGACGGCGCTTTCAGCCGCCCCCGTCAAGGCCCGCTGGCACCAGCATCTGGGCGTTGCCACCCACACCTTCACCCACTTCCATCTGGAGGTGACCGTCTACAGCGCCACATTGCCTGCCGGCACGCCCCTGCCCGAAGGCTGCTGGTGGTCAGAACCGGGCGATGTGGAGGGCGAAGCCCTGCCGACCGTGATGCGCAAGATCATCTCGCACGCCCGCCGGTGAGGCCCTGCGAACGCGGCTATTTTCCCTTATCGATCAAGGCTTTGCGATTCCTCTTGCTTTTTCCATGCCGTCAGGATTGATCGCGCACCATTTCGCGTCGATCAGAAAGTCATCGGCACATGTTCAAGCATACTGTGAAGGACGTTTTCACCCCTGCCGAATGCGCAGAGATCATAGCCCTCGCCGAGAATGCGGAGATGACGGACGGGGGCTTGGTCGGCGGTGTGCAGCACACCATCCGCCGCGCACGGATCTCCTGGCTCGATGATCAAGGCAGCGCTGCCTTTGTCATGGACCGCATTCTTGCAACGGTCGCTGCGGCCAACCGCGAGGCCTTTCAGTTCGACATCACCGATTTCAAGGAGCGGCTGCAGGTCGCCGCTTATGACGAGACGGATGAAGGCCACTACGACTGGCATTCCGACATCGGCGACGGCGCCATCGCCCGCCAGCGCAAGCTCACCATCGTTGTTCAGCTGACACCGCCCGCGCTCTATGACGGCGGCAGCCTCGATCTTGATCTGGGCAGCACCAAATGGTCAGCACCGAGAGAACAGGGCTCTGCGACGCTTTTTGCCAGCTTCATGCTGCACCGGGTTACCCCGGTCTCAAGCGGGCGGCGCTATTCACTGACCTGCTGGTGCCATGGGCCATCCTTCCGTTGACACCCATTGTGAAGATACCAACGGGAAAAATGAGGAACCTCAACCGGAGGGGCTGGACAGCCACTGTAGAATTATTCTAATGTAGATCCAGTTCAACCCCGCTGAATGAAGTGAGTCTCATCATGAAGGGCAATCCCAAGGTCATCGACTGCCTCAACGAGGCCCTGTTCCTCGAACTGGGCGCCATCAACCAGTATTGGCTGCATTACCGCCTGCTGGATGACTGGGGCTATACGCGCCTCGCCAAGAAGGAGCGCGCCGAGTCGATCGAAGAGATGCAGCATGCGGACAAGATCACGTCGCGCATCATCTTCCTGGAAGGCCATCCCAACATGCAGAAGCTGGCTCCCCTGCGGATTGGCCAGACCATCAAGGAAGTGCTCGAGTGTGACCTTGCCGGCGAATATGACGCCCGCACCTCCTACGCCAAGTCCCGCGAGATCTGCCGTGAGGAAGGCGACATCGTTTCCATGCAGCTGTTCGAAGAGCTGCTGAAGGACGAGGAAGGCCACATCGACTTCCTCGAAACCCAGCTTGAGCTGCTCGGCCGCATCGGCGAAGAGCGCTACGGCATGCTGCAGGCAGAACCGGCCAACGAAGTCGGCGAATAAGTATCAGGCCCCAAAGATCATTCAGAGATCCCAAGAAGCGCGCTGGCCCCGGCCGGCGCGCTTTTTTGTTTGGTGCCATTCTGTTTCCGGAAAGCCAGCCGCCCACACCGCGCCGTCCCGGACGCAGCGTAGCGAAGATCCGGGACCCGTCAGGCGGTCACGGCCTCGGATCCCTGACAGGTCCCGGCACAAGGCCGGGACGGCGCGGGTGGATGCTCAGAGGAAACAACTCGAGCCGCTTGCGCGGCGTCATCATCAGCTGGCGCGCTTACGCGGCGCGGGTGCAGGCATGCCCTGGAGAACTTCGGCGCGGACGGGGCGCGGCGGGGAGAAGAGATGCCCCTGCGCCATGGAGACATCAAAGTCCAGAAGCTCCAGCACCTGCGATTCCGTCTCCACATGCGAGGCAATCAGCGTCATGCCGTAGCGGTGCAGCAGATTGCCGAAATCGCCCGGATGGATATGCCCGTGATCGGAGCTGCGGCGGCCGATGAGATAATCCGCATGCAGCTTGGCATAGCGGAACCCGCGCTCGGCCAGTGACTTGAAGTCCATCTTCAGGTCATGGATCTGGTCGATGGAGAAATGGAAGCCGATCTCGGCGAGAGCGCCGAGGCTTTCCATCTCCACAACGCCCATCTGCGCCACATCGTCCTGCGTGAACTCGAGGATCAGCAGGTCGCTGAAGCTCTTGTTGTTGCGCACGAACTCCAGGAAGCCGGGAAAGAACGTCTCGTCCGCCAGCGAAATGGAGGAGACATTGCAGAACAGGGCTGCATCGCGGTTGCGTGTCGTCAGGCGGCGGATCACCTGCACGGAGCGGAACAGCAGCAGATTGTCGATGCGCGGGATGAGGCCCGAGCGGATCGCCTCCGGCAGGAAGACGGCCGGCTCCAGAACCTGGTCGTTGCCGTCTCTCAGGCGCGTGAAGGCTTCATAATATTTCACCCGGCGCTGCGGCAGGGTGACGATCGGCTGCAGGAACAGATCCACCCGGTTGGCATTCAGCGCCGAGCGGATCATTTCGCGCATGGCCGGATCGGTCTTTTGCGAAACCGGGGCCTGCGGTTGGAATGCCGGACGAGCCGGCTCCGGCTCGTTGCGGAAGCCGGGCTGCTCGAAACCGCCGAACACAGGCTCGATCCGCCCGCCGGGCATGTGCTCGGGTTGATGCTGATGCGGCTGGTGCGGCGCGTGCTGCGGCTCCGGCTGGCGCTGCGGCTCGGGAGCGTGATGCCCCTGATGCTGCGACTGATAGGCCGGCTGCTGCTGCGCGGCATAGGCCTGCGGCTGCTGGGGCGCATCCTGATAATAAGGCTGCTGGGCGTAGGCCGGCTGCTGATACTGAGGCTGCTGGGGCGCAGCCAGCTGCGGCTGCATGTGCTGCGGCGCCTGCTCATAAGGCTGGCCATGATAGGCAAGGCCCTGCACGGGAGCCGGGCCGCCAATGGCGCGCTGGTCCTCGATGCGGGTTTCCATGTCGGACATGGCTTCCGCCATCTGCTTGACCAGCGTACCCAGCACCTCGATCTCGGCAAACAACGGATCGATTTCCTCACGGGTGCGGCGCGGAATGGTGTGTTCGACGCCCGTCAGACGGCCTTCGAGGTTGTTGACGTCCTCATCCAGCTCCAGCAGCCGGTCTTCCAGACGTTCGACAACGTCGCTGACCTCGCCCCGGTCGCGGCCACGGCCCAGCACCACCTGCACCACGATCATGGTGCACATCAGCGCAAGCGACAGCGACAGCGCTTCCCCCGGCGGACGGCCAAACTGATAAACGAGCACAGCGGCGGCCGACAGGGCAATCACGCCCATACAGATCAGAATGATGATGGTCGCTAAACGCCCCATGCCTTTGGCCGCACTACCCCGAATCAATACTCTGTTAACGATTTTGCCCGAAAGCCGCTGTAGTTCCGACTCCGCAAACCCGCCTTTACGGGGAAAACTTTGCCTAGTTCTCATTAAAGCGCATTAATAATGGTTAACAGTGCGGCGCTGCGGCCTTCCTGCAACGCAACAACGGCCAGCCGCAAAAACCCTTGCAATTCGCTGCGAGAGCCATAGCCTTATCCCCAGGGGCTGAAACGGGAGGCCCGCTATCTCTTGAACAAGCGGGGAGATTGGCGGAGTGGAAGGACAGTCGGCCAGTGAACGGGAACCGGAAGCGCGCCTTGCCCGCGCAGGCGGTACCGTTCGGCCCGCATCCGGCACCGGCAACAGCCCGCAGCCAGCCGTCAACCGTGACCTCGTCCGCCTCGCCCTGCACAAGATCACCGGCAGTCCGGAGTTCTCGGCATCCCAGCAGCTGCGCCAGTTCCTGACCTTCGTGGTGGAAGCCTCCATCGCCGATCCGCCGGTCCCCCTGAAGGGCTACACCATCGCCACGCAGGCACTGGGGCGGGACGACAGTTTCAACCCTGCCACAGACCCGATCGTCCGGGTGGAGGCGGCAAGACTGCGCAAACGCCTTGAGGATTATTATGCGGGCACCGGACACAGCGATCCGGTGCGCATCATCATCCCCAGGGGCAGTTACCAGCCCGGCTTTCACCTCATGCCCGTGCCGGAATCCGGAACTGCCCCCGAAACGAAGCCGGAGGCAGGGTCAGAACCGCCCCTCCCCGCCGATCCAGCGCTTACGCCTCCCACCTCTTCCGCAAAGTTGCTGGAAACACCGCAAGCGCGCAGCTTTCCGGCCGTTCTGCTGCGCCCGGCGGTGTTCTTTCCGCTGATGGCGATCGCCTTCGCCGCAGGTTACGCCGCCGCACACCTTTAGCCGGTTCCAGTCATCGAAAGCACCATCATATGGTGTGGCTCTGGCCGGGGCCGCACGGCGCCGGAGAAAATCCCGCAGAGAAATCAACCATGAAACCCTGAGCCCCCGGCCGATTGGATGGCGTTGCCGTCACTATTTACGAGGCTGACAACGCTTTGTTTACCACGTTTGCACAACACTCAGCCGACAGTTCAGACAAGACCTGCCTGAAGACATCTGACAAGAGCGGGAGTAACCCGGGGATGGGGAGCCTTCCGGACCTCACAAGGTCCATTCATGTGCGCGTTCTTGACGCAAGCCCGGCGGATGCAACCCGTGCAGCCACGGTCTGTGCGCGGCTGAGCGGTGCTGTTGCCGAGCCGCTGGTCTATTCGGACCCGCGCCAGTGCCTCGATGCGCTGAGCGACGCTTCGGCCGATGTGCTGATCATCGACATCGAGACGGCCGGCGGAGACGAGGCGCTTGCCCGTTTTGCCGTGCGCAGCCCCGGTGCGATCATCATCGCCACCAGTTCCCACGGTTCCGTCACGCAGGCCATGAATGCCATGCGCGCCGGAGCACACGACTTCATCGCCAAGCCCTTCACGCTGGATGCCTTGATGAGCAAGGTGCAGGCCCAGCTCGATGGCCGCCGCCCGCAGCTTCAGCCACAGTCCGCACGCCGGGATACCCCGGCCATGCGCCAGATGGATCCGGCCTCCCGCGCGCCCATCGGCCGCTTCACCGGCACATCACAGCTGATGACGGGCGTCTACAATCAGATCGGCCGTCTTGCGCCGTCTGATGCCCCGGTCTTCATCACGGGTGAATCCGGCACGGGCAAAAGCCTGTGTGCCGAAGCGATCCACGTTCTGTCCGGCCGGGCCGGCAACCGCTTTGTCTCTATCAACTGCGCCGGGCTTTCGGTGGAGCGGATCGACACGGAGCTGTTCGGTGATGGCAGCGAGGCCTATCCTGGCGCCACGGCACAGGCGGCCGGGGGCACGCTGTTCCTTGATGAGGTGAACGAGCTGGACCTGTCGCTTCAGGCCAAGCTTCTGCTGCTGCTTCAGGACAAGGGGCTGGCGAAGCCGGAGGACGGCGCGCCGTCCAGCCTGCGTATCATGTGCTCGTCCAGCCGCGATCCATTGGCGGAGGTCGCAACAGGCCGTCTGCGCGAAGACCTTTATTACCGGCTGAACGTGCTGCCCGTGCATCTGCCGCCCCTGCGCGAACGGCGCGAGGACATCCTGCCGCTGGCACTGGAGTTCCTGACCCGCTTTGCCGGAGAGGACCGCAGATCCTTCCGCGGCTTTGATGCCGATGCGGAAGCGCGGCTTGAGACTTATGCCTGGCCCGGCAACGTGCGCCAGCTGGAAAACACCATCCGGCAGATCGTGGTGATGAACAACGGCACGGCGGTCACCTATGACATGCTGCCACATTTCATCCGGGAGGCCTCGGCCCGCGCCCGGCTCGGCAGCGATGAAGCCCGCGAGCGCCGCCGCCCCGCACGCGGCGCCCGGCCGCTGGCTGCCATAGAGCCCCTTTGGGCGCAGGAGCGGCGGATCATCGAGGACGCGCTGGATGCCTTTGACGGCAATATCGCACTGGCTGCTGCAGCGCTCGAGATCAGCCCCTCGACCATCTACCGCAAGAAGCAGTCCTGGTCGGAGCGTTCTGCCGCCATGTGAGCGCAGGCAGAGCGGCGCAAGACCCCCGAAAGTCCGAAAACCCGAGTCCTCCGGCCAATCAGCCGGAGGATTTTTTCGTTTGGTCCGGCATTGACAAGGCCCGCAGGCGCTCCTAAATCGGGGGCTGTTAGCACTCGCTGTTGAGGAGTGCTAACAAGACGCGGGGCAACCCGCGATCTCTCGAGCCATCAACATTATGGATTGCGTGCTGCTTCATATGGGGGCACGCCGCATGAGAGGAAAGAGCCAAATGACGTTTCGTCCGCTGCACGACCGTGTCGTTGTTCGTCGCGTAACCTCCGAAGAGAAGACCGCCGGCGGCATCATCATTCCGGACACCGCCAAGGAAAAGCCGCAGGAAGGCGAAGTCGTCTCCGTCGGCGCTGGTGCCCGCAAGGACAACGGCGAACTGATCCCGGTTGACGTTAAGGCTGGTGACCGCGTGCTCTTCGGCAAGTGGTCCGGCACCGAAGTCAAGATCAACGGTGAAGACCTGCTGATCATGAAGGAATCCGACATCATGGGTGTGATCGCCTGATCAGGCGGACCTCCGGATTTCACTGACATCAACCCAAATTAGAGTGAGACGATAAAATGGCTGCCAAGGACGTAAAGTTCGGTGCTGATGCCCGCGAAAAAATGCTGCGTGGCGTCGATATCCTCGCAAACGCTGTCAAGGTGACCCTCGGCCCGAAGGGCCGCAACGTGGTCCTCGACAAGGCCTTCGGCGCTCCGCGCATCACCAAGGACGGTGTGTCGGTTGCCAAGGAAATCGAGCTGGAAGACAAGTTCGAGAACATGGGCGCCCAGATGGTGCGCGAAGTGGCCTCGAAGACCAACGACATCGCCGGTGACGGCACCACCACCGCCACCGTGCTGGCCCAGTCCATCGTCAAGGAAGGTGCCAAGGCTGTTGCCGCCGGCATGAACCCGATGGATCTGAAGCGCGGCATCGACCTCGCTGCTGCCGAAGCCGTGAAGTACCTGGTCTCGGTTTCCAAGAAGATCACCACCTCTGAAGAAGTCGCTCAGGTCGGCACCATTTCCGCCAACGGCGACGTGCAGGTCGGCAAGGACATTGCCGAAGCCATGCAGCGAGTCGGCAACGAGGGCGTGATCACCGTCGAGGAAGCCAAGTCTCTCGAGACCGAGCTGGAAGTCGTCGAGGGCATGCAGTTCGACCGCGGCTACCTGTCCCCGTACTTCGTCACCAACGCCGAGAAGATGCTCGCCGAACTGGAGAAGCCCTACATTCTCCTGCACGAGAAGAAGCTCTCCAACCTGCAGGCCATGTTGCCGGTTCTCGAAGCTGTGGTGCAGTCGGGCAAGCCGCTCCTCATCATCGCTGAAGACGTCGAAGGCGAAGCTCTGGCGACCCTCGTCGTCAACAAGCTGCGCGGCGGCCTCAAGATCGCTGCCGTCAAGGCTCCGGGCTTCGGCGACCGCCGCAAGGCCATGCTGGAAGACATCGCCATCCTGACCGGCGGCACGGTGATCTCCGAAGACCTCGGCATCAAGCTGGAGAGCGTCACGCTCGACATGCTCGGCCGCGCCGAGAAGGTCTCCATCTCCAAGGAAAACACCACCATCGTTGATGGCGCTGGCTCCAAGGACGACATCGCTGGCCGCGTTGCACAGATCAAGGCGCAGATCGAGGAAACCACCTCGGACTACGACCGCGAGAAGCTGCAGGAGCGTCTGGCCAAGCTGGCTGGCGGCGTCGCCGTCATCCGCGTTGGCGGTGCAACCGAGATCGAAGTGAAGGAAAAGAAGGACCGCGTCGACGACGCCCTGAACGCGACCCGTGCGGCCGTCGAAGAAGGCATCGTCCCGGGCGGCGGCACCGCGCTCCTGCGCGCCAAGGCTGCTGTCGAGAAGCTGTCCTCCGACAACGCTGACATCCAGGCCGGCATCAAGATCGTCCTGCGCGCTCTTGAGTCCCCGATCCGTCAGATCGTCGAGAACGCCGGCGTGGAAGGCTCGATCGTCGTCGGCAAGATCCAGGAGAACAACGACGTCTCCTTCGGCTTCGACGCTCAGACCGAGACCTATGTCAACATGATCGAAGCCGGCATCATCGACCCGACCAAGGTCGTGCGCACTGCCCTGCAGGACGCCGCTTCCGTCGCCGGTCTGCTGATCACCACCGGCGCCATGGTTGCCGAGCTGCCCAAGAAGGACGCTCCGGCAATGCCGGGCGGCGGCATGGGCGGCATGGGCGGCATGGACTTCTAAGAAGTCCATCAGCCTCGAAATACGGAAAGGGCGGCCCTCGGGCCGCCCTTTTTGCATGGCCGCCCATCAGACTAAGTCTTGAACCCGCTAGCGCGGGTTTGGGGGGCGGCATGGACTTCTAAGAAGTCCATCAGCCTCGAAATACGGAAAGGCCGGTCCTCGGGCCGCCCTTTTTGCATGGCCGCCCACAAATCCCCTACCGGATTATATTCACATCCCTCCCCCGCAAGCGTCCTTCAAGGCAGGGCAGTTGGGGCCGGGATGGTCATGAATATTCAGGAAATTCTCGCCGAGAGGTCGGTCTGGACCTCGGACTTCATGGAAGCCACCGCCCATCTTGGGGCGCATGTGGCGGAGCCGTTTCTGACGACGGTCAATCTGGTGACGATCCACCAGATGACGCGGTCGGCCAAGATCGGGCTGGTGACAGCCTGGCAGGAGGACCCCGGCCTTGCGGAGGATCTGGGGGCGAGCTGGGCGTGGAGCCTGGAGGACCGGCACTATCTGGTGCGCGCCCTGCGGCTGGAGCGCGAGCGGCATCTGGGACTGAGCTATTTTCCCTTCGAGGTTGACGGCATCCGCAGCCTGATCGCGGCGGCAGAAGCCGCCTCACACGGCCACCGGCACGTGCATCCGGTCTTCGTGCTCTACACCAGCTTTACCGGGCCAGAGCACCGCATGAACGAAGGCTGCCTGTTCATCGATGCGCGGCGGATGCAGGACTTCCTGTTCAACCGCAACCGGCTGACGCTCCGCCCGGCCATCGTCACGCTTGAGGAGGCCCGGCATGCGGGCGCCCGGCCCTGGTACGAGATGTTTCCGCTGAAGTGAGGCGGGATGCTCACGCGCCCTGCCCTGCCTGCGTCAAGGCAAGAGACAGACCAGCGCAGGGAGCAGTCCATGTCTCTTACCGACGTTCTCAAGACCCAGTCCACCTGGACCTACAACATCATGAAGGCCTCATCCAATCTGGGCGAGGTGATCCGGGAAGACGCGATCACGAGTGTCAATCTCGCCGTGATCAATGATCAGTCGACCGGCCAGAATCTCGGTCTCGGCACGACAAGCCTTCAAGGCGCCAAGCTGGAGATCGAATTCGGCGGCGACTGGATCTGGAACTACAAGGGCTCCGTCCTGCTGGTGCAGGCGAAGAAACTCGATGTCGTGAACAGGTTCCCGTTCTACACGATCGACATCAACCAGATGAACACGCTGATTGCCACCACAAAGAACGGCTACTTCGGCGATAGCCCGGCCATCGGGCTCTACGTTTTCTACAACAGCTTTTCGGACGAAAACCCGGCCGATTTCGGCTGCACGATGATCAATGCCACAACGCTGCAGACACAGCTGACGCTGACGGGCCAGATCAACCAGAAGACGGCGCAGGTGTCTCCTACTCAGATGAAGACGGCCGGCTGGGCCCCCTGGTGGCAGATCTTTGCGTGATCGGCGTCATGAAGACCGGCCCGGCCTTCGCGCCGGGCCGGACTGATCCTTGTTTCTCAGCCCCGCGCCGGAATATTGACCGCCTTCTGGCTGGCCGGGCGGGCCATGCAGGCTTCGAACCAGCGCAGCACGTTCTTGCGGGTGGCAAGGTCCACGTGCTCTGCTGCCTCATAGAAGCCGGAGAGGGTGCGCAGCCAGGGCCATGAGGCCATGTCGGCGATGGTGTAGTCCGCGCCCATGATGAACTCGCGGCCCTCAAGACGCTGATCGAGCACACCCAGCAGGCGCTTCACCTCGTCGCGGTAACGCTCGAACGGGCGGCGGTCCTCATATTCGCGGCCCGCGAATTTGTGGAAGAAGCCGAGCTGGCCGGACATGGGGCCAAGACCGCCCATCTGCCACATCAGCCACTGGATGGTCTCATACTTCCCGGCCGGATCCTCCGGCAGGAATTGGCCCGTCTTTTCCGCCAGATAGATGAGGATGGCACCCGATTCCCAGATGCCGAAAGGCTTTCCGTCCGGGCCATTGGGGTCGATGATGGCGGGGATCTTGTTGTTCGGGTTCAGCGACAGGAACTCGGGCGTCATCTGGTCACTGGAGCCGAAATCCACCAGATGCGGCTCATAGGCAAGGCCCGCTTCTTCCAGGAAGGCGCTGACCTTGATGCCATTCGGCGTCGGCAGGGAGTAAAGCTGGATACGGTCAGGATGCTGGGCCGGCCACTTCCGGGTGATCGGAAAATCCGCAAGGCTTGTCATGTTCGGGCTTTCGCTCTTGTGCCAAAGGGCGGGAGGGGAGATAAGACGCGAGGCAGAGCACCCCGCTTGTCTAACTTAAGCATCCTGTCCGCCCTGCCAAGACCGTACCCTGTCAGAATTTCCAAACCTGCGGCTGAGAAGCGGCCACATATCACGAGAGGCCCTTGCCATGATGGATGAAGACCGCGTCGTGAATCTGGAAATCGGCCTTGCCCATGCCATCCGCACCATCGACGACCTCAACGCCGTGGTCATCGAGCAGGGCAAGCAGATCGAGCGGCTGACGCGCAAGCTGAGGGAAATGACGGACCAGATCGACGAACTGATCGAGACGGGCATTTCCGCCCATCCCGTCACCCGCCCGCCGCATTATTGAGTGCGAACACTCAATTGTTCACGAAGCCATCGATCATCGAGACGATGGACTGGCTTTGCGCGGTCTTCGCATTGGCATTCGGGTTCGTCACCGGGAACAGATTGAAGAACTCACGGGCGTAATATTCGTTACCGCTGGCGATTTGCGGACCTGCGACATCATAGTTGTTCGTCGCAAAGGACGCATTCTGCTGGTATTGGCCAAGCCAGTCATACTTGTTCCAGATCGTGGCACCAGCCACATTGCCAGCCAGAGAGGCAAAGTTCTGGCCGGCGTACCAGTTGGCAAGCGCGGCTGGTGTCATCAGCGTATGGCCCGTATGCACCTGGTTGCGCGCCGTGGGCACCAGCGCAATGCTGGCGGCATAGGCAGCTCCCGTGCCCTGCGCCGTCGCAACCTGATTGGGCTGAATGCGGAAATCCATCAGACAGAGCGGCCGGAGGCGCTTGTTGATCTTGGATGGAAAGAACGAACTTTCCCAACCTGCATTCTTGCGCGCCCAGAATGTGCCCTCAAGCGCCCCTGCATTCACATAGTAGAGGCCGGTCGGGCCCGTTGCCTGCGACCGCCCATTGATGTCCACCAGATCGCCTGTCGTGATCGCCTGCGCATTTGCAATCATGGCGGCAATCGTCGCCTGAAAATCAGCAAGGGAAACGCCGAGGCGGACAAAGACATAATACTTGCTCTTGTAGACCGGCCCCTGAACCTGCTGAAGACTGGACGAAAGCGCCGTACGCGGGTTGGTGATCTGATTGATCATCCCCGCCACCGCAAAATAGACGCGCGTGCGGGCCGTAGTCGCCAGAAAGCCAGCCTGATGCAACGGCCTGAACCGGGTCGTATTGTCCGACCCCGCCAATCCGTAATAGGTGCTTGGCAACTGAGTGCCCTGCAACACGAGATGGTCCTCGTAGTTGCTGCTTTCCGCCCGCGGATCCAGCCGCACGGTGCCGAAGCCCGCATTGTTCGCATCGATCATCTGCAAGGTGGCATCGGTCTGCTGGGGCATCTGACTCTCCCGGAAAGGGCGGCGGCTCGGCCGGATTTTCGCTCTGTCAGCTAGACGCAGAGCGGGAGGCAGACGTGAAATTCCCGCTGATTGACCCCGCAAAAGGTTTGTGCCATAAAGCCCGCATCATCAAGAGAAGGGCTGGCGCCCTCGCCAACCTGCCCGGCCGGGCAAGGTGGTCCCCGCAAAGGGATGTGGCCATGGGGAAACCCAGGGCAACCAAGCGGTCAGAACGTCAATGCGCCAGTCCTCCTCGGGCAACCGAAGGAGGATTTTTTAATGTCGAGAAGAGAGAGTAACGCCGTGAACGCATCCGTCCAGATTGTCCTGGCCGGGGCACAGCTGAAGGACCTGGCCGCACCTGCCGCCCGTTCTTCCCTGACCGCCTCGGAGTTTTATGTCCTGCAGCGCCTGCGTCAGTTGAAACTGACCGCCGCGCTCCGCCGTACACATGCGCCGCTGACCTCAGAGATGCGCAAGACACGGGTGGAAGGGCTGATCGCACTGTGGAACACAGGTTGTTCCAAAGCGGTCGACGAGAGCCTTTACGCCGATCTCGAGCGTCGCGCCCGGCAGAGCTTTCCCGGCTGAACCGCCGCGGAACCCGTTCCCGAACCACGCTATTTTCACGTGCCATGGCTGAAAAGCCTTGCGCTTCGTGCTGTTCCGCCTGCCCCCAAACAGGCCACAAGCCGGTCAGGACTGCCTGACCGGCTTCTTCTTTCTGTTCGTCATGGCAAGACGAAAGTGGAGAGGCTTTCACCAATGGACTGATGCCAAGGCTTTCGATGCCGACGCATCACGCCTTGAAATCGCTCAGGCGCCGCACGGGCTTGACCGCCCCTCAATGAGCCCGGCTCACCCGGAGCTGACCTCAGCACTCCGCCGGAACCGGACGCGGACGGCCATCCTCATCCACGGCGACGAAGGTGAACATCGCTTCGGTCACCTTTTCCCGCTGGCCATAGCGGTGGCGCAGGGCCCAGGCTTCCATGTTGATTTCCATGGAGGACCGGCCGATCCGGCCAACGCGGGTGTAGATGCACAGCACATCACCCACATGCACCGGACGGATGAATTTCATCCGGTCGATTGCAATGGTCACAACGCGGCCACTGGCGCGCTGGCCGGCGGCAATGCCACCTGCAAGGTCCATCTGCGACAGCACCCAGCCGCCGAAAATGTCGCCCGAGGCGTTGGTATCGGCCGGCATGGCCATGGTGCGAAGGGTCAGGTCACCGGTTGGCTGTTCGGTTTCTGCGTCCGAAGTGGCTGTCACATGGCTCTCCATGAAAGACGGTGGGGAGGAAAATCAGAGGGTTGCTGCCTGCTTGAGCACTTCCGGGCGCTCGAGGCAATAATAGCCGGAAATGCGGCTGATCGTGCCGAGCCGCTTCCAGTCGTTCAGCACGCGGCTGACATTCTCGCGCGCAGCGCCTGCCATATTGGCGATCTCGGACTGGCTGAGCTTGTAGTGAATGAGGATGCGGCCGTTATCCAGCGGCTTGCCGAAGGTCTCCGCCAGCTGCATCAGCGTCTGAGCCACGCGGCCCGGCAGCGGGAGGAAGGAACGGGCGGCCAGAACATCGTTGGACTGGCGCAGCCGCTTGCCGACGATGGACAGCATGTGGCGGTAGAGCTGCGGATTTTCATCGGCAAAGCGCTCGAAAGCGGACTTGTCGATGAAGGCGAGCCGTGCCGCCTTCAGCGCCGTGACGGTGGCCGAGCGCGGCCGCCCGTCGAGAAGCGCCAGTTCACCCACCAGATCCCCAGGCCCCAGCACGGCGAGCAGCTGCTCATCCCCTTCGACGGACAGAATGGAGACCTTGAGGGAACCTTCCAGAATGGCGTAGCAGCCATTGCCCGGATCGCCGGTCTCGAACAGGATCGCTCCCTGGTTCACCTTCATCGGACGCGCCAGACGGGTGAGCCCGTCCGCCAGCTCTGACGGCAGCCCCTCGAGAGTGAAGCTGTTGTCGAGAAAACCCTTGAGATCCGACACGAGACGCTGCCCCTTGGCTCATGGCAGACACACGGCCCTGCGCCGCCCGCCTGCCCAGTAAAAATTGTCTACCCTGCCTCTGGCAATCTCGCAAAAACTGCCCATATCCACAATAGCAGACAGCGAGAGCTGTTTGCCTCCTCCCGAAGAACGGCTCCAGCCCCCACTGGAGCCGTTTCCGTTTGCGGAAGGCAGATCGAGGACTGGCAGGAGAAAACCGGCTGGTACACCTTCAGTAAAGGAAGATGTCCTTCTCTGCCAGTGTGTTGAAGAATTTGAGGCTTTTGAGCACGGCAAAATGCCGCTCGCGCCTTGCAAGCTCCGCCTTTGGCAGTTGCCGCCGCAGACGGTCATCGATGATCGCAGGCCGCGCCACGACGAAAGCCATTTCGGGAAGTCCGTCGAAGTGATGCCTCAGCGCCTCCTGCAGTTCCGCCTCGGTTGGCGGGTCCGGCAGCATGGGGCCGCTGGCCAGAACGGGGAAGCCAAGCTTCAACGCAAAGCGGCTGAAACGGCGCAGCGCCCGCCCTTCCCCTTGCGGGTAGATGAGAAGCGGACGGGTGGCAAGGCCCTCAGCCTCCACCGACCGCGCCAGCAGCCGCACCAGAGCCCGGTGGCGCATCAGGCCATCGGACAGGGTGATGAATTGCGGTTCAGCGCCGAAATACACGATGAAGCTGCGGAGCTGGGCAGCCATCTCCTCAAGGATGATTTCGTCGGGCAGCAGCCCGAAGCCTGCGCGGCGGGCGAACCAGCCGGGGCTGCGGAAGGATGGCCCCAGTTCCTGCTGCCAGCGGGGGCTCATCGGCATGCCGAAGGCGCCTGTCAGCGTCAGGGTCAGGCCAACCAGTGCATGACCTGCGCCGCCATCCACGACCTCGCGCAAGGGCGCATATTCACGCCGCCACAACTCGGAGAAAGCAAGACAGCCCACCGCGCTGAGGCGGCCCTGCGCCAAAAGCTCGCGGATCGCCCGGTCCGTGCCGAACGCGAAGCCATAATCGACTGCCGCCAGGGTGATCCGTTTCATTCCGCCCCCTACCCGCAATTTATCGCGGGGCACCATGCCTCTTTGCTAACCGCAAAAAGGCTTGGAATACAATCGGAAACAGAAATTCAGGCATAACCTCGCGGCATCAGCCTATTGCGCGGACATCCAGAGAGCGGGATCAATCGGCTCCAGCGGCGGGCCTTCCGGCTGATCGATGACATAGACCAAGAGGTCCTCAAGCGGCACGCCCTCAACCTTGCGCGTGAGGGTTGCCACAAGCTCCACCCGGCCAAAGGTCTCCGACAGCCGCTCGGCCGCATCGCGCCGTGCTTCGGTGACATAGAGCCCCGGCACGGAGAACAGCTCCGGCCCCGGCTGCGGCATCATCACATAGCGGATGCGGTCATTGAGCTGGATGACAGGGATCTCACCCCGGAAGGCAAAGGCCATCTGGCCATTGAGGCCGTAGCCCATGGTGGCGATGTAGCCCGCCCCTTGCGCATCAGCGATCTGGCGCAGTTCGTCATGAATTTCCGGCCAGCCGCGCATCTGGAACGTGGGGTCCTTGCGGGCGAACTTGCCGGTGAAGGGCGACACCGCATGCACCTGTACCGCAGTACCAAGCCCAAGCCCCAGCACAATCGCCACCGCTGCAAGCCTGCGCCAGAAGCGTGCTGTGCTTGCAGCCACAAACACCGCGGCCATGATGCAGAAGGCCGGGAACACAGGTGCCGGCCAGTTGCCCTGCACACGTGAATGCAGCGCATGGACGAGCAGATAGGCAAGGAACGGCAGCGTGGTCAGCACGATCAGCCCGGCGCCTGTCTCGCCCTTGCCCATGCGCCGCACCAGCTGCCACAGCCCGGCCAGCGCCGGAATGGCCACCAGCGGATTGAGCAGACCGAGGAAGGCGCCGATAAATTCGATGATGAACTTTTCCGTCCAGTCACCCCGCCCGGCGCGGCCGAACTGCTTGTAGAACGAAGCCCAGTCATGGCCCGCATTCCACATCAGCACCGGCGACAGCACGGCAAGAGCAATGAGCCCGCCCACCCACAGCTGCCAGGACAGGAACCAGCGGCGGTTGGCGGGCATCAGCAGCCACAGCACGATCCCGGCGCCAAGGAACAGCACGGAATATTTGGAGACGAGCCCAAGACCTGCGAATAGCCCAACTGCCAGCCACCAGTTGGCTTTTCCTGAAGCGGTGAGTTCCGCCAGAGCCCAGAGCGTCAGGCCCCAGAAGAACACGGAAGGCGCATCAGGCGTCGCCAGCACAGCACCGATGCCGACGAGCAGCGTCGCGTTGAGAAACAGCACGGACAGCCCGGCCACACGCGGGCCGAACAGCAGGAAGGCCGTGCGCCACAGCGCCAGCGACCCAATGGCCGCCGACAGGATGCTGACGAGCCGCAGCCCCAGAGCGTTGTCACCCGCAATCTGCTGGCCCAGCCAGATCCACCAGGCCACCATCGGCGGGTGGTCGTAATAGCCGAAAGCCGGATAGAGGCCCCAGAGCCGGTAATAGCCCTCGTCCTCGACGATATAGGCACTGGCCCCCGTCCACAGTCGCAGCGCCGTCAGCGCCAGCACCAGAAGGACAAGCAGCTTCGGCTGCAGCCACAGCGGCAGGTCTGCCACTCTTTCGCGGCCTGTTCCCAATGCGCCCGTCTGTCCAGCCATGATCACTTCACCCTCAGGACTTGCGCCAGGTCAGGACGGAGGAGGCAGCGTAATTCCACACCGCGCCCATCACCGCACCGGCAGCGCCCGCAATCCACCACACCGGCTCGTTTTCATAGATCAGGTTTGCGACGCCCACGTTGGCCAGCACGCCGACACTGCACACCGCATAGAAGGTGACGAGGCCACGCAGCATGGCAAGACCTGTCAGCCGCCGGTCGCGGTAGGTCAGCTGGTTGTTGAGGAAGAAGTTGGTGGTCATGGCGACGAAGGTCGCGGCAATCTGCGCCTGGTTGAAGTCCAGCTCCAGCGCCAGCAGCGACGCGCGCAGCGCCACCAGATGCACCAGCACGCCGCTGGCGCCCACAAGGCTGAACATGAGGAAGCGGACGGAGACCATGTCGCCCAGATACTTCGAGACCAGAAGGCCCAGATAATCCAGCGTCACCAGCGTATCGAGCTTGCTTTCCCCCTCCTGCCGCTCGCGGAAGACAAAGGGCAGCTCGCGGATGCGCAGGCGCCCCTCGCCGCTCGCCACGATGTCGAGCAGGATCTTGAAGCCTTGCGCCGAGAGGCGCGGAGCAAGTTCATCGACCACTTCCCGCCGCAGCATGAAGAAGCCGCTCATCGGGTCGGAGAGCGTCACCTTCAGCAGCTTGCGCGCCAGCGCGTTGGCGAAGTTGGAGCCCGCCTTGCGGATCGCGGACAGGCCCTCGCCGATATCGCCGCCTTCGACCTTGCGGCTGGCGACCGCCAGATCCACCTCGCCGGAGCGCAGCGCCGCCAGCATGCGCGGCAGCAGCGTCTCGTCATGCTGCATGTCCGCATCCATCACGGCCACAAAGGGGGCAGACGACGCCAGCATGCCTTCGACGCAGGCACCCGAAAGGCCCCGGCGGCCAACACGGCGGATGACGCGAATGCGCGGATCTTCGGCGGCAATGGCACGGGCTGCAGCGGCGGTGCCATCCGGCGAATTGTCATCGACGAAAATGACTTCCCAGGCCACGCCTTCCAGCGCCTTGCGCAGTGCCGCGATCACCAGCGGCACGTTGCCCCGCTCATTATAGGTCGGCAGAACCACCGTGAGTTCCGGCGCGGCGCCGCGTTGCGCCTCTGTCCGGTTCAGGCTCACATCCATGCGGAAAATCCGTTCTTCAATCATCTTGCGGCGGCCATCTGCCTGCCGGTCTGTTTGGCCGGGAACATAGCCAAAAGGCCGCCATTTGCAAGCGAGGCGCGGTTGACGCCAGCCTGCGGCCCCTTGCCGCCCGCGCAGCTTTTGCCGTGCCTTTGCAAAGGCTCGCCGCTAGACTGGCGGCCTGATCAGGAAAGCAGGCCATGACCTCTGTCGATATCCGCCCCGCCGTCACCCGCGTGCCCATGCATGAAAGCATCACGCGGGATGAGATCAACACGCTGGTGGACAGCTTCTATGATGCCGTGCGCACTGATGAACGCCTCGGCCCCATTTTCGAGGCCCGCATGGCCGGGCACTGGGACGCGCATCTGGAACGGATGAAGGGCTTCTGGGGCTCCGTGCTGCTGAAGACCGGCGAATACAAGGGCCGCCCGGTGCCTGCCCACCTGCCCATGCGCCAGGAGGTGGAAAGCGATGATTTCCGCCGCTGGCTCACCCTCTTCCGCGCCACCGCCCGCCACGTCTTTGCCGATCCGGAAGCTGCCGCCATCGTCATCCGCCAGGCCGAGCGCATCGCCACCAGCCTCTGGCTCGCCATGCTCGGCACCCCCTTCGACCGCCCGCCGGGATTTCTGTTCGGGGAGGAATAGGGGAGAAGGCACTCTCTTTTGAGCACAGCGCCCTTTTTCCACCTTGAGCTACGATATGCAGGCTTCGTGCATGAAGCCAGAGACAGATGGGGAAGGTCTGAAGTCTCGTTACTCCGGCACGGCGTTTCAGCCCCCCTCCCCCTGGTGGGGAGGGGCAAGGGGGTGGGGGGAAAGACCTTTCCGTCTGGCAAAGTCTCCATTGATTACAGACAGCTTCTCTTCCCCTCTCCAGCCTCTTCAGGAAAAGCTAATTTTTTCAAAATCTTGCGGACTCAGAGCCCCCCCACCCCTTACCCCTCCCCACGA